>JABSSG010000020.1 GCA_013214525.1 Rickettsiales bacterium | reverse complement strand
TAAAATCAAATTAGAAGTAAAAAATGCTAAAATGGCAATTGCTAATTGTGATGAAAAAAGAATACAACAAGTGCTGAGTAATTTACTATCAAATGCTATTAAATATAGTGATAATGGAGTTATAAAAGTCCTGATTAAACCTGCTAAAGATAAAGTAGCAATTTCAGTTTCTGATCAAGGCGTAGGAATACCAAAAAATGAAAAGTCAAAAATATTTACGCCATTTTTTGAAAGCAGTAGAACTAAAAGCCCTGCTGAAGGTAAGGGATTGGGATTATCTGTAACTCAACAAATTATTGTTTTACATGAGGGTTATATTAAAGTTGAAGATAATAACAGTAGCCCTACTGGTACAACATTTACATTTACGTTACCACACCAGTATGCTTATAACAGCAAAAGAGACTTGCTAAAAGCTGCTTAGAGAAGATAAACTAATTCTAATGAGCTATACTAATCATACCTGAAGCCTCCGGTTTTTAAGTTTGAAAATGAAACTACTATCTTCCTTTAAAAATGTCTTAAATATCAACAATATTTGCAAATTTTTAAACTTGATATTAATTCCATTTTCTGTCTTTAAAACTAGGACTCTTCAAGTACGATTAGTATATAAACTCTTTTGAACAAAATGAAGAACATCTCTACTAATAGGAGCAGCAGCAAGAGAACCCCATCCAGCATTATCTACTATTACAACAGAAGCATATTTAGGAACATCTATTGGAGCATATCCAACAAATATTGAATGACTACGCAATCTTTTACTAAATTTTTTTCCTCCTGCAGAAGTATCTTGTGAGATAACTTGTGCAGTACCTGTTTTACCAGCCATTAAAAATTGCTTATTACGTATTCGATTTCTAAAACTCGTACCACGAGGATGATTAATAGCGTCTATTAAACCCTTTCTTAAAATTGCCAAGTTTGATTTTTTAAATGGTAAATCAATTGTAGAGAAATTTTTTCCATGATCTTTTAATAAAGAAGGAAAAATCATTTTTCCAGAAGCAACCCTTGAAATCATCATTAACAATTGTAGTGGCGTAGCAAGCACAAAGCCTTGTCCTATTGAAGCATTAGCTGTATCCCCATGAGTCCAGCTTTCACTACGCAAATTTTCCTTCCATTTTTTATTTGGGTTTATACCTTTTAATTCTCCTAACAATTCAATATCTATCTTATTGCCAAACCCTAATATTTCAGCAATCTTGTAAATATTGTTTATTCCTACTTCAATCCCCTTTTTATAAAAATAACAATTACAAGAATAAGGAATAGCTTTATAAAGATCGACATATCCATGACCTGATCTACGCCAACACTTAAACAATCTATTCCCTACCCGAATAGAACCATTACATAAAACTTTCTCGTTAGGGTCGATACCAGCTTCCAAAATAGCTAATGCTGTAACAATTTTCCAAGTAGAACCAGGAGGATATGCTTTGCCAATAACTTTATTTACAAAAGGAGAATTCTGGTCACGTAATAATCGCTGCCATTTCACCTGATCAAATTCTGTAGAAAATAAATTAGGATCAAAAGAAGGTGAAGAACACATAGATAATATATTACCAGTGTTTACTTCTATTACAGCAGCTGCAGCAGTACTAGATTTAGGTAATAAACTATATAAAAAATTTTGACAATCTGCATCAATTGTCAATGTAGTATCAGTCCCAGAAGAACTAGGCTTAACTGAAAGATCCCGCACCACAACTCTACTAGCATTCACTTCTACCCTCTTAGCACCAAACTTACCAATCAGAGAATGGTTTAAATATCCTTCTATACCTGCTTTGCCTATTTTAATATCACGTGCATATTGCAATTTATAACTATTAATCTCGTTCTGACTAGGAAGCCCAATATACCCTATTATATGAGCAAGCTTTTCCCTCAAAGAATAATATCTTTTAAAAGATTTCTCTATAAAAACACCTGGCAATCTATGAATTTCTGATTCTATCCGTGCTACATCTTGCCAAGTAACATCATCTTTTATTACTACAGGCCTAAGATATGACGTTTTGCTGACTAACTTTAATAAAGACGATTTAGATTTCTTGGAATGACCTAAAATATTGAAAACAGGACTAAGTATCGCTTCATAAGATTCTCCCTTTTGCCTATAAAAATATACCTTATATGTTTTTTTATTATAGGCTAATGGTTTGCCATTAATGTCTCTAATAGTTCCTCTTCGAGGGTAGATAAGAATAAATTTAATTCTGTTGTTATCTGAAAGAGTCTTATATTCTTTTGTTTTAAAAATCTGTAATATAAGTAATCGAATTAATATTACACTCAATACTAATACTTTTCCTACAAGAACAATAAAAGCTCTCCTAGAAAAAATTTTAGAACTTAACTCTTTAGGACTGGTCTGCCACATGGTAATATTTCTTATCAATAAATTTCATCATGGCACTATAGCATAAATGAAAACAAGGATATAATAGACTTGTAATATACCATCTTTTTATAAAAGCATAAGTTAAATCCACAAAATTATACTTAAAAGTTATTGATAAAATTACCGCTTGAAACACTAAAGCAATAATCAAATTCAAAGCAAACCGTAAATAAATTGTCCAGTTTTCGACTCTCACCTCATAAAAAATAATTAAACTCTTAAAACTTAAAAAAAGAAGAGCTGAAAAACCAATTGGATATGCAAACAAAATATCTCTCAATATTCCATATATCAAAAGACTAGTAAATGAAATGGCACGAGGATAGATAGTGCAGGAAAAGAAAATAATTGTTACTTCATAAAATGGAGTATATTCACTAAAATATGTTAGATTAGAAACTAATGAGGAAACTATAATAATTGCTATTAAGATAAGATTTTGTATTATGTAAGAAAGTCTTTTTTCTCTTTGCATTTTGCTTAATTAAATTTAAACCGTGTCTACATTAAAGCTTATATATAAAAATTTTATTAGAAAACTTCTTGCTACACAATTTGTAGGATTTTTAGCATATTTATATATTTTAATAGTATTTCTTACTAGCAAGAAAAAAACTATCTATTCACAATATTTTAATACAGAAAAGTTTCATAATACAACTTCAATCTATGTTTTTTGGCATGGGAGAATGATATTAATGTATTTTCTTCGCCCTAAAAACAAAAAAACGAACATATTTATTTCTGCACATGCTGATGGTAAAATCATAGGTCGAGTAAGTAAATTTTTTAATGTAGGAGTTATTTGGGGATCATCTAATAAAAATCCCACTCATTCCTTAAAAAAAATATTTACAGCACTTAATCAAAAAGAATGTTTAGCAATTACTCCTGATGGACCTCGTGGACCAGCATTTGAAATAAATAGTAATATAGTAAAAATAGCTTCTAAATATAATCTTTGTATAATCCCTGTTACTTCAGGTATGTCCAAAAAAAAAGTTTTTAGATCTTGGGATAAATTTATGTTGCCCCTGCCCTTTGGGAAACTTTCTTTAATCTATGGCAAGCCAATAAAAATACCTCCTCAAGTAACAAAGGAACAAGTGTCATTACTTAATACTACAATAAAAAATGAACTTAATGCAATTTGCAAACAAGCAGATAAACTAGTAATTACATAATCATGATATTACATCTTTATAAGTTATTAAATATTACAATCTCTCCTATTCTATTTTCCTTTATGCTACTCAGACTATTAAAGGGTAAAGAGAGCAAGTCACGGTTTAAAGAAAGGTTTGGCATTTCTTCTTTTGCAACACGTCCTAAGGGTAAATTAATTTGGTTTCATGCGACTAGCATAGGAGAAGTAGCATCAATCTTACCCACAATTAATGTTATTGCACATAATAAAAAATTTAAAGGGACAATATTATTAACTTCAACAACTTTAGGAAGTTTAAAATTTTTACAAAAAAGACATCTTCCACCAAAAGTTATACATCAGCTTTATCCAATAGATAATTTTTTTACTATAAAAAAATTTATTGATTTCTGGCAACCTGATCTTACTGTATTTATTGAATCAGAGTTCTGGCCATACACATTAACCAAAGCTGCAAAAGTTAATAATATAATCTCTCTCAATACATCAATTTCAGATTCATCTTTTAAAAGATGGGCATTATTTAAATTTGTTACTGTAGCAATGTTCAGGAAAATAAATCAATTTTTTCCTCAAAGCACTACAGATTTAAAAAAATTGCATAAACTAGGATTTACCAACACAACATATATTGGTAATTTGAAATATTCAGCTCCTCCTCCTCCTTATGATATAAAAGAATTAGAAAATTTAAGAAAAAACTTAAACAAAAGAAAGTTAGTTTTATTTGCAAGCACTCATCCTGGAGAAGATAAAATAGCAATAGAAACTTTCAATAGATTAAAGAAAAAATATTCTAATTTACTTTGTATTCTAATCCCAAGACATCCAATTCGTACTACTGAAATATGCAAAATGATCAAAGCGTCCTCTTTTTCATATATTTTAAGATCTCTATCTTCAAATAAAATTCCTACTGAAACTAATTTTTACATTGTAGATACTATCGGCGAGACTGGTTTGTTTTTTGCTTTAGCACCAATTACCGTTATGTGCGGAAGCTTTGTAAATATAGGTGGACATAATATCATAGAACCAGCACAATTGGGATCAGTAATAATATCTGGTCCTTATACAGATAGTTGTAAAGATCTTATAGAAGACTTCAAAACAAAAGAGGCTATCTGCTTTGCCAAAAATAGTAAAGAATGTGCAAATGTGATTAATAAACTTTGGAGCAATCCAAAGCTATTGAGCTTCTATAAACAAAATACTGCAAATCTACTTGCAAACAAAAAAAATATCCTCACTCAAGTTACAGATAATCTGATGCAATACATCAAATAATTATGCTTAAACCACCTAGTTTCTGGAAGACTATAAATATAATTTCTTTAATTTTATACCCAATTTCTATTCTATATTCATTGGCTAGCAAATTAAAATATTTCATACAAACACCTGTTCGTTTAAATTCTAAAATAATCTGTATTGGCAATATCACATTAGGCGGATCAGGAAAAACTCCTCTTGCTATAGCTATTGGTCAGATCTTACTAACACATAATTATAAAATAGCTTATTCTTGCAAAAATTATGGTTCTAGCATTAAACAACCAACTCAAGTTACTCCTTCTAATAATACAAAACAAGTTATTGATGAGGCTTTGTTATTAGCTAATATAGCCCCTACTTTCATTGCACAAGAAAGAAAAAAATCCCTACAAATGGCTAGTAAAAAAGCAGATATTATTATTTCAGATGATGGATTACAAAATAATTCTTTTTATAAAGACTTATCAATTCTAGCAATACCTAAAGATACAAATTTTGGTAATAATCTCATCTTTCCTGCTGGGCCTTTACGAGAATCTTTAAAGCCTGTACTCAAAAGAACTAACTTAGTGGTAATGATAGATGAGATAGGCAACTCTCATGTGCAATCTAGAGCAATTATTGAAAAGCATTTTGATAATAAAAAAATTTTTAAAGCCATAGCTAAATACAAATTACCTACCTCTCACAAAAAAAAATATATTGCTTTTTGTGGCATAGCTTACCCAAATAATTTTTTTGCTACTTTAACTAAATTAGGAATTAAATTAGTTGATAAATTAAGCTATCCAGATCACTATAATTATACTAGAAAAGACTTAGAAAAATTATTACAGCAAGCTATAAAATTTAAAGTAAATCTAATTACTACAGAAAAAGACTTTGTAAGATTAAATAAAAATTATCAGGAAAAAATATCCTATTTAAAGCTAAATCTTGAAATACTAAACAAACAAGACTTTCTTAAACAATTAGTAGTAAATCAAAAACTTGCACAAAGTTTATAAGTGGCTCTATAACCCCCGAGATTGGCTAGAGGTTCTTTTCCTTTTAGGAATACTGGTAAGACTTGACTTTTCTGTGGTTGACTCCATTGATTCTGTTAATTGATCAACAATCTTGCCTATATCCTTCTTTCCCCCATCCTTCTTACTCATTTTTGATAATTTCGATCTTACTTTATCAGCCACCAACTTTGCTACTTTACGCAACCTTCTCTTCAATTTTTGATACAGCGTCTCTTTTGCTTTTAATTCTCTATCCTTTTCTGCTAATAAATCATCTTTTTTCTTTAATCTGACTTCTAATTCTGCAACCTTAGCTTTAAGCTTTTCAACCTCACTAACTTTATTTCCTAATGTTTTCTTTAAACTACTTACTTCTTTTTGAGCCCCACTAACAGTAGTCGTTAACTCCGCTATTTTTTTATCCTTATCTACTAACTTAGCATTTAGACTCTCTATTTCATCTTCAAGCTCGCCATATTCTTCCCCAGAATGCACGTCATATTCACTAGTATCACCACGACCTACTTCTGATATCTCTTCAGCCAAACTTTTTCCATCCTCTATAACTGATACTCTTTTGACATCTTCGTGCTTCACAGGCGGTTCTATCCTTTCTAATATACCTTCTAATTCTTTTCGTTCATCCTCACTTACACTTAATTGACTTTGCAGCCCTTCATTCAGTGAAGCAAATTCATCTATCAAAGCATCCCGTTCATTGATTCCATTTACATACTCTTCATTTATACGTGATAATTCTTCAACTTTTGCCTTTAATGCATTAATTGCTTTCCTATCCCTATCTGATACAGATTCTACTAACCCTAGAGACTCATCCAGTTTTTTGTGCAAATCACCTACTTCTGTACCATGTTTTTTATCCATAGCCTTAAGCTCTGCAGCATGTGCCTTCCGCTCTCTTTCAACTTCTTCCTCTCTTTTTTTAAGAAGATCTTTTGTCATTGCCAATTCGTCTCTTATCACATTCATATCCTCTCTAGTTGTTGCACTTTCTCGTTCTGCTACCTCTATTTCCTTAGTCAAACTAGAAACATCCCTTTTTAAATCTTCTACATGTTCATCATATATATTTATTTCATCTTGTGCTCTACTACTAACATCCCTAGAATGTTCTAACTCTACTTTATATTCTTCGTTTTCTTGTCTTAATGATTGATTTTGAGATTCTAAATTTCGCATATGTTCTAATATCAAAGCAATCTCTTCACTTGAGTACTTTCTTTTAGCCATTTCTACCACCTATTCATTAATATTTATTATTATAAAAAGAATAAGTTAAGTAACTGTTAAGATTTAAACTGCAATACAAAATCTATATTCCGATTATTGGGATGATCAATAAAAACGACACAGATACAATCAATATAGTTTGTTTTTTAGATAGCAAACTCAGCTTAATTCATTAAGATTAGAACTTAATTCTAAAATAAAACATTATGAGAATAATTTCAGGCGCCCTTAAAGGTAGAAATATTTTAATAACAAAAGAAAATGATTACAGACCGACGACAGGAAGGGTCAAAGAAGCTATTTTTAGCACCCTCTCAAGCGGAAAATTTATAAATAAAAATACTAATAAACCTATTTTAGAAGAAGCAATTACAATAGATCTTTTCGGTGGCACAGGTGCTTTAACTTTTGAAGCAATTTCAAGAGGAGCAAATAAAAGCATAATAATAGAAAACAATATTCATAATATAAAAACCCTTGAGGCTAATACAAAAAAACTAGGCATACAGTCTCAAGTTAATATTATTAAAAGTGATGCTACAAACTTACCTTACCCTCCATCTAATATTACTCAAAAAGTTTCAATAGCTTTCATTGATCCACCTTTTAATAAAAATCTAATCTTAGACCCAATACTTGAACTCACTTCTAAAGAGTGGTTATCTGAAGATGCTCTATTAGTAATTGAAAGTCATGAAAAAGAAAAATACACATTAGATTCAAACTACGCCTTAATTATCTCAAGAAAATATGGAAAAGCAGTCCTAAACATTTATAGACGTTTATAACCCCAGCTATGGATTACAAAGATTTTAGAGTTTTAGGATATTTTTAGCGAAAATTAGTAATTTTTATGAAGGAATAGCCTAGCTATTTCAAAAAAAAATTGCTGATTTGCAGCAAAAATAGACAAAAATATAATGTTTTTGTAATCCATAGCTGGGGTTTATAAGACTAATTTTTTCACTTCACAAACCACCAAAGTCAAGTTATTGTGGAACATTAGTAAATATTCAAGTATAGCAATCAACAAATTATGCGACATATTTCTTCTATTCTTATATTGATAATGATTGTTGCATTAGATCAAACAAGTAAAACCTATATGCTTGCACAAAGCATACATCCAATTCAAGTTAATAAATTCTTGAATTTAGTGTATGTATGGAATGAAGGAATATCTTTTGGAATGTTTTCTGGAAGATATAGCAATATAATATTTACAATTATAACAGGCATTATTTCCTTAATACTGACATATCTCTTATTAAAGACTTCTGTACAAATTATGAAAATAATTTATATACTTATACTAGGAGGAGCTTTAGGAAACTTAATTGACAGAATCAAATACGGTGCAGTATTTGATTTTATAGACCTGCATATAGCAGATTTTCACTGGCCAGCTTTTAATATTGCTGATTCCTCTGTTTGTTTAGGTGGAGCCATACTTATCTGGAATATAATATTTAACAAAAAATTATGAAAAATAAATTATTAACTCTCACTATTTTATTCATCACTGTTACTGCAACTCTTCTTCTGAGTAGCTGCTCTAAAATCTTTAAACTAGATCATACAACACCAAATGAATCAAACATATCAACTAGACCACCTTTATCCATACCACCTAATTTTAACTTGCCATCTCCACAAAGAAACAAAAATTCAACAAAAGCTAAGAAAACAGCCTCAAATTCTAATATATCAAAACAAAAGTTAAAAAAACCACCATTTGCAAATGGTAATCAAACCTCTTCAAAACAACTCAATAATTCTCAAACTAAAAACAACAATTCTACATCATCTAAAGTAAAAAATAACAGAAAACAAGATTCTATAGATAATTTAAAATCAAATAGTAAAATACATAAGTAATTAAACTAAACTGCTTAACTACAAAAAATCAATCTAATCATTATTAATAAGAATGTTTATAAAATTAAGAAAATTCTCTGAAAGCCCTTTAGCAAAAATTCTATTACTGATTCTTGCATTAAGCCTTATAATTTGGGGCATTAAGATAGGAAGTAATAACCAAAATTATGTAGCTACTATTGGGGACAAAAATTTTGTTAGCGTAATAGATTTCAAAAGAGTAAAAACAAACTTTCTACGAAACACAAATAAATATAAGCAATCTATAGATGATTCAAATATCAATCAAGAAATATTAAAGATTCTAATACAAAACGAACTGTTAAAGGCAGAAGCTAATAGTCTTGGTTTAATTATCGGCGAAAATGTAGCTTTAAAAACTATAAGAAAAATGTCAGTCTTTAAAGATAAAGATGGTAAATTTGACAAAAATGTTTTTAAAAATGCTCTTGCTATGAATGGAATTCACGCATCCAAATTCCTAGCTAACATCAAAGACGAACTTGCTATTAATATATTAAGCTCTATTTTCACAACTTATTCTCCATCCAAAAAACTAATTAGAGAATTTTATAACTATGAAGAACAAAAAAGAGTTGTTGATTTAATAACTATAAAACTTTCAGAAAGCAGTACTAATACTCCTATTACAGATAAAGATATAAAAAGTTACTACTCCACTCATAAAAATAAATTTGCAATTCCTGAGTCTAGAGACGTTGAATATGTCACAATTACTCCTGATGAGTATAAAAATAAAATAAACCAACTAAAAGAAGAAATTAAAAATGATCTTATAAAGAACAATAAACCAAATAATATAGAAATAATCAATAATCTTGTTAACAATAAAATAAACAAGCTAATTTATGATAAAGTCAAAAAAATAGAAGAGGAAATTTCAGCTGGAAACACTCTTAAAGAAATAGCTACAAAGCATAAATTGCCGTATAAATTTGTAGAAAAAATAAGCCGTAGCAATTCTCAAAATATCCCTCAATTTAATCAATTTCTAACTCAAGTATTTTCGACGAGTGAAAATGAACCATCTGATACTATATTAATTGATGGAAATAAAATTGCATCTGGGTATTACATATTAAATGTCTCTAAGATTTATGATACTCACCACAAACCATTAGACGAAGAAACTAAAAAAGAAATCATTAAACTTATACAGCTAGAGCAAAAAGAAAAAATATCTCAAGAAAAAGCTGTAAAATTTTATAATCTAATAACATCTGAAAAAAAATCTCTGAAAGATATTATAAAAGATAATCCTAATATATCAGTACAAGAAATAACTATAAGCAAAACATCACCTAACATTGATGCCAACTTACTAATGAGTATATTTAGCCTGAAAAATAAAAACTCATACACAAATATTTTTAGATCTAAAAAAACAAATATTTTCCAACTTGCTCTTGTCAAAAAAATCCAATTACCATCAGAAGAACCTTCCTCTGAACAAGCTAAAATTATAGAAGCAAAATTAGCAAACTTTATTACAGATGGAATTAATCAAGAGTTCCTAAATTACTTATATAAGAAACATAAAGTAACAGTATTTCCAAAGACTCTCGAAAAACTATAAAGTTATCAATTTTAGATCAAGTTCACACATAGCACACCGTTAGAGAATAAAACTTTGAACTTATACAAAAAATATGACTCAACCATACCTGAAGACTCCAGTTTTTATACCCCCTGCGAGGACAGGTATATCAACGATATTTACAAATTTTTGAACTTTGATATTAACTTTATTTTCTATCTTTAGAACTAGAATTCTTTAAGTACAATTAATATATTATTTCCGATTTTAATTTATCTAAAAGCCAGGAACACTCTGACATAAAATTCTCAAACGATCTTTTTTTATAGGAGGAATGCCATGAACTGCTTTATTATTAAATACCACTTCTTGTTTTCCTGACATTGCTTTCATTATCTTATCAGAATTCCAATCTAAATTATATGTTTCATCTTCTAACTGACTATAAGAAATTGGTTGAAAAGGAGTAGACGGTCCTCTTAATACTATAATACTTCTCCATGTTTTAACTGGACATGCATCATCCCTACACCCACCATCAACATGCCAACCTAATTCATTATCTGCACGTTTAGATTGGACAAACAACTCGGTATTACAGCTTACATGACAATTGAGCTGCTGTTTTAATTGTGTTTCAACATTGCTAGAAATATGATAAATAATATCTGCTGCTTCCTCTGCATAAATTTTATTATCTGAATCTGCATAATTTAAGCCTCTTATTATACTTCCTTTATCACGTCCAAGAACAACGCTTGTAGAAAATTTTAGCTCATTTATTATGTTGAGTTTTTGTTGAGATAGATTCAAGTCAAAAAAATGAAAATGCTCTTCAGGTGTAGTAGTTACATCAGGAAGCTCAAAATCATTATTTTCCTCACATATATTTTGAGGTATTAACAGCGAATTTGCTATATTTTCTGCTAAAGATATCTCAGAGATACTTGATAGATCAGTTATAAAATCAGGCAACATATTCTTTGTTTATTTGATTTGATTTTTTAATACCTCTATGTATTAGTTGATTTTTATTAATAACTCAAGAAAAACGTGAACTGTACAAACACATAACATCTTGAAATTACGCAACAAAACTAGACTTCCTAATACACTAGCCTATTAGATGCTATATAATAGCATATTCTATTTTAACGAAACTTTATATAATTACGCAGTTTAATTATAGCGGAAATATTCATTACAATTAATAATCCCCCAGAAATACTCATTATCAATATTAAGGTACTCTGATCAAAATACTTTGTTAGTAAGAACGCTATAATACCAAATGTTACATAAATTTTTTTGCCAATTTTAGGCATAATAAAACTTGCACATTTTGTGCCTACAGTAAAATAGGCAATTATTGTTGAATAACCTGTTATGAAAAACAGAATGCTCATAAACACACCAACATACGGAAAGTACAAAGAGAGTGCTTTAATAATATACTGAGATGGTTCTTTTACAGATGGATCATACCAAGCTCCTGTTAACAACACAACAAGTACAGTACAAGTACAAATTATTGTATCAGTTAATTGTCCAAATATTGCAAGTCTTGCCTGATACTCTGGATGTTTAGTTTTCGTTTCGCTCTGCACAATTGAATCATACCCAATACCTATATCACCTGAGTAAACAGCTCTTGCTACACCATACTGAATAGATGCAAGTGCTGTACTACCTAAAAATCCAGCAACAGGAGCATGACCAACAAACGCAGATTTAACCACTGTCAGCAAAAGATTAGGCAATAAATGAAAGTTGCTACCAATAACCCATAAGCACATGAAAAAATATGCAATTAAAAAAAATGGCATAATAACTGTACAAATAGTTGCAAGCCTTCTTACCCCACCTATAGCAGAATATAAAACCAAAGCAGATATTATAACTGCAACTAATAACCAATCTATGCTAAAAGTTTGCGATATAGTATCGCTTATTGCCTTAAATTGCACTACTTCAGCACCATAAACACACAACAAAATAGCTGAAAGAATTGGTAGAATTTTAATATTAAAAGCTTTCTTGAGATAAAACATTGGTCCACCATCATAACCACCTTTGTTATTGGACTCTCTAAACTTTACCCCTAAAAATATTTCTGAATATTTCAGTAACATGCCAGCAAAAGAAGAAGCCCATAACCATAAAAGTGCTCCTGGTCCTCCTGCAGTAATTGCAGTAACAACTACTACTAAGTTACCAATGCCTATCATCCCTCCAACTGATGCAAAATAAAGCTTAAATGGATTAATCCCCTTTGCTTCTTTATCCTTAGAAGCACCATAAAGATGCTTATAAGTAGAACTGACCTTTGCTATAGCTTTAAATTGGAATCCTTTAGATTTTATTGTAAAATATAATCCTGTTAGTAATATAAAATAAACACCTATGTATGACCATAAGATGTCATCAAACTTTTCTAAAAAAGGCAATATTTGCTTTAAAGTAAATAAAGTACCAATCATAAACATTTAATTTATAAAAATCTTAAAAGCTTATATTTATAATTTAATAATATTTATTTTCAATAAAAATTTGTATGTTATTAAGTATACGCAAATTTCTTTTTTATATAAATGTTTCTATCTCTGAATTGTTAAATTTTATATATTGTAACAAATTTAACAACTTTTCGTTGAAACAATAATGCCCCAAGTAGTAAACTTACTAATAAGATTATAAATTCAAACTTAGATTTCTCTTTTCATATATGGGTTATAAACAATTTACATCAGCTATCTTTGATGAAATAAAAGAATCATCCAAAATTGCTATACCGTTAATATTTGCTCAAATAATATTTGATTTAAACGGCTTCTTTACAACTTCAATGACAGCACATTTAGGTAGTGTAGAGTTAGCTACATATGGTCTCTTATGGGATATTTATTTAATGTTTATTGCATTTTTCACAGGACTATTTGCTTCCACAAGTATATTAGTTTCACATAACTTCGGAGCAAAAAATTTTTCGAATATTGGAATTTGTTTTCGTCAAGGACTATGGGTAGCAATACTTTCTACACCAATATTAATGACAATTTTATGGCTATGTCCAATAATTTTAGCAAAGACAAAACAAGACCCCTTAGTAATTAAGTTAATTACTCCTGCTTTTCATACCCTATCATTAATAGTATTACCACGTAACTTAACAACAATAATTAAACATTTTTTTATGGGTATCAACAAAGCACACCTAGTTACAATTATGGGAATAATTGTCGTTCCAATACAAATATTTCTTACTTACCTGCTCTTATTCGGTAAGTTAGGATTTCCAAAATTAGGACTCAACGGCATTGGATATGCAGTAGCAAGCTCATATTATATTCTTTTAATCCCTTTAATTTTTTATTTATCTTATTCTAAACAATTCAAACGCTACGAGTTATTCAAGAATCTACTAAAAATTGATCTAAAAATTTTCTATGACTTAGTACGACTTGGAATACCTATAGGATTTACACTGATAACAGAAATAGGCTTATTTGCTGTTATAGCAATTATGATGGGCAAACTAGGAACAGAAACTCTAGTCGCATACCAAATATCTTATCAATATTTAACATTAGCTTTTGTAGTAGGTATAGCACTGCTTCGTACTGCTGCAATTAGAACAGGAATTGAAGTGGGGAAAAACAACAAGCTAGCCTTACGCTCATCAGCATTAATTAATCTCCTAATTGGAGTTATTCTAATGTTAGTATTTAGTATAATATATATCTACTTTCCCAACTTTGTGATTAATTTAGATATTAACACTAAAACTTCCTCATCACAAACATTGGTATCTGAAACATCTAATTTCTTATCAATGGTAGGAATCTTAATTATTCTCGATTGCATACGCCTAGTTAGCACCGGAGCACTACGAGGACTAAAAGATACTAAAGTACCATCTATAGTTATCCTTATAAGCTTCTGGATTATTGCTATACCATGTGCATATTTACTAGGTTTCACATTACAATTTGGAGGTATAGGAATATGGATAGGAATAATAATAGGCTCTTTATTCTCCATCGCCATACTACCGTTCAGATTTAATTTATTATCAAGTCGTATTAACTTAAAAACTTTAGTTACTATAAATAATAAGTAGCTTATAATATAGTGCTTTAGACTAAAGTATTTAACTCATAAAAATAATGACCAAAAATTTCAGATATCTCTGCCAAAATTGTGGATCAAGCTATAACAAATGGCAAGGACAATGTATAGATTGTAATAAATGGAATACAATCCAAGTAGAAGAAGTGGAAGCAGGCATAGAATCGAGACAAACTCAAAAAGGAACTGCCTATAAAATAGAAAATTTATCTTCTGTAAATTCCAATCCTAGACAACATATAATTTCTAACATAGAAGAATTTGATAGAGTCGCTGGAGGAGGATTAGTACCAGGATCTACTATCCTAATTGGGGGTAGTCCAGGAATTGGAAAATCTACCTTATTATTGCAAGTATCTAATAAACTTAGTCAGACAAAAAATTGTCTTTATGTCACAGGAGAAGAATCAATAGAACAAGTTAAACTTCATATGCAACGCTTAAATCCCAATAAATCTAAACTTCATATAGTGATGGGAACTAACATAAGCAACTTAACTTCTACAATTGAAAGCATAAATATGAAGTTGGATCTAATGATAATTGATTCAATTCAAACAATGTTTATCCCCGAAATACCTTCTGCACCAGGAACTGTTTCTCAAGTAAGAACATCAGCACATGAATTAATTGCTTTAGCTAAAAGAAAAAACTTTGTATTAATTCTTATAGGGCATGTCACTAAAGATGGACAAATCGCTGGACCAAAAGTCTTAGAACATATGGTTGATACAGTTCTATATCTCGACGGAGAATCAGCAAATGATTATAGAATTTTACGTTCTGTTAAAAATAGATTTGGGAACGTTAATGAGATTGGCGTATTTGAAATGTCTGAGTCTGGTCTAAAAGAAGTTAAAAATCCGTCTTCACTTTTTCTATCAGAACGCAAAGCAAATGCCAGTGGCTCTGTAGTATTCGCAGGCATAGAAGGCACAAGACCAATATTAGTAGAAGTACAAGGACTAGTTGTGCCTTCTAACATGATTGCTCCAAGAAGAGCTGTTGTAGGATGGGAACTTAACAGACTTTCAATGATACTAGCAGTATTATCAGCCCGATATGGTCTACATCTAGCCTCTCATGAGGTTTATCTAAATATAGTAGGAGGTCTAAAAATAATAGAACCAGCAATTGATTTAGCTGTTATATGTGCTTTAATTTCAGCTTTTAAAAATACCGTAATTGAAAATGCTACTGTAGTATTTGGAGAAATTGGCTTACTAGGAGAAGTAAGAAAAGTAAATAAAATTGAATATAGACTAAAAGAAGCAACGAAGCTAGGCTTTAAAAATGCAATAATACCACGTAATAATAAAATTACAAAAAAACAAAGTGGTGAAATGACGATAACAGAAATTAGCCATATCAAAGAATTAGAAAGCATTTTCTTACATCCTGCACATGCAAAAAATTAAATAACAATGCATAGAAAAAAATTCACAAAAGTAAAAACTGCTAAAGGACGTAAAACATCTTCTACTAAATGGTTGCAGCGTCAATTAAATGATCCTTACATCACACAAGCTAAAAAAGATGGCTACATATCACGTGCAGCTTATAAATTACTAGAGATAGATTCTAAATTTCACATTTTAGGTAGAGGCAAAGTCATTATTGACTTAGGGGCAGCTCCTGGTAGTTGGATACAAGTTGCTTTAAAAACTAATCCCAAACAAATAATTGCTGTTGATTTACTTCCTTTAAAACAAGATAAAAACGTAGAATTTATACTTGGAGATTTTACACATGAAAACACATTAAAAAAAATTCTAGCTATTTTAAATGATAAATCCAATAAACCAGATATAATATTATCCGATATGGCCCCTAATGCTTCTGGTCACAGAGATTTGGATCATTTACAAATTATTGCTTTAGGTGAAGATGTATTTGAGTTTGCTAAAAATGTCTTAAAAAAGGATGGTTCTTTAATTATCAAAACCTTCCAAGGAGGACAAGAAAAAGATCTTGCAGACAAATTAAAAACATGTTTTGCTCAAGTAAAATTTTTTAAACCACAAGCAAGTAGAAAGAATTCTGTAGAAATTTTTCTAGTTGCTACTAAATTTATTGAATCAAATTAGTAAAAAACTTATGAATTTTCGTCGTATTTTAGGAGCAGCACTACTCATTACAGGAACTTCTGTAGGTGCAGGAATGTTAGGCCTACCTGTCATTACAGCAGCTGGAGGGTTTCTCCCAGCAATAGTCATCTTCTTATTATGCTGGTTTATAATGACAACAACAGGATTATTATATTCAGAAATTTGTCTAAAAATGCCCGCCAATACAAATATCTCTTCCATGGCATATAAATATTTGGGTAACAAAGGTCGGATATTCACTTGGATTGTCTATATATCTATCTTTTATTGCTTAAATATTGCATATATATCAGGAGGTGCAGAATTTATTCAACATATGACAGGAGATATTTTTTCTCCATCTATAACAATGTTGCTTTTTGTAATAGTTTTTGCTGTTTTTGTTTATCAAGGAACACAAATGGTGGATAGAATTAATCTTTTCTTAATGGCAGGATTAATAATTTCCTATTTATTTTTTGTAATCTTAGGGACGAAATATATTCAACCCCAATTATTAACAAAAATACAATGGAATAAAGCATATATTTCTTTGCCAATTATTTTAGTTTCCTTTGGCTATCAGCATCTAATTCCAACTCTTTCAGACTACCTAAAAAAAAATGCAAAAAGCTTACGATACGCTATTATATTAGGCACAAGCTTAACCTTTATCATTTACTTGCTTTGGGAGTTTTTAATTTTAGGCATTATTCCATTAGATGGAGAATATGGATTATTAATGGCCAAAGCAAAAGGACATTCTGCTATTTACTCTTTAGGACATTTGACACAAATAAAAACAGTCAACTTATTTGGACAATTTTTTAGTTTTTTTGCAATAACAACTTCTTTTATAGGAGTTTCACTAGGACTATTCGATTTCTTATCCGATGGATTAAATTTAAACAAAAAAGGATTCAATAAAATCACTATATTGCTTATTACATTTCTTCCGCCAACTATTATTACACTCGTAAACCCTAATTTATTTTTAGTTGCATTAAATTATGCAGGAGGTATCGGCGGATCACTATTATTAGTATTGCTCCCAGCGTTATTAGTGTGGCAATCACGCTATATAAAGAAATCTACTACTCAACGCATTACTATATATAATAATAAAGGATATTTAATGCTTATATATGTATTTGTATGTTGTGTTATTTTGATTAATATCTACCAACAATACTTGTATTTCGCAAAATAAAAATATACCCACTTAAAGATTATTATAGAGAATTTGCTTATTTAGTTTAATTATGTTAATATTTATATCGTTGTATTAACAAATATTAAGCCGCGATGAATTACCGTGCTATATCACTAAAAATAGCTATTTCTGGCCTTAACAGCATTAACTACAGCATTATAAAAAAAGCTACACTAACACTACTCAATATTGACACGACACAATTTAGTGCTTTTGAGAATAATTTTATTGATACATTTTGTAATAAATTATATTCATTTAATGTAGGTACCCCAATAGTACAAAATCATATTATTGAATATAACAACGATAATCAAGTTTTTCCAACAGAAGTAATACCAGTTATCAACCCAGATGAACTAAATGATTACTTATCTTATAATGCAACTTATAAAGAACAAATCTTCTACATTGCTCCATTAGCAGTACTAACTGGAAGCACAAAAACTCTTATAAAAGAATATATACCTGCTCCATTTGTGTTACCTCTAAGAGTTTTTTCTTTCAATCCTATAGATCATGCACTCATCCCTGGAACAAATTACTTGATTGAAAAAGTTTATAAAGAAGTAGCAAAGGAGTTTATATCAAGCACTGATCATAATAGTCAAAATCCTTGTACAGCACCAAACTTTGAGTATAATGGGGAATCGTTCTTTATACAGTATGATTTAAAAAATAGTTTCTCTCCTACTTATGTAAACAACTCAGAAACTTTATTCGAGAACTACTTAGACTGTATAGGCACAAATAATAATGTTAAAATTGAAGTATAAAATATGTTAGATAAAATAGTATGTGTAGCAACCGCATTCACTATAGGAGCTCTGCTGCAAGATGATAAGGTAGCAACAGAAATATTATTCCATTGTGATAGCTTAGAAAATTCTCAAAAAATAGCAGGAGAATCCTCAAACATTGATAATTTTACTTCTGATTATTAAAAATATTCCTACAAAAACTTTTGTTTAATATAATATACTTAAAAATCAGAGGTTTTTAGGTGTAGTAGATATGTTTCGTTTTATATAAACCAATAAATCTGTCTTACTTAATTTAAACTCAGATTCTATCCAAAAATCTTTAGCAATTTTTAGTAATTCACCTAATTCTTTGCCAGGTTTTAAAGCAAATTTGGATATAAGATCAGAACCAGTTAAAGGAAAGGCTGGTATTTTTTCCATTATATTTGTGATTTTTTTGAAATTATCTTTATCATTTTTTGGTATTTGTTCTTTTCTAGATTGCATATATAAAAAACCATCGAGTAAAACTTCAGAATAATAATAACAATAATAATGTGGCTTAGTTATCACTTGAGATAATGTAACACCTCCAACAAACTTAGTAAGTGCTGTTAAATATTTTTTATCCTCTTTAGACAATGTCACAAATTCTTTTGCTATCTGTGATGAAGATATGTCTTTCTTATAAAATAATGCAAATATTTTTAGTAACACTGCTAATTTAACATCATACTCAATACAAATTTTTTCTAGTTTCTGACATAGATTAATACCAGAATACCAATCTGGCATCGAAGATACATGCTCTATAATTTCATTTTGTGCCATCAATTGAAGGGTTTCAATATATTCACTATGAATTACAATTTGATATAATTCTTTCATCTTTCTTTCTTGAGAAAGCTGTTTTATAAATTGAGCATATTTTTTACAAGCTACAAGTGATGCATTATCAATTGCTTTACCACAATAAGCATAAAACCTAAATAACCTCAATATTCTTAAATAATCCTCCTGAATTCTCTTATCGGGATCACCAATAAATTTAATAAGACCTATTTTTAAATCACTTTGTCCATTAAAATAATCATACAATCTATCCTCTTTAGGAGAATAACTCATAGCATTTATTGTAAAATCTCTTCTAGACGCATCCTCTTGCCAATCTTTCGTATATTCTACAACTGCATATCTACCATCCGTATGTACATCTCTTCGTAATGTAGTAATTTCATAGCTATGATGGTTTATTACAATTATAATAGTTCCATATTCCTTACCAACATCAATTATTTTTACATTTGAATATTTACTAAATAATTTTTCAACTTCATTAGGATAAAGAGCAGTACCTATATCAATATCTGTAATCTCTTGATTTAACAGAGAGCTTCGTACACAACCACCAACAAATCTAGCATTATGATCTTTTTGAAATAAAACATCAAAAATAAACTTTGAATCTTTAAATGTGATTAAATCTTTTAATTTCATGATTCTGTATTTACTATCCCTTCACTTTAACATAAGTTTAGTAAAAGTTAAATTTCTAAAAACTATAGTTGCATGAACAAACAGCATGATATAAATTTTATAATCCCATGGAGGGGTGGCCGAGTGGCTGAAGGCGGCGGTTTGCTAAACCGTTATACGGTGATAAGCCGTATCGGGGGTTCGAATCCCCCTCCCTCCGCCAGCTTTCGCTATACCCATTACACTTGAAGATTACGATGTTTTAAGAAAGAAAATATGTACAATGAGTATGTAAATCACAACCAAATATCTTCAATCTTAGTAAAACATATGGTATAAGATATTTTCTCTTCCATTTTTTGCTCATTGATGGCAATATACTAATCGTACTCAAAAAATCCAGGAATTTAAAAACGAAAATAAAATTACTATGAACTTCAAAAGAAATATTATTATTTGGTTAGCTATAATTTTAGGAGCTGTAATTGTATTCGATATTATACAAAAAAGAAGTGGAGAGAATGTTACTGATTTATCATTTTCAGACTTCTTAAATAAAGTAGAAAAAAAAGAAGTTTCTAGCGTCGTAATCAGAGGCCATAATGTCGAGGGTAAATTATCAGATGGCAACAACTTCATTACATATATCCCAAATTATCCAAACTTAGTAGATGTCTTAAAAAATAATAAGGTAGCAATTACTGCTGCACCTATTGAAACTAAAATGTCCTCTTTCATTACAATGATTATCTCATGGTTGCCAATGATTCTTCTTATTGGTGTTTGGATATTTTTTATGAGGCAAATGGGTGCTGGTGCTGGTAAAGCGATGGGCTTTGGTCGTTCTCGAGCTCAAATGCAAGGCAATAAATTAGCAAAAATAACTTTTGCAGATGTAGCAGGAATAGATGAGGCTCAAGAAGAATTAGTAGAATTAGTAGAATTTCTTAAGAATCCAAAAAAATTTCAAGCTTTAGGTGGACGCATTCCAAGAGGCTGCATATTAATTGGTCCTCCTGGTACTGGTAAAACATTGATTGCTAGAGCTGTTGCAGGTGAAGCAAATGTGCCATTCTTCACAATTTCTGGATCTGATTTTGTAGAAATGTTTGTGGGTGTTGGTGCAAGCAGAGTACGGGATATGTTTGCTCAAGGTAAAAAAAATGCACCTTGTATAATATTTATAGATGAAATTGATGCAGTTGGAAGACATAGAGGTGTAGGTATTGGTGGTGGAAATGATGAAAGGGAACAAACCTTAAACCAATTGCTTGTTGAAATGGATGGCTTCCAAATAAATGATAGCATAATAATAATTGCAGCAACCAATAGACCTGATGTTTTAGACCCAGCATTAATGCGTCCTGGAAGATTTGATAGACAAATTTTTGTATCTGCCCCTGATGTTAAAGGCCGTGAAGCAATTCTCGAAGTTCATGCAAAAAAAATTGTTATGGCACCAGGTGTTAGCCTAAAAACAATAGCAAAAGGAACACCGGGTTTTACTGGAGCTGATTTAGCTAATCTAGTAAATGAATCGGCATTGTTAGCTGCAAGACGTAACAAAAAAATCGTCACCATAGATGAATTAGAAGAAGCAAGAGATAAAGTAATGATGGGACCTCAACGTAAATCCATGATGATGAGTGAAGAGGAAAAAAGAATAACAGCATACCATGAAGGCGGACACGCATTAGTAACCTTGCATTGTCCTGAAGCTGATCCTATTCACAAAGCTACCATCGTACCTAGAGGACGTGCACTTGGTATGGTAATGAGATTACCAGAATCTGAAACTTCCAAGAATCGTGAAAAATTTGAAGCAGACATAGCTATAGCAATGGGTGGAAGAGCAGCCGAAGAAATTATATTAGGACATAAAAAAGTAACTTCTGGTGCGGCACAAGATATTAAAGCAGCTACCGCATATGCAAGAGCAATGGTGCGTGAATGGGGAATGAGTGACAAGGTTGGACCACTTTATTATGGCGGGAACAGTCAAGATGTCTATGCACATCAACAACAAAAAATGTATTCTTCAAATACTGAAGACTTAATAGATAAAGAAGTTAAGTCATTAGTTGATAATGGATATAAATTAGCTCATAAAATTCTTACCACACATAAGAATCAACTGCATAAAATTGCCAAAGCCTTACTAACAAAAGAAACTCTTACAGGAGATGAACTATATGAATTAGCATTTGGTAAGAAGAAAAAAAATACCACAACTACTAAGAAGTCTTCTAAAGATTTACCTACCACCAAAAAAGATAGTAAAGAAAAAAAAAGGAAGACTAGTACATCAAAAAAATCTTCCACTAGCACTCGCAAAACAAAAAGTAAAAAATAAATCATATTAAAATATGGGAAAATTCTTTGGCACTGATGGCATTAGAGGAATAGCAAATGAAGGAATTATGACTGCTGAAGTTGTTATGAAACTTGGCATGGCAATAGGCACAATATTTAAAAATGGCAGTCATAAACATAAAGTAGTTATAGGAAAAGACACTAGATTGTCAGGATATTTACTTGAGCCAGCTCTAACTTCAGGATTTATTGCTGTTGGTATCGATGTCCTACTTGTAGGACCAATGCCTACCCCTGCTGTCGCAATGCTCACTAAATCACTAAGAGCAGATCTTGGTATCGTACTTTCTGCATCACATAACCCATTTCAATATAATGGTATTAAGGCCTTTACTTCCCAAGGACTCAAAATTGATTCAGCAATGGAAGCTAAAATAGAAAATCTTATGCTTTCATATCCAGATAATATTTCTTTTGCAAAAGTAAATGATTTAGGTAAGGCTATTAGACTAGATGATGCTCCTGGTAGATATATTGAATTTGTAAAGAATACATTTCCAAAAAGCAAAAACTTAAATGATTTAAAAATTGTAATCGATTCTGCTAATGGTGCTTCATACCATATAGTAAAAAATGTCTTCTGGGAACTAGGCGCTGAAGTTATTCATATAGGAAACAGACCAGATGGACTAAATATTAATGAGGATTGTGGCTCTATTCATCCTCAAGAAGCAGTAAAGCATGTCCTGCAAAATAAAGCAGATCTAGGAATAGTTTTAGATGGCGATGCTGATAGAGTAATTTTAATCGATGAGTTAGGTAATCTTATTAATGGAGATAAAATACTGGCTGCTACTGCAGTTTACTTGAAATCAAAAAATAAACTAGCCCAAAATACAGTTGTTGCAACAACAATGTCTAATCTAAATTTCGAAAAATACTTAGCACAGCATAATATTTCATTAATTAGAACTCAAGTAGGAGATAGATATGTAGCAAAAGCAATGAGTGATAAAGAACTCAATTTAGGCGGGGAACAATCTGGTCATATTATCAATGCAGATTTTGGATTTACTGGCGATGGTATAATTGCTGCTCTACAAATTCTTGCTTATTTCGTAGATAGTAATGCTGGTAGTATTTCTAAGTTATGTAATACATATAAAGAAATACCTCAAAAAATTTTCAATATCAAATACGAAAACATTGATGTATTCAGACCAGAACAACTAACAGAATTAACAAATAAATTTCAACAAGAGCTAGGTATATATGGCCGTATTTCTATAAGAAAATCTGGTACAGAACCAGTTATCAGAGTAATGCTTGAACATGAATCAGAAACCGAAATCGAGCATATTTTCTCAAATGTAAGCGAAGCCATTAAATTGTTAAATGCTGGAATTAGAAACAAATATTATCAACATAATAAATCATAGGATTATACTCATTACTCTATTAGTAAAAAAATTATATAACTTAACGTTGACTAATATTTTAATTTGCACTACGATCCCCTTTCTTAAAAACCATATAGTAATAGAAATTTTAGCTTATGAAAAAATTAATAATATTAGCTTTAGTACTTTTTCTTTCAGCCTGTGGCACTACGTCCAGTTTACGTAACTCTCAAAACCCAGATAGCAATCTTGATTTTAGTAAATATGATACGGTAGCTGTAAATGACTTTAAAGATGAAGTTAATCCCTCACATGATGATCCAAATATTATATCAGAAGGAAAAAGATTTGCAGATATCATAGCAAGCAACATAAAGGCAAAAATGTGTTCCGCAAAGTAACACGCAAAACTACTTCAAACCCTCATGCATTAATCATCGATGGAAGTATTACTAAATATGATGAAGGCAATCCAGTACTACGTACATTAGTAGGATTTGGAGCAGGTAGCTCTAAATTTGATGCGAAAGTTTATGTAAAAGATAGTAAATCCAAGAAATTATTGGCAAATCTTGACGTCAATAAACATAGTTGGGCATTAGGAGGAGCCATTGCTAGTGCACAAGATGTAAAATCACATATGCATGTAGCAGCTTCTAAGATAGGAGATGAAATTGCTAAAGCAAAGTAAAAGAAAAATAATTTTGTTTTATAGATATAGTCAAAAAATTATTTCTTATAATTCTTCTATACAAAAAAGATTATCTACTGAGGAATTTAAAAAATTATTTCCTGATAACTCATACAATCATTCAAGCTACAATTCTCATTATGCTAATACATTCGTATCAGAATATAAAGATGTTCCAAATTCTGTAGGAGATTTAGCCCAAGACATGATTAAACCATGGATTCCATATTGACGCTAATAACAGATAAAATCTTAAATACTTTTTAATAAAAAATAATAAATTAAGCATTTGTTAACTTTTATGTAATAAAATTGAGCATAATTATAAAATTAAACGAAGAAATATTATGCCTGATTTTAAATTAATAGTTCTAAACGTCTGCGATAAAATAAGAAAAATAATACTAGTTGTAATAACATGCTTAATAATCATAGGAATGTTAATGGCTCCTAAAGCTAAATCAAAAAAAATATTTCTACCAGAAGAAGAGGCTTTAATAAATCTTACATTAGATCACAATCAATGTTTAAGTTACGGACATATGCCCGATAGTTTTGAATACTTCAACTGCATGAAAAGTCTAGAAAAACAAAGAAAATCTACTGTAAGCATTTAAACTCAAATAAAAATTATACTCCTCATACTTGAAGATTACGATATTTTAAGACAGAAAGAGTATAAATCTAATTATTTTTACTAAGTGTATCTGCATATGCCCCAAGTTTAGTGTTCAAATTTCTTATATCACCATAAAAATTTATATTAAACCCATCAATTTTCCCCAATTTATCAAAATACGCTAAACTTAAAATTCCTTTTGTATCTTTATCATTCAATTTATAATTAATTCTAGCTCTCCCATGGATATTATCCTTTGTAATGAATACTAAATCTTTAGATTTCAGCATACCGTCCTCTAAATCAAATTTTCCTGTAACATTATGGAATTCTGTTTTACTATTCTTTATACTACTAATTATATTTTTTATTTTACCATATTTAAAAATAAGAGATTTAACATCAATATTTGTTAAACTAACTTGATCAGATTTCAGTTCTATAACCCCTTTTAAAACATGCATCATCTTCTTATCTGTATCAAAACCTGAAGCAGTAACATACCCTTTCATATCTATTTTACCTACTCCTGTGATTTGTCGATTTCTTCCCGTTAACCACTTCACTAACTTACTTGCATTAGCATCTTTATGAGAAAAATTGATATTATACCCTAGAGAATTTCCTAAATTGATTGTGCCTTGCAAATCTACATCAGAATCAAATAAATTTATAAGGCAATTATTACCCAAAGTAAGAGTATGCTTATCTAACTGTGCTTTACAATTAATCGCAGACAGATATGTTCTTTTATCTGGATCTTTTATGTTTAAGCTAACACTTCCTTTTGTTATACTAAATCTGGGCACAGATACTATATCATCTCTATTTTCACTAAACTGATATATAAAAGGATTAAAAATTAAATCATTAAAAACAGCCATGTTGACCTTACTTCCTTCAAATTTAATATCCAAATATGGTGTAGCTTCCTTAGATTGAAAACTAATATTCCCTTCAACATTAAAATCTGGATCTTCTGATTGAAAATTTTTTAATTCTATAGATTCTGGTGTTTCTAAATATCTTGTTGAAATTTTTTTGACTATACCACCAGTAGTTTTTATATTATGAAATGTTAATGTTATATCTTTTAAAGATCTTTGCGCTCTACCTCTCTCAAGAAAAGCCTCATAATCTAAGCGACCAGTTTTCGATAATAATGCATTTTCATACAGCACAGACTGAATAAATGATCGAATACTAGAATCGTAATCACTTATTGCTACATTACCTAACAATATTTTTGAATTGGTATTTTTAGAAAAAGATACATCCCCTATAAACTTCGTTAATCCTTCTTTCAGCTTAAGGGTTTTAAAACTTAAATTTGTAGGAGTCAGTTCAAAATTGGAAGATACAGAAACTAAATTTGTACCTGAATAACTTTTGACACCTAAAGTTTGAGCTAAGATATTTGCGTTTAAATCTGATACATTAAACGCACCTTTCATAGAAATATTGCTTTTATTATGCAAAATCTTTCCAGAAGAATTAAAAACTACATTATTTGGAAAAGAAAATTTTAACTTAGAAATTTCTAAGCTATTTTTCGTTTTTTTATTCTTCAAAAATGTCATAAAAAAAGAACGTAACTCTATTCCATTTAATTTAGCCCTACTACAGTTTAGTTCTCCTCTAACATCAAATATTGATATTTTTTGTAGTACTGAATATAAAACTTTAGTTATACTCATCTTGGATAAATAAGCAGAAACCTCATTAAGATCAATCTCATTCACAGCTACATCTAAAGAAATTTTTTTTCCTTTAATTGTAGCACTAATATTTGCTTCCAAATCCTTAGCTTTTAGATAAATATTTTTTACATCAAGAAAATTTTCTTGTCTTATAAAACTTCCCTGCAATGTAACAGGTGATTCTGATGATTGATCTACATTATAAAAAGCTTTAAATAAGTCTGGTACATCTACTGAAAAATTACCTGTCACTAACTCCTGATGTTCTGATTTATTATCTTTATACGCTGGAGAATAAACTGAATCAATTATCCATGTTTTGTGTTCTTCTCGAATATTTAAATAATATTTTATGTTATTTTTTGAAGTAAGAGTATAATGTCCAGACACTTTAAGATGTTTTGAATTATTTGAATGTCCTTTAAACTCAACTCTATTTGTTTCTTTATTGAAAGAAAAACAAACTGACAAATTTTTTAGACTTGCTGGAGTAAATATAAAAATAGACTCTATATCAAAATTTACATTCGAAAGAGTAATCTTTCTTGACTCTTTATTAAGTAGTAATTTATATAATGCATCATCTTTTTGAGCATCCTTATTAATAATTATTGGTGACGGAGCTAGTTGAACAATTACTGGATCTACATGGCTATGGAATCGCCCCTTACCTAACTTAGTCTCACGCAGAAACAAAATTCCTAAACTAATAAAAATAGTAAGAGTTACTAATAGAACGGCTTTAAGTTTAATATTCATTTATTCGTAAAATTCAATTATTGGTGATATAATAGACAACCAATTAGAGTTTTATAACTCAAGTTACCAATTCTTAAAACAATATCAAGAAAAAATAAACCATATCAAACTTAAAAATCGAAATTTTTAATCATGATACACATACATCAACTATCTAGAACGACCGGATTTTTTAACAGGTAATGGAGTCGGAAGCACGTTTTGCAATTTAGGAAGATATTCTACATTAAAACCCTTAAATAAAGTAATCGGAGATTTCATAGTATATTTTTCAATAAATTTAGGCCAAAACTTAGTTTCTAAAAGTGCTTCTGCATTAGGAAAAACCACACTAAGCAAACCATCCCTTGTTAACCCTTGAGGAGCTAATACATTCACAGTTGCATTAATCCGTGGTAACACTTCAAACAGATTAGGAGATTTCTTAGCCATTATTTAAGTTATTTATTATTTTAATCCATTATTGTAGTTTACTATTTTAAGAAAAAATCACTAAGAATCAGTTAACAATCCTAATAATGGGTTCACATGAAAAAAACCACAGATACCAAAACTAAATATAAAATAGCTACTATAGTAGTATTTCTTGTAACTCTGATTATGTTTTGCTTTGACCCTATAGCACAACCTCAGCTATATCATAAATTTGCTGATAGCAGAATTCTTTTAGAACTAGAAAATTTTTTCGACGTAATATCTAATATCCCTTTTATCATTTTAAGCTTGATGGGATTATATTATATATATAAAACAAACCCAAAAAGAAGCTTGTTCTCTATGAAAGGAGAAAAACTCTTATGGCAAATATTTTTTCTCGGAGTTTTTCTAGTAGGTTTTGGTTCTGGCTATTACCATCTATCTCCTAAAGATCCTGCTATTATATGGGATAGAATACCTATTACAATCGCATTTATGGCTCTATTCTCATTGATGATAATGGAATATATAGATGCAAAATTAGGAGTTACTTTATCACCAATATTACTTATCGCAGGCATTGGAACAGTATATTATTGGTATTATACAGAAGTATCTGGGCAAGGAGATTTAAGACCTTATGTATTAGTGCAACTTATCCCTCTAATATTAATTCCTTTAATGCTTATATTATTTTCTCCTCATTATACTCAATCAAAATATATATTTTTCTCTATTGGTTGGTATGCAGTAGCAAAATTATTAGAAATTTCCGATAAGATTATATTTAAAATATCAAACAATATGATTAGTGGTCATACTCTTAAACATCTTGCTGTAGCGGCAGGTGTATATATGATGTTACGTTATCTTAAAACTCGTAACCGAGTTTAATACCATTTTTCGTAAATAATTGATGTTTTAGGGTTCGAGATTTAATGACAGAATCAAGTTTCAAAAATCTTGCATAGCAATGGCTATACAAGACTTTTTTAAACGATGATAATGGCATAAAGATCGAAATGATAAAGGGTCAATTATTTACGAAAAATGGTATAACTCTACTCTTTATTAATTATTTTTTGCAAGGCAATGTAATCAGTTTTACCAGTTCCCAATAAAGGCATTTTATCTATAAACTTAATATCCTTAGGTAATAATAACTGCCCTATACCTTGTTCCTTAGTATAAGCACGAATATCTTCCCATTTAGCTTTAGGGTTTTCTGTTACTAAAATAAGTGATTCACCTTTTTTAATATCAGGAACAGTTAATATTGCATGATGCCATTCAGGCCATAACTTATAAATATATTGTTCAACTGATATAAGCGGTATCATTTCTCCTGCAATTTTAGCAAATCTCTTTGCTCTTCCTAAAATAGAGACATATCCTTCTTCATCAACTGAAACAATATCTCCAGTATCATATTTACCTTTAAGTGGTACTAATTTTTGAGGATTCTCTTTGAGAAAATAACCCTTCATTACATTAGGACCACTTACAATAAGTCTGCCACCATTTTTAATTCCTGAAACTTTTTTTATTTCATATTGAATATCTGGTAAAAATCTTCCTACAGTACCAGGTTTACTATGCATTGGAGTATTAGCAGCAAGAACAGGAGATGTTTCTGTAGCACCATAAACCTCAAACACGCATACACCATATTTATCAGTCCATAATCTACGAGTTTCTTCTTTAAGTTTTTCAGCACCTGCAAATACATAACGAAGTGAAAAAAAATCATATGGATGGGCAAATCTAGCATATCCAGTAAGAAAAGTGTCAGTACCAAACATAATAGTTGCACCAGTATCATATAGAAGTTCTGGTATCACTCTATAATGTAGGGGTGTAGGATAAGAAAAAACTTTAATTCCAGATAATAATGGTAACAACATACCCCCTGTAAGCCCAAAAGAATGAAAAATAGGCAAGGCATTAAATACAATATCTTTTGGTCCAAAATCTATTCGAGATTCTAATTGAAATCGATTCGCCTGAATATTAGCGTGGGAAAGCACTACAGCTTTTGGTGCTCCTTCAGAACCAGAAGTAAATAATATTACTGCTGGATTTTCTGGATCCTTTTCTACTACTTCATGAGCAAATATAGCATTTATATAGCCAACAGATTTATCGATGATAGAAATTGTTTTTGCAAGATCTTCCAAATAAATAACTTTGATCTTATCTTTAGTAATAGCTCCTATTACCTCCTGCAAATTACTTGAATCTACAAATTTTTGTGAGGTAATGATTGTTTTTACTCCTGCAGCTATATTTGTATCCAGTATGCTCTTTATACCCATAGAAAAATTAAGCATAACAGGAGTCTTACCATATAGCTGCAACGCAAAGAATGTTACTATAGCATTTACTACATTAGGTAATAAAAACCCTACATACTCTTCTTTTGCAAGCTCTGACAATTTTTTTCCTAAAATAAAAACTCTAGTAAGTAATTGACCATAATTTAAAGGCTCACGTAAATAATCCTCTACAATTATGTGGTTACGACCATGAATCTGGATTTGTTCTAATAAAGATTTAAATAACGTTTTATGATAATTTGAGCTATAAAAGATCATATCACTCATAATATCGTAAAGCTTTTGTCCTCCTATATAACGACGTTCACGCCCTGTAATCTCCTTAGGAATTTTTATAGTTTGTGGCTTTAATACAGTTAATGTAATCTTTGGAAACCATCGTATTCTTACTTTATTTTCTAAGCGTGAAAAAGGAGTATATTGTGCACCATCAATTCTGATAGGTAAAATTTTTGCATTAGACTTATCAGCCATCATTGCTGGCCCTTCATATATTTTCATAAGAGAACCTGTAGTCGTGATACGTCCTTCTGGAAAAACAACACAGCTTTTATTTTTTTTTAATTCCCGTATAACTGACCTTAAAGCCATAGAGTTAATTGGATCAATCGGAAAGATAGTAGTTACTAGATTCAATATTCTACAATACCACTTCTTAGTAATTAGAGTATTGATCACAAATAATGGCCCCTTGGGCAAAAATAATGCTATCAATATACCATCCAAAAACGATAAATGATTTACAACTATCACTACAGGTTTCCCTGCTTTACGATAATTTTCAAGACCTGTTATTTCTATTTTATAAAGCTTCGTAAAAATAAACTTCAAAAATCTTCTAATCATCTTTCAATCTCTTTCTTACAATCCTTCTTATAATTATAAATGCTACAACATTTATAATTCCCAACATAAGAATTATGTCTATTACATCAAAATTTAAAGAATAGAGCATAATCGCAAAGGCACTAGCTAACAGCATAAACATTGAATCTAACAAATTGCTTGCAGCTATAATACGAGCTAAATAACGATTATCTGAACGATGTTGTATAATTGCATAAAGTGGCACTGTATAAATTCCGCCACAGATTGCAACCAGAAATAAATCAATGATAATACGCCAATTATTAGCCGAAATACTAAGAAAACTTGAAATTCCTATAAAATCAGAACACAATTGATCAAAATTACAATCAATTAATGGGGTTGTATAAGTAGTGCTGGCAAAATAAAAATCAACCATAAATATAGTCATGCCAAGAGAACCAAAAGGAACTAATCTGCCATTAATTTGCCCTTTCAATAACCTATTACATAAAACTGAGCCAACTCCTATTCCTATTGAAAATACAACAAGAAACAACGTAACTATATGCTCATTTCCTTTAATAACAGTTTTTGTATAATGAGGAAGTTGGGTTAAAAATGTTACCCCAACAAACCAAAACCAAGAAATACCTAAAATAGCAAGCCATACAGAAGATTCCTTACGAGCATAACTTAAGATATTTTTGATCTCTGCTATGATGTGCCAATTTATTTTTAATTTTCTATCTCCTATGGAAGATTTTGGAATTGCACAGCTACTCAACCAACCTAAAACGGCAAAACCAATAAGAAAACCTGATAATAAAAACACTCCATCCTGCAAGCGTATAACAAGACCACCAAATAAAGTACCCAGTAATATAGAAAGAAATGTACCTCCTCCTATTAATCCATTGCCTGCAATTAATTCATTATCTTTTAAATGCTCTGGCAACAAACTATATTTGATAGGACCAAAAAATGTAGATTGAGCACCTAAAAAGAATAATACTGTTAGTAATCCATATATATTTTGGAGATAGAAACATACAAAACCAATAATAAGCAATATTATTTCAATGATTTTTAATTTTTGAGTTAGGCTAGACCTTTCATATTTATCAGCAATCTGTCCTGCAGTAGCTGAAAATAGCAAAAAAGGTAAAATAAATAGCCCTGCTGCAAAATTAATCATTATTTGTACATCAAAACCTAATTTTGCTGCAACATCGTAAGTAAACCAAATTAGAAGTGCATTTTTAAATGCATTATCATTAAATGCCCCACAAAATTGAGTGAGAAATAATGGCAAAAATCGTTTAGACTTTAATAAATTTAACTGATTATGCATGATCAGTATATTTCTTAGATTGAAGACCCAAAATATAAGTATCTATGAGAGAATGTACCAATGGCTGAACAGAAGAACCCTCACCTACTATAGTTAGCTTGTTTGTTGTACCCAATTGACAGATACCATGAATGCTAGCCCATAAAATTCTCGCAGAATCCTTAATATTCTTCTCATTATCTTTTAAAATATATTGCAAAGGATCTTCTATAAACTCAAAAAGCCTTTCAATCTTGTCTGTATACCATTTAGGCAAAGAAGTATCCTGAAATAAATTAAACTCAAATAACGCACTCCAACTATTGTAATTAGTCCGTACAAACTCAATATGAGCATCTGCTAGTTTTTTTATATAAATGTTACAATTCTTTGTTTTGTAATCACTAACTTGAACCGTAATATATTCAGCCATAGCATCTAATGTAACTGCGTTAATATGCAATGCCAAATTAGCATAATTATCAAATACATTATAAAGAGTGCCTATTGTATAGCCAATTTGCCTAGCTATTTTACGTGCACTAAATCCTGCTGTACCTTCTTTATCAAGAATAGATTTTCCAGCCTGTACAGCCATTTCCATAATCTCTTGTCTAGTATGATCGTTTCTTCGTGCCATTAATTATACATTGTAGAATTACTTATTTATCATTGTATAATTAAACAGTAATGTCAAGTTATTTTAAAAGCCTGGACTATCTATTAGATACGAATCATACCATTTCTATAAATCCCAATAGTAAATTAGGGCTATAAAATAATTTACAAACAAAATATAAAGAGTATACTTTTCAGTGCTTTCAAAACTTAAACAAAACTAGATAACTCAGTTAGTAGAGCAAAATACTGTAGATTCAGTATTTGTTGGCTGGCTTTAAAGTTTGAAAAATAAACTATATCTAAGTATATTTATACTAGATGTACAACAAGATATACTTTGGCTGGATAGCTCAGTTGGTAGAACAAAATACTGATAAATTCAGTTTTTGTTTACTGGCTCAAGTTTTAGCTATTGACCAACTTGAGTTTTAAAAATACATTATAATCACGTATCATGGCTGGATAGCTCAGTTGGTAGAGCAAAGGACTGAAAATCCTTGTGTCCCGGGTTCGATTCCCGGTCCAGCCACCACATATACTAATTGTACCTAAAACCTCCTCGGTTTTTAAGTTTGAAAATGAAACTACTATCTTCCTTTAAAAATGTCTTAAATATCAACGATATTTGCAAATTTTTAATGATATTAATTCCATTTTCTGTCTTTAAAATTAGGATTCTTCAAGTACAATTAGTATATTCAATAAATAGCTAACTTTTATGACAGAAAACACCAAAAAAAAACCAAATCCTAGTTTTGAAGAAGCCTTAGCAGAGCTACAAAATATTGTTAAAGACATTGAAACAGGCAAAGATGGCTTAGATGAAATGCTAAAAAAATATGAAAGGGGGAATGAATTACGACTCATTTGTGAAAAAAGATTGCAAGAAGCAAAATTAACCTTAGAGAAAATAAAAGAGAGCTCTGATAATTAAAACTCTCTCTTTTAAAATAATATATTTTTAAAGAAATGAAGAGAGGTAGAAGTAAATAATATAAATTATTGCTCTCCTACTAATTATAAATTTCAGGTTTTTTTATACAAGTTCCCAAGAAAGATCTGTTACTGGCTCCACTACAGTCCATAAATCACCAGCTATTGTTGTCTCACTGATCACTTTACTTCCTAATTCCACGATTGGCTCAAGATAACTATCATAATTTTGAATAACACTGCTTGCTGTTGTAGCAGTATCAACTACCATATGAGAAAAATCCCATCCAAAAAATGCAGACTCAACAATAGCATCAGTTGTGCCACCAATTGCACTATGTAAATCAACTCCTGCATTCCACATCGAACCAAGTGCATCACCTGTACCACCAAAAAACTTTGATCCAGCATCTAAATATTCTCCAGCACTAACTGTCTGTACTGTATCATGAATAGTTTTAATTATAGTAGCACCAGATGTTGCAGTGTTAGCAACAGTTAACAATGAATGCTCAATTGCTTTGCTTACACCAGAAGCAAATCCACCTATGCCAGCTTTTAAAAGAGGCCCATAAGAGCTTGCTGTCCGAGAAGAATGAAATAAAGTAGAAAGGCTCTTTGATACAACATATCTTACACTGCCTAGTCCTCCTGTCATTGGTCTACTCATAACTACTACCTTTTTATTAAAAAATCTTAATTATTACTTTATTTTATCAACTATTCTTATATATGTCAACAATTTATTAACTTATTTTAAATATTTTGCATCTAACCCTATTTAGAGCATTTATATTTAAACAATATTAATACTAAAAGTTGCTATATTTTAACAACTTATGCAGCATTGTCAAGGAATTTATTAATTTATCTTAATTATTTGTGATCATTAAGATTATTTCCATTAAGATTCTAAATTTATAAGATATTTAAATCTTGATCAATATAAGGATGATCCTCAATTAGCTTAGGAAAGAAGGTTTTTTCAATATCAAAAGAAGACTTCACTCCTATTTTAGAATAATTTTTTTCAATCCAAACCTCAGCAGCTTTTCTACCAAGCTTTTTTAAATAAAGCAAAAATTCTAAATCAGAATTTAACTTACTAGAAGCATTAAGTTCTTCCATCTCTTCATCAGGTGCTATCATATGAAACCGAAGCTCTTTATATACTCTTTTACTAAGTTGCTTCTTATGCACCATACGAGATACAAAATTAATCGCTTTAATCTCTGAAATGAGACTGGAATTAAACGTAATCTCATTAATTCTATTCATAATTTCATGAGCTGTTTTAGGTAATTTATGCCTCTGCAAAGGATTAATTTGCATCAATATTATATCATCTGTATCACAACCATATATTAGCGGCCAAAGTGCAGGATTACCGACATAACCACCATCCCAATAATGCTCTCCATTCACTTCAACTGCTTGAAATAAATAAGGCAAACATGCAGAGGCTAGTAATACATCTGCTGAAATCTCATTTATTTTAAAAACACGTGGACGACCAGTTCGCACATTAGTAGCAGTAACGAAAAGCTTCATATCCTTCGCTTCCCTTAACATTTCCATATCAATATCCTTTTCAAGTAAATCACGCAAAGGATTAATATCTCTTGGGTTTGTATCATATGGAGAAAAAGTTCGGGACAAAATATCAAACCAATGGTAGCCAAATGATAAATCCATGTTCCAGCTTTTTAATACCTTATTCATTAACCCCATACTAGGAAGATTAAACTTGCCCATACGACTAACATCTGTCCAAAACTTCTTTAATGCTTTTTTAGCTCCTTCTCTACCGTCCTTTATTAACCCATTTACAAGAACTGCTCCATTCATAGCACCAGCACTAGTGCCACTAATACCATCAAAAGATAGATTTTCTTCCTCAAGCAGTCTATCTAATATCCCCCATGTATATGCACCATGTGAGCCTCCACCTTGTAAAGCTAGATTTATTTTGCATTTCTTTTTCATAACAATTAAGGTAATAAATATTTATTGATTTTATACAATGAAAAATTTTAACTTAAAAAGAGTATGGGTGGAAGCATCATTACATAAAGATGCAATAATAAAACTGACATTAAAATCACAAATACATCATTTAAATACAGTTTTAAAAATTAAACCTACAGAAAATATAAGACTATTTAATCAAGTTAACGGAGAATGGCTTGGTCAGATCCAAGAAATCAATAAAAAAACAATTACCATTAGTATTAAAGAACAGCTACGGAAAGCTGAACACAATAATGATATTGCTATTGCTTTTGCTCCTATCAAACAAGATCGCCTACGTTTCTTAATAGAAAAATGTACAGAGTTAGGTGTAAATACTTTTATACCAATCATTACAGAAAGAACTGTTATACGTACTGTAAATGCAACAAAACTAAAAAATTATGCTTTAGGAGCTACAGAACAATCTGAACGTCTCTCTATTCCTGTTATTAAAGATATTATTTCGCTGAAGACCTTTCTGAAAGAATATATTAATTATAAAATTTTATTTTGCAGCGAACGATCTAATGCTGACTTTTTGAGCAAAACTCTACAGAAATTACAAATCTCTAAAAAAATAATCATTCTTATCGGACCAGAAGGTGGTTTTTCGGCAACTGAACAAAAATCTCTAGCTAATCATCAAAATATTTTTCCTGTTTCATTAGGTAAAAACATCCTACGAACAGAAACTGCAACAATTTTTGCAGTAAGTTGTTATATAATTGCACAAAATCTATAATATCCATTTAGTCAATGTTGAGTTTTCTTTGCTTATTCTCTAAGCTTATTATAAGAAGAAGAATAAATCACAAGACTCCTTATGACACAACCATCTGAACCTAAAAGTAACTACAAACCATTAATTATCATAGTAATCTTCTGCTTATTACTCTCTATAGCTCAAACCAACCCTTTTAATACACAAATATTTATGTATTACATCATGGGCTACTTCTTCGTATTTTTCTCACTTTTCAAATTCTTCGATTTAAAGGGATTTGTTGAAGGATTCGCAACTTACGACATTATTACTAAACATTTTCGTATCTATGGTTATATTTACCCATTTATTGAATTCACTTTAGGTACAGCATATCTATCACAAATCAATCTCTTAATAGTGAATTGGATCACTCTTATTGTAATGCTCATAAGTGGCATAGGTGTATCAAAGAGTGTATTATCCGGACAAAAAATAAAATGTGCCTGCCTTGGCACTGTATTGAATGTTCCTTTAAGCACAGTAAGTATTTTAGAAAATTTTGTTATGGCTACTATGGCAGCATATCAATTATATTATTTTTATGTATGATAGTAACGTCATTCTAAAAATATACTAGAAGCTATGGAACTTGAAGGAACAGCAATAATACTTGAGGCACAAGAGTATTTAAATGACTTATTAATCATGTCTGTATTATTCGAACAACATGGTATTAGGAAAGGGGCTATTAAAAGATCAAAAACAAATAAAACAGCTCTAACAGTCGGCAATATTCTACATTTAAGATGGTATGCTAGACTAGAAAACCACTTAGGAAATTTCAACATTAAATCTTTCGAAACCATTGCTCCATTTGTGTATCATGATAAAAAAAAACTACTATCACTATTAAGTATCTGCAATTTGTACAAAACATGCTTAATGGAAAAAGAACCTCAAGAAAATTTGTTTTTCCAATTAGAAAATTTCTTATACGCATTAAAATTCAACCATCTTCTATGGCTAAATATGTTCGTAATAATTGAGCTTGAATTATTATCTAAATCTGGCTTTGGATTAGACTTACGTAAATGTGTTGTTACTGGATCTATAGAAAATCTTACTTATATCTCCCCTAGAACTGGTAAAGCTGTTGCTAAACAACCTGGAGAACAATATAAAGATAAGCTTTTCATATTGCCAAAATTATTTATAGATCCAGATGAACATTCAACAGAAAAAGAAGTGGGCCATGCTTTACAAATAACAAGATATTTTTTAGAAAAAAATATCTTTGCTGATAGAAAAGAAAATTTCCCAACTATACGTAAAGAGCTAGAAGATATTTTAAAAAAATAATGTTATGTTAAGCTTAAATATAGAAACACCAAAGTACTATGAGCATATATACCCAACTACTTACTAAAAATGATTATTACCTGTTCACAATGTAGCACTCAATATTATTTAACTCATAAAGCATTAGCTCCTCATGGCAAAAAGCTTAAATGTAGTAAATGTGCTAGCATTTGGTTTCAAGATTATATAGAACCTCCCAAAGTTACATTTGATAATCATGAAACTAATCTCTCTAACACGCAAACTAATAAAGTTTTTCTCCCTGCTATTGTGAAAAAAAAACATCCTATCTGGAGTCTTACATTTATAGTAATTTTACTATTTACCGCTTTAGGGTCAACTACATTATTTTTTCAAGAAAAACTTACTACACAATATCCTTACATATCAAAATTTTATGATAAATTAGGCATACCATCTATAAATGACATAAGAATTCATAATATCGAAATATCAAATAGAAAAAATGATCAAATAGATATAAATGCTGTTATAAAAAATAATTCTAAAACTTATAGACGAGTTCCTTCCATCACAATATCTTTATTTGATAACAATAACATATTGCTTAAAAGGATTTTTATTCCTTCACCACCAAAATATTTAAACACAAAATCTAAATACGCATTTTATAGAAGAGTTAAAAATGATTCCCAAACAAAACCGAAAGTAATTTCTATTGCTCTAGCAACTGGCATTGAAAAATTTTTTCATTACCTAGAATTTTAATAAAATTTATTCTCAAGTAATGGTATAATATATATTTATTACATACACAGCTTTATAAAGTAATTATGGCAGATATAAATAAATCATTTGAACCTGAACAAGCTAAAAAAATAGCACTTCAACTTACTAAATCCCCTACTGTAATAAGAGGATATACAAGCACCCTACCAAAACCTCGTACACCTAAAACACAAATCACTCAGCAAGAAAAAACTAGATAATAGCAACCTTAAACCTCAGACTCCTCAAACACAATAAATATATACTCATTAAGTAACTTTATCAGACGATTTCAAATACTCTGAATGTATAAATTCATAATAATATTCAGTAGTTAATGTTTTGCCAGTGCATTTTTCAACAAGATCTTCAAATTCATATAAAGAACCATTTTCATAAAACCTTACCTTCAAATCATAAAATTTTTGCTTAAAACTTTCTTTACTATGAATAGAGTTAAAACCAATCAAATAATACATCTGTGCTGCATAAATTAAACCTATGCAATACGAAGGAAAATAGCCAAAAAGCCCCATATACCAGTGAATATCTTGTAAACATCCTTCTGTATCTGAATTTATTTTAAAACCAAATAATTCTTCATGCTTTTGTCTCCAGCATTCAGGAATTTCTTCTACTTTTAATGAGCCATCAAACAACATTTTTTCTAATTCATACCTCAAAATAATATGCAACGGATATGTCACCATGTCAGCATTTACTCTAATTGAGTTATTCAATAATACTTTTCTCACTTCACTGACAAGAGATTTTTGTTCATATTGATTAACATACTTACTTATAATTTTATCAATCTTCTCCAAAAAATATTTACTCTTCCCTATAAAAAACTCATGTAGCAATGAGCTTCCTTCATGTGCTGCATAACCACAAGCTTGTCCTACAAGCTGGTTATTTAATTTTTTGGGTAAATTCTGTTCATATAATCCATGTCCAACCTCATGTATTATTGCATATAAAGCAGAAATAAAATTACTGCCATCATAATGATGAGTTACCCTGATATCCTGTGGATGACCACCACAAAATGGATGAACACTAAAGTCTATCCTTCCTCCATTAAAATCGAACCCCATCTCTTTTGCTATAATTTCAGCAACTATATTAAATTCATACTTATTTTTCAGGTTAATTGAATTATGAGAAACAGTATTATCTTCATTTAATTGAGGGGTTATTAAAGCAATCTTTTCTTTTAATTCATTAAATATTCTATTGATAGTATCTAACTTCAATCCAGGACTATATACATCAACTAACGTTTGATAGTTACTTTTCTGAAGCCACTCTCCTCTTCTATCTGACTTTTCTTTTATCAGTAACAATAGAGATTCCAAAGCATCTTTCACTATTGCAAATTGATTTAACGATTTTGCTTTTCTCCATAAAGATTCGCATCTCATAGAAGATATACTTATGGATTCTAATAATTTCTCAGGATAAATTTTATTTTCTTCTGTAGCTTTTATCATTAGCTCCAAATTTCTTTGTTGCCATTTATTTAACTTCTCTTTTCTAACGTTTTTTAACAAGCTACCTACATATTTATCACGTAGAAAATTATTTATTTCATCATCTATGTAATTAATTTGTTTTTCTCTAGAGAAAAGCGAGTTTTGAGGTAGATTTACATTAGTGTCCCAATCCAATATTGACTTAATATTGTTTAAATTACCATATCTCTCAAATTCTTTTTCTAGTTTAAAATAAGACATATATTACTAGTAAATTAACCATTTGAACTATATTTATAGTACAAAATTCAAAAATTTTTGCATAGCGTAATACCATGATAAAAAGCTTGAATATGTGATAAAAATATACCATGGTATGAAAATACTAGTTGCTACAAATTCTACTTTATTTGCTTTTTTAGGTACAGCTCCAAACCTATTAGATTTTTTAGTTCCCGGCATAAATAAAACTACTAGGAATAATATAATTCCTACAAAAGGAATAAACACAACTAAAATCCACCAACCGCTTAAATTACAATCATGCAGTCTTTTTATCATTAGCGGTAAATATACTAAAAGATAAAATATAAAAAAAATAATTACATATAAAAAAATACTTATTAGGTAAGATTTTGTATATAAACCTAAGCACTTTAATATAGGTATCGATAACAGCAAATATATATTTTTGATAACAAAATACTTTATACGATTTATCCTAGAAGGAAGTTTCCAAACGTTTATATATGATAAAAAATCACTAATTAAATTAATCACATTAACCATTAATTATCTTATATTTATAATTTTGTTCAATGTACCAGAAAAAATACAGCAATCAATTACTCTTCACTTGTTTTTTTATCTTCAGATTGCAACGTATTAGCATCAGGCTCTGCATCTTTTTTAGAAATATCTTTCGATGCTACATCTTTCTTCAAATCTTGTTTAGTTCCTGCGGTTTTTATACCTTTAACTTCTTGATTAGATTCATTCGTTGAAGATACGTCATCAATGTCTTCAACGCTCTGATCTTTTCCATTCTCTTTAGTAATTGTTGGTTTAATTTCAGTTATTGACTCATGGGATTCATTTTTCTTCAATGATCCATCCTCATTTTTTACAGCTTTCTCATCTACAGTATCAATTTTGTCATTACTAGATGGAGGCGAGGTGATTTTTGTCTCCTTCCCCTGAGTATCCTTAACTGGTTGACTTACTTCTGCAATTTTATCCTCACTTCCTACAACTGTATCATCTATACTTCTTGTTTTTACATCAGATGTAGAATTATCACCCCCAGTTTTAAGAACTTCATCTCCTATCTCCTCTAACTCTTCATCAGTTAACTCTTCATCTTCACCTATTTCATCTTCACCTACTTCATCTTCACCTATTTCATCTTCACCTACTTCATCTTCACCTACTTCATCTTCACTTATTTCATTTTCACCTATTTCGTCTTCACTTATTTCATTTTCACCTATTTCGTCTTCACCTACTTCATCTTCTGCTTGCTTACCTTCACTTATATCACCTTCATCTGACTCTTCTCCACCTAAATCCCCTTCATTTACATTATTTTCATCAGTCGCTTCTTGTTGTGCTGTCCCCAATGCATATACACATAAATCTTCAAAAGGAACTCCATTCTTTTCAGACAGCTCTTTCAATTTAGTCAAACTCTCCATAACCTCTTGTGGTATTGTCCCGCCTCGCTCTTTAGAAAGCCAATCGGATTGAAAAAAAATTGGATGACGATCTTGTTTTGGAGAACCAATATAAATAGTAAATGGAGACCTTGCCCCATTAAAATCACAAGGCACACTAAACTTTTTCATTTCTTATAATAACACCAATAACTCTCATCAATTAAAGTATTACATACTTACCATGCAAAAAGAAGGGATAACTTAGTACATATACAAACTTCTATATTCCTGTGGTATACCCATCACACCTAAAAAATCAGGTGCTTCCATACATGATTAGTACATAATAATGCACTATATGAATCAACTTTTTGCAAGTTGAGACTCTTTAAAATCCTGTAAGAATTTCCTTATCCCACTTACCGTAAGAGGGTGGTCTAACAATTGTTTCATAATTTTAGGAGGAATTGTACAAATATCTGCTCCAATCTGGGCTGCATTATAAACATGTAGTGGATGTCTTACTGAAGCAACTAAAACTTGAGAGTTTATACCTGGATATTGATCATAAACCTCTTTAATATCAGATACTATTTGTATACCATCATTGCTTATATCATCCTGACGCCCAACAAAAATTGAGACAAAACTAGCTCCTGCTTTTGCTGCAAGCAAAGCTTGAGTGCCTGAAAAACAAAGAGTCACGTTCACTTTAATACCTTTCCCTGAAAGATATTTACAAGCTTTTAAACCCTCCCATGTCATAGGAATTTTTATTGCCACATTAGATGCAATCTTACTTAATCGTAACCCTTCCTCTATCATACCTTCTGTATCAGAAGATACAACTTCAGCACTTACAGAACCACTTACTATCTCACAAATTTGTTTGATAACTTTAAAAATACCCTTGCCTGATTTTGCAATTAAAGATGGATTTGTAGTAATTCCATCAATTATACCAATATCATTAAAGAACTTAATTTCATTTAAATCTGTTGTGTCTAAAAATATTTTCATCTAACTAATAAAAAATTCTTTATATCTTGATTATATTTAAAATATAGTGCTTGCAAGAAAAAAATAGCAACTTTATTTTCAAACCCCTGACTCTGCAGGGGCATGCTTAAAAATAGGAATGCTCAAGTACAAGGAGTATATACTGGTTGTAGTTGAAAAGCACCTATTTTAAAGACAGAAAATAGAGTCAATATCATTCAAGGCATTTTCAGACGAAGATAGTGGCTCTATTTTCAGATTTTCATTAAGAAATAAATCTTAAGAAAGAATTAAATCTTTATTCTCAAAAAATACAAAATAACTTTTTAGTTATTTATATTTTCTTCCTTTGATTCCGCTGAGTTCATTTCAGAAATCGGAGTAACATTTGTGTTATGTGCTGGATCATCATATTCCCGTAACATATAACCACGCCCCCAAACTGTTTCTATGTAGTTTTTTCCTCCTGAAGCTTCATAGAGCTTCCTACGCAACTTACATACAAATACGTCTATAATCTTTAGCTCCGGTTCATCCATACCACCATATAAATGATTTAAAAACATTTCCTTAGTCAGCACAGTACCTTTACGCATAGCTAATAATTCTAGAATTGCGTATTCTTTACTTGTTAGATGCAAGATCTTACCATCCACTTCAACATTACGACTATCAAGATTGATACAAACTTTATCAAATCTTAATACTGATTCTGCATGACCTTTAGATCTTCTAACAATAGCTTGTATCCTTGCTATAAGTTCTCCTCTATTAAAAGGTTTAGTTAAATAATCATCTGCTCCTAAACCAAGACCTTTTATTTTTTGCTCTGTATTAGATAAACCTGATAATATTAAGATAGGAACTTTTATCTTTGCAGATCTTAGTCTTAGGAGCACTTCAAATCCATCTATATCTGGTAATAACAAATCTAAAATTACCAAATCATAGTGGCTATAAAGCTTGCTTATCTCCAAACCTTCTTCACCTTTCTCTGCAATATCACATACAATTCCTTCAGATTGCAATGCTAGCTCTATTGAACGAGCAGTTGCATTATCATCTTCAATTAATAATACTCTCATATTTTACTTACCTCTTATTGCATTAATCAGTCTAATTAATTATAGAATAATGTTTCATAATCTGTATCTTTGATTATTTTAAGTTAGCTTTTATTGAAATAATTTCCTACTAACATATGTAAATCTTAAATACTTTTTTTATATACTTAACAAAACAATACCATATAAATAATACCTTGTTAACGTATTATTTATCTATTTTACTATAAAATTAACAATTAAGACGTAAAAATCACAATAACTTCTCAAAATTTTTCTATAAAATTAACGCTTTAATAACTTTTTTCTCATACGATTAAAAAATAAGTAATCAAATTATATTAGGAAGTTATTATGCTATCTAGAAATCTTGAGATGACAATAAACAAAGCTATCGATCTAGCTAAAAAACACAAGCACCCTGAGGTCACAACAGAACACTTACTGCTGGCATTAACACAAGACTCTGATACAAAAAGAGCACTAATTGCCTGCTCTGTTGATGTTGATGCACTGTCTAATCAAATATCCGCTCATCTAAATAACATAAAATCAAACAATACAACCCTTGACTCTTCTGACGAAGTAATTCCTAACGCAACATTTCAAAAAGTTATCCAAAGATCCGCTATCCAAGCAAACCTATCTGGGATTAGCAAAGAAATTTCAGGAGTGAATGTTCTAGCAGAAATTCTATTAGAAACAGATTTATATGCAGCAAAATTGCTATATGAACACAATATAACGAGATTAGATGTGATAAACTATATAATCCATGGAGAAAATTATTCAGAATTTATCTTTCCACAGAAGGAAAGCAAGCCCAATGGTGTATTTTTTGATCAATCTTCTCCACAGAGCGAGGAAAATATAAGTTTTGTGAGCAAAGTTGCTGAACAAAAAGAATCTGAAATTCTGAAAAATTACTGTACTAATCTTAATAAATTAGCCTTAGACGGCAAGATAGATTTATTAGTTGGTAGAGAAGATGAAATAAAAAGAGCAATAGAGATATTATGCAGACGCAATAAGAATAACCCATTATTAGTAGGCGATCCAGGAGTTGGTAAAACAGCAATAGTAGAAGGGTTGGCTTATAAAATTGCTCATAAAAAAGTACCTGCTATATTACAAAATTCCATTATATTTGCTTTAGATTTAGGTGCTCTTCTTGCTGGAACCAGATATAGAGGAGATTTTGAAGAAAGAATAAAAGAAGTACTCAAGGAATTAAGCTCAATACCAAAATCAATTTTATTTATTGATGAAATACATAGTATAATAGGAGCTGGCTCTACAAATGGTAGCGCTCTTGATGCAAGTAATTTACTCAAACCTTCTCTTGCTAGAGGACAAATTCGCTGTATAGGATCTACAACTTTTGGTGAGTTCAATAAACATTTTAGTAAGGATAAGTCTTTAATACGAAGATTCCAACAAATTACAGTTGATGAGCCATCCATTGAAGCAACCATTAGTATATTAAATGGTCTTAGATCATACTACGAAATATTCCATAATGTAGCATATTCACCACAAGCTATAAAATCTGCTGCTCAACTATCAAAAAGATATATTACAGACAAAAGCTTACCAGATAAAGCAATAGATGTAATGGATGAGACAGGAGCACATCTTGCAATCAAAAGTCAAGGAAAGAAAATTACAGTCAAACCTAAAGACATAGAAGAAACTGTCGCAAGAATTTCTAAAGTTCCTGTAGTAAATATTACAATGAATGAAAAAGATAGACTGAAAAATATGGAAAAAAATCTGAAATCTATAATTTTCGGACAGGATGAAGCAATAGAAAGCTTAGCAACTTCTATAAAACTTGCACGTGCTGGACTACGCACAGATAAAAAACCCACTGGGTGCTATATGTTCGCTGGCCCCACAGGTGTTGGAAAAACAGAACTAGCAGTTCAATTAACAAACTTGTTTAATATGCATTTTGCTAGGGTAGATATGTCAGAATACATGGAACAACATTCTGTTGCTAAGTTAATTGGAGCCCCTCCTGGATATGTAGGACATGATGCAGAAGGACGTCTAGTTGAAGAAGTACATAGAAACCCATATTCAGTACTATTGCTTGATGAAATAGAAAAAGCACATAAAGACATCTATAATTTATTATTACAAGTAATGGATTATGGTACTTTAACTGACAGCCAAGGTAAAAAAATCTCTTTCCGTAATACCATGATAATTATGACAACCAATGTAGGAGTACGAGATTTAAATAATAAGACCGTAGGGTTTGGCAATAAAAATCACGAAAAAAGCATTAAAAACAAAGATGCAATAGAAAGTGCTTTTTCTCCAGAGTTTAGAAATAGATTAGATGCAATTATCTATTTTAAACCTTTATCACAAAAAACTATTTCAAAAGTTGCCGGAAAATTTTTGAAAGAACTAAAAGATATGCTCAAAATAAAAAATACAGATATTCGTTTAACACCAGCAGCACAAGAATATATTTGCAATAAAGGATATGATGAAGCAAGTGGTGCTCGTATTATGGACAGGCTAATAAATGAAAAAATCAAAAAAATAATAGCTAATGAAATTTTATTCGGCAAACTTACTAAGGGAGGACAAATCATAATAGACAATCATAGTGACGAGCTAAAGTTTACTATTGAAGGACTCTCACCTTTAAAACAAAAAAGAATTGCCTCATCAGGCAGCTCAGGAGAAGAATTACCTATTAATTTGTAATTAAGCCTCTTTATACAAAAAAATAATTATGCCACAAGAAAAACAAAAATCTCCTAAAGCAATAATCAAAGATCTGAGAAAAAAAGCAGATAATTACGATAAATGCATAACCGAAAAATCATGGATGAAAGGGAACATGACAGCTATGAACAAAGCTCTTTGTCATTTCAGTAAACTTTATTTTGACCTTGCTTCATTTCTTCAAGATGAGGACGATGAAATCAATGCTGAAGGAATAAATGCAAAGCATTTTAAAACTTTGAAAGAACACTGCAAAATTTCAGCTAAACTACCTGACGGAATTATACAAGATAATGAAGTAGTTGGAGATATATCTGAAGACCATCAAGATTTATAAACCCAATAATGGATTTAAAAAACTTATTGTGATGGAGTGATATAAACATCAACTCTTCTGCTATGGGGGTTATTATTGATAGTATTATGTGATATCAAAGGATCATGTTCACCTACAGCCTTAATCTCAATTGAAATATTATTTGCTGTCATTACTCCACTACTAATTAAACGGTTTTTAACAGCATTAATTCTACGTAAAGCTAGCTTATTATTATAACCACTTGTGCCTACCCTGTCCGTATATCCATATATCACCAATTTAACATTTCTTACTTTTTTCAGTTGAGAAATAAGCTCATTAATTTTCTGAATACCATCATCTTTAATCGTAGCACTATCAAAACTAAAAAAAATACTATGAACATTTTGTGCATAAAGTACAAAATTTTTTTTGCTATTATTATCCAATCCACATCTATTACAACAACCACTGGTAACGTCGCCAACATCAAAAAAACTTTTCTGTTCATATTAAGTTTTATATCAAGGCTAAATTTAACTTATTATTTATAATAATTAAAATAAAAAATTCTTGACTACTAGAAGTTAAAAACTTATACTAAATTTATTACTTAATGTATAATTAATGTTGGTTTATTGTGGAAAATATAAATACATGCTCTTCTTATGAAACCTTTATTGAATCAACCACATTAGCAAATATGTGCCCTGCTGATATGCCACAAGATAAACAACAATCTAACCCAAGTCTCTTAGATTTAGCAGCAGACACCTATGCAGCTGGTCATACACTAGGCTTATGGGGACCTAATAATGCTCTTATGAATGCAGCCGTAGCTAAACGTCATTCTGATAACGCACACGAGTCTGGATCTTTATATGATACCGCAATGGCAGCAAAATCTTTTTTTGACTTGTTATCTGGTCTTTTTGCGGACGACAACGATGATGATTACAGCATGTACGTCTAAAATACTTTCGATAAATTAAAGTACCAATTTTTTTAATCACACTAGGATATACTCCTCACACTTGAAGATTACGATATTTTAAGACAGAAAATAGAGATGATATCAAGCTTAAAAAAATCCAAAAATACTAAGGATATTAGAGACATTTTCAAGCGAAGATAGCAACTTTATTTTCATACCCCTGTCTTCACATAGGCATGCTTAAAAATAGGAATGTTCCAGTGCGAGGAGTATATAACTCTTACCTTCTCCAATTATGAAATTTTTTTGACAACTTAAGGAAAAGGCTCGGGATATGATTTTTTTTCCATTGCCCAGCTACAAATTTATTAGCTTCTGAAAAAGTCGGATATACATGTATGGTACTAAGAATACTATTTAATCCAAGATTATATTTCATAGCTAAAACATATTCTGCAATCAAATCTCCAGCATGTGAGCTAACTATTGTTACCCCTAATATTTTATCTTTGCATGGTACAGTTAATACCTCAATAAACCCATATGCTTCACTATCAGTAATAGCTCGATCTAAATCATTAATTTTATAAATAGTAACCTCATATGGAATATTTTGTTCTTTAGCTGTTTTCTTATTTAACCCTACCCGTGCAATTTCTGGATCTGTAAAAGTGGTCCAAGGCACCACCCTATAATCTATTTTAAACTTCTTAAAAGGTGAAAATAATGCATTAATAGTAGCATGCCAAGCCTGATATGCAGCAGTGTGTGTGAATTGATATGGCCCTGTTACATCACCACAAACATAAATGTTAGGAATATTAGTTTGTAAAAATTGATTAGCCCAAACTGTACCTTGAGGATCTCGTATAGTAACTCCTAATTTTTCTAATCCAAATCCCACAACAGAAGGCTTTCTTCCTAATGCTACAAGTACTTTATTAAAAGTAATAGTTAGTGTTTTACCATTCTTCTCATAAATCAATTGATTCTTTTGGAAGTACTTAATTTTACAATTAGTTATTATTGTAACACCTTCTTTTTTTAAATGTTTGACCATAAAATCACTCACTTCCTTATCTTCTCGCTTAAGAATCTGAGATGATCTTACGACTAATGTTACAGACGAACCTAATCGTGTAAAAGCTTGTGCTATTTCTATCCCTATTGGTCCACCGCCAAGTACTAAGAGTTTTTTAGGAAGTTTTGTTAAATTCCAAATACTATCACTTGTCAAATAATCATTTTTATCTAATCCTAGTATTGATGGGACATAAGGCTCTGCACCAGTAGCAATGATAATTGCTCGTGTTGTAATAGTTTTATTCCCAATCTCTATTTTATGAGAAGTAATGATTCTAGCCTTACCCTTAATACAATCTACTCCAAGCTTGCTATATCTTTCTACAGAATCATGAGGTTTAATAGTTCTAATAATTTTATCTATACGTTTTTTTATATCTGCAAAATTATATTTTACTGTAATTTTTTCAAAGCCAAAATCTTTTGCTCTTTTTGCATGAGCTAATATTTTTGCAGAACAAATCAAAGACTTACTAGGCACACAACCAGTATTAAGACAATCACCTCCCATTTTATTTTTTTCGATCAAAGCAACTTTAGCTTTTGTCACCGCTGCTATATAAGCAGAAACAAGTCCTGCAGAACCACCACCTAACACAACAACGTTATAATTATATCTACCTACAAAATATTCCCTCAATAGATCCACAGCTTTCTTAACAGTGATTGGGAAAAGCCCTAGTAAAGCAAATACTAACAATAATTTGGGAGAAGTTATATCATATATTGTGGATATTTTACCTAGTTCTGTACCAGCATAAACATATAATACAGTGCCTGGCAGCATTCCAAGCTGACTAAATAAATAAAATACTCTAGTTTTAATTGGTGTCACACTTACCAATATATTAACCATAAAAAAAGGAAAAATTGGTACTAACCTCAACGCAAACAAATAAAATGCACCTTCTTGCATAAATCCTTTATTTATCTCTTTAAGATATTTCCCATATTTTTTTTGGACATAATCTTTAAATAAAAAACGTGCTAATAAAAATGCACATGTCGCTCCAATACTGCTAGCAAATGATATAATCACCACCCCTATAGAAAAACCAAATAAAACGCCTCCTAATAGCGTTAAAATAGCAGCAATTGGTAGAGAAAATGCTGTGACTGCTATATAAATTAAGCTGAAAATTACCAAAACGAAAAACGGATTGCTTTGATAATAATTCAGCAATTTATACTGATGAATTTTAATCCACTCTAATGTAATATATTGATCTACATCAAGAAAAAAAAATGCTATTAGAATAAAAACTAGGAATATTATTACTCCTATTTTAAATATCTTATTGCCCATAACAAAGCATTTTCTAAGATTAAAATATATAATGCATATTTTAATCTTATCATTACAAAGCTTATGAAATAGAATATTTTTATAACCTAGCTAATTTTATTTAGTCTAATATCAATATTGATATATATGAAACAAAAGCTATTAGCAGACAATTTAACTCCAATCAAACATGAAGGAGTTCTTAGGGAATTTCATTCTTATCCTAAAAACATTTGTTCCAAATTACTATTTCTGAGAAAAATAATATTTGAATCTGCAAAATCATTACCTGAAATAGGTGAATTAGAAGAATGCTTAAAATGGGGTGAACCTGCATATCTAACCTCCAAAACCAAAACTGGTAGTCCCGTCAGATTAGGTTGGAAGAAATCATTCCCTAACCAATATTGTATTTGCTTTAATTGTAATAATTCTTTAGTAAGTAGCTTTAAGAGTTTATATGGTGATAAGTTTAAATATGGCGGAAATAGAAGTATAATCTTTTCTGAACACGATAAAATCCCCATAGAGGAATTATCATATTGTATAAAATTAGCACTTACATATCATCTTAGAAAAAGCAAAACATCTATAATTTAAAATAACCTACTTTCCAAACTCTTCTTATACTCATCAAAATCAGTTATTTTATTTCGAGCAACCCCAGTTCTTATTGCAGCACGTGCTATCTCTGATGAAACAGTATAAAGCAATCTAGGATCAAATGGCGTAGGCACTATATAATTTGATCCAAACTCTAATTTTTGTCCTGGATATGTTTTTAATACTTCTTCAGGCACTTCTTCTCTTGCAAGTTTAGCTAAACTATGAGAAGCCGCTATTTTTATTTCATCATTCACAGCAATAGATCTAGTATCAAGTAACCCTCTAAATATATAAGGAAAACCCATAACATTATTTATTTGATTAGGGTAATCAGATCTACCCGTTGCAACTATTGCATCTGATCTCACAGCTTTCACTTCTTCAGGAAGAATTTCCGGATCTGGATTAGCTAATGCAAAAATTATAGGCTTCGTATTCATAGTTTTAATCATATCTTGAGAAACTATGCCTTTAACTGAAAGACCAACTATTACATCTGAGTCAACAACTGCATCTGCTATGGTTCGTTTTTGTGTTTCAACAGCATATCGTTCTTTCCATTGATTCATTCCTTCCTTTCTTCCCTTATAAACGACTCCCTTAGTATCACATAATGTAATATTTTCTTTTGGTACCCCTGCTGTTTCAAGCAAGCTCATACATGCAATAGCACCAGCACCAGCCCCTACAAAAACAATTTGGATTTCATCCAATTTTTTATCAACAATTTTTAAAGCATTCATCAATCCTGCAAGTGTTATTATAGCTGTACCATGCTGATCATCATGAAAAACTGGTATATCAAGAACCTTACTAAGCTCATTTTCTATAATAAAACATTCAGGTGCCTTTATATCTTCTAAATTTATTCCACCAAATCCAGCACCTAATAATTTAACACAATTTATAAACTCTTTAGGATCTTGAGTATTAATTTCTATATCAACCGAATCAATTCCAGAAAATCTTTTGAATAAAACAGACTTTCCCTCCATAACAGGTTTTGATGCAAGTGCACCTATATTCCCTAATCCCAACACAGCTGTACCATTCGAAATCATTGCTACCAAATTTCCCTTTGAAGTATATTTATAAGCTAGTTCTGGATTTTTTTGTATCTCTAAACAAGGTACTGCAACACCTGGGCTATAAGCTAATGACAAGTCTTTTTGAGTAGCTAATTCTTTTGTCGGAGTAACAGATATCTTTCCGTGAGGATGCTTCTCATGATATGCAAGAGCTTCTTGTGCCAAATTAGATTTCTTCGCAGTTGATATAGTCATAAATAACCTTTATTAGTTAATATTCAGATACATGACAGAACATAACCTTTATTTTAAGACTTGTAAATTTAAAGATCAGCATCTTTAGACATAATTAGGATATAAAAAAAACTTTAACTAAAAACACATATGAAAGAATTAGAACTGAGTAAAAAATTTATTCTGCACAAGAATTTAAATAAGCAGTACAACTGTTATACTAAATGTCAAAAAAAATAATGATGCAGCTATTCAAATCAAAGCTTTAATAATTTCTTCATGAATTGTTCTTATAGACTTACCATTAGTATCAATTAAAATGCATCTATTAGGGTTTTGTTCAGCTATCTCTTTAAACCCTCTTATCACCCTTTTATGAAATTCTGTGGAAAGAGTTTCATACCGATCATCATTAGATAATCGCATATGCTTTCTTTCAACTCTTTTCTGGAAAGTAGCAAACTCAAGGTCAAAGATAAAAGTTATAGATGGCTGGATATCATCAAGAAATGTCTTATGTAACTGCTTTATAAGATCCACAGAAAGACCGTGGCCATATCCTTGATAAGCAATTGTAGAATCTACAAACCTATCACAAATTATACTCGTACCATTTTTTAAACTAGGAAGAATCACATCAACAACATGTTCAATTCTTGAAGCCATATGAAGCATTAATTCACTACGAGAATCCAGTTTTTTATTTTTATCGAGTAAAATGCTCCGTAGTTCATCAGCAGTATCAGTACCACCTGGCTCTTTTGTTAGAATAGCTTTTTTATTATTTTTAACAAACCACTCATAAAGTAATCTGCTTTGAGTTGACTTACCACTACATTCACATCCTTCAAAAGTAATAAATGATGTTTTTGCTAAGGAATGTTGATAATCCATCTATTAATGGAAAGTAATTGATTTATTTTTTGCTACATTAAGCACTTGAGCAACTTGATCTCGAGTTACAGATGATGATCCAACATCTTCTAAATAACAAGTAACTAAAGTCATAGTTTTATTTATAATAGCTTTTTTTACTCTATATATTTCTTGTTTATTATATAATTCAAGCCTATCTTTTTGAATTTGTTGTTTAGCTTTTATCTTATCTTCTAATTTTTTTGTTGCCTGTTGCTCTAAACTTCTTATATCTTTTTCAGTTTTCTTAGTTATGTCATTTATTTTCTTTGTAAACATCTTATGCTGTTCTGTATAGTATTGAAGAGTGTGTGTTGCTTCTTCACACAAATTTTCTGCTTCTTTAACTTTTTGTTCTATTGATTTTGCATAATCATCAAGATAATTTGAGATTGCTTTCTTAACAGGCCTATAACTAAGCAATACTAGCAGTATAAAACAAATACTTTCCCAAAAATGTACATCAAAATGCATATTAATTTATGTATTTTACTAATTTTTTCTTATTTACTTTAGTTTGCGTCACCTTATCAAGTATATCTACTGCTAAATCAAGTGATACTTCGTTAAGTGCTGCATTTATATTACGATTAGCTTTTTTGAAATCTTCTTCATATTTTTTTGTTTCTACAGCAAACTCCTTTTCCAACTCAGAAATTTTCGCTTCAGCTTCTAATTCAATTTTTTTTGATGTCTTCCTCATCATATCTTCATGCTGATGCTTAACTTCTTCTAATTTTTGTTCATAATCTAATCGAAGTTCTTCAGCTTTTTTTGAAGATTCTTCTGCTTGCTTTAATTGTTGGTCTAAGTGGCTTTCCCTTCTACTAAATAACCCTTTGAATCGTGGAATAACAACCTTAGCAATAATAAGATATTGTAAAGCAAAGATCACCACTAACCAAATAATTTGGTTGGGAAAAGTAGTGAAATCAAATTGTGGCATTAGCTCTGCCATAGATCAATCTATCTTATACAACAAAAATTAAGATCACAGCAATACCTACAGCAAAAATACCCATTGCTTCTGCTAATGCCGCACCAATAATTGCTTGTTTCGCCATTTTACCTTCAGCAGAAGGATTTCTAGCAATTGCACTTATTAACGAAGAAAAAATAACAGCAATAGCTATTGCTGCACCTGCCATCCCTATAGACATCAACGCTACTGCGATATATTTAATTGCTTGTGCATCCATAATCAATTTCCCTTAATTTAAGTTACTTTATATTTAGGTAATATATAATCCAATAAACTTTTTAATGCAAGTGAATTGCATCATTTAAATACACACAGGTAAGAATTGTGAAAATATATGCCTGTAGCAATCCTATAAATAACTCAAAGCCTGTAAGTGCCATTATAAATGGAATTGGAATTATACCAAATTTAATTCCACCCATTATGATAAAAGATGTAATAATATACAATACAATATGCCCAGCCATCATGTTAGCTGCCAGCCTTATTGAAAGAGTAATCGGTCGTATTAAATATACAAATACTTCTATTAGTATCATCATAGGAGCAAGAACTAACGGTACACCGTCAGGCAAAAAGAAACTAAAAAACTTTATCCCATGCAATGAGAATGCAATTACATTAACTATAATAAAAACTATTAAAGCAAGAGCCAATGTGACAGATATATGACTTGTAACTGTGAATCCATATGGAATAACCCCTAAACAATTTAAAGTCAGCACAAAACAGAATAAACTAAAAATAAATGGAAAATACTTCTTCCCCTTCCCTAATGTAGTTTCTTGCAAAGTATCTAACACAAAATCATATATCAACTCTCCAACTGCCTGAAGCTTGCTAGGAATAATCTTAGGATTTCTTGTGCAAAATATAAATAAACTAGAGATGCATATAAAAGCTAACACCATAAATAATGCAGAATTTGTAAAACCAAAATTATAATTTCCTAGTTTTAAGTTAATTAGCGTATGTAAATCAAACTGCTCAATAGGATGTATTTCAAACTGTTCTGACATAATTTTATTTCTTACTAGTTGCTCTATATATATTTACTAAACTTGCAATAAATGCAAGCATTAAACAGGATATCTTAAAGACAAACTTAAAATTAAAGAATTTATCTAAATAAAATCCAACCAATAATCCAACAGCAACAGCTGCTACTATTTCTAAGGCAAAACCAAAAGAACTATATAAAAAATTTTCTTTTTTATATGTCTTAGGTGCATGTTTTTTCTTATAATGTTGAATTTTCTTATTTAGTTTATCTAACTTAGTGCTTTCGTTAGATAATTGAATCTTTTTTTTACCTTTATTAGACATTTTATTACCTGACAAGATATTGTCGCACATTTCTTTTGAAAAAGAAGAGTTTTAGGAATTATAAAACTAATTTTATTAATTATCCAATTAAACTTGTACCCATATTTACATGAATAATCAACTATCCAATCTTTAAAACAATACATTGGTAAAAAACTAATCAAATCCAACATCAAAATAACTCTTCTTAAAGATCTCATATTTAAAAACTTGAAATGATTGTTAATATATGTTGTACATATAAGGACGTTATAAATTAATATTGAATATATTATGATGAAAGTAGTAAAATATAGTTGCAACAATATAAACTATTCGAGCCAAAGATTAGCTTACTTAATTACATTTGCCCAAGATAATAATGATTTTTATAATGAAATTTCTCAAATAACACGCTGCTTTCCTAATATAATCAACTCTTCATTTGAGCGGAAAGGATTTAAAACAAGTTTACTAGAATTAACATTACGCATAAATAACCCTATCATTTTAGATATATTCGCAACTGAAGGTGCTGATATAAGTGTAATAGGTAGCAACAAAGTACCTTTACTATACTCACTAGCAAGAGATGGAAATTCTGAGCTTCTACAAAGATACTTTTACTATTCTACACAAAGCAATCTTGCAAAAAAACCCTTATATAGTTTAGAAAGCTTTACTCCTAACATTGAATTTAATGTTAACAGTAAAATATTAGATGCATGCATCAATACCCCTTCAGATCTATCTAATCTTAAAAACTACGGCGAGTTAATAGAAGACAATACAATTATTATACAAAATTTTTGCTACACCTTTATTCCTTTAACAACTGGTAAAATATTATCACTACATGGAGTTGATGTTGACACTGTTATGCAATACCTTGCAAACAACAATATTGCTAAATTTGACAACTATCATGGTGAGTACTTCTTTGTTAATATAAATCCTGGACATGGATTTATGGGATACAGAAAAGTTAAAGACATAAATAACTATTTTATGCAATATGATGATATCACTTGGGGATTTTATCCAAGTGATGATAATGTAAAAATAAACGATAAGAAAATACAACATCTTTTAGACAACGAAAAAATAAGTCAACAATTAAAATACATACAAGAAACATTTGAAAATAGTTACACAAATATTCGAGAAACATTTGATAATAACTACATCCATATTCAAAAATTAATAACTGATTTACATAATATGGGAGCAAATTTGAAAGATATAATATTATGGATAACCAATAAAGTTATTATTTCTAATAGTCAATATGCTGCTCATTTTGCACAATCATCATCAAAACATACTTTCGATGATGTAGCATGGACATATAAAAATATCTTACCCCCTATTTTTAAATTATCAGTTGAAATGCTAACTGAATCAGGAGTAATTTTAGAAGATGCATCGACTTGGAGTAAAGTAAACATATTGAAAAAAGCTACCAACAAACAAGATTCTACTTCAAAGGACTCTAATATAAACGTAAATAACACTAAGACAAATACAGAACATAAGTCTGAAGAGTCAGATACTTCTAACAAAAACGAAGATAACACTACACCAAATAAAGATTATGGGTCTATAGAATCAAGCATCTTTAATATAAATAATGATGCAAGCTATACAAAAACAGAAATGACAAATTCTGCTAACATAGATCAACCTACTTATGGCGATACCAAAAATCCTTCAGCAGGGAATGAAGAGGACTTTTATTCAACCTCAATGATGGTAGTAGCAACACCCTATATTGCATGGATGGCAGCAAGCAGCTCAGTGCATGGTGATATTAAAAATGAATTTTTTACAGATCATTACATTATATCAGAAATAAAAAACGCACTTAGAGTTAAATTCTATACTCCTCATAGTATCTCGGATAAAATTGCAGATAAAATGCTCGAAGACACTCAAGATTGTACAGAAAAAAATGAAGAAAAATGCTTTTATCATATTTCAGAGCGTAATTGTATAAGTTACACAAAAGAATTTATACATGAATTAGAAATTTTACCAAAAGACCTAAACTACAATAGTTTTTTATATTGTCATCAGTTTGAAGACCTATCCTATAAAGATAGCTTCAATAAAATCGTAATATTTTATTCATATCACTCACATGTTAAAGCTTCTGTTTTTGGCACTTGTGAAGATACGTTTATAGAGTTATAGTCAGTTAAAAGTTATTATTTATTAACCAACAAAAAGAAGAAAATGTCACATCAGAAAAATTTATGTACAGAGTTTTTTATAAGTAATCATCATTCTGAATTAAACAAGAATTTTGATGACTATATTATTCAATGCGGATCATATATTGACGCTGAAGGAAGAAATATATTATTAAAAGCTATAGAATTAGAAGCACCTGCTAATTATATCGAACAAATACTACATAATACTAATGTAAATATATATGCTACAGATAATGCGTCACATAATATCTGGAATTACTTTAATAATCAATCTACGGTTACTAATGATAGCATGTGTGCACAAAAAATACTATTGAATTACCTACAAGATAAAGCAATTGAATGCTATAAAAATCACTCTTATTCTATGTTGCCCACTAGTATTACTTGTTCTAAAGAAATGAGTTTATTTGGACTCTACGACACTCACAGAATCACTACCAGTGATTTATGTAAGGAAATTACTATAACAATGAACAGTTTTGAACAATATACTATGGGTGATAATGCTATATTTGAAAACAAAATAAAATCACTGTTTGAAGATTATAATGACAAATTATAATTACATAAACAGTTCAATTAATTTTGATACTCTCCTTACCAAGAGATTACATACACAGATCCCTAAAGAGAATTAAAAAGAATTATCATAAGTAATTTCAAAAGAAATTAATAGAAAGGTAATAATGAAGAACTTAAAAAGTCAAAAAATTTACTATCACTAATAACAATAAACATTGTGTACATGAATACCAACAAAGCTAAAACTATAAATCCATATCCAAGCATACCTGCTTCAGGCACTTCTCCAAATTTATTTTTCTCCTGATTCCCTTTCATCACCGAGAATAAAATAATAAATGTTTTACCAAAAGACTTTAGGAAAAAAGACACCACTAAAAATACTAAGCAGAACCATCCACTCATATTCACATCATGCAATCTTTTTACCATAAAAGATATCTGCACTACATAAATCAAAACTGGTGCAAGTATCCACAAGAAAATTTCTGTTGATTCTTCGCTAAAAAATAAATAAATAAACCACATAACAAGCCAAACTAATGACTCATATAAAAGTGTCAAAGAAAGATATCTCATACGGTTTATTCTTGGAGGCAATGTAAACACATTAATATAATTAAAAAAACTACTAAAAAATTTGGTCATAATTCATTTTTTAATTTACTTTATTTGTTGTTGTCTCCTTTATCAGACTTAACTTAATATTGTTTAGAAATTTACTCCATTTTTTAATATTTTCATCATCAAAATTATATGTGAAAGCATCAAAAGGTTTACCGTATGTCTTATATACAAAAACATATGTATTCCCGTGATATCTTCTCATAATATAATGTTCAATTTTACTACTTAGTTCTGATTGTTCCCTTTCATAAGAACCACATACTGCAACAACTTCCATCACATCATTAGTATCTCTCAAAACTTTAATAAATTTTGTTTTACAAGAATATTGCACGCCACTATCAATAGTATCTAAAAGATCTGAATTCGAGTACAAAACGTCTTTGAAGCTTAATGAAGTCAAATCTTCTGTTGTGTTTTTTAATGTTTCACTAGCTGGAATATAATTTACCATAAGATAATTTTTTTGACTTTCAGTACTTGATATACAAAATGCATCCCCACTATTTTCCCATATAGTAGTTATACGATGCCCAAACATCTCAAATAAATATCTAACTTTCTTCTTTCCAGATGGATCTTTAGGACATCTAGGCTTAATATCTAATTTTTTTAACATACTCTGAGCTTTTTCATCTCCATAATTTGCAGAATTTGTTAACCAAGTTATTGCTGTTTTAGGCTTCTTTTCCATTGCATATAACATACCTAAAAAGAATGAAGCATTTTTCGGATATTTCTTTGTAGCTTTCACCAACCATTTCTCAGCCTCCTCAAGTTCTCCTTGTAAACCATAAAGAATTCTTAAGCCACATAACGAATTTTTCCTTTCTAGTGATGGTTTCTCAAAACATTTTTCCAATTCATTTGTCTTCTCCTGCAATAAAAGTCCACCTAAAAAAACTTGAGAATTCTCCACTTCTTTCTGTGCTGCTTTTCTGAACCATCTTATTGCTTCCTTAAAATTGCCTTTATTTCTATATAATGACCCTAAAGCAAACTGTGCATCTGGACTTCCTTTCTGTGCTGCTTTTTTAAACCATTTTATTGCCTTCTCAAAATCCTTCTTACTATTGTATAATATTCCTAAATTATACTCAGCTTTAAGATTTCCTTTCTTTGCCATCTTTAGCCACAGGTCTTTTGCTTTCGAAACATTCCCTCTCTCAAAAAAATATACTCCCTTATTAATTCTCATATTATCTATATAAAGAGCTCCCATTCTTAATATTGCGTAACCCAGAATAGCAATTACTAACAATGCTAAACCTAATTTTATGATGAAAAATTTTTGTTTTCTCATAACTTTACCAGTTGATTTTTAAACGCTCTATTTGCTAAATTTTTTAGCTAATTTTTGCTTAACGTAAGAAGAGACAAAGCTAGATACATCACCTTTAAGACGAGCAATTTCCTTTACTACAGTTGCTGATATGAAATGTGTTGAATCTTTTGCTGGTAAAAATACTGTTTCAATATCACTTACTAATCTCTGATTTGCAGAAAACATTTTAAATTCATATTCAAAATCAGAAACTGCTCTAAGACCTCTTATAATTAAAGACGCTTTTTGTGCTTTAGCAAAATCGATAAGTAACCCCTTAAATCCTATAATCTTTATTTTATCTGCCGCTAAAGACTTAGTAAGTATATCATTTTTTACCATATCTACTCTCTCTTTAAGAGAAAAAAGAGGAGTTTTTAAAACATCTTGTGCAACAGCAATTACTAATTCATCAACTATTCCTGTAGACCTAGATATTATATCTAAATGACCTAAAGTAATTGGATCAAAAGTACCAGGATAGATTGCCTTTCTAATTGGATAATCTATAAACTCTTTATTCTTCATTCCTGCTCTTTATCTTCGTCTTCATCTTCATCAGAAATCAGTGCAACTGAAACAATAGCTTCACCTTTCTTACAAGACCTACAAGTTACTCCTTGAGTATTTCGTCCAGTAACCCGAATACCATCTACTCCGCATCTAATTAACTGACCCTGATTTGTTATTAACATGATTTGATCAGTTTCACTCACAGGAAAACTAGATACAACTTTACCATTTCTAGCTGAAGTCACTATATTAATGATACCTTGCCCCCCTCGATTTGTAACTCTATATTCGTAAGCAGAAGTTCTCTTTCCATAGCCATTTTTTGTAATTGTTAAAATAAACTGCTCTGCTTGAGCAAATGATAGAATTTTAGCTGATGAAAGATTAACAGATGTTTTTTTCAATATACTTGGCACTTCATCTTCTTGCTCACACAGACTTAATTTTTTTCTAACCTTTAATGGAATTTTCAAATATTCATCACGTTCAATGGCATCTGATACCACGCCATGTAGTACAGACATAGAGACAACCTCATCTTGACTAGCTAACTTGATTCCTCTTACTCCATCTGATGTACGACTTTTAAATACCCTTACAGCACTTACTGGAAATCTTATGCATTTGCCACTCTTTGCTGCTAGTAATATATGATCATCTTCAGAACATAAACTAACTCCAACTAATGAATCATTTTCTTCTAATTTTATAGCTATCTTTCCATTTGACTGAATAGACTGAAAATCGGACAAGTCATTTCGTCTAACATTACCCGAAATAGTAGCAAACATTAAATGCATTCCTTGCCATTTTGATTCATCTTCTGGCAATGGCATGATAGTTGTTATTTTTTCATCTACTTGAAGAGGCAACACATTCACAAGAGCTCGTCCTTTCGAAGTAGCACTACCTACTGGTAATTTATATGCTTTTAATTTATAGACTTTGCCATGATCTGAGAAAAATAGGACAGGTGTATGTGTATTTGCAACAAACAGTTTCGTAGTGAAATCATCATCCTGCATAGACATAGCATTGCGTCCTTTACCACCTCTTTTCTGAGATTTATAAGTAGAAAGAGGCACTCTTTTAATATACCCCTTATGAGTTACTGTTATTACAACATCTTCCTTCTTAATTAAGTCTTCAATATTTTGCTCAAATTCATTAGCTATAATTTCAGTTTTTCGTGGGGTTGCAAATTCTTCCTTAATCTCAAGTAGTTCCTGTTCAATAACCTGCAACAACCTCTCTCTGGAATTTAAAATATGACTATAATTTTTAATTTGTTCAGCTAGTTCTTTAAGATTATCAGAAATTTTAGATTGTTCCATTGCAGTCAATCTTTGTAATCTTAATTCCAAAATTGCTTTAGCTTGAATATCACTAAATTTAAATTGGTTATTTGCATTTAACTTTTCATCTGTACCAACTAACTTTATAAGACTCACAATTTCAGGAGTACAATTTAACTCTAAAGCCATCAAATTAGTTTTTGCTTCTTCAACGTCAGAAGATTTCTTAATAGTATCAATAACAACATCTATATTATTTACAGCAACTATCAAACCAATTAATACATGTGCTTTATTTTGTGCTTTGGTTAATAAAAATTTCGTACGACGTAAAACCACCTCTTCCCTAAAATCAACAAATGATTTTATTACATCAAGCACATTCATTATTTGTGGAGTACCGTTTTTTAACGCCAACATATTAACTCCAAAAGATGTTTGAAGTGCAGTATAAGAATAAAGCTGGTTCAAAACTAAATCTGGAATCGCATCTCTACGCAATTCAATAACAACCCTAATCCCATTACGATCTGATTCATCACGCAGATCACTTATTCCCTCAATTTTTTTATTACGTACAAGATCTGCAATTTTTTCAACTAAATGTGCCTTATTTACTGCATAAGGAAGTTCTTTTATGATAATAGCATGTTTTTTATCCGACAGATTTTCTATATCTGCCTTACCTCTCATTATTATTGACCCTCTACCAGTCTTAATTGCAGAAACTACCCCAGCATGACCAAGAATTAATCCTGCTGTTGGGAAATCTGGCCCTTTTATAACCTCGATAAGATCATCTACCGTAATATCATGATCCTTAATATACAGACAACAAGCATCGATTACTTCTCCTAAATTATGAGGAGGAATATTAGTTGCCATACCAACAGCAATACCCCCTGCACCATTTACTAATACATTAGGAACTTTTGCTGGTAATACAGTTGGCTCTTTTTGAGAATTATCGTAATTGGGTCTAAAGTCTATAGTATCTTTATCAATATCATCAAGCAAACTATGTGATACTTTAGCAAGACGAGATTCTGTATATCTCATCGCAGCTGGAGCATCACCATCTATCGAACCAAAATTTCCTTGACCATCAATTAACGGAAGCCTTAAAGAAAACTCTTGAGCCATACGAACCAAAGAATCATAAATCGGTCCATCTCCATGAGGGTGGTATTTACCCATCACTTCACCAACGATTCTAGCTGACTTCTTAAATGGCTTATTGTAATAGCAAAGCGACTCCCACATCGCAAAAAGTATTCTCCTGTGTACCGGCTTCAAGCCATCACGTACATCTGGTAATGCTCGACTAACAATTATGCTCATTGCATAATCTAAATAGGAGCTTTTCATTTCCTCTTCTATAGTGACAGGGGTTGTCTTATCTTCTGGTATTTCTTGTAATGCTTCTCCGCTATGATCTTTTGATGTCATGTTTCCTATAAAAATTTTTACTTAGAACAATATGGATTATACAACATATACAAATAATTATAAACTAAATGTTTTTGTAATCCATAATTGGAGTTTTAAACCACTGCAGAAGAGTAATTGACTAAAAAACTGTTATTGTTCAGGGAGGCATACAATCAAATTTTCAGATATGATTAGTGTATCATTTCCTGCTTTTAGTAGCCATAGCAGCAATATCCTTTTCCCTCTCATGGCATTCTTGTCCTTCAATACATAAATTAGCTACAGGTCTTGCTTTAAGACGTTTTAAACCAACTGGATTACCACATTTTACACAATAGCCATAAGTGTTATTTTCTATTTGTGCTAAAGAATTATCAATCTTTTCTATAAGCTTACCATGACTATCCTGAACTTGAGATTCCACAACAATATCTATTTCTATAGAAGCATTATCTGCAACATCTGGCTCATCTAGTTTTTCTTCTTTTATATGATCTACAATATCTTGATCTTCTTTCATCAGCTCATCCTTCCATTTCAAAAGCTGATCTTTAAAATATTCAAGTTGATTGAAATTCATATATTCTTCTTTTTCTGATGGCACATAATTCTTACTCATATACTTACCTTAATTTTATTCATAACCTCCCTAGCAATTGATTTATTCTACCACAGTCATAAACCTAACTGCTAATAAATTTTCTTCAATAACTTGAGAATTATTCTATCTAGTACTTCTCAATAGATTTTTTAAGTGCTTAGGAATATAAACTGGAGCAACAGTAACTATTATAGTACCAAAAGAATTATTTTCATACTATAGTTGCATGACCACTACTCATCTGAATTTCAATATAATTATTTTGCACCGATCCATTACATTGGAGTTTGAAAGTTGGAATCTATAAATGAACTGTGCCTTTAATAGAGTTTTGATAAAAATCAAGCAAAACTCAATCTAGTAAAAAAATACGTATTTTAGTTTCTAAGATAATAACTCAAATATTTAATTGCCTTACCTAAAAAATACCCTGAGAATATACCACTAATACCAATTTCAAAAACTATTAATTCTTTATACAACCCCTGATGGGTTGCGTATAAATATCCAAAAACATATTTAACAGTGAAAAAAGATATCAAAATTATCAAAGTAGAATAACTTCCTGACAATTCAATTTTAAGATGACTTTTAACAACTTTAATTTTTTGGCTTTCAGCAAATTTAAAACCAACCAAAATGCCAATTAAAAAACACACTAAATAATTGCTCCAAATAGCAATCGTTGCATTCATAAATGCTTTATATTTAGTACCAGTTAAAACAATAGGAATTATAAGAAGTTTAGGTAGGTAAACTATTCTCGACGTAGTCGCTTTAATGCCAACAAACAGTAGATAACCAAATATGAACCACACCCAGCTAGGAGTTCCCATTATCATATTAAAAATAAATGAAAATAAATTTTGGTTATTCATTTTTTATCTTCCTATCAAAACTTTACTGCTTAATTGATAGGCAAATTACATTTGAAAAATAGAATAACAGAAATGGGCATAGAAAGGCAGTAGCGTATTATTAACTTTTGAAAGTCTTTAGGAGGTAATCCAGCCGCAGGTTCTCCTACAGCTACCTTGTTACGACTTAACCCCAGTTATCAACTCTACCATAAGTGGCTGCCTCCCGAGGGTTAGCTCACCAATTTCAGGCAAAGTCAACTTCCATGGCTTGACGGGCAGTGTGTACAAGACCTGTGAACGTATTCACCGCAGCGCTGCTGATCTGCGATTACTAGTGATTCCAACTTCATGCACCCGAGTTGCAGAGTGCAATCCGCACTAAGATAGTTTTTTTGGGATTAACTCCAGATCGCTCTTTGGTTGCCCTTTGTAACTATCATTGTAACACGCGTGTAGCCCAACCCATAAGGGCCATGCAGACCTGACTTCATCCCCACCTTCCTCCAGCTTATCGCTGGCAGTTTCCTTATAGTTCCCGGCATAACCCGCTGGCAAATAAGAATAGGGGTTGCGCTCGTTGCAGGACTTAACCTAACATCTCACAACACGAGCTGACGACGGCCATGCAACACCTGTGTGTGGTCCAGCCGAACTGAAAAAATCCATTTCTGAATCTCGCGACCACCATGTCAAGAGTTGGTAAGGTTTTGCGCGTAGCATCGGATTAAACCGCATGTTCCACCACTTGTGCAGGTCCCCGTCAATTCCTTTGAGTTTTAATCTTGCGACCTTACTCCCCAGGCGGAGTGTTTAACGCGTTAGCTACAGCACCGAAGTCTTGCGACCCCGACACTTAACACTCATCGTTTACAGCGTGGACTACCAGGGTATCTAATCCTGTTTGCTCCCCACGCTTTCGCGCCTCAGCGTCAGAAACGACCCAGATAACCGCCTTCGCCACCGGTATTCCTCCTAATATCTAAGAATTTCACCTCTACACTAGGAATTCTGTTATCCTCTATCGTTCTCTAGTTAATGAGTTTTGAAAGCAGTTCTCAGGTTAAGCCCAAGGATTTCACTTTCAACTTTATTAACCGCCTACACGCCCTTTACGCCCAGTAAATCCGAAAAACGCTAGCTCCCCCCGTATTACCGCGGCTGCTGGCACGGAGTTAGCCGGAACTTCTTCTGTGGGTACCGTCATTTTCTTCCCCACCGAAAGAACTTTACAGCCCTAAGGCCTTCATCGTTCACGCGGCATTGCTGGATCAGGCTTGCGCCCATTGTCCAATATTCCTCACTGCTGCCTCCCGTAGGAGTCTGGGCCGTGTCTCAGTCCCAGTGTGGCTGATCGTCCTCTCAGACCAGCTATAAATCATCGACTTGGTAGGCCATTACCCCACCAACAATCTAATTTAGCGCAGGCTCATCCTATAGCGATAAATCTTTCCTCCCGAAGGAGCGTATATGGTATTAGCAGTCGTTTCCAACTGTTGTTCCATACTATAGGGCAGATTCCTACGTATTACTCACCCGTTTGCCACTCATAGTATTGCTACTATTCGTTCGACTTGCATGTGTTAGGCATGCCGCCAGCGTTCTTTCTGAGCCAGGATCAAACTCTCATTTTAAAAACTACTTGTTTGACGAGTAGTATATATTACCTACACTACTACCTTTCTATGCTCATCTCATTTTTCATATTGATAAAATCTTAAATCTTTATAGATTTTTAGCATTTTAACAAAAGGGAATTTGCTAAATATACCGTTAATAACTTTATCGAAAAATGAAAGATACTGTTATTCTATTTACTTTTCAAAACAGCCAAGAGAACTAATTTTATAGAGAACAATTTTATAGACGTCAAGTGCTTTTATTTAAATAATGACATATGCACACAGAGTTTATAATATATAAAAGATATCAATGCTTTCAATTCGTATACAAACTCATAAATTATGAAACAAATTAAGCATATTACAGATCAAAACATTATCACAGAACTAAAACAATTTCCTAACCAGGGCATTTTGTGGAAAATAATAGAAACCCAAGCTACAGGAAAAATCTTCCAATTATCTAATAATGCCGTTGTCATCACAGAGAATTGTGATGAACCTTTTATATTTATTGCTGGAACATTAACAAATAGCTCTATAGAAAAAATCACTAATTTCATTAAAACTTTTAAGTTTCCAATGATTCATTGTAATAAAAAATATCACCCCTTATTCCTTCATCATGGATGGAATTTCCACGTTCGTACTACACTAAATTTAAAAACTACAAGTAGTAGTATTATTACGAACAGTAATTTTAAAATTCTAAAAATAGATTCTTCCGATATTCTCAGAAAATGCATTAAATATAAAGAATTAATAAAAATATATGGCAATGAAGAACTTTTTCTAGCCCATGGCATGGGTTATGCTCTTTTTCTAAAGAACGGAACCTTGGTTAGTGAAAGTTATGCAGCTCTTGGATTAGGATACGGAGAAATACATGTCTACACACACCCAAATTACCAACGTAAAGGATACGGATCAAAAATTGTATCGCATCTAATAAAAAAATGTAGAGACAAAAACATTACACCACAATGGAGCTGTAATGTTGATAATAAACCTAGCTTTAAGTTAGCTATGAAACTTGGCTTTGAAATTTTAAATTATCATATGTTACTAGTACCAAACTGTGGAAATGTATTATGCCCAAATCTTGTAAAATGGCTAGAAAATAATCCATATCCGTAAACCAACATTACCTTTAAATTTGACAAAATCCTTAATTCTAATATTGTTAAAATCCGAATAATGGATTACAAAAACAATTAGCAGATTTTATAAAAAAGTTTATCCTAGAAGAAACATTAAAGAAAAACATTTCATGATTATACCAGTAATACTATGTGGTGGAGTTGGGAGTCGTCTTTGGCCACTATCACGCGAAAATAATCCAAAGCAATTTTTAAAAATAGACGATAACAGAAGTTTATTTCAGAAAACTATTTTGCGAGTTAGTGATAAAAAAATATTCATGAACCCAATCATAATATGTAAAGAAAGTTACAAATTCAGAGTTGCTAGCGAGCTTGAAGAAATAAATATTAAGCCATATGCAATATTGCTAGAACCATGCTCTAAGAATACAGCTCCAGCTATCTCTATAGCTGCTTTATATATAAAACAGCAATTTAAAAATAGCCAACCTATGTTAGTGTTACCCTCAGATCACGTAATTGGTGACACAAATAAGTTTGTTTCTCACATAAAGAAACTCAAAAACTACTCAACTAAAGGATTAATAACCTTCGGCATCACGCCAGATAGGCCAGCCACAAGCTATGGCTACATTAAAACAGGAGATGAACTAGAAAACGATGTTTTCTCAGTCAAACAATTCATAGAAAAACCTAATAAGTCACGAGCTGAAAAATTTTTAAAAGCCAATAATTATCTTTGGAACTCTGGGATGTTTTTAATGGATAACCATTTATATCTCAAAGAATTAGAAAAAATAAATAATTCTATGCTTGAAACTGCTCAACAAACAATAGAGGCAAGCAAAAAAGTTTTTGATTTTATAGAATTAGACAATGAGAATTTCTCTAAATTTGAAAATATTTCTATAGATGTAGCAGTGTTTGAAAAAACTAAGAACGCATTTGTATATCCAATTAATATTAAATGGCTTGATCTTGGTAGTTGGAATGGTTTTTACCAACATATGAAAAAGCACTCTGATAAAAAAGGAAATGTTATCATAGGGAATAAAATTTCTGCTAATAAATGTGCCAATGTCTTAATACATTCCAAATGTAATTCACATTTAGTAGTCAATAAATTAGAAAATATTTGCGTTATAAATACACAAGATGCAATTCTAATTACAAACAAAGAAAATTCTGAGGATTTAAAAACTATTTACACAAATCTAAAGAAAAAAGATGCAACTATCGTACAAGATTCAAATAGATGCTACAGACCTTGGGGATATTATGAAGTGATACTTGATAGTACAACATGTAAAGTTAAACGTATTTTTATAACTCCCCACCAACAAATCTCATTACAATATCATATGAAGAGATCTGAACATTGGGTAATTACTAAAGGCATAGCTACAGTTACAAAAGGAAAGGAGTCTTTACAGCTTACTGCAAACGAATCAATATATATTCCTGTTAAAGAAATACATAAAATTTCTAACAACACTTCAGATATTTTAGAATTTATAGAAGTTCAAATTGGTGAAGAATTAATTGAAGAAGATATTATTAGATTAGAAGACAAATACGGAAGAATTAAAACAAAAACCAAAGATAAATATAAAACATATGTTTGAACGCCTCACATCAAATTTAAATAAGATTTTTGAAAATATCACAGGAGTAGGACATTTAACAGAATCTGATATAGATAAAGCATTGCGTGAAATAAGAATAGCTTTACTAGAAGCAGACGTCGCATTGCCTGTTGTCAAAGAATTTACCAAACTTGTCAAAGAAAAAGCAACTGGTGAAAAAGTTACTAAAAGCATTTCACCTGGTCAAATGGTGATTAAAATAGTAAATGACTGTCTAGTTGAAATTTTATCAAGCGACTCACCAGAACTTAATTTAAAAACATCTGCTCCTGCTGTTATCTTAATGGTTGGGTTACAAGGATCTGGTAAAACAACTACCACAGCTAAGCTTGCAGGAAAACTTAAAAAACAAGGAAAAAAAATCTTACTTGCATCAATTGATATACATAGACCTGCAGCACAAAAACAGTTGGAGGTGCTCGCTTCACAACTAGATATAGATTTTTTTAAGATCCCTGATAAATCCCCTAAAGTACCAGAGCTTTCAAAACAAATTCTAAAAGCAGCTGCACAATATGACATATTATTATTGGATACTGCAGGAAGGCTTCATATAGATGAAGAGCTAATGTCAGAATTAAAAAAAGTTCAAAAATTCACTAACCCTATTGAAACTCTTTTAGTAGTTGATGCACTCACTGGTCAAGATGCTATTAATATCGCTAAAAACTTTCAAGACACTATTCCTCTAACGGGACTCATAATTACAAAAATGGATAGTGATACAAGAGGTGGTGTTGCATTAAGCATAAATTTTTTAACTAAATGTCCTATAAAATTCTTAGGCACAGGAGAACATATAACTAACCTTGAAGAATTCCATGCAGATAGAATGGCCTCTAGAATATTAGACATGGGAGATGTAGTTTCTCTTGTTGAAAAAGCTACTGAAGCAGTAGATTTAGAAAAATCTCAATCAACTCTACAAAGTTTTCAAGATGGTAATTTTGACTTAAATGGGCTAGCAGAACAGTTAAAAAGCCTAAAAAAAATGGGAGGCATTGGTAGCCTTATAAAATTAATACCAGGAATTAGCAAACTTATGAGTTCAACACAAAATGCTAATATAGATGAGAAAATGATAGATAAACAACTTGCAATTATTTCATCTATGACTTGTGAAGAAAGAGAAAACCCTAGGATATTAAATGCCTCAAGGAAAAAAAGAATCGCAGCAGGTTCTGGCTCATCTGCGCAAGAAGTAAACAAGTTATTTAAACAATTCTTACAAGCAAGCAAAGCTTTTAAACGCTTTAAAAATATAGATCAAGATAAACTTGACAATATGAACATAACCGATTTATTTTCTTAAAATAGCTAAACTATTCCATGATTAGTATGCTCGTTGTACAAAATGAAATCAATACTAACTATTTTAGTAATAAAACAATTAAAAAACCAAGAAAAAATAGAGCAGTTGAGACTGATGCCTCTTCTTCTTCATGTGCTTCCTTTAGCAATTCCTCTGTCACCAGATAAAGCAATGCAGCTGCAGCAAATGATGTAATCCCAACCATTGTGCCTTTAGATGCATTAATAAATGTTAGCCCTATAGCTGAACCTAACATCACCAATAAAGCAAATCCTAAATTTATACATATAATGGATGAAAATTTTTTTCCAATTTTTTGTAAAGATACATCAACTGATAATACTAGAAATAATAACTCTAATGATAATGCAAGACTGATTATTAATCCTTTGGCAATGCTAATTGCAAAAGTTACTCCAACGAGAAATCCATCAATAAATATGTCTATACCAACTGCTGTTAATAATGTAGCTATAGATTTGCGACCTCCCTCTTTATTATTAAATATTTTTCGGATAAAGAGCATTAGAGCTGCACCTATAACAAACCCTATAATTAAATGTAATTCAAAACTAGTTTTATATAATTCTGGTATTAACTCTACTGATAAAGCAGCAAACACAACTCCAGCACTAAAATGCTGTATGACACTTTTAGTAGTCGAATTAATAGTAAATATTTTTAATATAATGCTACTTAAAATAACAGCAACCATTGGAATAAATAGATAAATAGTTATGTGTTCTAAGGTTAATAGGTAATTAAAAAAATTCATTGCGAATATCGTTTAATTTCATTTAGCTATGATCTACTTAAGAAAGGATTAGCTTTAAAAAACGCAACAACGTTTAATGACATCCTCTCCTAGAATAAATTTTTATGCCTATTTAATTTTAAAATTAAAAAGAAAAAAGAAAAAAACCTAGAACACATAATCACAAATATGTGTTCAAGCAATTAGGAATTGTGATCGGTATACAACAAACCTGGTGCCGGATATCTGATTTGAACAGATGACCTACCGCTTACAAGGCGGGTGCTCTACCACTGAGCTAATCCGGCAGAAAAATCAAGAAAAACTCACAGCTCAAGGTTTTATCTTAACCCTCACTAGCTAGCTTATCATAGTCAAAAAAGAAATTAATCTCTCTTTTTGCAGAGTCTACACTATCTGATCCATGAATACTATTATGATCAATTGATAAACCATATTTTTTTCTAATAGTACCTTCTGCAGCATTTTTTGGATCTGTTTCTCCCATTATCTCTCTATTTTTTACTATAACATTCTTACCAGCTAATACTTGCACAATAACTGGCCCTGAACTCATATATGTAACTAAATCTGCATAAAAAGGTCTCTCCTTATGTTCACTATAAAACTCTTCAGCCATTTGCTTAGTAAGATTCATCTCTTTCTGAGCAACTATTTTGAACCCACTATCCGTAAACATTTTATTGATCTCTTCACTAAGATTTCGTTTCATTGCATCTGGTTTTATTATCGATAACGTATATTCTATTTCCACAGTTTTCCTTGATTAGTTAATAAATTTAAATAGCAGTATAACCTAAATCAAAAATTTGACAATCTACAATAATTACACCTGAAAAATCAGTGCAATAAAAATGGTGGGCGGTAGAAGAATCGAACTTCTGACCTCTACTATGTCAAAGTAACGCTCTAACCAACTGAGCTAACCGCCCTTTAAAATTTATAAACTTTATTTATAGCAATTTCACATTTCTATACAATATTTTTTATTTAATCGAATATACTAATCGTATTTGATAGTATATAAATATTCACAAAATTTATACTAAATTAACACTTGTGGTTGCAATAGTTTATAACTATACTGAAACAAAATTTAATATAAGTTAAGGTTATGCAACTCATTTATAATTCACATTTTGCTAGAAAAGCTCTATCGACAGCAATCACAAATCCTACACAATTTTTAGGTATATCAGCAGGTGTAGTATTTACCACATTTGGAGTCATATATAAGTATGGATATAAAGTTTTTTATAATTTAGGTTCAGCTGCAGGAATTGTTTACGGCAATAATCAGATTGCAAAATTTGCAATAGAGCGTGAAAATGTAGGATTATATGATTTTACAGCAACTATTGCTGAGTTACTGAATTGGTTATCACCTACTTGGTTTTCCACAGTAGATTCAGATCAAGCACTTACTAAAGGCATAACTACACATAATAGAGACTTAATAGATGCTGCATTAATTCATGGTGCAGATGTAAATAAAGAAAGCAGGTCAGGAGAAAGACCTATAGAACAAGCAATTAACTTAAGAAGCGAGTCAGGTTACAGTATTGCAACACAATTAGTTGATGCTGATGCAGATTTATCAAGAACCACTAGAGCTGGCACTTCTTTATTTAATGAAGCAATACATACTGGAAAAACAGAGCTAGTTACTGCGGCAATGGGGCAAGCACTATCAGAAACACAAGCATATTATAGAATAGAAAACCCAAGAGAACTAGCTGTAGCAGAGCAAATGGGGTTAGAAGTTGGAGAAGAACTACCTCAACAAATAGCACCTTTAATAATGAGTTATACAGGAAGACAAATAGACTGTTCTCTTCTTATTGAAAAAACCGATATCAATGGTAATAATCTTGCTCATTTTATGCCAGTCAGTCCAGATTTACAAATAGAAGCTTCAAGAATAGATTTAATACCAACATTTACACTAGAAGCTGTAAGTGTTGCAAATCATGCTGGAAAAACTCCTTTGGATATTGCTTTCCATGCTTATAGACACGGGCAAACTAATGAAGGATTAATAAGTACCTATACCCAAAAAGCACCTGTTTGGATTGTACAACCACATTTTGTAACAATATTAAAAGATAGAACACTAACACATTTAGTAGAACCAATAATAGACAAAGAAGGATTTGATTATAATATACCGATAGGAATACCAGCAAGATTACCTTTAGAGCATGTTTTAAATTATGGCAATGATGCTCTATCAACAAAAGTTGCTAAACGCACTTCTACAGAAATACTTGATAATGATCATATCTGGTTAGCTTATCGACAAGGATATAAAACAACCATTGAATACTTTAATACTGTCATATTTACAACTACTGCAGAACAAGCTTCGTTTCTACGCAGTAGTCCACCCGAAGGAGAAGGAGGTAGTTTTTTACATGCAATAAGTAGTCGTTTTATCCTTCCTGATATAGCAGAATTTCGAGGAGCATATGCTATTCTCAAAGAATTTAGTCATAGTAATCCTTTAGCAACACAAGATAGAAAAGGATGTAATGTAGTATATCTAGCATCTCAAAATAAAAATAAGGTCGTATTAACCGCAATTGCACAAATCATAAACGAAGAAGGTTTTGCAGGCAATCATCTTGCTTTACTCACAGATTTAACTACATTAGGATCTTTGCATGAAAATGGGCTACTAATTGATTTCCATCAAGCAATATCAAGCTCAGAACTTGGATATGCTATGAGAGGGGTAATGAGTAGCGTTGTAAAGCAATTATCACTCCCAACTATGTCATCTTCAGTAGCGTTAACTTATCCTGTAAGCAAAGAATCAGCTACACTACCTTCCTTAGCAATGACTGGGATAAGAGATAGGGACGAATTTAAATCAAGTGCTCTAGAACTACCAGTATCATTATCTAGCAAGTTTAGCTCGAGACGACTTCTAATAGAAGATAATATTAGAGAGTTAGAAAAAGTGGACTCTACAAGAGAACAAGCACTATTAGAAAGGTTAGAATACAAAGATGAATTAGACAGTAAAGCAGGTATGCCTGATGAAATTAAATTAGTCAGAATACAAGTAATAGAGTCTCAACAACAAGAAAACTTTATTATTGGTGGCATGCTTGCAAAGCAACTTATTCTATACAAAGGCCTTTTAAAAAAAATTCCAGGAATAGATTTTGGAGAAGGCACTGCAACAACATTATTAACTACAGTTGCTTTTTTTGGGGCTGGATATTCAGAAGCATATGGTCGTGGACACTCTCACGCAAGATTAGAAGCTTGTATTGGAGCTGCAATGTATGGTTTTGCAGAGTTTATTAAAGAAACACCTCTCCCAGAATATACACCTCAAGAACAAAGAGGAATAATAGATTTTCTTTATAAATATAGCAGTAACATATTAGCAAGTATACCAATCAGTCTGCTACTACAAGGGGCTTTTGCAATAACAGGCGGATCTAGTGGTGGCATGACAGGAATGTTGAAATCTGCAGGCATTACAACAAGTATTAATCTAGCTCAATCATATAAACTTTATACTACCGATATTAATGATAACTCTGAATCAAATGAATTCACTTATCTGGATTATGTAACCTTAGAAAACACTATTGCAACAGGTGTAACTATATATGTAGGTTGCTATTATGCTCCTGTGTTAGTTGCATCAGCATCCTTTGCTAATTCGTTAGCTATTGGAAAATTCACTTTAAATATATTCAGTGCAATCTCTAGCATGCAGTCTAGTTTTATTGTTACTAAATTGACTGCTGAAACCATTGAGCCTATTACTAATTTCATAGTAGAACACATCCAAATAGCTGGAAGAGCAGTATTCGGAGAAGACAAAGAAAGCATTTTGCATATTAAGACAGATATTACAGAGCTATCTAAATTATTTGAAGATTATTGTAATTATGTATTAAATGAGGCTAACACAGCTTATACATCTATAACAGATTACATTAAATCTTTCCATTCTTGGCTTAATAACTCTAATAATGTAGAGGATTTATCTAACAATGAAATATGTGTTAACGATGTATATCTTACAGGATTACTTGATTCCCAAATATGTCCTGCAGATATTTGACTTTTACTGAAGTTTAAAACCTATTCTGGAAGTTTGTAAATCTTGTTAGATTGTTATCAAAATAAAGTTTTACATTTCCTACAGGACCATTTCTGTGTTTTGCAACTATCAACTCAGTGATATTTTTTACATTATCCATATCTTGTTGCCATTTATTATGCTTATCTGTTCCTTCTGGTGGTCTACTACGCATTAGGTAATATTCTTCCCTATAAATAAACACAACAATATCAGAATCCTGTTCTATGCTACCAGATTCTCGAAGGTCAGCCAGTAAAGGACGTTTATCTTCTCTTTGTTCAACTGCTCGAGAAAGCTGCGACCCTGCCACTACAGGAATATTCAGTTCTTTAGCAATTGCTTTCAATCCTTGTGTAATTTCTGATATTTCTTGAACTCTATTCTGATCTTTATTATTTGGATTACTAGATCTAAGAAGTTGTAAATAATCGACAAAAAGTATTCCTAAATTATGTTTCCGCTTTAACCTACGAGCTCTTGTACGTAATGCAGAAATAGATAGCGAAGGAGTATCATCTATAAAAAACTCAAGCTCCTGTAGTTCTTTCGATGCTCTAACTACATGGCCAAATTCTTCTTCATCAATATGTCCAGTTCTTAATTTGGAAGTACTTATTCCAGACAACATAGAAATTAGCCTGCTTGCTATTTGCTCAGATGACATCTCTAAAGAAAAGAACCCAACAGATTTCGGTTTTTCGTTTTGCTGTTTGTCTTTTTTATTTTGGAAATTTGTTAGTAATGAATGGTAACAATTAAACGCAAGATTTAATTTTACTGCAGTTTTACCCATTGAAGGTCGTCCTGCAATAATGATCAAATCAGAATTTTGGAGTCCCCCTAATAAATCATCTAAATCAACAAAATCAGTAGCAATGCCTGAAACTTTATTTTTGTTTTGAAACGCATGCTGAGCTTTTTTTATTGCTTCATCAAGAGGTTTAGTTAAAGATACAAATCCCTTATTATGTGCTAAGTAATCATCTGCAATATCATATAATTTCTGCTCAGCAACTTCAATTTGCTGATTAGCTGAAAGCCCCTGCTCCTTATCAAACGCATCATTAGTAATTTCTTGACCTATATGTATTAACTGTCTTCTTAAAGCCAGATCATAAATCGTTCGACCATAATCATATATGTTAATGATTGTAGTAGATAATGAAGCTAAATCTGCTAAATATTGAGATCCACCTCTATCTTTTAATGCTTCTTCTTTGTCAAAGGAATTTTTTAATGTAACAGGATTTGCAATAATTCCTTTTTCTAAAAACATATTTATAGTTGCATATATCTTTTTATGAATTGGATCAAAGAAATGATCTGCATCTAAAAATTCACTTATTCTCGTTACCATTTCGTTATCCACAAGAATATTACCTAATAGCATTTGTTCGGCCAAAATATTATATGGCAAAGTCCTACTAAGAGAGCTGCTATCCTGTATTTCTGTTTTAGGATTTACGGTAACTTCTTTTGACATTGATTTTACAGTCTTATATTTATTTAATTTTTATTTTGGAGTGCATTTAACACAATAACTTTTTGCTATTATAATAGCAATTTAAATTTGTTATTCTATTCAATATCGCACCCTGATTTCCTACTAATTCTTAGTTAAACTGACGATTCTCCATATCGGTATTTTTTGTGATTGGGGAGGTTGTGATGGTATCAAAACTTAACATTATGAATGTAGACAGAATTATCAAGATGGCTCCTAACCAATTCACTACACCAAATCTTTCTTCAAAAAATATATAACCTATAACAACCGAAAATATCAACTCCAAGTATCTATATGGTGAAACACTCGAAACCTCCATATAAGAAAAAGATTTTAGTAAACAATATAACATAAGATTTGATCCTGCTCCTAGCAAGAAAAGTAGAAGAAAAGTTTTTATGCTAACCAAAGACATTAAATTATCAGTGATTAGTATACTGCTTGATAATGTGGCAAATAAATTAGAATAAAATAACATAGGTGGTATAGATTCGACTTGGCTAAATTTTTTATTAATTATATCTAGCGAAGCAAAAAAGAAAGAGCCTATTACCAACATAGTAGATGTTATATTAAAGCTATCTGATGTAGGATTAACTACAACCACTATCCCTATAAACCCAACAATAGTTGCCCAAATTTTTATTTTATTAAGCTTTTCATTTAAGAATTTTATAGCAAGTATTAAAACGAAAATTGGTATCGTAAAAGTGATTGTTGTAGCAACAGCTAATTTTCCTGTTGTTAGCCCCATACACCAAGAACCTGTAGCTAGAAACAACAATCCTCCCCTAATTATATGTAATAATATTCTGGATGTTTTAAAACTTTTTCCTTTAAGCAATATAAACGGTATTAAAGCAAGTGTTCCAAATAAGAATCTTAAAAACACAATATTGTAAATAGGAATTGTTTTGCATAAAAATTTCACTATCGCATCATTAGTAATACCTATTATAAGGCTCAGAACAAACCAAGATATACCTTTAATTTTATTTAAATCTAAAAATAACTTTTTCATATGAGCAATTACTAAATAACATACTAATCATACTTGATAATTTCAGTTATATCTATGTAGGTAAGTAAATGGTTGGCTTCAGTCTGCAATAGAAGTTTGATTGATAGTGTTAGCTACCTCAATATTTGTTGCGTTCAAATCTTTTTTTATCCTTTCCCATGGGTAGCCATCATAACCAAAATGCCCATAGCGAGCAGTTTTGTAATATATTGGCTTTAATAAATCAAGATGCTCTATTATTAAACCTGGTCTAAGATCAAAATTATTTTTTATTATTTTCAATAATTCTTCATCTGTATATTTTCCTGTACCAAATGAATCTACCATTACAGAGATTGGATCTGCCATACCTATGGCATATGCTATTTGTACTTCACATCTCTTTGCCAAACCATGAAATACTAAATTTTTTGCTATATACCTAGCCATATATGCTGCTGAGCGATCTACTTTAGAAGGATCCTTGCCTGAAAAAGCTCCTCCACCATGCCTAGTATACCCTCCATATGTATCTATAATTTGTTTACGACCTGTCATCCCCGAGTCAGCCACAGGCCCTCCTAATATGAATTTTTTACTTGGGTTGATAATAAATTTTGTTTCTTCGTCGATTAAATGTTTAGGTAGAGTTGATAAAATAACTGCCTTAATATCATCAACAATTTTGTTATGCGAAATATCTGGTGTATGTTGTGTAGAAATAAGCACTGTATGTATCCGCTTTAATTTCCCATTTTGATATTCAACTGTCACTTGACTTTTGGAGTCTGGTCTTAACCAAGGAATAATTTTTGACTTTCTAAGTCTAGCTAGTTCTTTTAATAAAATATTCGAATAAAATATAGCTGATGGCATTAAACTCTCCGTCTCATCTGTTGCGTACCCAAACATAATGCCTTGATCTCCAGCTCCTTGAAGTGCAACTTCCTCATTTGTTATACATTGTGCAATGTCAGGAGATTGTTTTGACACCATATTTATTACTGTGCAAAAATTATAATGAAACCCTATCTCAGGATCTATATAGCCTATATCTTTTATTACAGATTTTACAATTTCTGTGATGTCTGCATATGCAGAGGTAGTAATCTCCCCAAATACAATTATAGCAGTATTTTGCACGATTACTTCACATGCAACTCGAGCATTTTTATCTTGCCTTATAATATCATCTAAAATAGCATCAGAAATTTGATCTGCGATCTTATCTGGATGTCCTTCAGAAACTGACTCTGAAGTAAATAATCCTGAGTAATTTTTATACATATTTTTAACCTAACTTAACCACTCCATAGATTACCAAAAAAATCCTTACCTTGTCAATGTACATGATTTTAAATTCAGAGCAATCGCATCAAAATAGCCTTGACAGATGGTTGTTTACTTATTTAAGCAATAAAGATTGCATGCAGATACAAGGAAAACTTGTAGCATACAGCATTATACGAAGCAACAACTTGGAATACGTCCATTATGCGATTTTTATTTAATAATGTCCATTTTAAGTTTTGCAGAACCTTATTTTTTAGATTCTAATTTAAAGTAACAATTTTATATATAAGGCTTTTCAAGGGATACATAAATTGTTTATTCTTCATTCCTTTATATATTAAAATTTGATGCGATTGCCCTGTTTTAAATTTCATCTTCATATTTTTTAACTCTTGAGATATACTACGCACTCAAAAATCATAGCCTTCAGGCATAATAAGTATATAATATACTGCAATGCAAATCATATAAACTACTATGGAAACATCAAAAGTAATTACATTTGGGTGTAGACTGAATAGCTATGAAAGTGAAGTCATAAAAAACATTTTAATAAAACAACAGCTACATAATGTTGTTGTTTTCAATTCTTGCTGCGTCACAAATGAAGCAGAGAAACAAGCTGTCCAAGCCATCCGTAAACAAAAAAGGGAAAATCCAGATACTGAAATTATTGTTACTGGATGTGCCGTCCAAATAAATCCTCGTAAATACAAGGCAATGCCTGAAGTATCACGAGTGATTAATAATAAAGAAAAATTAATTGCCAAAAGCTATATCCAAGAATCTGGAGAAGAAGCAAAAATAGATACACCTTTCTTATGTGGCTTTGAGAATAAAACAAGAGCTCTTGTTCCAATTCAAAATGGTTGTGATCATTACTGCACATTTTGCATAATCACACATGCTAGAGGTCCAAGTCGAAGCCTAGCTTTAGAAAAAATTATCGAACAAATTAAAATATTTGTAGACAAAGGCTACAAAGAAGTCGTCTTAACAGGAGTAAACATAACTTCTTATGGTAATGACTTGCCCACCAAGATAACTTTAGGACAAGCTATAAAAAAACTATTAAAAAGCAATCCTGATCTTGCTAGACTCCGTCTTTCCTCATTAGATGTCGCAGAAATAGATGAGGATCTACTTGAACTAATTATTGGTGAAGAAAGATTTATGCCTCATCTTCATTTAAGTTTACAATCAGGTGATAATGATATCTTACGCAAAATGAAACGAAGACATACACGAGAGCAAGTGCAAGAACTTTGCCATTCTGTAAAAAAAGCAAGACCTGATGTAACATTTGGAGCAGACATAATTACTGGATTTCCAACAGAAACTGAAGAACAATTCATCAATACTTGTGAGTTGATTAAAGAAGTAAAAATGCCATATCTGCATGTATTTCCTTATTCTGAAAGAGATGGTACAATTGCTGCTCGTATGCCTCAACTTGATAAAAAAATTAGGAAAGATCGAGCAAAATTCTTGAGAGCAATTGGTCAAGAAATCTTGAATGACTTTTCAAAAAATTTTATAGGTCATGAAGTAGGATTATTAATTGAAAAAAATAACATTGGCAGAATGAGAAATTTCCTAAAAGTTACTCTCTCTCATAATTTAAAAGCTGGTCAATTAGTAAAAGCTAAAATAATAGACTATCATCAAGAAAACTTAATTGGAGAAGTTATTAAATGAGCTGGTTTGGAAAATTAAAATCTGCTTTAAGCAAAACATCTAATAAAATCACCACAGGGATCACAGAGATCTTCACCAAACAAAATTTAGATCAAGACACTCTTCTTGAATTAGAAGAGCTACTAATCATGGCTGATTTAGGTATTGAAACTGCTCAAAAAATAGTAAAAGAACTTTCTAAATCCCGTTTTTCTAAGGAAATCACCATTGAAGAAATTAAAAAAACTCTTGCTAAAATTATAGAAGATATTCTTACCCCAGCTATTGGCAAGCTAGAATTCATCAAAACTAAACCAAGCGTAGTTTTAGTATGTGGGGTAAATGGTAATGGTAAAACTACTACAATTGGTAAAATCGCTTATAAATATACAAAACAAAATAAAAAAGTGATAGTTGCAGCTTGTGATACTTTCAGAGCAGCTGCACAAGAACAATTAAAAATATGGGCAACTAGATCCAAAGCAGAATTAGTACATGGAGAGCAAGGAGCAGACCCAGCCAGCGTTGCCTATCGTGCAGTTGAAAAAGCTGTTCAGGACAATGCTGACTTAGTTTTTATTGATACAGCTGGAAGGCTTTCTAATAAAAAACCACTTATGGATGAACTTGCTAAAATAAATAATGTCATCAATAAGATTCTCCCTGAGAATAAACAAGATGTAATCCTTGTCTTAGATGCTACTTCAGGACAAAATGCGATTCAACAAGTAAAGGAATTCAAAGAAATAGTAAATATAACTGGCTTAATCATCACAAAACTTGATGGCTCTGCTAAAGCAGGAATCGTTATTGCAATCGCTGAACAATTTAAAATACCTATTTTAGGAATAGGCATTGGTGAAAAGATAGAAGACTTAGATGAATTTAATGCTCACGATTTTGCCCAAAACATCGTAAATTGATTATTAACCGCAGTTATGCATTAATTAAATCAGCACTGATGTGATAACCAAAAATTTTCATTAATGGGATATATTTATTTAGATTACCTTCTTTCATAATTTTATCTGCATATTCTGGCACTAAATTAAAAAGATGATAATGTTTTTCAAAATCTACTGTTTTAAACTCAGCTAAACCACTTTGTTTAGAACCTAATATTTCACCACCTCCACGAAGTTTTAAGTCCTGTTCTGCAATATAAAACCCATCTCCAGAGTTTTTTATTGTACGTAATCTTTTGCGTGCTACATAGCCAATCTCTTCATCAAACATCAATACACATGTTGACGCTTTATTACCTCGCCCAATTCTACCACGCAATTGATGAAGCTGTGATAAACCGAATCTATTTGCTTGCTCAATTATAAGCATGGTAGCATCTGGCACATCTATACCCACTTCTACTACTGTTGTAGCAACTAATATATCAATTTTACCATTAGCGAACTCATTCATAATTTGTTCTTTTTCTGAATCTTTTAACTTTCCATGAACTAACCCTACTTTGTCACCAAAGATTTCTTGTAAAAAATTAAATCTTTCCACTGCTGCAGTCATATTATTTTTTTTAGAGATATTATCTGAATCAATCTCCTCTTCTTTTTGCTCAATAAGTGGACAAACCCAAAATATTTTTTCATTACTAAGTAACTTTTGTTTGATAGTTTCAACAATTAAATTGATTTTCGAATTAAGCGTTGTCACAGTTTTAATAGGTATTCTTCCAAGAGGTTTATCTTTTAATGTTGAAACTTCCATATCTCCATACATAATCAAAGAAAGAGTCCTAGGAATCGGCGTCGCACTCATAGCTAATACATCACAATCTTTATTTTTATTCATCAACGAAAATCGTTGTTGAACACCAAACCTATGTTGCTCATCTATAATGACAAATTTTAGAGATTTAAATTCAACATCTTTCTGAAAAAGAGCATGAGTACCAATTAAAATATCTATCTCACCTAAAATTAATCTATTTAGAATTTTTTTTCTCTGGGCTTTAGTCGTTGCACCAGTTAATAATTCTACTGCAACATCAAATGGCTTTAATAAAGATGAGATTAAATTAAAATGCTGCTTACTTAAAATATCTGTTGGAACCATCAATGCAGCTTGGTATCCAGATTCTACTACATTCAATGAAGCAAGTAACGCCACTAAAGTTTTACCACTACCAACATCTCCTTGTAATAGACGCACCATTTTTTTTGATGATTTTTGGTCTTTTTTAATTTCATTAAGAGCAAGAGATTGACCATGAGTTAACGTCATATTAGTTGACTTCAAAACTCTATCTGCTAATTCCCCAGAAAATTTTAGAACACTACCTTCTTGATATAAATATTTACGCCTAGAAAGGCGAATTGCAAGCTGATTAGCAAGTAATTCATCAAAAGCAATACGTTCTTTTAATCTTTCCAATTGTATAAGATCTTTTTCGTCTTTAGGGTCATGAATCATACTAATTGATTCAATAAAATCTAACCAATGATTTTGTTGAATTAACTCTTGGCTAAGCCATTCTTCCACTTTGTTAACCTCATCTTTTAATCTAGCTATACATGCTAATATAATTTTACTTAGTTGAAGTGAAGAAAGACCTGATATTAATGGATAAACAGCATCTATCTTTTTTATTTGAGAAAATGTTCGATAAATTTTAGGATGCATTATCTGATAAGAACCTGACAAATTTCTGCTAAGTTTGCCTGAAACAATGATTTCATCATTTAGCTTTAAGTTATTAAAAATATAGTCAGGAAAATAATTAAAAAAGACTAATTCTATCTCTTCATCAAGCCTAGTACAACATCGTACTGTAGTTAATAACTTACGAAACTTCGTTTTTTCTTTCTTGAAAACTTTTTTAACACAAACAGAAACAGCTATATTTTTCCCCTCTTCTATATCACCTAACCTTTCTGGCTCAAATTGCTTTATAATATATCTACTTGGAAAATATAATAATAGATCAAAGAAACTATAACATTTCAAAGAATGTAACAATTTAAGAGTCTTAACACCTACGCCTGGCAAATCTTTTAAAGGAATAGGTACATATTTATCAATTTTAGACATTAATAATCTCTTTGATATTCATGATTAGTTTATCATAATATATCAAATTCTTCAGAAATGTTTTTGAAAATTTCCTTTGAACCAAAATAGAAATAAATTAAAGACACAATGCAATTTTAAAAGCCCAATCAGTATGCTAGCCGGCAAACACTAAAGCAACATCACATACAGTAGTTGGAAATCCTGTAACACCACATGCGGTATGACAATCTTCCGACCCAAAATCTGCACTGGTTCCACCAGAATAAGTCTTTGTTATCGGACTAGGAACACCACATGTTCCTCCAGTAGTACCCTCATCACAAAATATACATGTCATGATGGTTTGAAGTGTTTCACATGTATCTCCATTTGTGACTTTATAATCCTCACATTGTGGAATATATGGATCACATGTTGGAAATTTTTCGCTATTTGCATTATTTCGAATACTCACTATATTTCTTTCTATTATAAATTAATTATAATACCACCCATAATTTCGTGTGCTTTAACTTTTTGTGATGATGGTTGCTCACCTGTTTGTACCCCTTTTGTTTTGACTGTACCTAAATAAACATATTTATAAGATATATCTAAATCAAATCTATTATTTATTACAAGCCTTGTACCTAAACCAACATCCCAAATAAAGTTACTAGTATTAGTACCAGAAAATATCTGATCAAATCCAGACTCATTATCGTGCACTATTAAATCTTTACTTTTATTCCTACCATACCCTATACCAATAGTTAAATACGGCTTGATAATTTTATGTAAATTGAAATCATAATAGCCATTAAGAAACACACTATATGTTTTTATTTTTTGTGAAAGTGATTCATTCTGTGTAGTTTCAGCTTTATATCTCAATTTCCTATAACCAAAATTTAAATCGCTTCTTATATTATCAGTTATTTTATAGCCTATACCTATATTATAGACAGCTGTATTCTTTGGCTTCTTAGCTACATATGGATCTTCATCTCCATTCTTATCTTTGAATTTATTTGCAGGAATGAACGCACCAGTCCCTGCTTTAACATAAAATTTATTATACCAGTTGCTCTTACTTTGTGCTTTTACCTCAGAACACATAACTACAATAATGGTTAGGGTTATCAAAAAATATATGGATCCTTTGCATTTTATTATTTTCACAGTCACAATTATTTATTTATAATTAAACTTAAAGTTGTATTTCTAATGATTTACTATTTAATAGTTAAGTTGTACAAACAAATAATTAAATAAGGTAAAAAAAATGACAAAAAGACTTGTGATTAAAAAAATAAAAGCATTACTTGGAAATGGAAATTCTATAGATGAAGCACGCGACATTCTCATTTCTCAAGGATATCCCTCTGAGCTTATAAACAATCAAATCAAATTGTTAATAATAGATGGACAAATACAAAATCCAAAACGAAAACAAAAAAAAGAGCCTATAATAGAAACAACTGCAACCGAACCACCCAAAGCAGAACCACCTGTTGACACTAAAGAACAAGAATCACAACAAATCGATACACCTCTAACTGAGACAACAACAGAGGAGATCTTGGAAACAAAAACTACTATTGATAGGCAAGAAGAATCACCACAGCAAGCTGATGTTCCTACAGAAGAATATACTACAGGAACTACAACAGATGAAACTTCAGGAACAGAAACTACTATTGATGGGCAAGAAGAATCACCACAGCAAACTGATGTTCCTACAGAAGAACATGCTACAGGAACTACAACAGATGAAACCTCAGGAACAGAAACAACTGATAGTACAGATTCACAAGACGGAACAGCCTCTTATTGGGATAGCATAGTTGGTAGCGTTGTTGATACTGTTAAATCCAATATTTATGGCAACACAGAAAATGCTACTATTCCTCAAAATACAACAGAAGCTAACTCCACAGATAGTCAAGAACAAGAACCACTACAAACTGATAATCAAACACAACAAGAACCTGCAGGAGAAGCTCCAAATAATGATCATAGTGATCTTTAACATTGGCATACTCATTGTACTTGAAGATTACTATTTTTGAGTATAATGAGTACAGTTAGCTCGCTTACTATGAATTAAAAACACTATATTTATCAAAAGATTGACAAAACATAGTGTTTTTAATCTATAAGAGCTATGAAATGTTTTTTGGAATCTTGTAGTTATAAATTGACAATAACACCACCCATAATTTCATGTGCTTTAATTTTTTGTGATGATGGTTGTGACCCTGGTACTGTTGCTGACGGTTTCGTTTTAGTCTTCCCTAAATCAACATATCTATAAGAAAAATCTAAACCCAATCTTCTATTTACCATAAATTTATGGCCAAACCCAACATTCCAGACAAGATTATTTTTACTAGAGCCACCATATATATTAACACCATCTACATTAGCTTGTGATAAGTTACCTTTATTACTAGCATAACCTATGCCAATGCTTAAATATGGCTTGATTACTCTATGAAAATTAAAATCATAATAGCCATTAAGAAATACACTATATATTTTTATTTTTTGTGATAATAACTGATCATCCTCTAAATCTATAGCTTTATATCTTAATCTTCTATAACTAAAATTTAAATCACTTCTTATATTACCAGTTATTTTATAGCCTATACCTATATTATAGACAGCTGTATTCTTTGGCTTCTTAGCTACATATGGATCTTCATCTCCATTCTTATTTTTGAATTTATTTGTAGGAAGAAATGCACCAACTCCCATTTTAGCATAAAACTTGTTATACCAATAATTTCTACCTTGAGCATTTACTTCAAAACAGACATTAGCTACTAGTGCTAACAAGAAAAAGTTAAAAATTTGCTTTTTATATTTTACAGAATTAACAATCAAAATCATTTTCTATCTCCTATTAATAATAATTTTTACTACTTTACTTTCTTAAAGTTTGTGCTACCTATAATTGCACAACGTGGGGTAGATACTAAAATAAATAAATGAAGGAAGCAATATGAAAATTATAAGAAAAAGAATACTAGAATTATATAATAAGGATAAATCTGTTACTGAAATACGTAATACTCTTACTTCTATGGGGTTTCAACTAGCTATGGTAAACAGACAAATTAACAAATTAATAGCAACTGGACAAATAGAAGACTCAAAACCAGAACAGATAAAACAAGAACCTCAACAACCAAATACTGTTGAAGAAGACGCTGATATTAAAGATAATACTGAGTCAGCAGAAACCGATACTGTTGCTGATTCTGAAACTCTAGAATCTCAACAATCAAATGCTACTGAAGGAGACGCTGATAACAAAGATAATACTGAATCAGCAGATACTGACACCGTTATTGATTCTGAAACTCAAGAACCTCAACAACAAAACACTACTGAAGGAGACGCTGATACTAAAACTAATACTGAATCAGCAAAAACTGATACCGTTGTTGATTCTGAAACTCAAGAATCCCAACAATCAAATGCTACTGAAGAAGACGCTGATACTGGAACAACTACTGAATCAGCAGAAACCGATACTGTTGCTGATTCTGAAACTCTAGAATCCCAACAATCAAATGCTACTGAAGGAGACGCTGATAACAAAGATAATACTGAATCAGCAGAAACTGACACCGTTGCTGATTCTGAAACTCAAGAATCTCAACAATCAAATCCTGCTGAAGAAATTGCTGACACTAAAGCTAATACCGAATCAGCAGAAATTGATACCAGTACTAACAATGAACCACAGATCAATGATCAGACAGAACTTGTAGGACAAGTATCAAATGATACTCATAACGATCTCTGATATTAATTCTTAAAAAATCATTCTGGATTAAAAGCACTAATTATACATATATATGTGTAAGTGCTTTTAATCCATTATGAAATTATTAATCAAGATCTAGGGTGTGCTTTGTTATAGACATCTAAAAGTTTTTTGACATCCAAAGATGTGTAAATCTGCGTTGTAGATAAATTTTTATGCCCTAACAATTCTTGTATTGATCGTAAATCTGCTCCACTTGATAGCAAATGTGTTGCAAAACTATGTCTAAAACTATGAGGAGTAACCGAATCTGATAATCCTAAACTTTTTCTAATCTTTCTGATCTGTCTTTGAAACACTCCTGGATTCAATTTTTTTCCTCTCACTCCTATAAAAATATTTGACTCAGGAGCAAATTTGTAGGGACATATTTTTAAATATTTCTCAATCACTAACTTCACTTCCTCAAGTATAGGAATATTTCTTGATTTATTGCCTTTTCCTAACACTGAAACATATATCCCTTCTAAATCAGATAGTTTTATGGATAAAGCTTCTGAAATACGTAAGCCACATCCATAAATTAAAGTAATTAATGCGTAATCACGCAATTGTATCCAAGGTTTTTTAGATAATTTTAAAGACTGATTTAAAGCTTCTTTAGCATCTGGTATTGCTAACGCTTTTGGCAGATTTTTATTTTGTCTTTTGACACGTACAGTTTTTATATTTGCATTCGTAATATTCTCAAATTTATGCAAATAACTAAAAAAATTTTTTACAGCAGCTAAATACCTAGCATACGACGTAGTCTTATAATCTTTCATTTTTAAACTCGCAAGCCAAGCTCTTACATTCTGATATGTAATAGTTTGTAATTTCGAGATAGAAATTTCCACATTTAAATACTCATTCAGGAAGATTAAAAATTTTGAAAAATCCCCTATATAAGCCTCTACAGTATTATTTGAGTAATTTTTTTCTGTTCTCATCCACTTAATCCAACGATCAATTATCGTTTGTAGATTTTTAGTATGCATTGCACAAATAATTAATTGAAAAAATCTTCTTGTTAACTATGATTATAATTTTATTGATTTTTAACACAATAATATTATGGGAAAAGAAGAGTTACTAGAATTTCAAGGCAAAGTTACTGAAGCATTACCAAACACTATGTTTAGAGTAACATTAGAAAACGGACACCAGATTATAGCTCATGCATCAGGTAAAATTAAAAAAAATAGAATACGAATCATTGTTGGAGATAACGTAAAAGTAGAAATGACTCCCTATGATTTAACTAAAGGAAGAATAGTTCATAGATCCAAGTAACAAGATGAAGTCTAACCAATTTTTAATTTTAGCTTCAAGTTCAAAAAGTCGCTTGCAATTACTAAAAAACATTAATATTGAACCTAATTTAATAATTTCTCCTGATATAGATGAATCCCCTTTACCAAAAGAAATACCTAGATCATATTGTCAAAGAATTGCAAAAGAAAAATTCCAAGCAGCAGTAGGTAAACTCTCGAAAGAAAAACCTCCTGCTAAAGATTATTTTATAATAACTGCTGATACTATGGCGGCTTGCGGAAGAAGATTGCTTAATAAAGCATATAATGATGAACAAATACGTACTAGTTTAAAATTAATCTCTGGAAGACGCCATAAAGTATTTACGTCTGTATGTTGTGGTTTGGTAAAAGATAATAAACTTATAAGATCCAGACAAAAAACAGTTATGTCAATTCTAAAGTTTAAAAGATTTACAGATCGAGAAATACAAGAATTAGTAAATTCAAAACAAGGCGAAGGAGCAGCAGGAAATTACACTTTAAAAGGTTTAGCCAGTAAATATCTACAATTTATTAGCGGTTCACATTCAAGTGTAATTGGATTACCTCTATACGAAACAACACAGATGCTTACATCTCTTGGTTACGATCATATTTCCCGATAAAATATAAAATTTTAAATACTTGATCTTTTTCAAGAAGATGTTAGCATAATTATTTATTATTAACTATCATTGTTGACTCATTAATTAGTAGTGCTTATGGCGAAGAAAATGCAGAATATTTGGAAAAATTCTTTTGAGATAAAATCATGGTACTATTTTGATAATGATACAGAAGACAACATTCAGACTTTAATTGATAAGTTTCAGAATAGACAAGATGTACCAGGGGTGTCTAGAGATGGAAGGTTTTATACTCTAAATGGGACAAAATATGCTGGAACAAAAATTGCAACCTATTTGAAGCAAATTAGAGATCTAGGAACTAATTTATCTCGCTTTACTAAAGAATGGATCAAGCAGCATGGGAAGTCAAAAGAAGAATTAAAAAGTTTAGTAGAAAATGCTTATGGATCTGATTCTCAAGCTGATTCTAGCTATAAATTTGAGTATGAAGGGAACAAAAGAAAAGTTCTTAATATCCTCAATAAAATGGACGATAATCTCTTTATACTTGATAGCGATCTAAAGGTTTTAATTGAGCAGTATTTGGCAGATAACTCCTATAATATAGCAAGTATTAAAGATGGATATGAAGGAAGCAAGAAGGTTCTTGCTTGGGCAAAAGAAGAGACTAAAGATGCTACCATTAAAAAGAAATGGCAAGATGTACCAGATATTTCTCCCAGGTTATTCCAAAAATGTTTAAACAAAGAAATAAAATGTTACTACCAACCTCAACATGACAAACAAGATAAGGCTCAGCAAGAGTTAAAGGTTTTAAATACTAAAAAAGATAGAGCTAAAAAACAGCTAGAAAGAACTAAAAAAAGAATACTAACTGCAGAACAAGAGCTTGACGATGCTGAAGCTAAATTATACAAAACTCAGTTTAATCAAATACAAAAGCTAATAAATGAAAAAAAATACTTTGATGCATTAGGTATTGACAACATAAGAAGACTGTCTCAAAAAGAATTCAATAAGTTCTGGAAAAAATTTGTGACGAAGTGGCATCCTGACAAGAGCTTTAAATTGATATCACAGGAAGAACAAACAAAGGTCATTCAATTCATTGTGGAATTAAAACAAATGTTTTCAGACTATTATGTTTTAAAATATAAGCCTTTTAGTAGTACTTTAATAGACACAATACGCTTTGGAACTACATCAGACAAAAAGCAATGGGAGAAAAAAATTCAACCATATGAAAGAAAATATAACAAAGCAAAGAGATATAAAGCTTCTCAAGATCAAAGATTAAAACTCTCTCAAGAAGAATATGATAAAGCTTTACAAAATTTCAATAGCAAGAAAACAACATTACAGACAATGGTAATAAAAACAGCAAAGGCATTTGGACGTATTCAAACTGAAAAATGCAAACAAGATGACAAGTGTAAATATACTAATATTGCCCCTAATCCATATATAGAACAACACAATCAAAAAGATAAAACTTTTACAGATCCTACAAATATATATCAAATCTTTTCTGAAGAAAATATAACAGATTTTGATTTAAATGGATTAAAATCAGATAAAATAACTACCTGTGGAACTGGTGCTATTCCTAAGATATCACATCACATTTGGCTTAGAACTCCTAGTAAGGAAGCACTTGATGCAAAACTTGCGTCTTTGAAAGATGATGTGATAAAAACTCCATCCTGGAATCATTATTTATGGGTTAATAAAAGAACAAAATATTTCATAGGAGACAGCTTAGCAGGAACTGGTATAGAGGTAAAATATTTGGGAGACCTAGAAGAAGAAATGGCTCTTGATCACAATTGGAATTTGTTTCTTACAGCAAAAGCTTGGTTTAGACAAGGACTTTTGGACTTGGCCTTTAATACTTTCAAATACTTAATACTACAAACATATGGTGGTATTTATTTAGAATCATCAGGTCAAGTGTTAGAGCCACAAATATTAAAAGATATTACCTGTCACGATTCTGTTTTTCTAATCAACGACGATAATACATTATCAGGCAAGTTTATTGCCGTATCTAAATCCAATACAATTATAAACGGTATTATAGAACTATTATATAGAAATGTATTTCAAGTTGAAAAAGTGCCAGACTATATTAAAACTCCTCCAACAAACACTGCCAGAACAGATTTTACTACTGGAGATACAGCGTTAACAATAGCCGTTGCTCAACAACATTGTGATAAAAACTGTCTATATCTTACACAAGAGAGTATTACATGTGATGAAAGTTCCTGCTCAAATATGCAATTTGTAAAATGGAATGATGCTAGTGGCGTTATACATGGAGGAAAAGTAGAATATTTTGATATGTTTTAATAGATCTTTTTATTTTTAGATGTTGTCAATAAGCCAATTGCAATCTATTTCTCCAGACATCATCTTTTGAACTATGCTACAACTAAGTTTACAACCATTTTCATAAAAAGTATTTGCATTATGACGAGCAAAAAATACTTGATATGGCTCTATATCTTCTTGTGTTGAAGCGGTAAAGTTATCTCTAAAAGGAATATTTTTTGTGGATTCAAAATCAATTGAATCTTGAATATACTGACTTCCTTCAGGGTCTAATATTGCTACCCGCCAAGGTCTATCAACAATCACAGCCATTTGTTGAGGAAATAATCCTAATTCATTTTGAAAGCATTTTATGTTATTTCTGACATATAATGCTCCCTCTGTTAATAACGGTATGATTAAAGATGCATGTCCTGACATCCAAGCTAAATGTAAAGGAGTATTACCGTATGTATCACATATAACGTTTACATCTGCTTCATGTAGTAGAGATAAGTAATGCGTGCTATCAGATTCCGATAGAGGGTCAGTAAATCTCTCTGTAGAAAATTTCAATAAATATGTGCATAATTCATTCATAGTTTGTAGCTTTAATTGTTTTATTTTGTTTAATACATGAGTGTTATACGCTTATTTTCCCTAAAAATTTCTATTTTTCAAGTATAATGAGTGTATTTCTAAAATTTATCTGATGTTAGAGTGTACAAATTCAAAATGCAAAACCAACTTACTTTACTTGCTTATTTATATAATACAAATGAAAAAATAATTATATTGCTTGCTTTTGGCACGCACAAAAACTTCTGCCCTAACTCGAAAAGAAAATAATATGAAAGTACTAAAAACTAGGTTTTTTCAAGTATAACGAATATATTCTATGGCACAAAGTCCAATTCTACTATATGGGTCTTACCTAACGATCCTGACAGCTGAGAGTTATCATCGGAAAATAATAAAACTCTATTTTCATCTACATACATAGCTTCAAGATTCATTTGACTTTTCCCAAATTCGTGGACAATATAGTCCTCTGTAGTGCTATTATCTTTAATATTAATACATAAATAACTTATCTGATTATAAAAATCTCCTCCTTTATAGCTGCTACTCATATATTTAGAACATACTCTCTCCAACAGTAACCCACATACAGTATCATCTTCTACTGTTAATATATTAAATGCTGTAGGTTGATAAAAATATCTACCGACCTCTTCCACTTTTGAAGCATCCCTAGAAATCGTACCAGATAGCTCACAACTAAAATCATCGTTACATTGCTCTAAAAAAATCCTACGTTGTGATTGTTTTTCTTTACCCTCTTCAAATAACATAAATACAGTGTGCTGATCATTTTGATAAAAATCAAATGCCTCTATTACGAAATTACTACCTTTAAGACCAAAATCTTCATAATTAATAATTTTCTTCTTATTATTATCATCTCTACTAATTCGATACAACCCATCACCCTCATCTGAAATATATATATAATCAGAAGAAATTTTTATTTCCTCCATATCCCTTATTCCTGGAGAACCTCTATTTATATTAGATAATTCATTTTCACTATTAAGATTAAACGTAATAATTTTTTCTCCTGCTCTATCAGACACACTATAAAAAATCTCTGTTGATTTATCGTAATCAACACCAGATATGCCATGTATTTTATCTGTCATTCTGATAGATTTCACCTGCATCTTCATTTGAGCTTTCCTTTCCTCGTCTACAGCTATATCCTTACCATTCAGTCAGTCAACACCATAACTTAGACAATCAGATTTATAGTGAATTTCTCCAGCTTGCCAGCTTTTACTAAAGTCTTGAGTGGCAAGTCTATCACCTATTGATGAACAAATCTCTTGGGTGCTATGTTTAGAATGATTTTTTTCCCATATATTCAAATTTTGACAAAACTTATTATTTCTAGTCAGTTCTTCAATATTATTATCCAGTATATTTAAATAACCATAAGGTAATAGTAAATCTTCTGATGGTCGAGCATGTTTAGTAAAAGCTATAGAAAGTGTAATAGGACCTGTAGTATGAATAGTTTTCATAGAATTTGTACATGGTGACTTTACATATTCTGGAGACTTGTTACCTTCAAATATATTTCTATAACATAAATCTATTGTTTCTTCGATGATTTTGTTGCCACCTTCTGCAGCCAAGAATCCGTTACCTAATCTAACATCATAACCTCTTTCTACACCAAAAAACGAATTATACGAACACATAATTTGTTCTAACCCATCAACATTGAACAGTTGATAATCAGCATCAATATAAACTCCCCCTTCCTTAAATATAATCAAGTATCTTGCTATATCTGTTGCAAGTCCAAAAGATTTCTGCTCTGCAAATTGATAAGAAGCAGCAGCTAATTTTTGATGTTGCTCTTTATCTAAACCTAATTCTTCTAATGTTCTTATCTCTACACCTAAAGACTCTAATTCTTGTTGAATATCGTCATCTATAAAATCTTTACTATTAGTCCAAAGATAATGCCCCCATTGAGACGTAGCTTTTACGTTCTCTTTCAAGTATTTATTATGTTTCCAAAATTTACTCTTTCGTTGTTCTGCTGTGTATTGATTGCTGGAAAACCAAACATAATGTAAATCCTGCGATATTTTATAATCTTCACTATTACTACATACCTCCAAAGATAATTTAGTAGCAGGCTTAGATTTTAAATCACGATTTCTTAAACCTTCTTGTTGAAAGATTCTATCCATATCATAGTCTAGAACACATCTAGACGCATTATTACATGGATTACCTACCTGTAGATAAGAATGTGAATTTAAAAATTGATTAGCTTGTGATACATCTTGAATAAACAATGAGAATAGTTTTACTGTTTCTTGTTCTAATTGAGTAAGTTCAAATTCTACAGTATGTGTGTCAGGTTCTTCAGTGTCAGTATCTGTATCTTCATCATACATTTCTACATCTATATCATTCCCATCATCCGTTGAAGAAGACACTTGCAATTCATTCAGACATCTTTGAAATAATCTAGGAGAAATATCTGATACATCTTGCCATTGCCCTTTAATATCATCATTTCGACCATCCTCTTTCGCCCAAGCAAGAACCTTTTTGCTTCCTTCATATGCACCCTTAATACTTGCTATAT
>JABSSG010000002.1 GCA_013214525.1 Rickettsiales bacterium | reverse complement strand
GCCCCTGCGAAGGCAGGGGTTTGAAAATGAAACTACTATCTTCCTTTAAAAATGTCTTAAATATCAACGATATTTGCGAATTTTTAAACTTGATATTAATTCCATTTTCTTTCTTTAAAACTAGGATTCTTCAAGTACGATTAGTATATCTACATGAAAACCCCAATTTTTGAATGTCTAATTTAGATCGTAGTCCAAAATAGACTTGACTTTTTATGAGTTTAGTCCAAAATAGACATAATATATATATATATATATATTATTGATATGGTGTTTAGTTATGGAGCGATATTTAAAAAAAATAATATACAAGGATAGCCAAGATAAAATAGTGCTTTTAAGTGGTGCTAGGCAAACAGGTAAGACAACTCTAGTAAAAAGTCTCTTTAAAAATTATAGTTATTTTAGTTATGACTTAGAAGAAGATCGTGCAATGATTAGGAGTAAACAATGGCGTAGGGATAGTGAGTGTGTGATTTTTGATGAATTACATAAAATGTCTGAGTGGAAACGTTGGATTAAAGGTATATATGATACTGAAGGTTTAAAACCTAAAATAGTTATTACAGGGAGTGTTAATGTTGAATCTTTTATGAAAGTAGGAGATTCGCTTGCAGGTAGATATTTTCATTTGCGGTTGCATCCAATAGATTTGAAGGAAGGAGTAGCTTTTTGGAATCGAGATCCACAAATAGTACTTAATAGGCTCTTAGATTATAGTGGATTTCCTGAGCCTTTTCTAAAGGGTTCTAGTCAATTTTATAGAAGGTGGCAACGCACTCATATGGACGTCATTTTAAGGCAAGATTTTCTAGATCTTTATGCAGTAAGGTCTATAAAAATGATAGAATTATTATGTGACCTTCTTAAACCAAGGGTTTCAAGCACGCTTTCTATTTATAATTTAGCGAATGATTTACAAGTAGATTCAAAAACGGTTAAAAATTGGTTACAGCTTTTAAGTAATTTCTATATTGTTTTTAGAGTGTCTTCTTATCATAAAAATATTGCTCGTTCTATTTTAAAGGAACCTAAGTATTATTTCTTTGATATAGGAAGAGTTAAAGATATTGGTGCAAAAATAGAAAATTTAGTGGCATGTAGTTTACTTAAAGAAGTAAATTTTGTAGAAGATACAGAAGGTTTGAAGTCTGAACTTCATTATCTTAGAACAAAAGATGGTAAGGAGTTAGATTTTTTGATTACGGTAGATGATAAACCTGTTATTTGTTTTGAAGTTAAGCTATCAGACAGTATTCCAAGTCAATCATTTAATCATTTTAGAAAATATTTAAACATTCCAGAAAATATACAATTAGTATTAGGGCTTCAAAAAGAGTTTGATACTCAGGATGGAATAAAAGTGAGAAATTTAGAGCAATTTTTATCTAAATTTAGCTTAACGAAATACTTGTTTTAAATTGTCTGCATAATCTACAGAAAAATCTAAATATGGGTGTATTGGCAAACTTAATACTGTTTGTGATAGATAATCAGTATTTAGTAGGTTAGGGGATGATGCAAGATATTTTTTATAAGGGTTTTGTGTATGAATAGGATTTGAGTAATAAACCCTAGTTGGAATGCCGCTTTCTTTAAGATTTTCTTGAATTTGTTCTCTGTTGTGGTGTGTACGAAGCTTTATAGTATATAATGCCCAAACAGATTGACAATCTTTCATTACAAATGGTATTTCTACTAAATTTTCTAAAATTTTGTTATATTGATCAGCTATTTTTTGTCTTAATTCTATTTCCTTAGAAAAGATTTTTAATTTTTCAAGTAAAATAGCAGCTTGAATTGTATCAAGACGTGAATTCATACCAAGATAGGTTGTTTCATCCTTATTTTTGCCTTGACCATGAAATCTGAGGGACTTAAGTTTCGTTGCTAGTTCTTCATCGTTTGTGAAAATACATCCTCCGTCTCCATAGCATCCTAAAGGTTTTGAAGGAAAAAAACTAGTTGTTGTAGCAAGCCCTAATGAACCTATTTTTTTATTTTTATAACTTGCCCCGAAACTTTGAGCTGCATCACATAAAACCCATAAATTATTTTCTTGGGCGATGTTTAATAGCGGATCATAATCTGCCGGTTGTCCAAATAAATCAACAGGTATGATTCCTTTAGGGTTTAAACCATTTTTTTTAGCAATTGCTATTGCGTTTTGTAGGTTTTCAGGATCAAGATTAAAACTATCTGTACAAACATCTACAAATATTGGTTGTGCTCCAGTAAATGCTACTGCTTCGGCTGTTGCTGTATAGGTAAAAGAGGGTACGAAAATTGCATCTTTATGAGAAAGATTTTGTGTCATTAATACTAGAACTAAAGCGTCTGTGCCATTTGCACATGAAACTGCATATTTAGTATTACAAAAATTTGCTAGTTTTTGTTCTAATTCTAAAACTTCTGGGCCAATAATATATTGACCATGCATGAGGACTTTATTTAATGCTTGGTTTATTTCAGGAAGGATTAGCTTTTGTTGGCTTTTTAGGTCAATAAAATTTGTAATAGTTTTAGTCTTCATTATTATTTAATTAAATTAATGTATAATTAAAATTGTTATATGTCTCAAACAATTAGTTTTTTAGCTAGTGTGGTAAGTATATATTCATAAAGTTATAAAAAAAGATTTATTTTATTATTTAAGTTTTTTAGTATTATCAGGGTTATTAGGGAAAGATAATTTAATATTAGGTAAATGGGGAGTATTAGAAGTAGAATTAATTTTTCGATTTTATTGGAAGGGTTTGTAAAACTTAATTTAGTATTACTTGGTGTTTGTTTAATTTTGTTTTACGTAAAAAGACTTCAGGTGCATGATTATTTTTATTTCATGAAAAATCAAGCATTATTGGTGTTTGTTACAAGCATAGTTGCAAAATTCTATGAATGGTTTAGGTATAGAACTCAGTTTAAAGAGCTATATGTGCGTAGATTATCAATTTTTTACGGATCTTTATTCTCAGTGTTTTTTTTGTATATAATTGCTTTATTTTCTAAGTATTTACTTTTTAGAAAGGAAGTTTTTTATTTGTTTTTGTATCATATAGTATTAGCAATTACTTATTGGTTTGTAATTATCATTTTGGCTAGATCTCATTTTATGAGAAATCTTATAAAATTTTTAAAAACTTGTCTTGAATATAAAGACTTATTTAAGTTATTTTTGATATTTAATATAGTTTGTTTTGTAGCTGTGTTAATAGTATTAATGACAATATCTCGTGATAGAAGTATTTTTGAAACTATTTTTATTGTGCTTTATTTTGAAATATCTTTTCTGATATTTCATTTGGTTGTAGCTCATATAGTAGATTTTATTTGGTTGCCTGAAAATAATATAAGAAATAGAATATCTTTATGTGGTGTTTGCATGGGTAGCGTATTATATGCACTCAAATTTAATATTATTGATAAAAAATTGTTAGGATTATCTACAGATTATGATAAGCTTCTCCTTACGGCAATTATAGCGTTAATGTTATTTTGGGTGTTTTTTACTTTGCTTTTTCATCTTAAATGGAAGAACTTACTGAAGAGAAGGGGTTAGGCTGAAAGTTCTGACTTTTAAATATCATATAGATAAACAAACTCATGGATAAAGCTATACCATTATCCTCATTAGAAACTTTAGCAGACCGTTATGATTGTTTCATTTTTGATATATACGGTGTCATTTATGACGGCACTTCTCTGATTAATCGAACAATAGACTTCATTTACCACCTTCGTAGAAAAAATAAAAAAATTACATTTCTTTCTAACTCTCAAAGAATACCGGAATTAGTAAGAGAAGAGTTGAGACTGCGTGGGTTTTCTGCACAAAAAGAGGAACAAATCTTTACGTCTGGTGAATATTTTAGATTATTTTTAAGGCTCAATAGTGAGTTTAAGAATAAGCATGTTTTTTATAATTTAGGTAATTCCAATAGCATTGCCAAAACACTTGCAGATATAGAGTTAACTGATGATTTAAAAAAATCTACTTGCATCATTTTAACTTTTTCAACAACAGATCAAAATCAAATAAATACATGTGATATAGCGTTAAAACATGCAATAAATAATCAATGTATTCTAGTTTGTTTTAATCCTGATATTACTGCACCGCATGGAGATAAAATAATGTATACACCTGGATATTTTGCAAAAAAATTTGAACAATTAGGTGGCAAAGTGATGTATTTTGGTAAGCCTTATAAAGAAATTTATGAATTTTTCATTGATAAATTTTTAATCAAAAATGGTATAGCAAAACAAAAAGCAATCGCAGTAGGAGATTCACTTTCTACAGATATTAAAGGAGCAAAAACTTTTGGCATAGATTCACTATTTTTATTTTCAGAGCAAAGAAAAATTCAGAGTTCCTTTAATAATCAAGATTCTAGCATACCAACATATATTTTTCAAATTTGATATCTTGCTTTAAGTAGGTTTGACCTAACATATATCGTGATTTCCTCGAAAGAGGGAATTCATAAAATTTATGAATTAGAGTCTTGTTTTTAACAGATGCAACATAATGTTATAATTTTAGTGTTTGGTTTTCTCTATCAAGTATTGTTGTAATACAAGCGTCTGACCATATATTAATTGATGTTTCAAACATATCTAATATAGCATAAAATGGTAAAATAATGCCCATTAGATAAGTAGATACTCCAATGTTTACCAAATAAGCAGAAGCCATAAAAAAACAACCCATAGGAACACCAGCATTTCCTATTGCTGCAATTGTTGCAAGGAATATCCACATAATATAATCGACAGTTGTAAACACAACCCCATTGCTTTCTGCAACAAATATTACTGTTATATAAATAAATGCGGCACATGCATTCATATTTATAGTCGTGCAAAGTGGTATAGTAATTGATGAAATTCTTTTATCCACTTTCAAATTATTTTCTATACAATGCAACGTAGAAGGCATCGTAATACTTGATGATTTTGAGAAAAAACCTGTTATCAAAGCTGGAAACATGCTTTTTGCTGTAGCAATTGGCGATATTCCTTTGCTCTTGAGAAATATAGGTAAGATAATCACAGCTTGTAAAAAATTTGCCAAAATAATGGCAAGCATATAGTACAATAGGTTTACTATTTCGAAACCTCCCTTAATTTCATTGATAAATGTCACTATAAAAGCCCAGAGTACCAAGGGAATCACGGCTATAATAAATGTTGCTATTTTCATGAAAAGTACAAAGAAAGCAGAAAAAAAATTATGCAAGGATTGTTTATGCTTGTCCTCTAAGAATAATGAGGTAATGCCTAACAAAAGAGAGGCTGATACTACAGCCATAGTATTATTATCATTGAATGCTCCTATAAAATTCGAAGGTATAATGTTAATAAGATACTCTCCTATAGGAGAATCTTTTGTTTCCGTTAAGGGTAAACCAGTGGCATGATTCGTTAGAGCTGGATTAAAAATTTGATATACAACCATAGCTATGATAGCCGCAATTACTGTCGTTGCTAAGGTATATTTTAAAGTTTTACTTATTAAGTTCTTGAATGCTCTTCTATCTTGTAACTTTGAAATAGCAGATGTTATGGAAAGAAAAATTATGGGCAAACTAATAAATTTCATTAAATTTATAAACGCTTTTACAAAATAATTGGCAATAATAGTGATTGTATCAGAGCCAATCATTCCTAATATTATTCCCAGTGCTAAAGAAATAAACATAAATGAAGTCTGGTTTTTAGTAAGATGAATGTGCATGTATATTACTTAAATATTAATTGGGTTAAAAAATGAATGTAAAAAAAGAAATACGTGAATTACTTACAACAGTAAAAAGAAAAGAAAATGTGCAATGAATGATATAGAAAAGACATATTATACGATAGTAACCTTGACAAATCACAATTAGTATTCAAAATACTTTACAGTATATTATGAGTGCTGTCAATATAGAATGTGGAAGTGTAAGAACCCAGAATATTGGTGATATTTGAGGTGTTTTTAAGCGAAGATAGTAGCTTTATTTACAAATGCAATGCATGATTAAATAGTACTAATATTTATGTTAGTAGGAATCCATTTGATGAACATTTACAGTTTACTATCTTGAATTTCAGTAAGTTTAGTTTTGAAAGAGGTTTGCATGTAGCGTTTTAGGAGAAAGTTATTTCTTTGTTTTTTGTATTTTATAATACTGTTCTCCTAAAAATATCAGAGCTAATGCTAAGCTTGTAAGGAGAGCAAATAATATGCCTGTGAAGCATATTTCTGATATTAACGTGGAGAGAATAATTGCAGCTGCTATTATAGTGCTAGAAAAGCTTATAAATATAAGTTTTTTGAGCTTAGGCATGGTATGGAAAGTGATTTTTAGCAACTTAAAAATATTACTATTGTGTAGTTTTGCTTTATGTAAATGCAGGATTTTTATATAAGAGTCGTTTTTTAACTTCTTTGCTATTGCTAGTGGTGTTTCAAGATCATTATTGACTGCATTAGGGTTTGCTCCTGCTTTTAATAGAGCTTGTATTACTTTTATATCTCTATGATTACGTAGGGCAATATGCAGTGGTGTATTGCCGTATCTATCCGAGTAGTTTGGGTTGGTACCCATTTTTAATAGTTGTTTTATTATAGGAAAATTATTTTTTTTATCTAATGCAATATGTAAAGGGGTTGAACCATGAGTATTTTTTAAATTAGGATTAGCATGGTATTTTTGTAATAGTTTTGTAATTGAGAGGTTTCCTTTGAGTACTGCTATATGTAAGGGAGTATTATAGTTTCCTGTTTGCTTGTTAGGAGAAACGTTGTTTTCAAGCAAGTTCTTTATTTTTTTAATATTTTTATTGATAATTGCTTTATGTATATCTAAAGATGAATTCTTTTGAATATTCATGCTCATTACCTAAATTTTAATATATTACAAAATAGTATATAATTTATAACAAATTAGTTAATAAATAGTTAATAAAGCTATTGTTTTTTTTAATTTGTTCTTTTTTTGCTTTTGAGATATACTCACTGCGTTTTAGATGTCCTAGTTTTCAAATGAGTAAGATAAAAACATGTTGGGTTATTACTAATGGTAGTGCTGGCACTGTATCTCAAGCACTTGGGTTAGCACAAGCAATTGGTTTTAAAGAGATTAAACAGAAAATCTTTAAAGCAAATTTTACATTTTCTTTGATTCCGTCAATTGCTCATATTTTTTTAAAAAGATTTTTATCTAGTGATAGTGATAAATTAGAAAAACCATGGCCAGATGTTATAATTGGCTGTGGTCGTAGGGTTATTCCTTTTCTTTTATATATAAAAAAAACTACAAAGGGTAAAACATATTGTATCTATGTACAAGATCCTAGAATTTCCACTAAGTATTTTGATCTTATTGTGAAAATGCAGCATGATCCAATTAAAGGAGATAATGTAATTACAACAGATTTTTCTCTAAATTTAGTTAATAGAAAGAGGCTTATAAGTGAACTAAAAAAATATAAAAGAAAATTTACTAAATTTTCTGCTCCTTATTTTACAATTTTGATAGGTGGTAATACTAAAAGATATAAGATGAGTGATAAGGCAATACAGGATTTGCTTAATAAGATAAAGAAAATCATTAAGTTATGTTCGGGTTCTGTTTTGATTACTACCTCCAGAAGAACACCAAATTTAGTAACAAAAACTTTGATGAATGATTTTAGTAAGAATAATAAAGTATATATTACAACTCCTAATTCAAAAGATGGTAATCTATATTTTGCAATGTTGGCTCTAGCTGAGAAGGTTTTTGTAACTAATGATTCGGTTAATATGATTTCAGAAGCATGTGCTTGTGAAAAACCTGTTTATATACTTGAGCTTTTTGATATATCTCTCGGAAAAACCGAAGAATTTTTGCATACATTAAATAGCAAAAATTTAATAAAAACCTTCAATGGAAGACTTTCTAAGAGTACAAATAGAGCTATATTTTGTAATAATAATGAGCTAATAGCAAAAAAAATTAAAAATAGATTATTGAAGGAAAAAATTTGCAGTTTTAATGATTTTGTATAAGGGAAGTTGTTCTTAATGGATTAATGTCTATTCCACCACGTCTATTGTATCTGGCATAGATAGTTAACTCTTCAGGTATACATTTTTCTTTAATATCTATAAAAATTTGTTCAACGCATTGTTCATGAAATTCGGTTTTGTTTCTATATGAAACTATATATTTTAATAAGCCTGAATGATTAATTTTCCTGCCTGTATATTGGATGAAAATAGTTGCATAGTCTGGTTGATTTGTTACAGGACAATTTGATTTCAGCAAATCAGAATAGAGCACTTCTTGTACTTGATTATTTTCTATTGATAAAAGATTTTTATTAGGAACATATTCATTACATGTTATATCTAGCACATCTAAAGTTTTTGCTTTATATAATATTGGTAATGGATGTTGATATGAATCCTTTATATTAAATGTTTTAACTTGAATTTTTGAACAAAGTTTAGTTTCTAAATCTTGTTTTATGGTATTTTTGACTGATTCTATTGATGAAAATTTGGTGTTACTGAAAGATACAAGATAGAGTTTTAAAGACTTAGATTCTATTAGGTATGGTGAATTACATGGGATAATCAATTGTAAGAGAACTATTTTTGGTTTGCCATCTTCATTAAGCCAAGTGACCTCATAACAATTCCATAAGTCATATCCTGTAAAGGGTAGGGAGTTTGGATCAATATTTATTTGCTGACGTTTTTCTGTGCGAGAAATAGCAAACAATAATAATGGATTATAGTCTGTTTTATAATCTGTTTTCTTGCCGAGGGATAACATTAGTATTTGTTTTGTTAATATTTATTGACTATAATTTTACTTGATGAGAAAACTTACCCTTAGTACATTGATTGTAGTTGTGATATTAATTGCAACATCTTTTTTCCTTATATATGAAAATAAAATGAAAAACAACAATATCATAATCCCTAGAGAAGTTTTGTTTGGTAATCCAGATAAAGCTTCTGTTTCGATAAGTCCAGATGGTAAAAAAATAGCATATCTTTCAGCAAGAAATGGTGTATTAAATATTTATGTTGCAAATCGAAGTGAGCCAGATAAAGCAATGCCAATAACTCATGATAAAGATAGGGGAATAAGAAATTATTTTTGGGCATATGATAATGAACATATTTTATATCTTCAAGATAATGAAGGGGATGAAAATTGGCATGTTTATAGAGTTAATATAAATAGTTTAGATGTTAAAGATCTAACTCCATTTGAGAAATCACGTTCTACCATAGTTAAATCAAGTGAAAAAATACCAGACAAAATTATTATAGGGACTAATAAACGTGATCCGAGATATTTTGATTTATATGAGGCTGATATTATATCTGGTGAATTGAAGCTTTTTTATGAAAATAAAGATCAAGCGATAAGTACTGAAGTTAGTGATGATAATAAAAAATATACAGTTCGTTTTATCACCAAAAATAATGAGGATGGCTCTAAAACTATTTATAAAGTTAATGGTTCTAAGTTAGAAATATTTTTAGAAGTTCCCATGGAGGATGTAAATAGTACTTTTATAGTTGGTTTTGGAGAAACAAGTAACATTGTATATATTTCAGATTCTCTAAAAAGAAATACAGCTGCTTTGATAAAATATGATCAGAAAAGTAAGAGAAGTAGCGTAATACATCATGATTTAAAGACTGATATAGGTAAGGTTTTATTTCATCCACGTACAAAGAAAGTGCAAGTTGTGTATAATACTTTTTTGAAAAGAAAAGAGCATGTTTTAGATGAAGAAATTAGAGAAGATATAGAGTATTTAAACGAGTTTAATCAGAATGCCGAATTAAGTATAATTAGTCGTAATTTAGAGGATAAATTTTGGATTATAGGGTATTTATCAGATACAAAACCTTTAACATATTATCTATATGATAGGCATCACAAAAAAATGAAATTTTTATTTTCAAATAGAGAAGATTTAGAAAAATATAATCTTTCAGTAATGCATTCGCTGATAATTAAATCTCGAGATGGGTTAGACTTAGTGAGTTATTTAACTCTCCCACAAAATTCAAGGGACGATAGCAAAAGTTTTATTCCAATGAAACCAGTTCCATTAGTGTTGGTTGTACATGGAGGGCCTAAGGGCATAAGGGATAATTGGGGTTTAAATAATATTCATCAATGGTTAGCTAATAGGGGGTATGCGGTTCTTTCAGTAAATTATAGGGCTTCTGGTGGTTTTGGTAAAAAATTTATGAATGCTGGAGATGGTCAGTGGGCAAAAAAAATGCATGATGATTTGCTCGATGCTGTAAATTGGGCAATTGACAATAAAATTACTACTAAGGATAAAGTTTGTATATTTGGTGGAAGTTATGGAGGATATGCAGCATTAGTAGGAGTGACATTTACTCCTGATGTTTTTGCTTGTGCTGTTGATATAGTTGGTCCTTCTAATTTGATTACTTTAGCCAGATCAATCCCTCAATATTGGAAACCTTTTTATAGGCAGTTTTTAACAATGCTTGGCGGAGATCCTGATACAGAAGAAGGTAGAAAATTCTTGGAATCTAGGTCTCCACTTACTTATGTTAAAAACATAAAAAAGCCTATATTAATTGGTCAAGGGGCTAATGATCCACGTGTTAAGCAAGCTGAGTCAGATCAGATAGTTAAAGCTATGAAAGAGAATAAAATTCCAGTTACGTATTTGCTTTATCCAGATGAGGGTCATGGTTTTGCTCGTCCTGAGAATAGAATGTCTTTTTTTGCAATAACAGAGAAATTTTTGAATCAGCACCTAGGTGGAGAAGCAGAGCCTATTGGCGATGCTTTTAAAGGATCTTCAATAGAGATATTAGAAGGAAAGGATTTGAAAAGGTAAGGATTATACTAATCCTACTTGAAGATTACGATATTTTCAAGTACGAGGAGTATACCTACATAACTATTTTAATCTTAATCAAAGCTCGTCGTGTGGTTCTATATCTGCATTATTGCCAGCTAAATCTATTTCTCCACTGTCAGTGTAGTTTAGAAAAACATTGGATATTTTTGGTGCAGAATCTTCTATAATCGGTAAAAAAAGTTCACTAAAAAGATACATCACAGAGGCAGCTTCAAATGATGCTTTAAAGTTACTATAGTCAATGTTGTTTAGATTAACTAAAGCACCTGTTATTACATCTATTGGCTCTACTATAAAAGGAGACAGCTCATCTACTTTTAGTGGTAGAATTTCTCTTTTTACACATGCTGTTATGGAGACGTACCCTGCATGGTTAAAGATTCCTACTAATGTATATTTAAGTACTTCGTTTTCTAAAACTATTGCTTTAGCACCATATTTCAAGCTACCTCCTATTGCACCACTTATAAAGCTGACAGTAGCAAGTTTTGAATGACTACTTGTTTCATCAAGATAAATATCTCTTGATATTTTTCTTATTACGCAAGATGAAAAATATCCAAATGCTGGAGCATAAATGCTATTAGGGTCAGGCATAGAAAAATAATCAATTGAGATTTCAATTGATATAGTTTGGTCTAAGCATTCTTCATACATTTTAGATGTTTTTTTTATTCCTAGGTAATGAGTACCAATTCCAAATGAAGCTGTTGTAATACCAACTAGACCTAATCCTAGTTTGGATGTAAATATATTTTGTATATTATTCAAGATATTTGTTCCACCAAAGTAAATACCCACTCCAATTGATGCAATACCTATCGTTTGTGATACATATGGATATTTATCTAAGTAGCTTTCTATATATGGTTTTAGATGTGGTTTTATTAAAGCTAAACCAATAGCTGAAGCTATAGTTGGGCCAAAAATTGCTGTATTGATTAATGTTGCTGTTCCAACTGATATATAAGGATGTTCAGTTACATAATTTTTTGTTGGCAGAACTATATTGTTATTAATAGATTGTATTATATTATTATTTATTGATTCTATAGAAAGCATAGTTTCCCTCGTAATTATTTAGTTAGAAGTTTTTATTAAAATTTGTAGCAACAAATTTATAGATGTATCACTTTGGGAGTGAGGAATAAAAGCTTGATGGAGCTTTTTAAGGAGATAACAATAAGTATCTTAAATAAGATTAGTAATGGTAATTTAATTGAATATACATACTGATCATACTTGAACATTCCTATTTTTAAGTGTGAAAATAAAGCCACTATCTTTGTCCAGAAATCTCTCAAATACGTCCAGTATTCTCGGATTTTTGGACTCGATATTGACTCTATTTTTTGTCTTAAAATATCGGACTCTTCAAGTATGATCAGTATATTCATATATTATTTGTATATTATTAAAAAATAGCAGTATAACTAGAAGTTGTTTAAGTTGCAATAGTAAATTTAAAATTAGAACTTTTTTTCAAGTTCTTTTTTTGCTGAAGAAACTAGATCAATAATTTTTTTTATTTTACTTTTTAGTTGAATTACTTCAGTGTTTTCAGTACAGGATTTCTTATTTTTGAAGTATTTTTTCGCTCCAAGTAATGTATAATTTTTTTCATAAAGAAGGTCTTTTATTTCAGCTATTAAATTTATATTTATTTGTGAATAATATCTTCGTTTATTTATTATATATGGTTTAATTTGTTTAAATTCCTTTTCCCAAAATCTGATCGTTGAAGTAGTAATATTAAGAATATTTGCAACTTCACTTATAGTTTTATAAGCTGTGTGAGATTTTGTTTTTACTGTTTTTGTGTTGTTTAGCATTTAAGAAATTTTTTAATTTAGGGTGAGCCTTAAATGAAATTATTTTTCTCGGTTTTATTATAACAGGTTCCATAGTATTTAAATTGCGACCTAGTCTAGGATTTTTATTTAATAATTTAAAAGTACCAAACTGTGTAATTTTTACAATTTCATCTTCTTTTAAACCTTGTAAGATTGTTTCAAAAAACATTTGTACAATTTTATAGGCATGTCTTTTGGGTATGCCAATTTGTTGAAATATCTTTTTAGCAAGATATTCTTTTGTAATTTTATTATTGTTTTCTTCTTGCATCTTACTTCCTAATTCATTATTAACTCCAGTTATGGATTAGAAAGATTTTAGATTTTTAAAATATTTTCAGCAGAAATTAGCAACTTTTATGCAGTAATAGCGATGTTATTTCAAATAAAAGTTGCTGGTTTATAGCAAAAATAGATAAAAATATAATGTTTTTTTAATCCATAACTGGGGTTTTATTAGGGTTACCAATATATTAATGTGCTTCCCCAAGTAAAGCCAGCACCAGCGGCAATAAATAAAATTAAATCTCCTTTTTTTAATTGTTTGCTACAACAATCTAATGCAATAGGTATTGATGCAGCAGAAGTATTTGCATGTGTTTTTACAGTTGAAATTAGCTTTTCTTCAGGGATATGTAGTTTGTCTATTATACTTAGCATTATCCTATGATTAGCTTGATGAGGGATAACCCATTTTATATCTGATGTTGTGAGGTTATTTCGTTTTAGTAGTGTTTTAGATGTTGCGATCATCTTTTCTACAGCATGTTTGAATACTTCTCTACCTTTCATTACTACATGACCAGAGCTTTGAGTAGAGACAACTCCACCATCTGTATATAAAATTTTTTCTAAATTTCCATCAGTTTCTATATGAAAATCTACAATTCCTTTTTGGTTATTTTGTTTAGATATTATTACAGCTCCAGCACCATCACCAAAAAGCACACAGGTAGATCTATCTGACCAATTTAGAATTTTAGACATCTTGTCAGCACCTATTACTAAAATGTTTTCTGCGGTACTAGTTTTTAATAAACTATCTGCCACATGTAAAGCATATAAAAATCCTGAACAAACGGCTTGTACATCAAATGCAAAAGCTTTTTTGATATTTAATAATGCTTGTACTTTTGCTGCAACAGAGGGGAAGGTTAAGTCAGGGGTTGTTGTTGCAACTATTATTCCATCAATAGAATCAGCGTTTATTTCTTTGCTGTTTTTAATCGCTTTCTTTGCGGCGTTCGTAGCCATTACAGAAGTTGTTTCAGTATCTGATGCGATATGCCTAGATTTGATTCCTGTTCTGGAAAAGATCCACTCATCAGATGTATCTAATGTTTTTGTAAAATCATCGTTAGTAACAACTTTTTTAGGTAAATAAGAACCAGTAGCAATAATAGTTGAAGAAGTAGGTAGTGTTTGTTTATGCATTCTCAAGTTCTGGCTGTATTTCTTTTAATTCTTCTAGTATTTCTTTGTTTATATTAAACCTTGCCAGTTTATAAGCTGTCTTAATTGCATTTGCTATACCAATGTCATCCATAGAGCCATGACTTTTCACTACTATGCCATTCAACCCAATTAGCATTGCTCCGTTGTAATATCTATTATCTAATGCACTAGACATTTTGGTAAATTCATTTTCAAATAGTAATTTATATTTTAATTTGCTAAATAGATTTTGAGTAATAGCTTGTTTAATGAGGGACTTATATAGTTTTCCATAGCCTCCTATTGATTTTAATAGGGCATTGCCAGTAAAACCATCTGCGACTGCTACATCTACAGTGCCTAAGGCTATATCATTTCCTTCTACGTAACCATGAAAATTTTTAGCTAGTAAGGATTGTTCTATCATATTTTTAGCTAGCTTTATTGAATCAATACCTTTTGATTCTTCTGATCCAATATTTAATAGTCCTATTCTTGGGTATGATATATTTAATAGTATTTTTGCAAAGGCATGCCCCATTACTGCAAATTGATATAAATTGTTAGCATTACATATAGTATTTGCACCAACATCTAACATTGTAATTTTGCCTGTTGCAGAAGGAAGGACTGCTACAATAGCTGGCCTGTGAATATGTGGTAAAGTTTTTAAGGTAAGTGTTGATATAGCCATTAAAGCTGCTGTATTACCAGCGGATACTACAGCTTGTGCTTGCTTCTCCTTGACATTATGGATTGCAAGAGACATGCTTGAGTCTTTATAGTTTCTTATAGCTGCAGATATAGTCTCATCGGCTGGAATGGCTTGAGTGCAGTGAATTAATTCTGAAATGTTTGATAGGTCTGGATTACTTTCTATTAGATGCTTTATATCCTTTTGGTTGCCGTAAATTCTTAAAAATATATTTGGAAAGCTTTTTTTATCTTTAGCTATTAAACTTGCCCCTTTGATAACTGCGTCAGGTGCATTATCCCCTCCCATTGCATCTAAAGCAATTATAACTTTTTCTTCTCCGTCATGACAACTCGGGGAGTCATTGTTTAATATCATGTTTTTTATTTTTTGGGTTTGCTTTTTTAAGCAGTTTTCTTTTTGTCGGATTTTCTTATATGTTTTGGAACAAGCACTTGTTTATTCTTATAATAGCCATCTTTTAGTGATATATGATGAGGTAGTTTTAATTCACCAGTTTTTGAATCTGTAACTAAGTTAACACTATCAAGAGCATGGTGTGATCTCCTCATATTACGTCGTGAAGGGGTTGTTTTTCTTTTAGGTACTGCCATAAATTATATTTTAATTTTTGTTGATTTATAATTCTTGTAAACTATATTTAATTTGAATAATTAGGTTAAGCTATATAATTAAAACAATTTTTTAGAAAAATCTACATAAAAGTGAAGTTATTTTTTAAACCGGTAATCCTTTTTAGTTTTATATTAATGTTATGTTGTTCATGCATGATGCGTCAAGAACATCATGGTAAAGAATTAACTAATGAAGTATTAGTTAAGCTTAGGACTAAAAAATCTACTAAGGAGGATGTTTTAGAAATTTTAGGAACTCCATCAAGCATATCTGCTTTTAATGATGATATTTGGTATTATATAAGTTTAAAAAAGAAGGGTGTTTCAGTACTTAAACCTAAAATAACGGAACAAATAGTAATTGAGCTAAAATTCAAAAATAATCTTTTAATGCAAGTAAAGAAATATAACGCAGATCAAGTACCGTCTTTTAAATTTAATAAGCAAAAAACTAAAGTTGAAGGTAGCGACCCTAGTGCATTAAAGGATTTTGTCCGTAATTTAGGTAGGTACAACAAAGATCCTAAAAGAAATAATTAGGGACACATCTATACTAATCGTACTTGAAGATTCCTATTTTTAAACCTGCTCTCATGAAAATGAGGATCTGTAAAACAGTTATCTTTTTGTTTTGAATGGAGAGGAAATGAATAAAAAGCAACAACAATTTGAGTATTTAAGTGGTACTGTAGAGCGTATTACTTATCATAATGAAGAAAATGGTTTTTGTGTACTTAAGATTAAAAGTAAAGAGCAAAAGGATCTTATAACAGTTACTGGCATTGCTCCTTCTCTTTTTGTAGGTGAAGAAATAAAAATTCAAGGTCATTGGTTTAATAATTTAAATTATGGTTTAGAATTTAAGGCTAATTTTATTAGATTTATACCTCCTAATTCTTTAGAGGGGATACAGAAATATTTAGGTTCTGGATTAATAAAAGGAATTGGTTCTCACTTTGCAAAAAAACTTGTAGCTGCTTTTGGAGAAAAAGTATTTGATGTTATAGAAAATTTACCTGATAGATTGAGTATAGTAGAAGGTATAGGAAAGGTTAGAGCGGCAAGCATATGTACAAATTGGTCAGAACAAAAAGTTGTAAGAGAAATAATGGTATTCTTGCAATCTCATGGGGTTAGCATCTCAAGAGCAACAAAAATTTATAAATTATATGGCGAAGAATCTATAAAAATAGTTTCGGAGAATCCATATAGATTAGTTAAAGATATTAGAGGAATTGGTTTTGTTTCTGCGGATAAAATTGCCAAAAATTTAGGAGTAGAGGATAATTCTTTGATAAGAGCTAAAGCTGGTGTTAGCTATATTTTAACGGAGGCTTTAAATAGTGGACATTGTGGATTGCCAACAGATGTGCTAATAAAAAACTGCGAGAAGCTTTTATCTATTTCTAAAGATACTCTAGTTTTAGCTTTAAATGAAGAAATAGAATCTGGAAATATAATTAAAGATTATATATCAACATATGAGACTATATTTCTTGCAGCATTTTATGCTTATGAAAAAAATATTGCACATAAACTTAGAGAATTATCTATTAACCAACCTTTGTGGTATGAGATAGATTCAAAAAAAGCTCTCTTATGGGTAGAAGATAAGTTATCTATCAGCATGGATGATTCTCAAAAGGAAGCCATAAGATCTGTTATTGTTTCAAAAGTGACGATTATTACTGGCGGGCCAGGAACAGGTAAAACTACTATTTTAGATGCAATACTAAAGATATTGAGAGCAAAGAAGTTTAGAATAAAACTTTGTGCACCTACAGGTAGGGCCGCAAAAAGATTAAGTGAAAGTACTAAATTGGATGCTTATACTATACATAGACTTCTTAAATATGATCCTAGCACATATCAATTTACTTATAACCATAATAATCTTTTAGATTGTGACTGTCTTGTTGTAGACGAGAGTTCTATGATTGATGTGCAACTTATGTATAATTTACTTAACGCTATTCCGGAAAAGTCAGGATTAATTCTTGTAGGGGATATAGACCAATTGCCATCTGTGGGAGCAGGACAAGTTTTGAAGGATTTGATTGATTCTCATACAATACCTACAATAAAGCTTTCTAAAATATTTAGACAAAGTAGTAATAGTAGCATAATTAGTAATGCATATTTAGTAAATGAAGGATTATTCCCTAAACTAGAAAATAATGCAGGGGATGATTTTTACTTTATAGAAGCAGATTCTCCTGAATTAATTATAGAGAATATATTAAAGCTGGTAAGTAAGACTATACCGAATCATTTTAAACTGAATCCTATCACAGATATACAAATATTATGTTCTATGCAAAGAGGTAGTTGTGGCACGAGATCTTTAAATATTGAATTACAAAAAGCTTTAAATCCGCTGTCTTCTCAAGGTATATTAAAATTTGGGCAAATGTTTTCTGTGAATGATAAGGTGATGCAGATAGTCAATAATTATGAGAAGGAAGTATATAATGGAGATATAGGTTTTATAACTTCGATAGATCAAATAAATCAAGAAATAGTAGCTATATTTGATAAAAGATTAATCACTTATTCTTTTGATGAGCTTGATGAGCTACAAATAGCATATGCTATTACTGTTCATAAATCACAAGGTGCTGAATACCCAGTTGTTGTGATTCCTATGACTACGCAGCATTTTCCTATGTTACAAAAAAAATTATTATATACTGCAATCACTAGAGGGAAACAATTAGTGTTTTTAGTAGGGCAAAAAAAAGCAATATCTATTGCAATACAAAACATGAAAGAATCAATTAGGTACTCAAAACTCAAGCAATTTTTATTAGATAGTTTTAGTATTAACCCAAAAAGTTTTGAATCAGTTTTAAAGAATTCATATATTGATTAATTAACATATATTGATATAATAACTGTAGGTCTATTAGTAAATTCTTTGCTTTTTTAAAAAGAAGTAATTTTTTTAGGTGGGTTGCTCTGAATAAACATTGATGGCTTTGATTAAGCCTATTCTTTTATAATTTATTTTCAGATTTAGTTTGCGATAAAAGAGTAATTTAGCTGAATATTATTTGCTACTCCTTGTTTTTGTTTATATTTATCCTTCAGATTTAGTTTAGAAAAAATGACATTTAAAAACTTACAACTACACCCAAAAATTTTACAAGCTATTGATTCATGTGGCTATGATAAGCCAACGCAGATTCAAGCTAAGGCTATTCCAGCTATATTAGATGGAAAGGATATGTTGGCTTCAGCACAAACTGGTACAGGAAAAACAGCAGCATATGTTTTGCCAGCATTACAGTTTTTAACTACCAAAAAACATACTGGAAGATCGCGTATTTTAATATTGTCACCTACTCGTGAGTTAGCTATTCAAATCGCTAAGGTGATTAGTAGATATGCAAAATTTCTTCAAGTTAATGTAGTGAGTATTGTTGGAGGGATTCCTTATAAAAAACAACTTAAAGAATTATCACGAGCTATTGATATTATTATAGCTACACCAGGCAGGTTGTTGGATCATACGAAAAGTAAGCGGCTTGATCTTTCTGGTGTTGAGATGTTGATACTTGATGAAGCAGATCGGATGTTAGATATGGGTTTTATTAAACCAATTAAAAATATAGTACAAGAAATTTCGTATAAACGTCAAACATTGTTGTTTAGTGCAACAGCAGAGAATAAGTTAATGTCTGTAGTTAAAAATCTTTTAAAGAACCCAGTAAGAATAAATATTTCTCCTAAAAAAACCGATATAAAACTGATTAAACAAGAGATACATTTGGTGCGTGATAGTTTTCAAAAAAAGAAAGTTTTAGAAAATCTTCTTAAAGATAAAAATATTGATAAGGCAATTATTTTTTCTGCTACTAAACGTAATGTTAAAAAATTGGCGACACAAATTTGTCTATATGGGCATAATGCTGGAGAAATTCATGGAGATTTAAAACAAAATGCACGGAATAAAATTCTTACAAGATTCCGCACTGGTAAGATTAAATTTTTAGTGGCAACAGATGTTGCTTCTCGTGGTATTGATGTTGCAGATGTAAGTCATGTTATTAATTATGATTTACCAAAGTTTTCTGAGGATTATGTACATCGTATTGGGCGTACGGGACGTGCTGGTAAAAAAGGTACAGCAATTTCTGTAGCATTACATAGTGAAAAGCAATACTTACGAGATATTGAGCGATATATTGGACAAAAATTATTACGTATAAACTAAATTAATTAAAAACCGCTATAATCTCCAATCATAGACCAAATAGAGTCAAGTGTATGTACTGTGTAATCAGGTGTTTGTGAATCAAGATCATCTTCCTCTGCTATAAAATGTTGTGTAAATAGGTTCGCTTCTTCCTCTTCTGATCTATCTCCATATGATGTTTCAGTTTCGTGTGTCATTAAGGCTAAATGAGCTTCATTATAATAGTCTTGAGCTTCGGCAAGCATTTCTTCAACCATTGCAATGACAGGGCTAAATTGTTGATGGATTTCTAAATATTCTCTGTTGTAAATATCTTGTGCGTAGGAAATAATAACATTATGCACAGAGTGTGCATTTACAGTATCATGAAACCGTTGTTCAGTTTCTGCAAGACTTTCTTCAAATGATTGATAAACAAGATTATAATTATACTCTACATGTTCTAGATAAAAGCGAGCATTGTATATATCTTGTAGTAAATAAATTTGGTTGTTTTGATCTTCTTCTCTATTTGGCATATCTTTTCCTAAAATTAAGTGCTTATATTCATCATACTTGAAAACTCTAGTGTTTAAGTATGAAAATGCCTTAAATATCAACGATATTTTCGAATTTCTATGATTATAAAACATTACTGTAAAACAATCTAGGGGTTGCGTTCTTAAATTTTAAAAAAATTTTGCTTAAAATAATGAATTTGATTTAAAACTGAATTCACTATTTGCACTAATTATTACATGGTCTATCAGAGTAATATCTAAAACTCTTAAGGTATCTTTGATATTGATTGTGAAATCAATATCTTGTTTAGAGGGTCGAGTAATGCCACTAGGGTGGTTATGCACAAGTATGATACCAGTTGCTTCAAAGTAAAGTGCCGCTTTTAGTATTTCGCGTGGGTAAATGCAGATTCTATTTACTGTGCCAAGATCGTAAAGTTCTTCTCCTAATAAAATATTTTTAGCATTGAGATAAAGCACTTTCATATTTTCAGTAGGACTATAGCCAATATTGGTTCTTAAATATAAGATAAGCTTTTCCCAAGAACTCAAAATAGGTTTTTTTATAATTTGCTCTTTATTGGTTATAAATAATATTTCTTTAATTAATTTTATAAGGGTTATTGTTGTTTGTCCTATACCTGGCATTTTAGTTAATTTTGATGTGGGACAGTTGATTAGATTGCCAAGATTACCAAATTGCTTGAGTAACGATTTTGCAAGTGCTTTTACATCTTTTCTAGGGATTGAATAAAATAAAAGTAATTCTAAGACTTCATAATCTTGTAACACTCCAGGCTTAGTTTTTAAAAACTTGTTTTTAGCTCTTAACCTATGACCTTTATAAGTGCTGTTATTCATGTTTTATTTAATAAGGTGGTTTTGTATATCCTTTAGGTGATAATGTAAAGATTTCGTAGCCATTTTTTGTTACTCCTAGAGTATGTTCAAATTGTGCAGAAAGAGAGCGATCTTTGGTTGTAACTGTCCATTTATCATGAGGACTTAATTTTGTTTCAAATTTTCCTGCATTTACCATGGGTTCTATGGTAAAAAACATACCCTCTTGTAAAACAAGGCCTTTACCTTTTTCACCATAATGTAAAACATTTGGTTCTGTATGGAAAGTTTTACCAATACCATGTCCACAATAATCACGTACTATTGAATAATGATTTTCTTCTACAAAGCTCTGTATTGCAAATCCTATGTCACCAAGAGTAGCCCCTGATTTTACTTGATTGATACCTTGTGTAAAAGCTTCATATGTTATATCAATCAATCTTTTTGCCTTTATAGAAGGATCGCCTACCCAATACATTCTGCTAGTATCACCATGATACCCATCAACTATCACAGTCACATCGATATTTAAGATATCACCGTTTTTTAATTTTTCATTATTTGGAATACCATGACATACAACATGATTAACTGATGTACAGATTGATTTTGGATATCCTTTATAGTTAAGAGGAGCTGGAATTGCTCCATTTTCAATTATCATAGTATGACATAAGTCATTTAAATAATTTGTTGTGACATTTGGTTTTACGAAGTCAGTAATATAATCAAGGACTTGTGCAGCTAATTTTCCTGCTTTATGCATTTTTTTAAATTCTTCTGGTGTATGTATAGTAACAGTCATAGAAACCCTAATAATGGATTAGAAAAATAACTAAGTAAAAAATTTTGTGTTTATAAATTTGGTTAATTAGAATACTATACTAATCGTACTTGAAAAGTCGAGATTTTAAATAATACAAAACTTAAAAATTTAAAAATATTGGTAATATTTAAGGTGTTTTTAGATGAAGGTAGTGGTTTTATTTTCAAGTTTAAAAATCGGCGTATTCAGGTATGATTAGTATATAAATCAAATCTAACTGTAAATTAATAATGACTTCATCTGATAAAGAAGATAAAAACTATACAGCAGCAATTCTTATTGTTGGGAATGAAATATTGTCTGGAAGAACACAGGACTCTAATTTGAACTTTTTAGCTAAGGAGCTGTCTAATTTAGGAATAGCATTACTAGAAGTAAGAGTTGTGTCTGATAAAAAAATATCGATAATGCGTGCATTAAATGAGTTGCGTAAGAAATATACATATGTATTTACAACGGGAGGATTAGGACCTACGCATGATGATATAACTACTGAGAGCATTGCAAAAGCATTAAAACTTGAGTTATACAGAGATGAAAATGCTGTTTCGATGATAAAGGAACATTATCATGAAGCAAATAAAGCATTGGACGAAACTGCATTTAGAATGTCGTATCTTCCTGAAGGAGCTACTTTATTGTTAAATGATGTTAGCGGTGCACCAGGTTTTAAAATAAAAAATATTTTTGCACTTGCAGGAGTGCCTGAAGTCATGTCTGCTATGTTTAACTATGCAAAAATATACTTGAAAACTTCGAGTAAGTTTATATCAAAATCAATACGAGCAGTAGCAGGAGAAAGTAAGATATCTATCTTATTAGAGCAGTTGCAAAAAAAGCATAAAGATTTAGAAATAGGAAGTTATCCATTTAAGTATAAAGGTAAATGGTGTACTCATCTTGTTATAAGGGGTAAAAAAGAAGGCAAATTAGCAGATGCATCAAAAGAATTAGAAAAAAGTCTTAAAAAGAATAAAATAGAATTTTTTGAAGAAGGTGTAAAAGTATGAGTAGAGTTCTATCTGGAATTCAACCTACTGGTAGTGTGCATCTTGGTAATTATCTTGGTTTCATAAAAAACTATGTTGATTTACTAGAAAAAAAAAGAAGTGAAGCGTTTTTATTTATTGCAGATTTACATGCAATAACAAATTTTAATAACTCATCAGATCTTTATGAAGAGACAATAAAAATTACGGCGATACTTTTAGCAAGTGGTCTTACCCCTGATATTTGTAACGTGTTTGTACAATCAAAAGTTTCGGAACACACAGAGCTTTCATGGATTTTAGGGTGCCATACCCCTTTAGGGTGGTTAAACAGAATGACACAGTTTAAAGAGAAATCCATTAAATATAAGGAAGGAAATGCTTCTTTAGGTCTTTATAGCTACCCAGTATTGCAAGCTTCAGATATATTAATATACCAAACTGACTATGTTCCAGTTGGAGAAGATCAAGCTCAGCATTTAGAGCTTACTAGAGACATTGCAATAGCATTTAATAGGAGGGTGAAGGTAGATTTTTTTAAATTGCCAGAGGCTATTGTTTTAAAAGAAGTAGGTAGGATAATGAGTTTAAGAGATGGTAAGAAAAAAATGAGTAAGTCAGATGAATCTGACTATTCAAGAATTAATCTTACAGACTCTTCTGATGATATAGGACGAAAAATTCGAAAAGCTAAAACAGATGCTATAGAAGGTATTTCTTTTGATAGAGAAAATCGCCCTGAAATCAGTAATTTAATTACTATTTATGCTAGTTTGTCAAATATGTCAGTTGAAAAAATAGTTGACCAATATGCAAATAGTAATTGTAGTGTCTTTAAGAAAGATTTATTAGAATTAGTTGTTTCTGAAATAGAACCAATAGGTAAAAAAATAAAAGATCTCTTAAATAATAGAGATTATATTAAAGAGGTTTTAACTAAAAGTTATGATGTAGTAAAACCAATTGCTCAAGAAACTTTAAAAGAAGTGAAAAAACTAGTAGGTTTTGTTTGAAAATCTAGTTATGGATTAAAAAATTTTAAAAATATGAAAAAAATAGTTATCTATACCGATGGTGCGTGTTCTGGCAATCCTGGTCCTGGTGGTTGGGCTGCAATAATGATAAATGGAGAAACGGAAAAGGAGATTATAGGCAGTGAGAAGAATACAACTAATAACAGAATGGAGCTAACTGCTGCAATAAAGTCTCTTGAGTCACTAAAAGGGCAATATAATGTTGAATTATACACAGATAGTAAGTATTTAAAGAATGGAATTACTGAGTGGATTTTTAATTGGAAAAAGAACAATTGGAAATCTTCTAATAAAAAACAAGTTAAAAACATAGATTTGTGGAAGGAATTAGATGAAGTTGCAAATAAACATGAAATATCTTGGCATTGGGTAAAAGCACATGCTGAAGATTTATATAATTTAAGAGTGGATAAGTTAGCTGTTGACGCTATTAAGAAGGTTTAATACTAAGTGGTTGTCCAGAAGGACTAAGCAAAAGACAAAAGCATTTATATGATCACATTTCAAAATTTAAGCATAGGTTATGCTGGTAAAAAGTTATTTGATAACGTTAATCTTACTTTAAAGCCAAAAAATAAATATGGTTTAATTGGGGCAAACGGTGCAGGAAAATCTACATTAATTAAATTAATGTTAGGTGAGGAAGAAACGAATTCAGGGGAAATTATCTTTCCTAAAGGATTACGTGTTGGAAGTTTAAAGCAAGATCAGTTTAAATATGAGGACACAAGAATTATTGATGTAGTGCTACAAGGTAATAAGAAATTATGGGATGCCAGAAAGGAACAAGAGGTTTTATTTACTAAAAGCGATATTACAGATGAGGAAGGGATTAGAATTGCTGAGCTAGAAACAATCATTGCTGAAAATGATGGTTATGATGCTGAATCAGTTGCAGAAACAATTTTAAGTGGTTTAGCTATTGATAAAAAATATTTTCAAGAACCACTAAGGAAGTTATCAGGGGGATACAAAATTAGGGTGTTGCTTGCTCAATGTTTATTTGGTAATCCTGACTTATTATTATTGGATGAACCAACCAATCATCTTGATATTCTTTCTATACAATGGTTAGAAAATTTCTTAGTTAAGAAGTATAAAGGAGTTTTGATATTAATATCTCATGATCACGACTTTCTTAATTCAATATGTAATAATATTTTGGATATAGATTATCAAACTATTACTTTATACCCATTTAATTATGATAGATTTGTTAAGGCAAAAGAATTATCTGCGGAACAAAAGCTACATCAAAGGGAATCAATCGAGAAAAGAATAGCAAAAGATGTAGCATTTATAGAAAAGTTTAGGGCTTCTACACGTTCCAGACAGGCTTTATCGCGTGAAAAACAGATACAGAAGATAGAAATGCCTGAAATTAAAAAAACCTCTAGGATAGCACCTTATTTTTTATTCGAGCAAGAACGAAGTTCTGGACGTGAGGTACTGGAAATAAAAAATCTTTCTAAATCATTTGGAGAAAAGAAATTGTTTCAAAATTTATCTTGCAAGATAGATAGAGGAGAAAAAATTGCTATCTTAGGGCAAAATGGTATAGGAAAATCCACATTGTTAAAAACAATTTTAGGCATTATTGAGCCTACAGCTGGTAGTGTTAGATGGGGAAATAATATAAAATATGAATATTTTGCACAAGATCATCATGATTTAATAAAAGGCAATGCAAACACTGTAGATTGGTTGATGAATATTACTAGTATTTCTATATACGAAAAGATCAGAAGTGCATTGGGTAAAATGTTATTTAAACAAGATGATGCGTTAAAATCAGTATCTATATTAAGTGGTGGTGAGGCAACTAGATTATTATTTGCAAAAATCATGTTGAAAAAACCAAATATAATGATTTTAGATGAACCCACAAACCATTTAGATTTGGAAAGCAGAGATGCTCTTGCGAATGCATTACAGAAATTTCTTGGAACAGTGATTTTTGTAAGCCATGATAGAAATTTCATTAAAATTGCTGATAGAATTATATTTTTATACGACAAGGGATTTATAAATTTTCACGGAAAATATAAAGATTTTAAAGAGAAATATAATAAGTTTTTTGAACCCAGCTGTTCTTAAAAATCAAATCTATTTATGTATTTCATTCATCAATCTAACCAAGCTACGCCCTAGTGCATAAGCAAGATTTACAGGAACAGCATTACCTATTTGTTTGTATTGATTGTTAAGAGAGCCTTTAAATTTCCAATCGTCTGTAAAGGTTTGTATGCGTGCGTATTCTCGAACGGTTAAAGGGCGGTTTTCATCAGGATGACAACGCTCCGTTTGTTTTTGAGCTGGTGCACATGTAAGTGTTAGGCTTGGTTCTTTCCATGATAGCCTTCTTGCCATGCCTGTTTTTCCACCACCAAGAAAGTAGCTACCTTTCATGTACTCACGTTGTAATTCGTCTGGTAAGTCACGCCAATAACCTCCTTGATTGTTTTTAAGGTTTTGCCTTTATCATGTGATGCTAGTCCTTTGACGTTTTCAGCAATAAATACTTTAGGAGAGCATTCTTTTAAGGCTCTTCCAAATTCAAAGAACAATGTCCCTCTAGTATCTTCAAAGCCCATTTTATTGCTCGCATATGAGAATGCCTGACAAGGAAACCCACTTGAGTTCTATAGGATACAAAATTAATCTTGGATGCACCCTCATTGATGATGTCCCAGTTTGGTCTGTTGTGTTTTAGCGGTGCAGAGAGAAACAGTAGTTACTAAAGAAACTTTAATGATTTGTATAAATATAAACAGGGCAATCCAGAATCAAAGATTGTAAGTGTTTTTGTATGTAAGTTGTGTAGGAAGCTATATGAAGCTTCAGGAGGAAAAATTATATAGAAATAGTTTTGGGGCGTGGTCGTACCTTTGCGGTGGAGCAATTAGCATAGAAGCATTTGAAAGGGCTCCTGCAAGAATACGCAAAAGTGGGGTAGGGTGGTAAAAGATTTACCACTCAGTTCAGGGGCAATATTTTGTAGTGATGTGTGCGTTCATCAACAGAGATATACACAATTTTTGTGAATAAGTAATAGTTGTTAGAGTAATTAATTGTGTTTAGATATTGCTGATGATTAAACTTTTCTGTGATGTTAAAAGTATCAGATTAGGGCATACCATAACCTGACCTCACTTTACTCGTGAAAGTTACCATCGATCTCTGAAGGCGTTTGTAAGCTTCCTACAATATCCTCTTCTTTAATATCGCTCATGTCAAGGTCTTCATTATACCGGTTATCAGACTCTATGTCTTGTAGCAACAATTGCTCCGCTATGATAGAAGCAAAATAACCTATCTTGTTAATAGCGAGTTGCTGTAGTGGTTGAGGAACTATAGCTGTTACACCTACAGTTAAAACCGCACTTGTAACCCAATTAGAATTTTCATCAACATTCCATCCAAATTCTTTTGCAATATAGTCCAAGCCCATATAAACCATTTTATAAACACCAAAACACCCTAAACCATAAAACGATGACGCAACCACCATACCTAGCTTGGTGTGTTGATCTTTAAAGTGATGTGCAAATAAGAAAGTGCTTGTTGCTATGCCTCCAATACCAGTTAATGTAGCAACACAATTAATGTTTTTATAAGCACATTTTACTGCAGTTGGCAACATTGTACTTACTCCTACAAAAACCGCATGCGTCACAAGATTTTGTTTTGTTGAAAAGTTTGGCACAAGATAGTCTTTCCAAGTATAACCCATGAATTCCTCTCTAAATTAATATTCCATTATATTGGTGCAAGAGCTTTTGTAAATACTTTTCAATCCTACACAGCATTAATTATTTGCTATAAATCTTATATATTTTTGTGCGGACAATATGCATTAAATCTCTATGGGCCACTAAATTTAGTTGCTATACATAAAAAGCCATACTATGATAATATCATTAAACCTCATCCTGCTAACATATTGAAGGCTTATGCGATTAAAGAAATACTACAAAAACTAAAAGAGGCAAAACTATTATGAAAAAAAATAACACTTTAAAATATAAAGGATATTATGGCTCTATAAGCTTTGATGAAGAAGCAAAAACATTCTATGGAAAAGTAGAATTTATAAGAGATTTAGTAAATTACGAAGCAAGAGATGCAGAATCTTTGATAGCCGCACTTCATGAAGCTGTAGATGATTATATAACTGATTGCAAAAATGCACAGAAAGAACCTGATAAACCATTCAAGGGAAGTTTTAACGTTAGGATTGGTTCAGATTTGCATCAGAAAATAAGCCTGTATGCATTAGATCACGAAGATACGTTAAACAACGTGGTAAAAAATGCATTAAATAAGTTTATTGATATTCAGGAGTCAAGACCAAAGTAATATTACAATTTAGGGGGCAGTTTTGGACTTGGAGCTGGATATCTAGCAGGGTATTATTATAGCGAACAAATTGATCCAATTATTTTCGGTGCATATAATTTTATAATTGAGAAAGATAATGTAGAAGAAAACAATATTGATATCTGTTTAGTTGCGGATTATTTTCCATTTTTGGGGGAAGTGCAGAATAGCACAGATGAAGTTTGTTTTTTAGAGTAAGTTTAAAATTTAAAAAAAACGATGGTATGAACAAATTGGCTCTTATTACTGGTGCTAGCAAAGGTATTGGATTTGAGATTGCATCCATACTTGCATCAAAGAAGTGCAATTTAGTTCTTGTGAGCAGGAACGCTCAGGGGCTTAATACTATTAGTAATGCATTACAAAGAAAGTATGGGATAAAATCATATGTTTTTCCTATTGATTTGAGCGAGCATAATGCAGCAAAACGCATTTTCGATTTTACAGAAGATAAGGGTATAAAGATTGATTACCTTATTAATAACGCAGGTTCAGGGCTTTATGGTGAACATGTAACACTTAATCAGGATGCCTTGAAAGAGATGCTTCAATTAAATATTATATCAGTTTCTGAGTTGTGTCTTCTCTATGGTCAACATATGAAAGCTAGGAAGACAGGCAATATATTAAACATTGCATCAACAGCAGCTTATCAACCAACTCCTTTTTTTGCAGCTTACGGTGCTTCTAAATCTTTTGTTCTTAATTTTTCAGAAGCTCTTGCTAAGGAGCTAGAGGAATTTGGGGTAACAGTCAGCTGTATATCGCCTGGTCCCACGAATACAGAATTTTTTTCTAATATTGATAGGAAAAACATTAAGGTTGATTGGTTTAATACAAAACATAGATCAGATGTTAGAAAAGTAGCTGTTGTGATTGTAGAGGCTATGTTTGCAGGGAACTTTTCGACTATAGTAGGCTTCCGTAATAAATTTCTAGCTTTTATTGCTAGGTTAGCTTCTAGACGTCTTGTAGCCAGTATTGCAAAAAAAATACTAGTAAGTGACACTAATCTTTAATTTTATTTTATAAAAATATCTGTATGATATATTGCTATAAAAAATGATCTTAAGTAACAATGCCTGAAGAACAAACAAATACAGATCATCGTAACGATAATGCCTCCATAAATTAAGACAGTTTTTTCTGAAAAGATAAGGTATAAATCAGCAAAGAAATATAACTTATTACTTAATAGTCAGAAAGAATTATGAGAGTAAAAAGAAGACAACACAGCAGTAAATTTAAAACCCAAGTAGTAATTGTTGCAATCAAAGGAGGTAAAACAATAGCTCAATTATCAAAGGAGTTTAATATCAATCAATTCTGTATTACAGCATGGAAGAAAATATCCTATGCGGTTTGTGTTGGATTTATCAATCTGGCACAGAGCTTCACTTTCTATAATTTCAGCAATAGTTTTGCCGTAAATTTTGAAATCAAATGTTAGTTTAATAGGGTCAATGAGGTTTTTGTTGAAATCACTTAAGTTAATTGCAAATCTATATTTCTTCACCGTTTCAAAGACGTGCGTTCTGATTAAATTGTCACCAATAAAGCCTAAATTATAATCATTCACATTGCTTCCAATATTCTCTTTTCCATTTAATCGAACAACCAATGCTTGGACGTTGCTTTTCTGTAAATTTTTTTGTTTCAGCAATTTCACACATAGCAGGAAATAATTCTCTTACACCACTATCTTCTTTGTCAGATACTTTTGCAAAATCTAATCTATCTCTATCTTTACTTAATATATTTGTATTAGTTTTTTGAAAAATCTTACTTTTTTGAAGGCAAGCATCGCCAACTCAATCATATTGTTTTTCTTATAATTGATTGATTAGTTGTTTAATTGAGGTGCTTTTAACCAGAGTCTTCAAGTACAATTAGTATATATTGTTTTAGTTTAATGCTCATTATACTAGATTGTAATTATTTAATGTGTTAAACAATAAAGAAGGAGTAAAAATTAATCATCAAGTTTTTTTAAAATTTAATAAAGGAGGGTAGCTTGTTATGAATGCAAGGTTAGAGACAATTATAGGACTTTTTGTGATTATAGTTGCAATAAGTTTTGCTGTTTTTAGCTATAAAGTTTCTGAGCTAAAAAAATATAATACAGATATATACAAGATAACAGCTAAATTTAATCAAATCGAAGGTATTGTGGAAGGAAGTGATATTAGGATAAGCGGTATTAATGTTGGGGCTGTGGCTGATATAAAATTAGACCCTCAAACATATGATGCAGTAGTAACAATGGCAATAAAGAATGATGTAAAGATTCCAGATGATTCTTCAGCACAAATAGTAACAGAAGGATTATTAAAAAATAAATATATAGCAATTTACGCAGGAGCTGGTAAAACTATGCTTAAAAATAATGGACAAATAAAATTTACTCAATCGTCCATTAGTTTAGAAAATTTAATTAGCAAATTAATATATAATTTCTCTAAGTAAGATATGCAGACTAGTATTAGCACTACCAAGAAAAAGCAATGTGAAAAATTTTATCATTCAATGCTATTTATTCGTAGATTTGAAGAAAAAGCAGCTCAATTTTATGGTATGGGTAAAATTTCAGGTTTTTGTCACCTTTATATGGGGCAAGAGGCTGTAGTAGTAGGAATGTTATCTGTTGCTACAAAAGATGATAAACATATCACAAGCTATAGGGCACATGGACATATATTAGCAGTGGGTAGTGATCCTGGTAGGGTTATGGCAGAATTAATGGGTAAGGCAACTGGGTGTTCTAAAGGTAAAGGGGGGTCCATGCATTTATTTGATCTTGAGAAGAATTTTTATGGAGGGCATGGCATAGTAGGAGCTCAAGTTCCTATTGGTACTGGTCTTGCATTTGCAGAAAAATACTTAGAAAAAAAAGGCATAACATATGTCTATTATGGAGATGGGGCTGCTCATCAAGGGCAAGTTTATGAGTCATTTAATATGGCAAAATTATGGAATTTGCCTGTAATTTATATTATCGAAAATAACGAATATGGTATGGGTACATCTGTATCAAGAGCTACTGGTATGACTGAGTTATATAAAAGAGGTGAGTCTTTTGGTATTCCTGGAGTGAGAGCAGACGGCATGGATGTTTTTGCTATGGAAAAGGTAGCAAAGGAAGCATCAGATTATGTAAGAAAAGGCAATGGTCCGTTTCTAATTGAAGCTAAAACTTACCGCTATAAAGGACATTCTATGTCTGATCCTGCAAAATATCGTACACGATCAGAAGTACAGGATATTAAGGATAATAAGGATCCAATAAGTAATTTAAAAAATTTTATTTTAAAAAATAAATATTTATCTGAAGAAAGACTGGATGAAATTGATGCATCTATAAAAAATAAAATGAAAGAAGTTGTAAAATTTGCTGAAGAGAGTCCATTGCCTGATCCAGATGAATTATATAAAGATATTTGATTAAATAATTTAACATATGACAGAAATTACTTTTAGAGAAGCACTAAGGGAGGGGATAGCTGAATCAATGAGAGAAGATTCTCGAGTATTTTTACTGGGAGAAGAAGTAGCAGAATTTCAAGGTGCTTATGGTGTATCTTATGGATTACTTAATGAGTTTGGTAGTAAAAGGGTTATAGATAGTCCAATTACAGAACATGGATTTGCTGGATTAGGTGTTGGTGCTGCATTTGCTGGACTTAGACCAATCATTGAATTTATGACTTTTAATTTTGCTATGCAGGCTATTGATCAGATAGTAAATTCTGCCGCTAAGACAAAATATATGTCTGGTGGTCTAATTAAATGTCCAATTGTTTTTAGAGGTCCAAATGGTGTTGGTAGTCGAGTTGCTGCACAGCATTCTCAATGTTATGCAGCTTGGTATTCAAGTGTTCCAGGTTTAAAGGTTATTTCTCCTTATTTTGCGGAGGATGCTAAAGCTTTAATTAAAGCTTCTGTTAAGGATGAAAATCCAGTTGTATTTTTAGAAAATGAACTTCTTTATAATCATAAATTTCCAGTTAAAGAACCAACACAAGAATTAGAGATTGGCAAAGCTAGAATAGTGCAAGAAGGGAATGATGTTACTTTAGTATCGTTTTCTTTGTTTATGCATCATACGTTACAAGCTGCTAAAGAGCTTAAAGATAGTGGTATCCAAGCTGAAGTAATAGATTTATGTACTATTCAGCCAATGGATTTTGCAACAATAATTAATTCTGTGAAAAAAACAAATAGATTAGTGACGGTTGAAGGTGGGTGGCAATTTGCAGGAATAGGTGTATCAATTGCAACAATAATAATGCAAGAAATTTTTGATTATTTAGATGCTCCTATTTTAAATATTACAGGAAAAGCTGTACCAATGCCATATGCAGTTAATTTAGAAGAATTAGCTTTGCCTCGTATAAAAGAAATAATAGATGCATGTAAACAAGTATGTTATGTAACATAATACTAAATTATTAGGAGAAAAGAGAATTATGCCGACAGAAATTTTAATGCCAGCTTTATCCCCAACTATGACTGAAGGTATTTTAGCTAAATGGTGTAAAGCAGAAGGAGATGAAATAAAAGCTGGTGATGTAATAACTGAAATAGAAACTGACAAGGCAACTATGGAAGTAGAAGCTCCAGAAGATGGTGTATTAGGAAAGATTATAGTTCCTGATGGCACTAAAGGAGTAAAAATTAATTCTGTAATTGCAATGCTTCTTGTTGATGGAGAAGATGCATCTGCATTAAAAGATATGGATGTTCAAACTGCAACTACACAACAGTCAGATGAAGCAAAAGTTTCTGATTCTTCTTGTGAAGAAAAAAAAACTGTTTGTGCTTCTAAAAATGAAGAAGTGAAGGTGGATTCTTCTGCTAAGAGTTGTTCTTCTGTGTCTCATAAGGTTAATGATGAAATTAAACGTATATTTGCTTCTCCTTTGGCAAAAAGAATTGCTTCTCAAAATAATATTGAACTCAGTGTTATCGAGGGCACAGGACCAAGAGGGCGAATTGTTAAGTCAGATGTGTTATTAGCTGTTGATACTGGTAGCAAAAAACATAGTTGTAAAGGGAAATGTTCTAATGTAGCAAGACAAGCACCTTCAAAAATTACCATCAGTGGGTTTCGTCAATCCATAGCTGATAAACTATCTGAAGTTAAAAGAAACATACCTCATTTTTATTTATCTGTAGAAGTAAATGTCGATAAGTTACTTTCAATGCGTGCAGATATCAATGAAGATAATAAAGAAAAACAAGCAGCTAAAATATCTGTTAATGATTTAATAGTAAAGGCTACTGCTCTTGCATTTAGAGATATTCCTGAAGCAAATGCTTCATGGCAGGGTACTCATATTGATCAATATCATAATGTTGATGCTGCTGTTGCTGTATCAGTAGATGGAGGAATTTTTACACCAATTGTAAAAGATGCAGATAAAAAATCTGTTTTTGAAGTTTCAAAAGAAATTAAAGAACTAGTTGCAAGGGCAAAAGCAGGAGAACTAAAACCAAATGAATTTTTAGGAGGAAGTTTTACTATTTCAAATCTTGGTATGTATAATATAGATCGTTTTGCAGCGATTTTAAATCCTCCTCAGAGTTGTATATTCGCGGTAGGAAAAGCAAAAAAAATTCCTGTTGTTGAAGGTGATAAAATCATAATAAGTAATGTTATGAATATTACAGTATCCTGTGACCATAGAGTAGTGGATGGAGCTGTATGTGCAATTGTAGTAAATAAGGTAAAATCTTATTTAGAAAACCCTTTTAAATTATTAATATAATTTTTAACTTGGCATTTCTGCGTAGGCAGGGATCTAATAAAAATAATAAAAGAGAAAGCTATGTATGATCTTGTTATAATCGGTGGTGGTCCTGGTGGTTATGTTGCAGCTATTCGTGCTGCTCAAAATAATATGAAAGTTGCTTTAGTAGAAAAGGAACATTTAGGAGGTGTTTGCCTTAATTGGGGATGTATTCCAACTAAAGCCTTGCTTAAATGTTCTGAAGTAAATCATTTATTTCATAAGGCAGAAGAATATGGTTTTCAAGTTAAAGATATAAAATTTAATTTTGAAAAAATTATGGATCGCTCAAGAGCAGTTGCTAAACAGCTTTCAAGTGGAATTTCTCATTTGCTTAAAAAAAATAAAATTGATGTGTTTTTAGGGACAGGAAAGATTCTTTCTTCAAAAACTGTGAGTGTTGAAGATCAATCAGGTAAAAAAGAAACTCTTGGTACTAAGAATATAATAATTGCAACTGGAGCAAGAGCTAGAATATTGCCAGGTCTTGAGCCAGATGGAAAATTAGTAATGACATATAAAGATGCTTTAGCTTGTAAAAATCTTCCAAAAAAATTACTGGTTATTGGAGCAGGAGCTATAGGAGTTGAATTTGCAAGTTTCTATAAAAATTTAGGGTCTGACGTTTCGATAGTTGAGATGCAGGATAAAGTTTTGCCTCTTGAAGATATTGAAATCTCACAATTTGTAAAAATGGAGTTAGAAAAGCAGAAGATCCACATATATTTAAACTCTAAAACTTCTAAACTTGAGAAAGCTAAACAAAAAGTAAAAGTTACTATTGATACAGCAGGAAAAAATATTACTGATGAGTATGATGCAGTTCTTGTAGCTGTAGGTGTGCAAAGTAATGTCGAAAATATTGGTTTAGAAAACACTAAAGTAAAGTTAGCTAAGGGAAATATAGTAACTGATGAATGGGGGGAAACTGATGAAAAAGGGGTTTATGCTATTGGTGATGTAGCCTCAGCTCCTTGGCTTGCTCATAAAGCTAGTCATGAAGGAATTATTTGTATAGATAAAATTCTTGGTAAAAAAGATATTAAGCCATTAAATAGAAAAGCAATTCCAAGCTGTGTTTACGCTATTCCACAGGTAGCAAGTGTTGGTTTAACTGAGCAAGAAGCAAGCAAGCAAGGTTATAAAGTAAAGATTGGTAAATTTCCTTTTATTGGTAATGGTAAAGCGATTGCTATCGGTGAAACAGAAGGGTTTATTAAAACTATTTTTGACAGTAAAACAGGGGAATTGTTAGGTGCTCATATGGTTGGTTCTGAAGTAACAGAAATGATTCAAGGATATGTTATTGCCATGAAATTAGAGGCAACAGAAGAAGAACTAATGCATACAATTTTCCCTCATCCTACACTTTCTGAGATGATGCAAGAATCTGTCTTAAATGCTTTTGATAAAGCAATTCATATTTAATAAATGAAAAAATAAATTTTTTTAAATATTTCAAAATGGTAAGTGATAGTAAAAAAATTATTATTTGTTCTACTAATAAATCTATAACAGAATTAGTAACATATAAGACAAATTCTAAAATTAGAAAACCTGGAAAGTTAAAAGGTAAAATAAAGATATCAAAAGATTTTGATGAATTAACTGAAGAATTTTTAAAATTTTTCAATTAGCTGTTATTTTAAATGAAATATATATTGGATACTCATATATTATTATGGTAGCTTAGTGATAGTAATAAGCTTACAATGGAAGCTAAAAAAGCTATTTCAGATCCTACAAATATGGTGTTTGTTAGTGTCACAAGTATATGGGAGATAGAGATAAAAAAAAATCTTGGCAAACTTGAAGCTCCAAGAATTGATAATAGAATTATTGATTCTTGTAGATTTAATGAACTTCCTATTAATATAAAACATGTATTAGCTCTTAAAGATTTAGCCCCTCATCACAATGATCCGTTTGATAGATTATTGATATGTCAAACTATTGTAGAGAAATTTACTTTAATCACAGAAGATAAGTTAATTGAAAAATATGATATAGTTACTCTGTAAACCCAAATAAATGAGTACAATAAAAATCTAAAATTCTTGTAATCTATTATTTGGGTTGTAAAAATTTGTGTGTATACGTATTGTTACTGGGTTTTTATAACTCTTCTTGGTGTTCTTGAACTAGAACATTACCTATTAGTTTTATGCCTTCTTCAAAATATCTGATATCTTTATCTTTAAGATGATCTTCTTTATGGTTTATATCTAAATAATATACATTACCACTAATCTTACAATTTTCTAATTCTACATTTTTCTTGTAAGGAAAAAATATATTTTTAGCTGACATTTCACCATTTTGACACTGAAAAAATGGTATATTGTGCATTCTTATGTCTTCACCAGCAATGATGATTCCTGTATTGAGGAAACCTTTATCACGGTTGGAGACGAATGACTTATCAACTCTTATGATTCCGCCGTTAAAGTCCATAAAACCTCCTATTTGATTAATTACAAACGATTATCATTTTTTGTCTTTCACTAAACATTAAAAGTGATATTCTGTCAGAGGTTTATGTTTCTATCAAAAGTTGATACATAAGACAAAAAAAAATTTAATAAAATTAAATATTATAAAGAAACTCTCCAATGGAAAGACATACCAAAGTTTATTGGTACATTAAGAAAGGTAAAACTTCAGAATGACATTGATAAACTAATAATATATTTTCAATCGCCTACAGAAAATAATTTTAAAGATGCTTCTTCTGCATCTGAAGGGCAAGAAATTATATGAAAAGAATGCTACTTGAATTTTCAATTTATTTTAAACCCCAGTTATGGATTACAAAAACATTATAGTTTTGTCTATTTTTGCTACAAATTAGCAATTTTTTTTTGAAATAGCTAGGATATTCCTTCATAAAAATTACTAATTGTAGCTCAAAAATATCCTAAAACTCTAAAATCTTTCTAATCCATAACTGGGGTTTTTAGGTTGCTTTTAAAAGCTTGCCATCTTCTAAGGTGATGATTTTGTCTGCAGATTTAAGGATACGATTGTCATGAGTAACCATTAAGATTATCGTGTTACGTTGTTTTCCTAAATTTTTTAATGTATTGACAACGATTAAGCTATTTTCGTGATCAAGAGCAGCAGTTGGTTCATCTGCTAGAATAATTTTAGGGTTAGCAACAATAGCTCTTGCTATAGCAACACGTTGTTTTTGGCCTCCTGATAAGTTTTTAGGAAGAGAGTTTAAAAAGTCACCAAGTCCTAAAATGCTTAAACTATGTCTTACAGCTTCATTATAATCTTTTTTGTTAATATCATTGTGAACACTTAAACCCATAATTACATTTTGAGCAGCTGTTAGGCTTGAATGTAAATTATGAGCCTGAAAAATAAACCCTAAGTTTTTTCTTATATTTTGTAATTTTTCTAAAGGAGCATCAAAAAGTTCATTTCCTAATACTTCGATAGATCCTTCTTGTAATGTTCTTAAAGCTCCAATGAGTGTGAGCAAGGTGGTTTTTCCTGATCCTGATGCACCTGTCATACAAACAAATTGTCCTGGTGGAATTGTTAAGTTGATATTATTGAGAACTTTTCTTTTACTAAAAGCGTAAGATAGGTTTTTAATGACAATAGGGAATAAATTTTGGTTCATAGTTTGTTTTCATTAGAATAATTCAGCTGGGTCTGCATGATTAAGTTTACGAGTAGCAAGAAATCCAGAGATAGCACATATAGCTATTGTTCCTATTAATACGGCTAAAGCTCTTAAAAAAGTCATTTCCATCGGTAAGCTTGTAAGATGAGCAAAAATGCGATATAAAACTGTTGAAGTAAGAATACCGGGTAAAAATCCTAAACATGCTAAAATAACTGATTCTTCTATTATAATGGCTTTAAAAAATGAGTCTTTATACCCCATAGCTTTAAAGGTTGCATATTCTTTTAAATGATCTGCTACATCACTTGAAAGTACTTGATAGACAATTGCTGTTCCAACGAGGAGACCAATTAATACGCCAAAACCAAATACTATTCCAATTGGTCGTTCTGTTGTTTGAAAACGCATATCTTGCTTCATAGCATCTTTTAATCTTCTTATTTGTGTATCAGAAGACGGCAAGATAGTTTTTAGATCTTTAATGACTTGTTTTACATTAGCACCTGGCATTATTTTTATTAGAATATGTTTAGGACTGCTAGAGGTGATAGCAGGAAATACCTTCCAGAAAGTTTCATCTGAAGTGATTAGATAACCATCTGCTTCAAAACTCCCTCCTAAACTAATTAGACCAGATAGGAATATAGATCTTCCATTTAATTCAATCTTTTTTTCTTTGCCGTTGCCTATGCCATAGAAATAAGATGGTTTAAAATTTCTTAGTTTCTGATCTATAAATGCGTTGTCTAATAGTTTTAGTTTTTCTATTAGACGGGGTTTATTTAAAGTTAGGGCTTTACTTGTTGGGTCAAAGCCTATAACAAGCAGAGTTGAAGTTTTACCTTCTTTTCGTTTCCAATCAACTTTACTTATATATAAGGGAGTTGATTTTTCTACGCCTGATACATTTAAAGATTGAAATGCACGTTGTTGAGGAACATGCCCTCCATCTGAGAATGTGTTTGCATTTGATGCAGAAATTAAAATATCTCCATTCAAGATGCTATAAGCAGTAATAGTCGTTTTTTTTAGAGAAGATAAGAATCCTAATTGCATAAGTATTAATATATTTGCAAAAATAACCCCAGCTAATGCTGTAAAAAACCTTCCTTTATTATAAATTAATTGTAGCCACCCAATGGGTAATCTGCCTAATAATAAAGTTAAAAAAGATGTCATGAAGCATCCTCTTTATCATTAATATGAATTTTTGCTATAACTTGTAAGTTAGAAAAAGCAGCTGCTATTTTACTAGATTCTTCATCTAGCATTACAACAACTTCAACAACACGGTTATCCGTTTGAGCAGTAGGAGAATCATAGACACGGTTTTGTCTTTTTACTAGTAATCCTTTTTCAACTACATTACCTGTTAAAGTTTGTGGTAAGGCATCAGATAAAATATCAACTTTTGTTCCAATTTTGACCTGAGATATTTGTGTTTGATAAATATCTATATTAACTCTCATTTGGCTCAAATCACCCATGTAAAAAACTCCTTCAGCTGGTGGAGTTTCTCCTTCTTGTGCATTGATGTCAATTATGGTGCCATCTATAGGAGCACGAATTTCTGATTTTTTTAGTTCCTCTTTTCTAAGCTTTAATTGAGTTTTAGCATTTTCAACATTCTTGCGTGCAACAACCACATCTACTTGGTTTTCAATATCATTTTCTGAAAAGCTTTTCAAGCGTGCCTTAGATTCATTTAATTCATGTTCAAATTGTAGTTTAAGAGATTCTTTTTCTTCAAAATCAGATCGTGGAATAACTTCTTGGTCGTGCAATTCTTTAGCACGGATATAATCTAATTGGGCTTTTTTAACTTTTGCTTGCAGTCTTTGTAATTCTGCTTTTGCTTCTTCTAATTGCCATGAAATTGAACTTATTGTTTGTTTTAAGGCAGCTTCTTTAACAGCTAATTCTGATTCAGCTGCTTCTACGGAAGCTTGTAATAATGTTCTGTTATCTAGTAATGCTAATAATTGGTTATGTGTTACTTTTTTACCAATTTCAACAAGTATGGTTTTAATTTTAGCATCATTAGATCCAAAGGGAGCGGCTATGCTTAACATCTTACTTTTTGGAACAATTGTGCCTAATCCTACTATATATTTACCATTTGTATATAATTCTTGATTTTGATTAGTTTTAATTGGTAAATTTTTTGTTTTTTCTTTAAAAGAGTAAGTTTTGAAAGGAGAAGACAAAAGTGTAAATCCTGGCAGTTGAAAATAAAACCCCGCTGTAACAAATAGAAAGAATGCTAATAATATAAAAGGTGTTTTATGAAGAAAGCTGTCTTCTGACTCTTCTGGTTCTTGGTTTTTTCTTTTTAGGAAAATCGGGAGTTTTTCCTTATTATTATTTTGCATAACCGTCTATTAAATAAATACATACCACACATAAAAACTTCAATTTTTCAAGTGTAATAAATATATTACATTATTTTTATTACTAAATTACTAATTTATTTTGAAACTTTTTTATTATATAATATTGTTCCAATTTATATTAGTTAAGGAAGTTTAGATGAGATATATAGTTATTGTGCTTGTTTTAATTTTTATTAGTAATCAATCTATTGGGCAAGAAGGATCTCATCTTATTGAACAAGCTGAAGTTTGTCCTATTAAGAGAACGAAACAAGAAAACTCAATAACTTTTTATGTAAGTAGAGGTGGTCATTATATAGTTAAATCTAAAGTAAAGATTCAATCTAATACAAATAGTCATCCAGTATATTTTTTATTAGATACTGGTGCCACCAAAATAACACTTTCAGCAAGAGATGCTATGAATCTAGGAATTGACCTTGACAGTCTCAAATGTGATGTAAAAGTAAGAACTGCAAAAGGAATTAATTGTGCAGCACATGTGATATTTGATTCTATTCAGGTTGGCAATATTGTTGTTAAAAATATTGCTGGACATGTAGTAAAAAAAGGGTTGTCTAGTTCTTTATTGGGTATGAATTTTCTTAGTAAGCTCAGTAAATATCAAGTTAGCAAAGGAAAGCTTACTCTTTGGCAATAGTTATATACTCCTTGTGCTTGAATATTCTTATTTTTAAGTTTGAAAATAAAGTTGCTGTTTTCAGCTTAAAAATACCTCGAATACTCCCAATATTCTTGGATTTTTAAACTTGATATCATAATTTTCAAATACGAGGAGAATATGTCTGAAGAATACTGTTTTTGGGAGTAGGTTAAAAGCATTCAATTTAACGTACTACATTTATTTCAATATTATTAATTTACATTAATAATTTTTACGGTATAATGCTATTATAATTTTATTATTTAAAGGAATTTAAATGAGATATTGGATTATAATACTTATATTGATTTTTAGTTGTAAATCCATTGGACAAACAAAATCTAATTCTGTTGGACAACTTAAAGCTTGTTATCTTGAGCAAACAAATAAAAAAGGTTCTGCAAGTTTTCAGGTTACTAGAGGAGGACATTTTATAGTTAAATCTAAAGTGAATAAATTTCCAGTACGTTTTTTATTTGATACTGGTGCTACTAAGGTAACGCTTTCAGCAAAAGATGCTACAAAGTTAGGAATTGATCTTGAAAATTTAAAATATAACGTGAAAGTAAGAACTGCAAAAGGAATCAATCATGTAGCATATGTAGTATTTGATTCGATTCAGGTTGGCGATATTGTTATTAAAAATATTGGTGGTTATGTAGCAAAAGAAGGTTTATCTAGTTCTTTATTGGGGATGAACTTTCTTAGGAGACTCAGTAAGTATGAGGTTAAAAGGGGTAAGTTACTTGTTCTTTGGCAGTAATACCTGTTCTAAAAACTCCTAGTTTTTAAGTATGGTTAGTATATACTATAAATTTGTCACTTAGATATATTTAGATGAGATATTGGGTTATTATACTTACCTTGATTGTTGGTGTGGGATTATATTTATTAAATAAGCAATTTCCATACATACTCGATAATGAAGAAAATTCTATAGCTTTGGCTCAAATATCAGCAGTTCTTATTTTAATAGTATTGGGTTTGGCTAGATCTAATTTTGATAAAAAACTGGTTGTAAATAGCCTTATTGTTTGGACTGGTATTGCTCTTATAGGTTTAACAGTTTATGGTTATCAATGGGAGTTGAAACAATATTTTTTTAAGGTTTTTGGTCAACTGGTTCCTGCTGTTGGTCAGACAAACAGAGATGGATCTGTAACATTTTATGCAGGCAATAATGGACATTTTATGATAGATGCTAAGGTAAATGGCTATCCAGTACATTTTTTATTGGATACTGGAGCTACAAAAATAACACTTTCAGCAAGGGATGCTAAAAATTTAGGCATTGATCTTGAAAGTTTGAAATATGATATAAGGGTACAAACTGCAAAGGGAGTTAACTTTGTTGCGTATATAGAGTTTGATTCTGTTCAAGTTGGTGATGTATTAGTTAAAAACATTGGTGGTTATGTGGCAAAAGAAGGTTTATCTGGCTCTTTGCTAGGAATGAATTTTCTTAATAAACTTTCTAAATATGAAGTTGGTAAGGGAAAGCTTACTCTTTGGCAGTAATATACTCATTGTGTATTTTTTATATCATAGATTTGGTTAATATTATTAAATACTATAGAAATTGCTAATGAATTGAATAATTTTTATATAAAAATAGAGTAGTATTAGTAATACATTGATAGGTATTATATGGTCAAAGAAAAAAAACAAAATAACAATGGTAAATTAGTAGATAGTGAAGCGAAGCATCCACAGATAGAAGCCCAGATGTCTTTATCTGTAAATTGTCAACAACTTGAAAATGTAGATAGCGTGCATGATTATACAGTTACATCTAATGCACAACTTTTTAGTCAGCATGTAGCACGGTCATCTATAAATACTCCAGTGGTATTTCGTCATGATCCAGTACACGGTTTTTTTCCAAGTGGATCGATTGCTAAGATAACTGATGAGTTAAGTAGACCTGAGGTTATTGGAGAGTCGAACAAAAACAGTGGCAAAGGAGATAATGGTTGTGAGTGTATTATTTTATAATATGTCTCGTCTGCTTTATAGCCATCACACCTGAATATCCCTATTTTCAAAAGGATACTTTAAATTTGATGCTCTTTATATTTTATTAATCTTTGTAAGATAAACTTAAATTGTAAAATTAGTATAATTTTTTATAAGGGTTATAAACTAAATCAGCAAAATAGATGGTATTTAAAGAAGAGTGGTTTGATAAGGTACAAGATTTTTTTAAGAAAGATTGGCCAATTATAGGGATAGCTATTTTAAGTTTTGTTGTAGCAGGTTTTGTAGGGTTAGGAGGAACTGTTGGTGGAGCGGTTGCTTATAAAGGGGCAACTGCAGATGAGGGATCTTTACCTAAGCGACTTTTTGCAACATTTTTGGGAGGTATTATAGGTATTGTTGCTACTTTAGCTTTAAGTAAGATTGGTGACTTGATTGGATCAATAGGTAGAATAATAGGTAGTATAGCAGGTGTTGTTATAGCCTTACTGGGCGGAATTCGTATTGCAGATGTTCTAACAGAAAAAAATGTTACTCTTTCAGAAGATGTTGTTTCAAAAATAGATAAGAGTTCACCTAAAGAAAAGTCTAAAAGAGGAAATAAAAATAGAGCAAAAAAGAGAATGGTACGAAGACGTATGTCACGTGCAAAGAAATAGGTAGATAAACCCTTGTTTTAGAGTTAAACCTTTAAGATGTTTGTTTAGGTAGAATCATAATCTATAAATTTTGCTCTATACTCCTCGTATTTGAACATTTCTATTTTTAAGCGTGGTATCATTTCTGTTTTTCTTCTTTAATGCTTCAAAAAATTAACTATTTTTGAATTATTATAATTTTATTTACTTTTTGTTAATCATTTTATTGTAAACTTTTTTGTAATATGAACATAATTTGTTTAGAGGTATGATGATTAAGAAGATTTTAAAGAGTACTAAAAGTAAAAATTCAAAATTTACTTTGAGATTCAATAAAACAGAAATTATAAGTTTTTGTAAAAAAAATACAGCGGTAGCTATTCTGATTGCATTGGCAGCATTATTTATTGCAATTGGTAATTCATTTGTTGTAGGAGCATTGATTGGTGGATATATTGCAGCCAAGCAAAGCGAAAAACTAAATTCTTCTTCTAACTCTTCATTACTTATATTAACGACTAGTATAGGAGCTGTTTTAGGAGGGTTTATTTTAATGATATCAGTGTTAGTAGGAGCTTTTTTTCATACTATTGGAGGTATTGTAGGGTTGTTTGTTGGAGGAACAGCAATAGCTGCCTTTTTTGGTGATTTAACTACGAAAATAGCTTTTAAGTTACAAAATATTTTTTTTACAAAAAAATGTAAAAAAACAACAAGAGCAAGTTCTAAGTTGCATAAAAAAACATCTATATCTAAGAGAAAAGTTCATCTTAAAGCAACATAAGATATATATCAATATAAGAGGTTAGTTATGTTAAAGATAAAAAAATTCAATAAATTAAATAATATTTTTAAGTTATCTAAAATTAAAAAAGGTTTGAAGGTAATAGCATTAGGAATTATAGGGTTTTCTATTGGAAAATTTTTTGGATTGGGAGCAATACTCAGTGGCTCTATGATCTATAGAAATGCAGTATCAAAGAAAATTTCTGTAGTGCATAGGTTACTTATAACAATTTTAGGATGCTTAGTAGGTGGATTAATAGCAACAATATTTGGAAATGTTGCTATGATAGTTGTTCCTATGACAATGTTCATGAAAATTGTTATATTAGTTGTAATATCAAGTGCTACTGGATTTGCAATTCCTTTAGTTGTTCATAACCTTCTGTATAAGAAGAAATAGTTTCAAATTTTTCTATTTTAATATACTCCTCGTATTTGAAAAACCCTATTTTTTATTTTGAAAATTTAATTATTATTTTTGCATAAAAATGTTTTGAATATTGCCAATACTCTCGAATTTTCATTTTAACACTGACTTCATTTTCTTTCTTTAAAACTAGGACTCTTCAAGTGTGAGGAGTATCGTTAGAAAGAGTATCATGTAGTTGACTATATCTCAATTTTCATATAGTTTTTTGTTAGCAATCTATATGTGTATCCAATGAATGTTTATGATCTTGTTTATAATAAAGTTATTTTGAGCATTGAGCATGTTGCTAAACAAGAAGATTGGATAAATTTAGATTTAAAAAATGTTGTTATAGAAATTCCTCACGATAGTAGATATGGAGATATTTCTACAAATGTAGCTATGATTTTAGCTCCACAATTAAAAAAATCTCCTTTAGATATAGCTAAGCTACTTAAAACAGAACTTGAAAGAGATAAGATGTTTTTCAATGTATCTTTTGCTGGAGTTGGTTTTCTCAATCTTGTAGTAAAACCTCATATTTGGAAGCATGAGCTGTTTAATATTCTTGATAGAGGAGATCTTTATGCTAAATCTGATATTGGTGAAGATAAAAGAGTCAACGTAGAATACGCATCACCAAATCCAACTGGTCCTATGCATATTGGGCATGCTAGTGGTTCAATTTATGGTGATGTTTTAGCATCACTACTTCAGTATGTAGGATATGAAGTTGTTAAAGAATGCTATATAAACGATGCAGGTAACCAGATTGATAAAGTAGCTGAATCTATTTATTTAAGGTATTTAGAGTTATTTGAAAAGAAAAACAATGTTAAATTTCCAGAAGATTGTTATCCTGGTGAGTATATTATAGAAGCAGCAAAGCTTCTTAAGTCTCAATATAAAGATAAATTTGTTGATGCAGATCAAAATGAATGGCATCCAATTATTAGAGAGTTCGCTATTGAAGAAATGCTTAAGCTTATAAAGAAAGATTTAAGCAGTCTTGGAATAAAGCACGATATATTTTTTTATGAAACATTGCTTCATAAAGAGCATAGAATTCAGAAACTGGTAGATAGATTACAAAAGTCAAATTTAGTATATCAAGGGATTCTTAAAAAACCTAAAGGTAAGGAAAATGCTGAATGGCAAGCAAAAAAGTTATTATTGTTTAGATCAACTGAATATGGAGATGATACTGACAGATCTCTAAAAAAATCTGATGGAAGTTGGACATATTTTGCAGCTGATGCTGCTTATTTAGAAGAAAAAATTTCACGAGGTTTTAGTGAACTTATTTTAATAATGGGTCCAGATCACACAGGGTATAAAAAAAGGATGTATGCAATGTGTTCTGCATTAAATAAGGGTAAGAACATCTTAGATATAAAATTATCACAGCTTGTGGTGTTTCTTAAAGACGGAAATCCTCTTAAAATGTCAAAAAGAGCTGGAAATTTTGTTAGTATAGAGCAGGTTTTAGACCTAGTTGGAAAAGATGTATTAAGATTTATGATGCTTACACGTAAAACCAACTCTGTTATGGAATTTGATGTAGAAAAAGCTAAAGATCAGTCTAAAGATAATCCAGTGTTTTATGTGCAATATGCATATGCACGTGGTTGTTCTGTATTAACTAATGCAGAAGAATCTGCACATAAAGCTTTCAAGAAAGCAGTAGAAACTTGGGATAAAGTTAATTTGACTTTATTAAAGAATGAAGTCGAATTAGATTTAATAAGATATTTAAGCTATTGGCCAAGGCAAGTAAAAATAGCTGCTTTAAATCATGATCCACAAAAATTAGTTTCATATTTACAGACTATTGCAGCTAAGTTCCATGCTTTTTGGAATGCAGGAAATGAAGATCAAGATTTAAAGTTTATTGTTGAAGGTAGCTCTGAGTTAACAGCTGCACGTTTGGTTTTACTGCAAGCTGTTATTAAAATTATAGGTAGTGGTCTTAAATTGATAGGGGTAAAGCCAACATCAAAGATGTAGTTCGTATACTCATTATACATGAAGATTCCTATTTTTAAGCATGTCCCTACGAAGCAGGGGCTTGATATCATCTTCATTTTTAAAAATCTAAAATCTTTCTAATCCGTAACTGGGGTTTAAAATCTTGTAATCTTCAAATACATGAGTATATACTAATCATACCTGAAGTCTCCGGTTTTTAAGTTTGAAAATGAAACTACTATCTTCCTTTAAAAATGTCTTAAATATCAACGATATTTGCGAATTTTTAAACTTGATATTAATTCCATTTTCTTTCTTTAAAACTAGGATTCTTCAAGTACGATTAGTATATCTATCTTTAAAACTCAGATCTTTCAATTATAATGGGCTGTATGCGTAAAAAAAGAATTAAAAGAGATAAAAGACTAAAATATAAAGCTGCATTAGTTATGCTTGCTTCATTAGGTTTTAGTTATTTGCTTTGGTATTCTTATTATATCCATATAGATAATGTAGTAGATGAAGATCTACCTTTGATCAAAGCGCCCTCAAATATTATTTCAAAGCCTCAAAATCGTGGTGGTATTATTATTCCAAATAAAGACAAAGATATTTACAATCGTATGTCTGGTAAAAGAAGGGGCGGTGATAAGATAAAAGTTATTAGATTAACAGAAAATAATCTTTCTAAATCTGAAGCTATAGCTTTAATTAATAAACAGCTGAAAAATGGAAAAATAAAAAGAAAAGAAAATCACAAAGGTAATGCAAATAATGGTTCGTTTTTATCAAAATTATTTGCAAAAAGCTATTATTTGAGAATTGCAAAACTAACTAACCCTAAAGTAATGAACAAAGCTTTAAAGATTCTGCAAAATAAATATCCTGATTTGAAAAGTTTTGATGGAAAACTATATAAAGAGCAGGGTAGTGATGGAAAAACTAAATATTATCTGCATATAGGACCAGTGAAAGGGAAAAAATTTGCAGGAAATTTATGTGCCAAACTTATAAGTGCTGGTAAAGCTTGTAAAGTAGTTACAAAAAAATAAATAGAGAATATGGAAAATAATTTAACTGCTTTTAAATTGACACAATATGCAATAAATCCGAATAAATCCAAAGGAAGATTGTATAAATTTGAAATGTTAAATCCATTTATAGATAATTTTAAAGAAGATATTCTTAGAATAGTAAGAGCAAGCTCTTTTAGAAGACTTGCATATAAAACTCAAGTATTTGTTAACGACCATAATAAAATAGATCATTATCGTTCAAGATTAACTCATAGTGTTGAAGTATCAGTAATAGGCAAAATAATATCTGAAGCTTTATGTCTTTCCTCTTCCTTAACAGAAGCTATTTGTCTTGCACATGATATAGGACATCCCCCTTTTGGTCATAGAGGAGAAGAGGTTCTTGATGATATTCTAAAGCCTTATGGTGGTTTTAACCATAATTATCATGCTTTTAAATTAGTTACCCAAGTTGAAGAGAAATATTTGGATCAGGATGGCTTGAATTTAACTTGGGAAGTTTTAGAGGGGCTTGTAAAACACAATGGTCCATTATTAGGAAAATATGCAAAAGTTAAAAATATTCCAAGTTTTATTTTAGAATATAATAAGATACACGACTTATGGCTGAATAAATTCCCATCATTAGAAGCACAGGTGGCATCAATTTCAGATGATATTTCATATGTATCGCATGATTTAGAAGATGGATTAAATGAAGGACTATTTTCCTTGCAAGATATTTTAAAAGAAGAATTTATAAGTTCTATAAATGAACATGGAAAGCTGACTATAGGAAAGTTTGACAGTAAGAGAATAATCTATGAGCTTATGTCTTCGATAACGAGTTTTTTTGTTGAAGATGTAATTAACTCTTCAAAAAAAAAGATAAAGGCACTACAAATAAAAACATTTCAAGATATAACAAATTATGATTCTTTTATCATATCTTTTTCTGAAGAAGGGCAAAAAATTTTAAATCAAATAAAGAGTTTTCTTAATAAAAATATGTATAAAAATGCTAAAGTTGTTTCTATCTGTGAGAGTTATAAGCATTTAATACAAGATATATACAAAATTTGTATCAATAATCCCAAGTTATTACCAATACAATGGAGGAATAAAAAATTGCCTTTACAAATTCTTGTTGGAGACTATATAGCAGGGATGACAGATAGATTCATAATAAAAACACATAAACAGCTTACTAGCACAACAAGAAAGTAAAGAATAAAGATAAAAATATAAAAAAAATTCTGGCGTAATCTTTATCTATTTGATATAAAGTTTTTTATATATTTATTCCTCGGTAGCTCAGTGGTAGAGCAAGCGGCTGTTAACCGCTCGGTCGCTGGTTCGAATCCAGCCCGGGGAGCCATTCAGAACGGTTAGACAACAAATCAACTATCATATCAAACGGTTTACGTAAGGCATACTCTAAGACTATTATTCATCAAAAACCTTTTTCTCAAAATCTGTTTTGGCTTTGTTTCTTAGCTCTTTTGCTTTTGATCTAAGGGTTTTTATCTGTTCTTTTATACTATTTATGTGGAAGGCTATTTTTTGTTGGATCTCTATTGGTGGAAGGGGTAATTGAATTTGCTTTAATTTATCAATTGTAATTGCTGGGTATAAAGCCCCTGTCATATTTGCTTTTAAAAGTGCTATTCCAAAGTGTGACATTAAAATTTCTTTCAAAAAATATAAGTCGTATTCTTCTGACTTCTCTATGATGCAAAAAGCTGATGATAAAATGCACCCCTCAATATTCTTATCAATAATCGCAAATCTTTTAAGGTAAGGTCTTGTAGTGCCTAGTACTAGATCCCCTGAAATAGCAATTTGAGTTGCTCTACTTGGTGCTTTATCTTTTTTAATAATTGAATATCCACTAATACCATCGATAGGATCGATATTATTAATTTCGATGTATTTGAATTCTTCTTCGTTATAGTCTTTTTTTATCCATCTTCTACTTGCAAAGGCATATGTCTCTCCTATCTTTTTTAGAGGAAATTGAGATTTACCATTCGATATTATTTTATTCCATATATCCCATCTTTCCTTAATCTCTTGAAAGTCTACAATTCTTAAGAACTTAAAGTTATCTTTGCTATTCTGAAGTTCATTTTCAAACTCAATCCCAAGCTCATTAATCAAATATTTATCAATTGAGCTTTCTAGTTCATCTACCTTTGCTTCCTTTACTTCTGCTTGGTTGATTTTATCTTGATATTCTGCAACTAACTTTTTTTGTTTTTCTAAGGATAATAATGGTATTTTAATATTTCCTAGGCTACTGAAAGAAAGGTTTTGCCTCACCGAACCAGTAGTATTTTCTATTACTAATTCATTAAATATCTTTGTCTTAAACAAATTAAACAAGAATTCTGGCATCAAATCTTTTTTGCAGCTAAATACAACATATGCTGGGCTTATAAGGCCATGCTTATTACTTGACTCTTTTATCCCTATTGACCCAACATTAACTCTATAAGGGTTATAAGCCAACCAATTCTCTTTAACTATTTTATAAGGCTGTTTAATTGAGCTTCCTTTTTCTATATAGGCGTCAAAAATACCAATTTTATTATTCACACCTAGAATCCCATATTCATTTTCAGGCTTGTTGTAGGGTTTTACTTTCTGGTTCTCTTCCTTAATAAGATTTGACAAAGACACCATTTTTTCAGAAGAAAAAACAGGTGCAAAATAAGATTTACAATCCCATCTAATCAAATCTTTTAACTCAACAAACTGTAAGTAATCATATTTTTTCTGTTCTGCTAGCATGCCTCAACTTTTTTAATTTCATTGCTATTAAGGTCATAGCTAACTTTTCTTTGTGCTGGATTTAACCAAAGATTATTTGCTTTTCTATAATCTGTAAACTCTTTGGCTATATCAATAAGATCATTGTTGCAAGATTCACCAGTTGTTGTAATTCCAGCTTGCTTTGCTTCTGCTATTGGAATTCGGTAATTAAGCTTAGATTTAATTAGAGTTTTGATTTCTTCTGCAATTTTTGCCTCAATATCTTTTATTTTCTTATTTTTGTCCTTCTTGGGTAATTCACTATTTTCAATTTCTTCAATTTTGGTTTGATATTTTGTTCTTACTTGTGTTTTACTTTCGTTACTGGAAATCCTATATTCATTCTCCTCACTCTCAGTAAATTTTTTCAAAAATAACAAGCTAGGCTTTACTGTAGCTTTTGCAGAAACGAAAACATCTTGAGGAATTGAGGTTATCAATAATATTTTGGCTCTGCCTTCAAAATAATCTCTTATCTTTTGTAGATTTGGATTATTTAAAACACCTTCCGGTAAAACTATTCCCATTCTACCCCCTTTCTTTAAAAGCCTTAAACATCTTTCCATAAATAAAACTTCAGTTAATCCACTGAGTTTACCAACGTCAAATAAGTCAAGTAGAGGGGTGTTAATATTATCATTAACTTGTTTTAATGCTTTGGTGTATTGCTCACCATAAATCTCTGTATAATATTGGATTTTTACTGGATTATTGAATTTATCACTTTCAGTGATTTTCATATTTTTGTCAACTCTAGCTCCAAAAGGTGGATTGGTTAAGATGACATCAAACCTATCTTCAAATATGCCATTAACATTCAGCAAGCCGTCATTATGGTGTAAACCACTATGACCGTCACCGTGCATAATCATATTCATTTTAGAGGTTCTTGCCATTCTTGGGTTAGCATCAGTTCCGAAAATTGATTTAGATGACAGTTGGTTAAGTCTTCCGCAGGGATTTTTTAGGTTTAAATCTTCGTTTAATTTTGCAATAAGATTATTAACTTTGTTACTATTTTTTTTATCTGATAAGTATTTTTCTTTAATATTCTCTTTAACTTTTTGAATGTCTACTTCAATTTTATCCCTTACATATTCAAAGGCCTTAATCAGAAAACCTCCGCTACCACAACAAGGGTCACAGATTGTTTCTCCTTCTTGTGGGTCAAGTATTTCAACCATAAAATCAACCAGGGGTCTTGGAGTAAAGAATTGCCCTAATTCTCCTCTAAATGTTCTACCCAAAAACCTTTCAAAAGCTATCCCTTTAATATCATCAGAAGTATCAGAAAGATTGTACTTCTCTAGCTCTTTAACAATCTGTTCAAAACTATGCTGCCTAATTTTGATGGTATCATTTTTGTCAAATAGGTCATCTTTAGCAAATTCATCCTTAGTTTGCTTAAATAGGACTTGCATATAAGAGGTTTTATTATCTTCACTACTACGCATATATTTTTCATAGTAAGATTCACTTTGCTTGAAATGATCTAATGAGAATAAAACATCTTCATCTGGGTTTCTTTCATATCTTATCTTCATAAATAAGATTTTACTAATCTCATCAAAAGCAACTGCGGGGTCTAGCTTGTCATTATTTCTGATAATATTATGACATTTTTCTAATAGCTTGGTAAATTCGTCACGAGTGAAGGTTTTAGTTTGGGATAAAATTTTCTCAATTTTACTCTTATTATCAACATCTTCAGCTTTTGGAATATCAATTACCTCATCTAGCCGGTTTGGGATATGAGTTTTATTAACTCTAAAGAACTTATTGGTTTTTTCGTTTGTAGTTACAAAAAAACTAGCTCCAGCCCAAGTAGCATAGTTTAAGCCCTGAAAGTAATCTTCTTCTTTGATTGATACATTTTCTGCCTTACACTCAACAACAATAAATGCTACCTTTTGAGCTAGTTTTTCTTCCTTGCTCTTCCAAATTACTATATCAGCTCTTGCTTTTCCTCGCCCTCTGTTTGATGAATTACTAACCTGTGATTCTTGAGCCATTTGTTCTAAAGAATAGCCATAGTAATTGACCAATTTACAAACAACTTTCTGTCTTACTTTTTCTTCTGGTGTTAAAACAAGCCATTTATTTTTAATAGGAGCAAAAATTTTATTATTTTTAACTTGTATTTCGATAGTCATTACATCTTTAAATAATTATAATTTGGATGACCTTATCTTAAATTGTTAAGACATATTTTTCATTACTTTTATTTAGAAATGTCAAAATCATCTAGTTAGATAAAGGCTCTTTAATTTGCTTGTTTTGATGTTCTGAATTTGTTAATAATGGGAAGTCATTTTAAGGTATCTTTACTGTTTTTTAATTTCTTTTTTGTGATTATACGTAAATCTGTAAGTTAAAGGTTGCTTTTTATAAGTTATTTTTGTGATCTTTAAAAATCAGTTTTTTAGGCATAGTAAGCGTACAATTTTATTGTTCTTAAATAGAGATTATCTTTGAAAAATATTATTCCACTATATAATTAATGATAATAGATAATAAGCTTAGTAATGGTAAAACAGTCAGGTAGTAGTAAAGAATATCAAAATAAATCGCTTAAAAGTTATTTAATAGGTGTTGTTTCAAAATATAGAATTTATTTCTGTTCTCTATTTTGTATTTCAATTATTGCCTCATTATTTGAGATTTCTGTTCGTTATAAAGTAAAAGAAATCATAGATGAAATAGCAGGGAATCAAAATGCTGATCTAGCTATTTTACTTATGCTTTTCATTTTCTATAAGTTTATGAGTCATGGTATATTTTTTATCGCTAGATTATTAGACATAAAATATAAGCCGGGATTTACCACTAAAATTACTACTGATATTTATCAAAAAACCATTAAACATTCACTTTATTGGTTTGATTCTCATATGTCAGGTGAAATTGCTGATAAAATTAACAGTATTCATGTCAGCATGTCTCATGTGGTAGGTAATGTATTCAAAAGTTTATATTTTTTATCAACTATTATAGTGGGAATAATATTTTTAGCTAAAGTTCATTATTTGCCTCTCTTAGTGCAATTATTATTTTTTTTAATTTATACTCCAATTATTTGTTTCCTTTTAGGGAAACAGCTAAAGCTTGAAGAAACTTATGAAAGACATAAACAAAGAACAACGGGCATTATTAATGATTCAATAGTGAATATTTTTGGTATTAAAGTAATTGGTAATTTGCTTAGTGAATTCAAGTTAAAATTAACACCATCACTTCTTGAAAGACAAGAGTGGGATAAGAAGACTAAAAAATTTGATGCTTTTTGGGTAGATAATGCTGATACACTAATGATAGTGAGCATGTCTGCGGTACAGATTTATTTACTTGCATATCTCTATCAAATGAAGCAAATAACTGCCGGAGGATTTGCATTCATTGCAATGACTATGCTTAAACTTCATGACGATATTATGCATATTATTAATTATATTTTATATGGTATAAATCCACAAATTGCTGCAATTAAAGCTTCATATAAATTTATTAATGAAGAATATGATGTAGTTGACAAGAAAGATGCTAAAACTTTAAGGAGGGTTAAAGGTGAAGTAGAGTTTAAAAATGTATGTTTTTCTTATGAAGATGGTAGTAAAAAAATTCTTCATAATTTTAGCCTTAAAATGAAACAAGGAGAAAAAATTGGTTTGGTGGGTCACAGTGGAGCAGGGAAATCAACATTGATTAAAACATTGATAAGATATTTTGATGTTGATGATGGACATATTTTGATTGATGGAAATAATATCAAAGACGTTACCCAAGAAAGTTTAAGAGACAATATTGCGGTTATTCCGCAGGATATTACTATGTTTCACCGTTCTATTTTGGAGAATTTGCGAATTGCTAAATATGAGGCAAATAAAGAAGAAGTAATTCAAGCTTGTAAGAAAGCTAGAATTCATAATGATATATTGGGCATGAAAAAGGGATATGATTCTATAGTTGGTGAAAGAGGTATTAAGGTAAGTGGTGGGCAAAGGCAAAGAATTGCAATTGCCAGAGCAATTTTAAAAGATTCTCCTATTTTGATTTTGGATGAGGCAACTTCAAGCTTGGATTCTAAAACTGAGAAAATGATTCAAGAAAGTTTGAATTTGTTAATGGAAGATAAAGCTAAAACAGTAATTGCCATTGCACATAGATTGTCAACATTAAAACATATGGATAGAATTATTGTTATGGATAAGGGTAAAATTGTAGAAATTGGAACTCATTACAGCTTACTTAGAGATAGTAAAAGTTTATATAAAAAGCTATGGGATCTTCAAAACATATAGTTAGAAAATTGGATAAATTAATTAATAAAAATAATTTTAGTAATTGAAATTAATAATTAAATTTAGTATCAAGCGTAGGAGATAAATTTTATTTGGTTTATTATGAAGAAAATATTTGATGTTTTTAGTAAAGTCCCAAAGGTACTTGCGGTGCTTATTTTTTTTTCAGTGGTTTTATGGAGTTTTAAACCACATGGTATATCTGAAAATGGATGGCATTTACTAATAATATTTGTAACTACAATAGCAACTATTATTTCTGGTCCAATACCTTTAGGAGCAGTTGCAATTTTAAGCTTAGCCACAACAGTTGTTACTGGAACTTTGAGTATGCCCCAGGCTTTAAGTGGCTTTAACGCAAAAATTTCTTGGTTGATATTATTTGCTTTATTTATTGCTAGAAGTATTTCTGAATCAGGTTTAGGAAAGCGGATTGCATATTTTTTAATTTGTAAATCTAAAAATAGTTTATTAGCTTTATCCTACACATTAGCTACTTGTGAGTTGATATTGTCGCCAGCTATACCAAGTGCGGTTGCTAGAGGAGGGGGGATAATCTATCCAATACTTGCATCAGTACTGGATGTGCTAAATAAAAGTGGTAAAAAAGATAAAGTAAATTTTTATCTAATTCAGGTTTGTTTTCATTCAAATGTAGTCACAAGCACGATGACATTAACAGCAATGGCTTGCAATCCATTAATTGCAAGCATAGCAAGTAGTTTTGGTATTAATATAACATGGAGCACATGGTTCATTGCAGCTATAATACCAGGGTTAGCTAATTTAATCCTCATGCCTTTATTTCTATATTATTTGTTGAAACCTGGTAATGTTGATATTCATAAAATCAAGGAATATGCTAAGAAGCAACTTACTTCTCTTAAAAGTTTTTCAAAAAAAGAACTTTTGATTACTTTAACACTTATAGGTCTGATTACATTTTGGATACTTGGAGATTTTTTAGGGATAAGCTCTACAAAGACAATATTAGTTGGGTTTGCGGTATTATTAGCATTTGATGTTATTCCTTGGGATGATGTTTTATCCAATAAAAATGCATGGGGAATTTTTATTTGGTTCAGTGTTTTAGTAATGCTTTCAAGTTTTTTAGTAGAATTTAATGTCATTAGTTGGGTCAATGAAAATATTAAATATCTTATTAAAGGCATTGATAAAAGAGTTGTAATACCTATAATGCTTTTTCTATTTTTCTATTTGCATTATTTTTTTGTAAGTGCAACTGCGTACATCGCAGCATTATTTGCTCCTTTTTTAGCGATTCTATTAGACTTTAATATTCCTGGTAATATATCAGTGATGGGTTTAGCAATACTTGCCTTAATCTCTAGTAGTTTAACTCACTATACCACAGCTGTTGCTCCTGGATATTTTGTAACAAGTGGTGTGAAGGTAAAAAAATGGTGCAAACTTGGCTTTTTTGTTTCTACAGTTAACATATTTATATGGCTTGTTGTATGTTCTGTTTGGTGGAAAGTAATTGGTTGGTATTAGGTCTTATCTTAAAGTTGTCATCTTGTTCTTAACAAAAAAATTTAGCTTTATGGTAAATTTATACATTGCAAAAAATTATTTTTATGGTAGTGTCTAAAAAACTATAGAAACGAAATGCTAAATATTATAATTGGTATATCAGGTCCTTCTGGTTCAGGCAAAAGTCTATTTAGCAAAAGTATTTCCCAAAATTTTGATCAAGAAAAAGAAGTAGTTATTCTAAGTGAGGATGGTTATTATAAAAATCGTCCTGATTTGACATTTGAAGAAAGAAGTATACAAAACTACGATCATCCGGATGCCTTTGAACATAATTTATTGGTAGAGCATTTAGAAAAGTTAAAAAATAGCTATCCTATTGATACACCCCTATATAATTATGTTACTCATTTAAGAAAAGAAGAAACCCATAAAATCTTTCCTTGTTCAGTTATTATTCTTGAAGGAATATTATTATTTGCAGATAAAAAGCTTTGTGATTTGATTGATATAAAGATTTATATGGACACAGATCTTGATGTGTGTTTATCGAGAAGAATATATAGAGATTCTGTTGAGCGAGGGAGGGAAGTAGCATCAGTGATTACTCAATATAATAATCATGTCAGACCTATGTATTTTAAATTTGTTAAACCTTCAAGGAAATATGCTGATGTAATTGTTCCAGCGGGCGGAAAAAACCAAATTGCAATTAACATAATGCGGGCAAAAATTGAAAAACTAATAGAAGAGAAAAAGAAACTGTGCAATACTTCCACTGTGCGTTAACTATTATTTTAACTTTGTTGATAGCTTTTTTATTAAGTGATGATAAAAAAAATATAAAGCTTAAACCTATATTTCTTGGTCTATTTTTTCAATTTCTTTTTGCTATAGTACTTTTTAAGACTCCTGCTATTTCTAAATTATTTTTAGGGTTTAACCATGTACTTGAAGTGATTGCGGAGTCTACAACTCGTGGAGTTACTTTCGTATTTGGTGGTCTTGCAAACCCTCCAGAAAAAGCTGGTTTGGGATATATACTTGCGTTTCAGGGTTTTCCAGTTTTGATAACAATTTCTGCACTTAGTGCAGTTTTAACTTACTGGAGAATATTGCCTATTATAATCAATTTTTTTTCTATGATTTTCAAAAGGATTTTAGGTGTTGGTGGTACTCTTGGGTTTGCAGTTTCAGCTAATATATTTTCAGGCATGAGTGAAACTCCATTAATCATTAATACTTATTTAAAGAGGTTAACACATAGTGAGATTTTTTCACTTATGGTTTGTGGTACATCTGCTGTTGCAAGCTCTGTTATGGTGCTTTATTCAATGATTTTAAAGCCAATCGTTGCAAATCCTTTAGGTCATATTATTACCTCAGTTCTAATCAGTATCCCTACTTCTCTTATGATATCAAGAATTATTGTTCCTGAAACTGCAACAGTGTCTGAAGGAAAAAATCTGAAAGATTGTTCACAAGCTAAAAATACCTTAGATGCTTTATATACAGGTATTATTGATGGTGGAAAGGTTATTATTACAATCCTTGTAATGCTTATAGGTTTTATAGCATTAATTGATATAGTGAATCAGTTGATAGTTGCAATCAATCCTACTGATTATGATATAACAATCCAAAAACTATTAGGATGGGTGATGTATCCAGTTGCTTGGGTAATTGGAATACCATCTAACGAAGCAGGTATGGCTGGGTCATTACTAGGCACTAAGTTGGTATTAAATGAAATTATTTCTTTTCAAGAACTAGTAAAACTTGGTAGCCAATTAACTTATAAAACAAAAGTTATGATGATATATGCATTATGTTCTTTTGCAAATCTGGGCAGTATTGGGGTTATGATAGGAGTATATGGAGCGTTAGTCCCTGAGCGTAAAGCTGAAGTAATAAAATTAGGATTTAAAGCAATTGTTGCTGGAGCATTAGTAAATCTTTCTATTGCTAGCATTATTGGGGTATTATTGACAAGTAATTAAAAAGCAACGCAATAAAATATTTATATGAGTTATAGTCCAAAGTTTATTTATGGAAGTGAGAAAAAATCTGATGAAAATAGCAATGCCATTCAGAATGCTATACGTATAGGGTTTAGAGCCATAGATACTGCAAATTGTTGTGCTTATGAAGAATCAAAAGTTGGTATGGCATTAGATATATTGTACAAACAAGGATATAATAGATCTGATTTTTGGTTGCAAAGTAAGTTTACCTTTATGTATCCATGGTTTCTTGATAGTGCAGAAGCTGGAGAAAAAGAAGTATCGCCTGGGTTTAAAGTACCTGGGTACAGTTATAAAGTAAATTTAGTAGAGCAGATAATGCAATCATTAAACAATTCACTGGATCATCTTAATACAAGTTACTTAGATTCATATATACTGCACGGGTCTTTTGAGTTTTTATCGGATACATTGCATGAAAAAGATATAGAAGCGTGGAGTATTTTAGAGGAGCTGTATACGACAGGAAAAGTTAAAGCAATTGGGGTTAGTAATTATAGTTTCAAACAAATTAAGGATCTACAAGAAATAGCAAAAATACAACCTATGATCATACAAAATTATTTTGGTGTCGGATCAATGACATTAGATGAAGGTTTATATAGATATTGGGATATACATGGTCGTGATCAATATAACATGCTTGAGTTTTGTAAGAATAATCATATTGAATATCAGGGTATATTTAACGTAATTGCAGACAGCAAAGAAGAATTAGTGTTAACTATAGCAGATATTCACAACGTATCAGCAAAGCAAGTAGCATTTCGATTTGCCTATCAAAGTGGTGTAGTACCTTTAACTGGCACACAAAATACAGAACATATGCAGCAAAATATAGATATATTTACTTTTGAATTATCAGAAGCGGAAATGCAAATGCTGGGGCAAGTGGAATTAGAAACACATAATGAACTGTAATTACCATTTATGGATGGTAATTATATGCAATACAGCACAAATTTAAATTTTACTTGTGAAAAATAGTATTTTAATTACTTAGCAGTGGCTTTTCTTTTTATGTTTGGTAAAAATATATTTAGGAGAAGCATCTGTAATGAAATATCTTGAAAATAAAACATTTAAAGAGATTAAACTAGGTGATGAAGCTAGTATCTCAAAGACATTATCTAGGCAAGATATAGAATTATTTGCCATTATGTCGGGAGATACGAATCCTGAACATTTAGATGCAGAGTTTGCAAAACATACTAAATATCATGAAATAATAGGGCATGGTATGTGGACAGGGTCATTGCTTTCTGCTGTTTTAGGCACAAAATTGCCAGGTCCAGGTACAATATATTTAAAGCAAACATTAGATTTTTTAGAGCCTGTAACAGTTGGCGATACTGTTACGATTAAAGTTAAAGTTACTGATAAAAAGAGGGAAGATAATATAGTTGTATTAGATTGTGAGTGTATTAATCAAGATGGTAAGAAAGTAATTTCAGGAGAGGCAACTGTTATTGCTTCTCAGAAAAAAATTAAAGTGAAAAAATTTGATCTTCCTTCATTAAAAATAGAAAGAGATAAGAAAAATAGTCTTTCTAGTAAAATAATTGAATCAGCAAAATCGTTATCTCCTCTTATCACTGGTGTTGTTCAACCTATTGATGCTAATTCTTTAGCTGGTGCAATTGAAGCAGCAGAAGACAAGTTGATTATACCTATTTTGATAGGTGAAAAGAATAAGATAAAAAAAATAGCACAGCATACAAAGATAAATTTAAATAAATATAAAATCATTGAGGCAAAAAATGATCATGATGCTGTTTTGAAAGCAATAGATTTGGTAAAGAAAGGAAAGATTGAAGCTATTATGAAGGGCAAAATTCATACAGATGGTTTGTTAAGCCCTGTTATTGCTAAAGAAAATGGTTTATTAACAGCGGAAAGAAAAGTTAGCCATGTTTTTGTATTAGATGTGCCTTCTTATCATAAATTTTTATTTTTAACTGATGCTGCTATTAATATTGAACCCTCTCTTTTGTTTAAAAAATCTATTGTACAAAATGCGATAGATCTTTTTCATGTTTTAGGGTTAGGCACACCTAAAGTGGCAATAATTTCTGCTACTGAAACAGTTAATGAAAAAATGCCAGCAACACTTGATGCAACAGCTCTATGTAAGATGTCTGAACGAGGACAAATAACAGGTGGCGTTTTAGATGGTCCTCTTGCTATTGATAATGCTATTTCTAAAGAAGCAGCGAAATCTAAAGGAATTGTCTCTCATGTTGCTGGGGATGCAGATATTCTTGTAATGCCTAATATTGAGGCTGGTAATGCTCTTTACAAACAAATGCGTTATATGTTTAAAATTGAAGGTGCTGGAATCGTTTTAGGTACAAAAGTGCCTATAATTTTAACGAGCAGGGCAGCTCTTCCTGGTTTAACACGTAAATTTTCATGTGCAATTTCTTTAATATATGCAAGGCATAAGCAAGCAACTCTAAAATAAATGGATTGTATTTTAACAATTAACGCTGGTTCATCTACCTTAAAATTTGCTATTTTTAAGATTGGTAAGATACTTGACAAAGTTTGTACTGGTCATGCGGATAGCCATAAACGTATTTTATCAATGCATATACATGATCAATTAGGCAAAGTGATTAAGTATAGACTTAAAGAGAAAGAAGAACATTTGTTGTGTCCTAAGAAGCTTTTTGAATTAATTTATCAGTATTATCCAAATATAAATATTAAAGGGGTAGGGCATAGAATCGTTCATGGTGGACAAGATTTTTTACACCCAGCTTTAATATCTAAACCTATTCTTAAGAAGCTGAAAAAACTGATCCCGCTAGCCCCTCTCCATATGCCATCAGAAGTATCTTTTGTAGAAAAAGTATTTAATGAACTTCCAGAAGTAGTGTCAGTAGCTTGCTTTGATACAGCCTTTCATAGAACTCTGCCTAGACTTGCTAAAATTTTTGCTATTCCTAGGAAATATACAGAAAGAGATGGTATTGTAAGATATGGATTTCATGGTCTTTCATATGAGTATATAGCAGGCGAATTAACAAAATATATAACGCCATCTAAAGCAAAGAGAATAATAGTTGCTCATTTAGGACATGGTGCAAGCATGTGTGCCATGTATGAAAGGAAAAGCATTGCAACAAGTATGGGCTTTACAACTTTAGATGGTTTAGTGATGGGAACAAGATGTGGACGAATAGATCCTGGTATAATTATATATTGGATGGAAAAACATGGGCTTTCGCTTGAAGATATAAAAGAGATATTATATAAAAAATCTGGTCTGCTTGGAGTTTCAGGGATTTCAAATGATTTGAAAAAATTGATTGCTAGCAAACATTCTAATGCAAAAGAAGCTTTAGATTTGTTTTGTTATAATGCTGTTCACGAAATAGGAGCGCTTGTATCGATATTACAAGGGTTAGATGCATTAATATTTACAGGTGGTGTAGGTACGCATTCTTCAATTGTAAGAAATAAGATTTGTAAATGTTTAAAATGGTTAGGGTTAGAAATTGACCCTAAAAAAAATAAAAAAAATTCTAACATAATTTCTACTGATAAGAGTAAGATAGGAGTGCATGCTCTTCCAACTGATGAAGAGTTAGTTATAGCAAAACATGTATCTAGGTTTATAAAGTGAAAAATATTAAAACTTATCTATTACTATTCTTAATAACTTTTTCAACATTATCTGAAGCTCAAACTAGTAAAGACTTTACTATGTGGCTTGAAGGTTTGAAGAACAGAATTAAAAATCAAGGTATTTCAAAGGTTACGATAAATAAATATTTGCATTCTGGTTTAAAACCCATAGAAAAGATAATCAAACTTGATAGGAACCAACCTGAATATAATTTGAGTTTTAGAACTTATTATAGAGGATATGCTACATATAGAGCAAAAACACAAGCTTGGGATCTGCTTAATATTCATAAAACAAGATTATTAGAAATAGAAAAGAAGTATAAAGTAGAAAGTAAGTATATTATTGCTCTATGGGCAATTGAAAGTCGTTTTGGTAGGATTATGGGTAAGTATCCTACTGTAGATGCTTTAGTTACTTTGGCATATGAGGGAAGACGTGCAAAGTTCTTTGAAAAAGAACTTACAATTCTTTTAAAATTAATTGATCAAGGGAAAATAAAAACCAATAAAACAATAAAGGGATCTTGGGCAGGGGCTTTAGGAAATTTTCAATTTATGCCCTCTTCTTATGCTATGTATGGAGTTGATCACAACAACACAGGAGATATAAACTTATGGACAAACTTAGATGATGCATTTGCAAGTGCAGCAAATTACTTATCTTCAAATAAATGGCAATATAAAAAACCTTGTATAGAAAGAGTTAAAGTAACTTCGGATATGAATTTAACCAAACTAATAAATGACAAAAAATCATTTACGTTAGCAAAATGGCAAAAACTAGGGGTAAAGTCAAGATGGTTAAAGAAATACAAAGATTCAACAGCTAGATTGATATCATTAGATAAAAAAAATAATGTGTTTTTAGTATATAATAATTTTGAAGTGGTCAGAAAATGGAATAAATCAAATCATTTTGCTGCTGCTGTTTGTTTATTTGCTAACTCATTTAAACCAAAACAGTTGAAAAAAATCAAAAAACAATAACTATTCTTTATACTTGAATAATAGAAGAAAAAGATTATTCGGCTTGTAAAAATTAATTTTTAGAATATTGACATGTCACTACTTTAAGTAGTAATATGCCCCCTTATTACAATCAAATACTTAATTAATATTCAATATGGAAGCAAATGATAAAAAAGGCTTTGAGTGGATTGAAAAAGCTGCAATGAAGGGGGAGGCTGCAGCTCAGTATCAGTTATGTTTTATATATTATGAAGGAAAAAGAGGAATAAAACAAGACTATGAAAAGAGTTTCGAG
>JABSSG010000019.1 GCA_013214525.1 Rickettsiales bacterium | reverse complement strand
CCTGGTCTCGGTATTTTAACAACATTATTGCTTCAAGAGCCTATTTCTAAGCTGATTTGTATAGAATATGATAGAAAATGTGTAGAATATTTAAAAAGTAATTTTAATAAAGAAGATAAATTAGTTATTTTTAATGATGATGCACTTAAATTTAATGAAGAAAATTTAAAAAATAATGGCAATAAATTTATAGTTATAGCAAATCTTCCATATAATATTTCAACAGCATTATTGCTTAAATGGTTAAAGAAAATTTCTTTGTTTAAGAGATTTGTATTAATGTTTCAAAAAGAAGTAGCAGAAAGAATTTGTGCTAGTAAGAACACAAAAAGTTATGGTGTTCTTTCTGTATTAACTCAGTTTTTATGTGTTACAAAATTAGAATTTGAAGTTGATAAATCATCTTTTTTTCCTCAGCCTAAAATAAATTCAGCTGTTGTTTCAATAACGCCCAAAGAGAATTTAAAAAAGAAACTTGCCATTTACAATAAACTTGAATTTCTTTGTAAGACTGTATTTAGTAAGAGACGTAAGACTCTAAAAAATTCTATATCTTCTATTTTAGCTAATCCAGAGCAAGGTTTGTTAAGTATAAACATAGATCCTAATAAGAGACCAGAAGATTTATCTATTGATGAATTTGAACTTATTGTAAAGAATCTTAAATTCTTAACTTATGAACCCGAGTAGTGGGTTACAAGAATTGCTCTTTGATGGTTCTTTCTTCAAAATTTTGATTTTTATCAAATAGAAGTTCTACTGCTTTATCATTTGAAGATTTTATATGTATTTTTTTAATATCTCTTATCTCCATAAAATCTGCTACTGCACTTACAGGTCTTTTTTTATGGTCTAAAATCTTAATGGTTATTTGAGAATGATTTGAAAGCAAGGCTCCTTTCCATCTGCGTGGTCTAAATGGGCTTATTGGAGTAAGGGCAAGCAAATTTGAAGTTATAGGTAATATTGGTCCGCCGGCTGATAAATTATATGCTGTACTTCCAGCTGGAGTTGAAAGCATAATTCCATCGCCTACAAAATTTTTAAATTGTGTTTTATTATTTACTAAGACTTTCATTTTAGTTGTTTGGTGTGTTTGTCGGAATAGGGATACTTCATTTATTGCAAGAGCCTGAAATTTTTTATTAGCAGTATTAATAGTCTCCATGTGTAATGGAAAAATAGAGATTTTATCCGTATTGTTTAGTATCTTTAATAAGTTTCTTTTATTATTAATTTGAACTTTATTCATTAAAAAACCAACACTACCAGTATTAATTCCATAGAATGGAGCATTCAAATGTTTAAAATTATGAATTGAATTGAGCATAGTTCCATCACCACCTATAGTAACAATTAGATCTATAGAGGTAGTATTTTTAGATAGAATCGTAGCATTTAAGAATTTTTTTATTTTTTCGACATATTTTAAAGATAATTTATTATCTTTATCATGTACTATACCAATTTTAGAATCTGCTAAAACAGTCATTTTTTTTATTTAAGTGTTAGTTTTTATACACATTTTATTTTTACACTACTCTTTTATTGATTGGTTTTAAATATTTTTTATAGTTTTTGAGAGTAATTTTTGCTAAACCTTAGGTTTATGTTGACTTTCATGATAATTGGATAATCTTTATCCAATTTGATTGAATCTATTATTTTGCGTTAAATACGATATCATTGTACAGTATTTATACACAGAGTTATCCACAATTTTTGTGGATTAATTTTGTACATTTTTTATATGAAAAAAATATCATATTAACATGCTAGAAGATAAATTAAATATATTAAAAGATTTTATAAATATTTGTCCTCAATTTCCTGGTATATATAAAATTTTTGATGATAATGGTAAAATTTTATATATAGGTAAAGCAAAAAATTTAAAAGCAAGAATAAAAAATTATCAAAATATATCTACTCAGTCTTCGAGAATGATATCAATGATTTCACAAATAAGTTATATAGAAACTGTAGTTACAAAAGATGAAATAGAGGCGTTATTGCTTGAATCTGATTTGATTAAGCAACACAAACCTAAATATAATATTTTACTCAAAGATAATAAGACTTTCCCATATCTGTGCCTTGATACTACTACTGACTTTCCAAGAATCTTTAAACATAGGGGGAAAAAAATAAAAGAACATATTTATTATGGTCCTTTTACGTCTGTTAAAAAACTAAACGAAGCTATTGCCAGCATACAAAAAATATTTTTGCTTAGATCTTGCACAGATATAAATTTTAAGTCTAGAACTCGCCCATGTATTTTATATCAGATAAAAAGATGTTCTGCTCCTTGTGTAAGTAAAATAAATACTGCGGAATACCAAAAGTTAGTAGAGCAAGTTAAGAATTTTTTATCTGGTAAAAGTAAAGATTTACAGAAATATTTGTCATTGGAAATGCAAAATGCTAGTAAAAATTTAGAATATGAAAAAGCTGCTATGTATAGAGACAGAATGCAAGCCTTATCTTTTATCCAATCGCATAATCAATTTATAACTTTGAGTAAAGTAGAAAATGTAGATATTATTTGTGCTATGGTGGTGCAGGATAAATTAAAAGAAACAGAGAAAGATTGTAAAATTCTAGCAATTCAGATCTTTTTTATAAGGTCTGGATGCAATCTTGGTGATAAAGTTTATTATTTATATGATATGGAAGAAAAAGACATAGATGAAAATTTAACGAAATTTTTACAGAATTTTTATGCAGAAAATACAGTTCCACCTGAAATATTGATCAACAAGAAGTTAAGTGATACTCAGCTTCTGGAAAAGTCCTTCTTCAGGTTGTACAATGCTAAGGTTAAAATTTCTTATCCTATCCGAGGAAAAAAACTTGATTTGATAAAATTTGTTGAGATAAATTTAGAAAATAATTTAAAGGTTAAAGCTAATTCTCAAATCAAACATGCTTTATATTTCAGCATCTTAAAAAAATATTTTAAATTATCTAAGCTTGATAGGATTGAAATATATGATAACAGTCATACTTCAGGTTTTAATTCAGGTGGAGTGATGGTTGCATGTGATAAGAGTGGATTTATGAAATCAGATTACAGGAAATATTCGATTAAGGATAAACAAATTACTCAAGATGATTATTTTATATTGAGAGATGTATTACTACGTAGGTTTAAGTATAAAAGAAAAATTCCTGATATGATTATAATTGATGGAGGTAAAGGTCAGCTATCAACAGCAATGAAAGTTCTAAAGGAAGTAGGTATTTCATTGCCGTTAATTATTAGTTTAGCTAAAGGTAAAGAAAGAAATTCTGGTAAAGAAATAATCTATACCTCAAAAAATGAAAATATATGGTTGAATAAAAGTGATTCTATGAAACAATACTTACAGATATTACGAGATGAAGCTCATAGATTTGCTATTACTTCACATAAATCAAAAAGAGATAACTCAATGTTTAACAAATGAAAGTTAATTAAAAGGTAATAATATTGAAAAATATTCCTAATATACTAACGATTTCTCGGTTATTAGTGGTGCCAATAGTCATATTGGTTATGACTTTCGAGCAATATAACGTACTTGCATCTAAGATTACTGCAGCATTATTTGTATATGCATGTGCAACTGATTTTTTAGATGGGTTTTTAGCACGTGTATTTAAGGCTAGTTCATCTTTTGGTAGAGTGTTTGATCCAATAGCTGATAAAATTCTAATTGCATCAATTATGATAATGCTTGTATACCAAAAAAAAGTCGATTTTTTGCCAGCAATTGCTATTGTTTGTAGGGAAATTTTGGTTTCTGGATTAAGGGAATTTTTAGCAAATATTAGGGTTAGTATGCCTGTTAGTCGGCTTGCAAAATTTAAGACAGCAATTCAAATGGGAGCAATATTTATTTTGCTGTTAGGAAATGAAGTATTTGGAATATCTTTTATGAATTTGATAGGAAGAATTGCTATTTGGGTTGCTACTATTTTAACGCTTTTAACAGGATATGCGTATTTAAAAGCAAGCTTTAAGTATTGTTTAGAAAATAAAGAGAAGCATGGATAAGATAGTTGTTGTTGGTAATAAACCATTATATGGCACAATCAATATTGTTGGAGCAAAAAATGCAGCTTTACCTCTTATGGTTGCATCACTGCTTACAAAAGATACATTAGTATTAGATAATGTACCAAAGCTTTCTGATGTAGTTACCATGTCACAGCTCTTGATCAACCATGGAGTAAATTTGAGTATAGGTAGTATTGATTTTGCTGATAATCACGGTAGAACAATTCTTTTAAATTCTAGTAGAGTAGATAATTTTGAAGCTCCTTATGACATAGTAAGGAAAATGCGTGCGTCTATTTTAGTTTTAGGTCCTTTGCTTGCTAGATTTGGCTATGCAAAAATTTCATTACCTGGAGGTTGTGCAATTGGTACACGTCCAGTGAATCTTCATTTAGATGCTTTAAAGAAATTAGGGGCTACAATTCAATTAAAAGAGGGATATATTGAAGCACAAGTAAAAGATAGACTGAAAGGGTGTGAGATTACTTTTTTTTTTATTTCTGTGGGTGCTACAGAAAATATTTTGATGGCGGCTTCTTTAGCTGAGGGTACAACAATATTAAATAATGTTGCTCAAGAACCAGAGGTATCGGATTTGGCAAATTTATTAAATTTAATGGGAGCTCAAATAACAGGTATTGGTACAAACAGAATGGTTATTAAAGGAGTAAGCAGTCTTAAAGGAGCGTATCATAAAATACTCCCTGATAGAATTGAAGCAGGAACTTATGCTATAGCGGCACTTATTACTAATGGTGAAATAACTCTTGAGAATATAAGCTATTCTATTTTTGAAAATATAGCAAAAATGGTAAAGTTAATGGGAGGGGTTGTTGTTGCTTCTGATAACAGTATTACAATAAAAGGAAGTAAAAATAAAATTGCACTTGATATTATTACAGGGGCTTATCCTGCATTCCCAACTGATATGCAAGCTCAATTTATGACTGCCCTTGCTTTGTGTTCGGGTGTATCTAAGATTACTGAAAATATTTTTGAAAATAGATATATGCATGTTCCTGAGTTAAATAGAATGGGAGCAGATATTTCTGTATCAGGTAATATAGCAACAATCAATGGGGTAAAGAATTTATATGGTGCAAGTGTCATGGCAACAGATTTACGTGCCTCTGTTTCATTAGTTCTTGCTGGGTTAGCAGCTAAAGGGGAAACTGTTATTAATAGAGTCTATCATATAGACAGAGGATATGAGCGTATTGAAGAAAAACTTAGTAAATGTGGTGCAAACATATTTAGGTGTGTATACTAATCATACCTAAAAACTCCAGTTTTTAAGCATGCCCCTGCGAAGGCAGGGGTTGAAAATTGAAACTACTATCTTCGTTTAAAAATGTCTTAAATATCACTGATATTCACGAATTTTTAAACTTGATATTAATTCCATTTTCTTTCTTTAAAATTAGGATTCTTCAAGTACGATTAGTTTATACCCATCGGATTTGAAGATTCCGATTTTTAAGCTTGAAAATAAAGCCACTATCTTCGCATGAAAATGTCTTGAATATCGCCAATATTCTCGAATTTTCATACTTGATATTGACTTCATTTTCTTTCTTAAATTCTCGGACTTTTAAGTCCGATGGGTATAGCTTCATAAAAATAATTGTTAGTTGTAAAAAACGAATTAATATTTACTTTTTTATTAGGCAGTAAATGCTGTGGTTACAGGGAGGGGGAAATGGCTGATATTCAGCAAATTAGTAGCAAAATTAATGTAAAAATACTAGAAAAATTAACTACACAGGAATTGATGAGCATTTGTCAAATAGCGGAATCTACAATGCTTGACACTTATGGATTTAGTATAGGATTCAAAAGATGGTATCCGCCTATGATAGGTGACCTTGAGCAGTATTTTTCTGGAGTAATGTTAATACGAGAGCGTAAATTAGTAGTTAGTTGTATAGATACAAATATTGTTGGTTCTTTACAATTGCTTTGTCCGCATGCTCTTAATAAATTATCAAGTTTTGTAGTGTCGATTCACGATTTATTCGTAGTGCGTACAGCAAGAAATTTAGGGATAGCAGAAGCAATGATTAAATTTGCAGAGGAGTATTGTAGAGGTTGTGGATATAAACTTATCAAATTAAGCATTAGGTCTGATATGACTCCTGCTATTACTTTGGTTGAAAAGCTAGGATATAAGCGATGGGGAGTTTTAGATAAATTTGAGTTGTTGGGTGATACAATAGTCAGTGGTTATTTTTATTGTAAGGATTTATAAAATTTGGTTTATAGAGTAAGTAAATTTAGGTTTTTGCTTGACAAATTTATATAAAATATAATAATTGCTTTTAAATTAATTGATTATAAGTAAGGCAATGACAAGAAGCTGTGAGTTAACTGGAATGAAGTCTATGTTTGGACAAAATGTCTCTCATTCAAACAGAAAAACAAAAACTCAATTTTTACCTAATTTATGTAATGTTAGCTTAATAAGCGAAGCTTTAAATAGAAAAGTAAAACTCAAAATCACAAAAAAAACTTTACGCTCTGTGGATATTAATGGTGGCTTAGATGGTTTTTTACTATCTAGAAGGTCTACGGAATTAACAACTAGAGCTAAAGAGTTAAGAAAGAAGATTGAAGTGGCATTAGCTTCAAAGAAATAATAATAAATTAAAAGTTATGAAACCAAAAATTCATCCTAAATATAATAAGATATCAGTACAGCTACCTCGTGGCGATAGCTTTGAAACGTATTCTACTTACGATCAAGATAAGTTAATATTAGATGTTGATTTTAGAGATCATCCAGCTTGGACTAAGAAAGGAATTTCAGTAGCAAACGCAAGTAGTGCTAAAGTAAGTAAGTTTAATGAAAAATTTGGTAATATAAATTTTTCAACTAAATCTTCTCCAGCTTCTCCTAAAAAATCAGATTAATTTGTTAAAATTCTTGCTGTGAAGAATGCAGAGTTATTAAGAAGGGAGTTTTTTGAAAGATCTACCCTTGCAGTAGCTCAGGACTTATTAGGTAAAGTATTTTCATTTAATAATATCCAGGGAGTTATTACAGAAACAGAGGCATATATTGGACAAGATGATCCTGCGCGTCATGCAGCAAAAGGTAAAACAAAAAGAACTCAAACGATGTTTGGGCTAGCAGGTTATTCTTATATATATATGATTTATGGTATGTATTATTGTCTAAACTTTGTTACAGAGAAAGTAGATTTTCCTGCTGCGGTATTGATTCGTGCCATTGAAATAGAAGGTGTATCTCAAAAAAGTTTGAATGGCCCAGGTAAGTTATGTAGATATTTAGGCATTACAAAACAACATAATAAAACTGATTTGACAAAATCAAATGATTTTGCTGTATTTGATATTCAACAAAAAATTCCTTATATTGCAACTCCTCGTATAGGTATTAAAGTTGGTACTGATAAATTGTGGCGTTTTGTAAAAGTGTAGAGATATTGAGCTGTTTAATTGAGTATATACTAATGATACCTGAAGCCTCCGGTTTTTAAGCATGCCCCTGTGAAGACAGGGGTTTGAAAGTAAAATTACTATGTTCATTTAAAAATGTCTTAAGCTTGTCCCTGCGTAGGCAGGGATATTAATGATATTTGCGAATTTTTAAATTTAATATTAATTCCATTTTCTGTCTTTAAAACTAGGATTCTTCAAGTACGATTAGTATATACATCAATCCTGGCGGATGAGTGTTTGCTATTGCATTGAGAAAGTTATACGTCCTTGGCTTACTTCGTACCTAGTGATTTTATTAAGGAAGCTCATTCCTAATAAAGATCTTGATAAATTATGATCTATTATACAAGTTTTTACATTTCTAACTGCAATATTGCCAATTTTAATAGACCTCAAATTAAAGCAAGATACATAACCAATGCCTTTAGCTGTAGCAACTTTGGTATTATAATTAAGATTATTTAGGTCAATGCCTAGCTTTTTAGCATCTTTTTTTGATAATACTACATTAGTGGCACCAGTATCTAGCAAAAACCGAATAGTAACATTGTTAATTTTGCTACCAATTATAAAGTGACCTCCACCTGATGCATAGAAGCTTACAGATCCTTTTTTATTGACTTGTCCCATAGAATCAATAACTACAATTTTAGATATGTAATGATTGGTATCTTTTTGAACATTGTAAGTATTATTTTGACTAGGTGAGTATCCTTGAGATGCCGCTTTTTCAAATAATTTTTTTGCATCTTCGGTCTTTCCTTCATTATGTAGTATACAACCAAGATTATGTTGTGCAGTAGCAAGTTCTTGGTCTGCTGACATTTCAAACATTTTTTTTGCTTCAGGTATATTACCCTCCTCGTATAGCAAAAATCCTAAGTTATTTTGAGCTGATGGGTGTCCCTTCTTTGATGCTTTTTCAAATAATTTTTTTGCATCTTTTGAATTATTGTCTTGTTCTAACAACATTAGAGCTAAGTTTGTTTGTGCAGCAGAATCTTCTTGTTTTGCTGCTTTTTGATACAAGAATTGAGCTTTTTTTAGATTGCCTGTGTCATGATATATAACACCTAGATTATTTTTTGCTGCTGCACAATTTTGATTTGCTGATTTTTCAAACCATTTTTTTGCATTTTTGATTTTTCCTTCGTTGAACCACAAAACTCCATAGTTATTTTGAGCTTCTTTATGACCTTGAGTTGCTGACTTTCCATACCAGAGTTTAGCTTTTGAAACGTCTCCATCTCTGTGTAGAAGAAGACCTAAAATAAACTGTGCATACTGATCTCCCTTCTTAGCTGTTTCGAGATACCATTTTTTTATTTTTTTAATCTTTCCATATTCTTCCAAAAGATGTTGGTAATGGGTTTGTGTTTTGTCAGTTTCTATTTTTGTTTTTTGTTCAAGCTGGATTTTGTTCTTTGAGTCTCCACTAACATTGGAACATAGGGATATTCCTATTAGTGCTGTAAAAGAAATTATTGATTTAATTGAGAACGACTTTGTCTCCATCTCTTTCTCTTATGGTGATGAAATTTTTAAATAGTATAACTTATAAGGGTTAATAGATAATTAATTTGTGTAGTGGGTATATACCCATGTATGTTAGCGATATTTAAGTTTTTTCTCATTTTTGTAAGTAATTTGTCATGTTTTAATAAGTATTTTTTTGATTTAAAAATATTTGTTTGAAAAGAGTCTTTTTTTCCATTATATACCATATATACCCATATTAACCCATTTTTAACCACACAATGTTATGATGGAAGTAATTCTTGCTGATTAGTAAGAAAGATTTAAAAAATTATAAGAGATGTCATGTTGTTTTTATCAACTTATATAAACAAACTAGATAAGAAGGGGCGTACTTCAATTCCTTCTTCTTTTCGAGCATCTCTTACAAGAGATAATTTTTTAGGGGTTGTCGTTTATGAATCAATTCGTAGTAAATGTATAGAAGGTTGTAGCTTAAATAGGTTAGAACATTTAAGCGATAGTATTGATAGTTTAGATCCTTATTCTGATGAACGAGATGCTTTTGCTACAATAATATTGGGTGGTAGCGTTAAGTTGCCGTTTGATAGTGAAGGTAGGGTAACGTTACCAGATTCTTTGATTAAATTTGCAAATCTTCAGAAAGAAGCTTGTTTTGTTGGTAAGGGTCAAACATTTGAAATTTGGAATCCTGAAGAATATCAGCAACATTACTTGAAAGCGAAGAAATTAGCTATGCAAAAGCGTGAGGTTCTGAAATTAAACAAAATGAAATTATGATGGTTATGAATAAAGAAGTACATACACCAGTTTTATTAGAAGAAGTCATAAGTTATTTAAATCCTTGTAATGAGGAAAGATATATAGATTGTACATTTGGCAATGGTGGATATTCAAAAGCAATATTAGAAAAAGCTAATGCTATTGTATATGGATTTGATCTTGATCCTGAAGCCTATGATGCATTTATCAAAACAAAAAAAAAATTAAATAAAAAAGCTGAAAATTTATATTTTTTTCAATGTAATTTTGCTGAGCTTGAATCAAAATTAGCAGGAACTTTAGTGGATGGTATTGTTGCAGATCTTGGTGTCTCATCAATGCAAATAGATAAACCAGATCGTGGCTTTTCTTTTCAGAAAGAAGGACCTTTAGATATGCGAATGTCACAATCGGGTTTGAGTGCTTATGATGTTGTTAATGATTATTCAGAAGAAGAGTTAGCTGATATTATCTATAAATATGGTGAAGAAAATAAAGCAAGGCAAATTGCTCGTGCAATAGTAAAAAATAGGCAGATATCATTAATTAAAACAACTTCTCAATTAGCAGAAATTATAAGAGCGGTTTTTAAAGGTAAAAAAAGAGGAAAGATTGATTTTGCTACAAAAACTTTTCAGGCAATTAGAATATGGATTAATGGGGAAATTGATAATTTAAAGAAACTTTTAGAAACATCAGAAAGAATTCTAAAAGAAGGAGGAAGATTAGTAATTGTATCATTTCATGGATTAGAAGATAAAGTAGTCAAAAATTTTATGCGTGATAAATCAAATCATGCAAAGTCTTCCTCAAGATATTTACCTGACTCTAGTGATCAAAATATACCTTCTTTTAAGGTGATTACAAGAAAGCCAATTGTTCCTAATGATATTGAAATTAAAAATAATGTTAGGGCTAGGTCAGCAAAACTAAGAGCTGCAATTAGAATTAATAGAGGAAAAGAAAGTGTTTGGTAGATCATCTATTTTACTTTGTTTTTTTTTCTTATTAGCTTCACTTGGAAGTCTAATATTAAAAGTGCATGTACAGAATCTTGCAATGGATATTAAAGATATTGAACGTCAAAGGAATGAATTAACAAATGAGATTCAAGTTTTAAAAGCTGAATGGTCATATCTTAATAATCCAGAAAGATTGAGTAAACTTGCAAAACAGTATTTAGGGTTAAAGCAAACAAAAATTAAGCAAATTAAATATATAAATAATGATAAAATACAAGTAGTAGATAATGTAGAGCATATTAAACATATAAATACTAACTGGAGATATAAATCTAGAACTAGTATATTAAAGGTTTCTAGCCAAAATTAGCTTATAAGTTTGAATGAATATTTACGGTTATTTTATAAAAAATTTAAGATTATTTTCAAAAACAGAAGAAATAAGTAAAATTAGAATTTACTTTATTTTTTGTGTTTTTATATGGTTATTCTCTATTCTTGGTATACGATTATTTTTTTTCACAGTAATTCCAAATTTATTTTTTGATTCTTCGCATAAAAAGAAATCAATTCCATTTAATCTAGTTACTAGAAGGGATATAGTTGATAGAAATGGCAAGTTACTTGCAACAAATATTGCAACTGCATCAGCATATGCTAATCCAAAATTAATTGCAAAACCTGTTGAGGTTGCTAAGCAGCTAAAAAAAATTTTTCCTTCATTATCTTTTAAAAAGTTACTTATTAAGTTAAAATCAAAAAAGTCTTTTGTTTGGATAAAAAGATTCATTACACCTATTGAACATCAGCGTCTTAATGATGCAGGAATTCCAGGAATTTATTTTGAACTTGGTGAAAGGCGTGCATATCCTCATGCTTCACTTTTTTCACATATTCTTGGTAATGTTGGGTTGGATAGCTATGGTTTATCAGGCATAGAAAGAATGTTTGATGAAACATTAAGATATAAAAAAACTGAAAATCAGAAAGAACCTCTTAAACTTTCTCTTGATCTAAAGTTACAGAATATTGTTAAACAGGAACTAAATCATGCAATTAAAAAATTTAGTGCTAGAGGTGGAGTAGGAATAGTACAAAACCCTAATAATGGTGAAATACTGGCAATGGTAAGTTTGCCTGATTTTGATCCTTATAATATTACGAAAGCTAATAAAGATCAGTTATTTAATAGAGCAACTCTTGGTGCATATGAGGTTGGTTCTGTTTTTAAACCTTTTACTGTTGCTGCTGCTCTTGATGCACAAAAGATAAGGTTAAATGATGTTTATGATGTTAATAATCCAATACATTTTGCTAAATATCAAATTAAAGATTTATATAAAAAAAATGCTTGGCTTTCAGTGCCTGAAATATTGATGTACTCATCTAACATAGGTACAGCTCAGATTGTTTTAGAGCTTGGCAAGACGCACCAATATAATTATCTTAAATCTCTTGGTTTTTTAGCAACAACAGATATTGAATTACCTGAAAGATCTAAACCCTTATATCCTAATTTTTCTAAATGGAACGAGATAAGCATGGTAACGATGGCTTATGGCCATGGAATTTCAATTTCGCCACTACATGTTGTAAATGCTGTAAGTGCTTTAGTAAATGGTGGTAAGCTTTATCCTGCTACAATTTTAAAAAGAAAAGAGCTAAGTAACTACACTCAAGTATTTAAAAAATCTACTTCAGAAGTAATGCGTAAATTACTTAGGTTAGTTGTAACACATGGATCTGGGAAAAGAGCAGAGGTTAAAGGATATTTTGTTGGTGGTAAAACAGGAACATCTAATAAGGTTGTAAACGGCAAATATTCAAAAGATTTAAGAGTTTCGTCATTTGTTGGAGCATTTCCAATTTACGATCCTAAATATGTTATATATGTTATGCTTGATGAGCCGAAGGGCATAAAAGAAACTTTTGGTTTTGCATATGGCGGTTGGACAGCTACGCCTGTTGTTTCACAAATTATAAAAAGAGTAGCTATGGTTTATAATATTCCTGCTCAAATTGTAAATAAAGAAAAAATAGAAAATTATCTTTACATTGATTATAATTTTCGTAGACGTATTTCCTGATTATGCAATTAATAGACATACATTCAAATAGAATTAATTTAAAAAGATATTCTTCAGTTACAGATAATTCAAAAGATGTTGTTCCTGAAGGAATTTTTGTTGCTATACAAGGAAAGCTATATGATGGACATGATTATGTTAATGATGCTGTAAAAAATGGGGCAAGCCTAATTATTATAGATAAAAGTAAAAAAGATATAGGCAAAAAAATCTTAAATACTCCAGTTGTTATTGTAGATGATAGTCGTATAGCGTTAAGTTATGTTGCTTCACATATATATAGTGATAAGCCAGAAAATATTATTGCTATAACTGGAACAAACGGTAAGACTTCCGTAACTTATTTTTTTCAACAATTATGTTCTATGCTTGGTATAAAAGCAGCATCAATAGGAACTTTAGGAGTTATCAGTGATAGCAAGAAAGTAAAAGGGTTGGATAGTACATTAACTACTCCTGGTGCATTGCAATTACATAAAATATTATATGCGCTAAAAAATAAGGGAATAAATCATGTTGCTTTAGAAGCCTCAAGCCATGGTCTTATACAACATAGGATGGACTATGTTGCTTTCAAAGGGGCGGGCTTTACAAGCTTTAGCAGAGAGCATTTAGACTATCATAAAGATATGCAAAGTTACTTGAAAGCTAAACTATATTTGTTTGAAAACTTGCTTGATAAAGGTAGTTTTGCCTTAATAAATAATGAAATGAAAATAAAAAATTTATTATTAGAAGTTTGTAAATCTAGAAATATTGAAGGGTATAGTTATGGCAATAATGGTAGTTTTATAAATATAAAATCAATAACTTATATTGAAAAGGGTTTTGATGTTAGATTTTTTCTAAATAACTGTGAGCATCATTTTATTTGTAATCTTTTTGGTAAGTTTCAAGTTTATAATATATTATGTTGTCTTGGAATTTTAGTATCACTTGGCTTTGATATAGAGAAAGTTTTACCAATTATAGAAAATTTGTCTAATATACCAGGGCGAATGCAGCGTGTTGGTTCAAGTAATGTTTATGTTGATCATTCTCACACTCCTGATGCGATTAGTAATGCTTTAAGATCAATGAAGGAATTTTTAAAATCTAGCAAGAAAAAAGGAAAAATAATAATTGTTTTTGGTTGTGGTGGTGATAGGGATAAAGGAAAAAGACCTGAAATGGGAAAGGTAGCTTCGAATCTTGCTGATGTTGTTATTGTAACTGATGATAATCCACGCACTGAAGATCCATCTACAATAAGAAAAGGAATTTTAAAATCTTGTCCTGATGCTATTAATATTGGAGGACGTGAAAAAGCAATTAAATATGCAATCCAAAATTCTAAATCAGATGATTTGATTCTGATTGCAGGTAAGGGGCATGAAAAATTTCAAATAGTCTTTGATAAAAAAATTGCTTTTGATGATGTAGAAATAGCTGAAAAATACTTGTAACTCATTATTTGGATTTAAAACATTAATCTTGATATTATTACATAACACTTTATTTTAATGTTTAAACTAAAATAACAAATATAAATCAATTTTATTAAAGATAAATAATATGAATGAAATTACAAAATTATGTCTTGTAGAGGGTGGTATTAAAGTAACAATAATTGCTGATTCTATAGATGGAGTACTAGAACAATGTAATCAATTTGGTGGAACTTTGCTAACTCATACTCAAGTGTTAGCCTTAGCATGTGATGGTAAACCAGATAATCATGTTCTTTTGACCCTTCCTGCTGGAGATGTTACTTGTGGAAATTATGATAAAATATATTCTGATACAGAAGATGGGTTAGATTATGTTATTAATTATGATGCATTTGAAATAATAGAATCTTCAGGGGAGGTTAATGATTCTCATTATGAATTATAGCAATATACTAATCATACCTGAAGCCTCCGGTTTTAAAGTTTGAAAATGAAACTACTATCTTCCTTTAAAAATGTCTTAAATATCAACGATATTTGCGAATTTTTAAACTTGATATTAATTCCATTTTCTGTCTTTAAAACTAGGATTCTTCAAGTACGATTAGTATATTTTAAGCAGAGCTTTTTCTTGTTTTTTCAAAATTTCTGTAAAAAGCCCTATTTCTTATTTGTATCCATTTCGAGTAGTTCAACTTTGCTTGAAGAAACTACAGTTAGTCTATTAAGAGATGAAGGAATGGATTTATTCTTCTGTAGTGTGATGCCAAGCTTTTCAAGCTGCTTTGCTTTAGGAAGTAAATTTGAATTAAAAGACGCAGCAAATTTGTCAAAGTTATCACATGCTAGATAAATATTATGTCCAACTTTTTTAGCGTGTTCATACAAGGTAACAAGTGAAGTTAATAGTTTACGCATCTCATCTAAAATAAGTTTTTGGTTTTCTGATTGTTTTGTTGCTGCAATTTGGAATTTTGCATAGCTTAGGATATTTATAAGACCAGTTGGTCCTACTGGAAAAATATCTTTTTCCCAAGCTTTTTGAATAAAATTTTTATTTATTTGCGATAATTTTTCAACAGCGGATTCGCTAGGTAAAAACATTATATTTGAAATATGATTTAGTTTTTTATCTTTAAAATGCTCTAATAAGAATTCTTTATAATCTTTGCTACTTAAATTTTTTAAATGAGCATTCATGGTTGCTTTAAGCTGTGCTTCTAATTCTTTCTCTTCAGTTTTAGATTTATCTTTATTAGCTAGTTCAATAAAATATTTTGAGGCTTTACTATCTATGATCAATAAGTTATTTCCTGGCAAAAATACTATAGCATCAGGTCTTAGTCTTTCAGTAGAAGAGGTGTGGCTAAATGAGTATTGCATTATAAAGTCTCTATTTGGTTCAAGCCCTGATGCTTTTAAAATATTTTCTAAAGTGACTTCGGCAAGAAACCCAGCTCCAGCTGGTGAAAGCAGAGAGGTTTTTATATCTTCTACAGTATCTTTTGAAGATTTGACTTCATTATTTAATACAGCAACATTTTTTATTATTTTTTCAAACTGTTCTTGAAGTTGTTGAGTTGCTTTTGAAACTCGTTGTTCGGCTTCTTTTGTTTCAGACTTATGTTTATCAAGTAATTGATTTGAAAGTTTTGATGCAGTTTCGAATATTGCAGCTTTAGCCTCTTTTATTGATTCTTGTCTGGAGGTATTCCAGTCTTTTATTCTTTTTTCACTTTCTTCCATTGATTGTGATTTTAGTTTTAGTTCTTGTATTGCTTCATTTAATTTTTCTGTCAGCATTTGTTTTGAGGTTTTTAGATTTTTGTTTTCATGATTAATGTCTGAGATTGTTTCATTAAGGGAGTCAATCTTGGATTTATATTGGCCATTTTCGAAAAGTAATGTTTCAATTTTTTTCTGCATTGTTTCTTTATCTCTTGTAACTCTTTTTATTTGAAAGAAGGTGAAGAATAGAACAAATATTAGGAACAATATTGTTATTAAAAAAACTGCCATATTTCCGAATGTTATTAAAAATAGTTATTCAATTAGTTTATTTGTTGTTAGCACTCTGAATTTTATTTTGTAGACTCTTTAAACCCCAATAACGGATTAGAAGCATTTTAGATTTTTAGAATATTTTTAGTGAAAATTAGTACTTTTTATGATGGAATAGCTGGCTATTTCAAGAAAAAAGTGCTAATTTGTAGCAAAAATATAATGTTTTTATAATCCGTTATTGGGGTTTAAGCTTAACATTATAATTGCCTGATAAACTATTAAAATAATAATGTAAAGAATTATGTCTTTTTCTATAGTTATTTTAGCAGCAGGGCAAAGTGTTAGGATGCAGTCTAAATTACCAAAGATGTTGCATAAACTTGCTTCTGCTCCGATTATTGATTGGATACTTGCAACAGTAAAAAATCTTACTGTAAAAGATTGTGTTATGGTAATTGGTCCTAAAATGTCGATTCTTGAAGATCATGTTAAAGAAAAAAATGTAAATATTAAATTTACTGTGCAAGAAAAGAAATTAGGAACAGCTGATGCTGTAAAGATTGGGATATCAGAGTTACAAGATTCAAATGAAAATGTTTTAGTGTTATATGGCGATGTGCCATTTATAAGTGCTGATACTATTAAGAAGATGCAAGGTAAGCTTGAAGAAAACCCTAAATCTGCTCTTGTAGTTTTAGGATTTGAATCTCAAGATCCAAGACAATATGGTCGTCTTGTAATAAATAGTAAAGGGCAGTTGCAAAAAATCGTTGAATATCTTGATTGCACTGAATTAGAAAAGAAAATTACTTTATGTAATTCTGGCATAATGATGGTAAAAAAGAAATATATAGAGCAATTGCTCCCAAAAATTAGAGCTAATAATGTTAAGAAAGAGTTTTACTTTACAGATATTGTAGGGATTGCACTTGAGCAAAAATTACATTGTGAATATTTTACTACAAAAGAAGAAGAGGTTGTTGCCATTAATAACCGTAGTGATTTAGCAAAAGCAGAATTAATTATTCAGAATCATTTACGAAATAAATTTTTATCAAATGGTGTTACTTTAGTGGATCCAAAAACTGTTTACTTTTCTATGGATACAGTGATTGCTAATGATGTGATAATTTTTCCAAATGTATTTATTGGAGCAGGTGTTAAGATAGCTACTGGCGTGCAAATAAATTCTTTTTCTCATATTGAGGAAGCAACAATTGAAAAGAATTCAAATATTGGACCATTTGCAAGACTAAGACCTGGCACAAAGTTAAGTGAGAATGTGAGAATAGGTAATTTTGTTGAAATTAAAAATAGTAAGATAGCTCAAGGAAGTAAAATTAGACATTTATCTTATATAGGTGATACTGAAATGGGTAGTAATGTCAATATTGGAGCAGGTGCTATTACTTGTAATTATGATGGTTTAAAAAAGCATAAAACAATAATAGAAGATGATGCATTTATAGGTTCTAATGCAGCTCTTATTGCTCCTTTAACAATTGGTAAGGGAGCATTAGTTGCTGCAAGTAGCGCTATCACAAAAAATGTTGCTTCATATGATCTTGCAATTGAACGTTCTGAGCAACAAAATATAAAATCTGGTGCAATAAAAATTGTAGAAAAGAAACAAAAAAGCTAGCTAAGTTTTATTGATAATAGATTTGATAACTATTGCACCAAAAATTAAACCAAAAGAAACAAGCATAAAAATAATTGTTCCTAAAAGACATTTAAGTAATGGAATTATTTTTTTTAATACACTTATGTTTTGATTTGTATATATGACTTTAGTATTGCTCAACAACTCGTATATTCCAGTTTTATTTTTTGTGAAAAATATTGGTGATAACCAAGTGATAGCGATTAGATTTAATATAAAGCTAGTAAAGTAGCTGTGTATTACGAAGTAATTTGGTATAAATTTTAACAAAACTTTTGGTATAGGTATGTTTAAGGTGTAGCTTATAACGGAGTATAAAATATATCTCATAGAAGCTCTCCAAAAAGAAAGTTTCTTACCAGAGGTATCTGTTATTTTTAATCCAAATACTTTTTTGCCAGGAGTTGCTTGTTGTTTAGATTGTTCAAAATAAGAGAAATATATATAACCAATTATAGTAGTGATTATATAATCATAGGGAAATATTTTATGAACTAATGTAGAGGGGTTTAAATCAGAGTTAGATACATGCATATAAGCAATATAAACACTAAAAGAGGGTATAGTTATACCTGAAAAAATTATAAGTAACATAACTTTATCATATAGCATAGCAAATATTCTTCGGATTGTCGGAGCTGGTTGAGTGTTACTCATAGAATTATATTTTTTATTGATTTTTATAGATAAAATATCTTTATACAGTATAAGTATCAATCTTACAATAATATGGTAATTATTATGCTAGCACTCGGTTTATCACAAATAAAAGAGAAATTGGTGACAAGAAAGATTTATTTTTATATCTTCTAATCCATATTAAAATTATAAGAAAATTTTTATAAGAAGGGTTTTTTAATGAGTAAAGATGAGCAGATAATAATTATTGATGGTTATAGCTTTGTTTTTCGAGCGTATTATGCTATGCCACCACTTACTCGTCCTGATGATGGTTTGCCAGTAGGAGCCGTATATGGTTTTACTTCAATGTTAATGAAGCTTATTTCTGGAATGAAGCCTACGCATTTAGTAATAGTATTTGATGCTGGCAAGAAAACATATAGAAATGAAATTTATCCAGAATATAAAGCTCACCGTCCTCCTCCACCAGAGGATTTAATTCCACAGTTTCCTTTAATGCGTGAGGTAGCGGATGCTTTTAATATAAAAGTCTTAGAAAAAGTTGGTTTTGAAGCGGATGATGTTATAGCTACTTTAGTACATATGGCTAAAGAAAATAAAGAAAAGATTTTGATTGTTTCATCAGATAAAGACCTTATGCAATTAGTTAATCATGAAGTCAAAATGTATGATGCGATTAAAATGAAACTGATTGGTGAAAAAGAGGTCAAAGATAAGTTTGGTGTTTTGCCAACTCAAATGAGAGATTTGTTGGCATTAGTTGGAGACTCATCTGATAATGTGCCAGGGCTACCTGGTATTGGTCCTAAAACGGCTTCTGAGCTACTCAATAAATATAATAATATTGAAGGAATATTAGAACATTCAAGCGAAATAAAACAGCCTAAAAGAAGAGCTACTATTGAAGCTGGCAAAGATATTATTGATTTATCTTCTAAGCTTGTTTCTTTAAGAGATGATTTAAAGATAGATATAAAACTTCAAGATCTAAAAACTCAAGAAATAGAGTCATCAAAGTTACTGAAATTTTTAAATAAACAAGGTTTTAAAAGTTTAATAGCTCGTGTCAAAAAAGAGTTTAATGTTAAGGAGGTAGACTTACAAGAAACACAAGAAGCAGCTGTTTCATATAGTAAGATTTCAAAAGAGAAACATGCTACAAATTATGTTAAGAAAACTTCTAAAACTGGTCGCTGCGAAGTGAAAATTCTTTCATCTATTGATGATTTGGAGGCAATTTATGAAGAGGCTATAATTTCTGGTAAGATAGCTATTTACTTGCAAAATAGTTTTGAACATACATTAGAAATTAAAACAGTTGAGGATGTTTATGCAATAGGAATTGCATATAATAATGATTTAGTACATGTATTAAAATTTACAGAACAAACTTCATTTGAGAAGGTTAGAGGTTTTATTGTTCGGTTGCTTGACGATATTGCTATTACAAAGATTTTTTATGATTATAAACTGCTTTTACATTTAATTAATTCTTCTGTACGAGATAATTATAATGATGGTGTAGATGATATCATGCTGATGTCGTATTCGCTTGGCGGCGGAAGAGATATTTTTTCTCTTGAGAAATTATTAGAATTTTATTTAGAACAGTCTGATGAAGTCTTTTCAAATGTTGGAGGTGTTACTAAGTGTAAAGCACGTCTTTCTGAGTTAGGGGAAGAAAAATTTACTAATTATATGGCAAGAAAAACTCAAAACATGTTTTATGTTCATGAAAAACTTGCCGGTTTTCTTTTTAAAAATTCTAAACAAGCTCTATATCAAAAATTCGATAATCCTTTATCTGTAATTGTTTATAATATGGAATCAAAAGGTTTAAGGATAGATGAGAAGAAATTTAAAGAATTGTCTGATTTGTTTGATAAACAATTAAAAAAGATCTCTCTTGAAATTTATAAAATAGCTGGGCAGGAGTTTAATATTGCTTCTACAAAGCAGCTTTCTGAAATTTTATTCCATAAAATGAAACTTGGGGCAGGTAAACGTAGTGCTAAATCAGGAGACTATCGAACTGATTTTGAAATTCTTGAGCAATTGCAGGCAAATGGTCATACGATTGCAGATTTTATAATAGAATGGCGTCAAATTGCAAAGTTAAAATCCACCTATACTGATGCTTTATTAAAACAGCTTTCTGAAAATAATGACCGTATACATACTACTTTTTCTCTTGCTTATACTTCTACAGGTAGATTTAGTTCTATTAATCCTAATTTACAGAATATTCCAATTAGAGGAGAATATGGAGAGAGGATTCGTGCGGCTTTTATAGCAAAACCTGGCTATAAGATTTTATCAGCTGACTATTCACAGATAGAGTTAAGGATTTTAGCTACTATTGCTAAGGTTGAAGCGCTTCAAGAAGCGTTTAACAAGGGAAATTGTGATATACATGCTATTACTGCAAGTGAGGTTTTTAGTGTTTCTCTTGATAAAGTAACTTCTGAACTAAGAAGGAAAGCTAAAATAATTAATTTTGGAATCACTTATGGTGTAGGAGAATATGGATTAGCAAAAAGGTTGGGGGTTTCACGTATTGAAGCATCACATTATATAAAAAGATATTTTCAGAAATATCCTGAAGTATTGAAGTATATGGAATCTTGTAAAAAATTTGTTCACAAATATGGTTATGTAGAAACTTTAATGGGAAGACGTTGTTATATAAAATATGGCTCATCTGAGAAGGGAAGGTTATTTGCTGAGCGTGCTGCTATTAATGCTCCAATTCAAGGTACTAATGCTGATATAATCCGAAAGGCGATGGTGGTTATTCATGATCAAATTCTTTGTAAAAGTAAAAATGTTTATATGATTTCTCAAATCCATGATGAATTGTTATTTGAAATAAAAGATGATGATCATTTAAAAGCAACGGTTGAAAAAATACAACAGCTTATGACAACTTCAATAATGCTTTCTATTCCGATGAAAGTTGATTGTAAACTAGGTTTAAGTTGGGGAAAAGTTTAGTGAGCAATGAAATTAAAAGAGTTTTTTTGTATTAAAAATAATTGCAATTTTTAATATATCTCTTTTTAAGAGATATTTAACTTGAAGAGTTCTTGTCGTTATGAGTAATATACTTAACAAAATATATTTAAGTAAAATAGGAATTAAATATGAGTGTGGCATTGCAAGAGAATCATAATAGAAGTAAACAAAGAACCGTTTTAGATTTACCAGATAATATTAGTGATGATAATACTGAGATAAAAGTAAACATAAAATTTTGTGAATTGTTATGTGCAAAATTTTGTCATGATATGGCTGGTCCAATAGGGGCAATAAATAATGGTATTGATTTTGTAGAATCTGAAACTGCTGAAATGAGAAAAACTGCTATAGAATTAGTAACTGCAAGTTCTAAACAAGCAATAAGCAATTTAACTTTTTTAAGACAGGCATATGGTTTTATACCAACTGATGCAGAAGTTAGCTTTTATGCCATGAGAACATTGGTAAAGAATTTTTTAAAACAGACAAAAATTAAATTTGATATTTTTAAGCATGTTAAAGCCGAAGTCATTAATTGTCAGATAGCTAAATTAATTTATAATTTAGCAATAACAACGGCTTCTTTAATGATGTTTTCAGGAGATTTGAATATTACATTCAATCTTGATAATATAAAAATAACAAGTATGGCTCCTGTACATAAAATCGATAAAGAGGTGGAGCTATTATTAACAGGTAAGTCGAAGGTTACGAATTTAACAACTCGTAACATACAAACTGTACTTACACGTATGTTAATAGAAAAGTTGCAGTATAATATATCAATAAATTATAACTCTCCAGATTTACTTGTTATTACATTAGAAACCCCTTAATTAAATGAAAAATAACGAAAAAATATTATCTTTGAATAGGAAAGCTTCGTATCTGTATGCCATAAAGGATAAGTTTGAGGCTGGGATAGTTTTAACAGGAGAGGAGGTTAAATCGATACGGAAAGGTAAAATGAATATAGATGCTGCTTTTATAACAGAACAGCAAGGAGAGCTTTATTTAGTGAACTCAAATATTGCTAAATATGAAAAATCCAATTACACAGATCATGAAGAAGTAAGACATAGAAAGCTTCTATTGCATAAAAAACAAATTAATAAAATAATTGGCAGTATAAAAATGCCTAAATATTCAGCAATAGTTTTAAAAATTTATACAAACCTCCGTAATAAAATTAAGTTAGAAATTGCAATTGCTTGTGGAAAAACGGAGATAGATAAACGTGCTACAATTAAAGAGAGAGAATGGCAACGTGAGAAAGGTAAATTATTAAAAATTAATAAAAATCATATAAATTAAGTCTTTATTATCACTTGCTGCTGTGTTAGTATATACTCATTATACCTGAAAATTCTGGTTTTTAAGTTTGAAAATAAAGTTACTATTCTTTGCCTGAAAACGACCTAGGTTTATCCTATAAAAGGTAAGGTTTTGCAGGATTTCATGTTGACTTTCTTTTCCGTCTAAAAATGTCTGATTTTTCAAACATAATTATTATGAATTGGTTATTTAGAAGAAAGTAATATACTCCTATGAAAAAAAAACAAGATTTATTTAAAGTTGGGGATAATGTAGTTTACCCTTCACATGGAGTAGGCAAAATTATAAAGGTAGAGAAACAAGAAGTTGGTGGGTTTTCACTAAAATTGCTTGTTATTCATCTTGATAAGGAAAAACTCTTTATTAGAATTCCTGTTAATAAAGCTCAAAAAGTAGGTATAAGGCTTATTATATCTAACAAAGATATGAATAAAGTTATGAAGATATTGGGTGAAAAGCCTAAATCTCATAGAGGGATATGGAGCAAAAGAGCTGCAGAATATGAAGCAAAGATAAACTCTGGTGATTTGTTGTTGATAGCTGAAGTGATAAGAGATTTATATAAGGACTCTAGTGCAATGGATAGATCTTATAGCGAAAAGGTTATCTATGATTTAGCTTTAAATAGACTAGCAAGCGAATATGCTTTATTGCATAAAATGGATAAGGAAAAAGCTTTAGAGAAAATCTTAGACTTTATAAAAGAAAAACAAACAGTTTAATTTTTCTTATACTTGAAACTCCAGTTAGGGTTTGGAATAACTTCCCTGTTCCTATATAAAAATTGCCAATTTTTCTCAAAAATACTTCAATAATCTAAAATTCTTGTAATCCGTTATTCTTAGGTTTAAGAGTAAAGATACGATTTTTTGTATTTAGGATACAATATTAACAAGGCTATATAAGAAACTTACTGTAAGGAATTCTTATCCTTAACCTTAAATTTAATATGCTCTAAAATTTAAAAAATAATACTGGATAAATTATAGTAAGGTTTTGGTAATACGCTTTTTCTATACAGTAGTTTTTTCCTGCATATTAGTGGTTTTCACTCCATTATTATATGCAGAAAATCAAAGCATAAAAAATCAAAATGAAAGTATATTTACTCAAGCTGAAAATGTATTTATTAAAAATGGGAATAGTGAAGAAAAGATAACTTATCCTTCAGGTAATTCGTATATTCAAAATCAAGGCAAGAAAAAACAGTTTGTAGATAGAATTGCTAAGTATAAAAAACTATAAATCATAAAGGAAATAAAAAAACTGAAACTAACAACACTCCTGAAAGTAGAAGTAACATTCAAGAGTCTATTCAAAATAATGATGAGGAGTCAATTTCAGATTTAGTTGGAAAGTTATATTCTCAAGTCCATAAAAAGCAAGAAATTAAAAAAGATCAAAAGTTGACTCAAAATGATAAAGATAAAACAATAGCAAAGTTAGTAGATATATTATATTTGCAATCTCAGAAGGAACAAAAAAATAATAGGAAGCATAAAAATAATAGTCAAACATTTTTAAAGGCTCCTAAAAAGAGTAAAACTAAGAAAATAAATAAACATAAGGAAGAATTTATTACCAAAAAGGTTGATTTACTTTCTAAAAATAAAAAATCTCAGTATAAAAGGAAAGGTTTAAAAAATGTAAGCGGTGAGAAATTAAAAAATAAAGGAAAAAGTAAAAATTACTTAAAAAATAGAATAGAATACATAAGAATAGATGGGGGTTACAGTATGTTATCCCAGAATATTTTTTCTAATGGCACCCATGAAAAGAAGGCTAACGGAATATCGATAATAGATGTTGGGTATGGACATAGATTGAATCCTTTTTTTAGTATAGATGCTACTGCATTCTATAGAGGAAAATATAAGTATGAATTTGATGGTACTGATATTGGAAAGTTTATAGAACATCAGAAAATTTCTAGTGTTGGTTTGATGTTGAGTGGATATTTTATGCCTAAATGGTTTACAAGGGTAGTTCCATATTTGGTGATAGGGGGAGGGGTAGCAATTAACGAGACTAATGATTTAATTGTTGAAAATGTAGGTGAGCTTTCTGGAGAGCAACAAAAGAGTCTAGCATGGCAGGTTGGGTTTGGGTTGTTTTATAAAATTACTAATAATATTAATATAGATATTATGTATAGATATGCAAATTTAGGGCGTGTTACAACTGGAAAATTTTTTAGAACAGGTCAAATCGATACTGGACACTTTGAAGAGCAGGAAACAAATAAGGGTACACTTAGGGTAAATGAATTTTTAATAGGTATTAATTATAATTTTTGATTCTGTTAATTAAAAAAAAGGGGAGGGTAATAAATGGCGGCATTTGATCAGTTGAGAAGGGTATCAAATACAATTCGGTGTGAAGAAAACCAGATAAAAGATGGAGAAACTTGTAGGGATCCCATTATAACAGATATAGGAGGGGGGGGACTCCAACCCCTAGCCCATCTCCAATAGGTGGTTGTGCTATAGGAAAAGTAATAGAAACTCTTGTATCATGTAAAGATGCAGAAACCATAGATGTAGATACAAATTGTATAGCTGGTAGTGTAGTGGAAGCTGGTTTAATTAGCTGTACAATTCCTGCAGGACCTATATGTACAGTTGGTACAGAAATATGTTGTGACTCTGCTTCTGGTGACGCATGTTGTGGTTCAACAAAGTTAAATGATGCTGGCACATGCAGAGATCCAGTAATAACAGATGTAGATGCAAGCTGCACATTAGGAACAGTAGTAGATACTGGTTTGGCATCCTGTCGAATAGCAGTAACGACGGATGCGAATGCCAATTGTATAGTAGGTAATTTGGTGGATACAACGACAAATTGTCGAGTGCCAGTGACTACCGATGTAAATGCTGCTTGTACAGCAACAGCGTATATAGGTGGTAATGTCGATGGATCAGGATGTAGAGCGGCACTGACAACAGATGCAAGCCTTGGCTGTGCTAGT
>JABSSG010000018.1 GCA_013214525.1 Rickettsiales bacterium | reverse complement strand
TACTGAGCTGTTTCAAAAATTGCTTCAAGCTTATGATGTTTTGAAAAGAGATAAAGAAGTAAAAGTAGTAAAAAAACAAAAAGCAATAGAATTGCCGGTTGATACAATAAAAGAAGAACCGAAAGCAAAAGCTGTACCGAGGGAAACTAGGAGAGCAAAAGAAGTGACATCAACTGGTTTGAGATCATCACCACCAGAGATGGCTTCTGAAAGAAGAATAGTAGCAACGCAAAAAGATCTAGCTTTAAAGGAGAAACAGCTAGTAACAGCAAAACAGGAATTGTTAGCATCTTTGCAACCAAATTTAGATGGATATAGAAAAGCTTTAAATGAGTCTAGATTAGAAGTAGCACATCTAAGAGATAATTTAGAAAGACTTAGAAAAGAGTCAAGAGATCTTAAGAGGACATTACGCAAAAGAGGAGATACTGCTAGAATATTGGAAATTCCAGAGGAGCATGAAGAAATGGAAGTAGGGGCAAAAGAAGAACATACTCCTATAGCTCCGATATTAGAAGAAGAAACATCAGAACCTAGGCATGATGTAGCAACGGTAGATAGTCGTAATTCAAGTCATCTTGAACAAAAACCTTCAACAATGGTGCTTGGTAATACCACAGATAATACAATTGTTTTTAAAACAATGCGAGAATATTGTGCTAAAAGTACAGAAACATTACAATTCACTAGCACTTTAGCAACCAATCTTATTGGCTATTTCTTAGATACATATAATACTAAAACAGAACAACAACAAGTGAATACAGAGGTGCAAACAGCAGTTGAAAAAGCAATAATAGCTAACGTGCTAGAGAATATTCCTCCTGAAAAAACTAGCACTGATGAGGTTAAATACACACATAAAACAGGACAATTAATTCAAAGAGAAACTGATAATGGAAAAATAATATTTGAGGCACAGGGTAAATTTTCTGGAGTTGTAACTGTAGAAAGGGTAGATGATAATGGCAATCTTATACCAACTGAAAAAGATGTTATTGAGTTTGAAAATGGTAAGGCTATTGCAGTTAGTACTGCTTCGAAAGGAAGAAGTAGAATAAACATGGGTAATTTATCTATATTCAAGAAAGAGGCTGCTCAGCTTGTCTCTACTAAGATTAATCCACTAAAAACTGAAATTAGTAAATCATCTGTTCCTCATAAAACTAGATCTACTCCTAAAGCATTGAGATCTAGACTTTAACTCTTTTTTCAAGTACGATTAGTATAGCTTTTATCAAAAACAGCAAAGAAATTTTCAGTAGTAGCTTTTGCTACCTCATTAAAAGTTTTATTAAGCAAATTTGCTAAAGCAGTTACTGTAAATTTTGTAAAAGCAGGTTCATTTGTTTTTCCACGAAATGGGACAGGTGCAAGGTAAGGAGCATCAGTTTCAACAAGCAATCTATTTAAAGGCAAGCTCTGAACAGTTGATTGCAGCTCTTTAGCATTTTTAAATGTAATAATGCCTGAAATGGAAATATAGATGCCTAATTCTAAAGCAGTCTCAGCAAATTTTTTAGATCCTGTAAAACAATGTAAAACAGCTTTAAATTTTTTCTTTGCCATTTGTTGAGTTAATATTTCTGACATATCTTTTTCAACCTCTCTAGCGTGGATGATAAGAGGAATACCAGTAATTTGTGCAGCTTCTATGTGATTTAAGAAAGATTTTTTTTGCAGTTCTTTTTTACTATGGTCATGATAATAATCAAGGCCTGTCTCGCCTAGCCCAATAACCTTTTTATTTTTAGTTAATTCAACTAATTTTTCTACAGTTACTATTTCTTCTTTTTCTATATAATTTGGATGTACCCCTACAGAGCAGAATACTTCGTTATTTTCTTCAGCAATTTTTTTTATTTCTTCAAATTCTGATATTTTGGTACAGATTGTCTGCATGATTTTAACATCTGCATCTTTTGCTCTGTCTAAAACTTCATTTAAATTTTCAAAAAGAGAAGGGCTATTTAAATGGCAATGTGAATCAACAATTATCATAATGTTTTGCAAATTTTATCAAAGATAATAGTTGGCTCATTTATATTAAAATCGTTTAATGCAAACTGAATATTCAAGTGCTTAAATTCGCGTTGATTTTTAGGAACACTCATTTGATCCAACATTTTTTCTGCTGATTCAGGAATAAAAGGTAGTAATAATATTGCTAAATATCTAATAGCTTCTAGAGATATATATAGAACTTTTTCAGCTTCTCTTTTATCAGTTTTTTTTAATTGCCAAGGTGCTTGTTTATCTATGTAAGCATTTAGAGTATCTGCAAATTGTATCAATATTTCAAGCATCTGGTTAAATTTAAAAGATTCTAATTCTTTCTTGGTCTTTTCTAATAAATTGCTTGCTTCTTGTAATATAGTGTTTGTCGAATATATATCTTTTAATTCTGTTGTTTCAAATTTTGGAATTTTTCTATCAAATTTTTATAAGCAAAAGTTAGGCTTCTTTGTAATAAATTACCAATTTTATTTGCTAATTCTGTATTTGCTCTACAAATTAATGAATCCTCAGAAAATCCTCCATCTTCACCAAAAGATATTTCACGCATCATGTAATATCTCACTTGATCTACTCCATAATCTTTCATTAGGACAATTGGGTCTATGACATTTTTAAGTGATTTAGACATTTTTTCTCCTTTTACTGTCCACCATCCATGACTTACTATTTGCTTTGGTAGAGGTAAATCAGCGGCCATTAATATAGCAGGCCAATAAATAGCATGAAATTTAGTTATATCTTTGCCTATCATATGGACATCTGCAGGCCAAAAATCTTTAAAGTTTTGAGTTTCTGTATTTGGATAGCCAAGTGCCGTAATGTAGTTTGCAAGAGCATCAAGCCAAACATACATTACATGATCTGGATTATCTGAAATAGGAATACCCCATTTAAAATTAATACGAGATATTGATAAGTCTGGCAAACCACCTTCTACAATTTTTATAACTTCATTAAGTCTCCAACGAGGTACAACAAATTCTGGATTTTTTTTGTATAGCTCCAATAATTTTTTTTGCCATTTAGAAAGATCAAAAAAATAACTTTCTTCAGAAATTTTTTCAACTTCTGCACCTGTTGGAGCTTTGCCGTTTACTAATTCTTTATCTGTATAAAAAGACTCATCTCTAACTGAATACCAACCAGTATATTTACCTAAATATATATGACCATTTTGTTTTAACTTATTCCAAAGAGCAGTAGCTGTATTTTTATGCCTAGTTTCAGTAGTTCTAATAAAATCATCATTGATAATGTTCATTTTTTTAAACAATGAAATAAATTTAGCAGATGTTTTATCAACAAATTCTTGGGGTTGTAAGTTAGATTCTTCTGCAGCCTTTTCTATTTTTTGACCATGCTCATCTGTGCCGGTTATAAATTTAACATCATACCCATCTAGTTTTTTGAATCTTGCTACAATATCTGCAGCTACTGTAGTGTATAAGGTACCGATATGTGGTGCGGCATTTACATAGTAAATAGGAGTAGTAATATAGAATTTCTGCATAGTTAATATTATAGCTGAGTTTATTTTGTATAACATGAGTACTTGCAGATATCAAGTAATGAAACTTTTTATACAAACCCAAACACATATAAATCAAATATTGATTTTTTGTAATGCTTATGTTTTATTATTAAATAACATCAACTAAATTACACAAAAATGAAAAAATTATTATCTAATAAAAAATCTAGTGGCATATTTTACTTATTAATTATCTTGATAACTCTTACCAAATTTGTAATTGCTGCTCCAAAACAAGAATGCATAGTTACAAGGACTATCTTTGAAATGGGTTCGGGTAGTATTAAAGCTAAAAAAGCAATGGTAAATACATGTAAAAAAGTTATTATTGAAACATTAGCACAAAAACTAAAAACATTACCCTTACAAGAATACATTGAGAAGTCACCCAACAAATCAACGTTGCCTCAAGAAGCCATTAAATTACTACTCAAGAATATTAGTGAAATTGAACATGAGTTGAATGTTAATTGTAAAAAATCACAATGTTTAGCAATAGGTACAGCAGCACTACGTAATGCACAAAACAAACATGAAGTTATTACAAAATTAGAAAGAAAAAATATTAAAGGGCTTATAATACCACAAGAAGAAGAAGGAAAGCTTGGTTATCTAAGTACATTGGCAAATATACATAGTTATCCTTTTTATTCTGGCAAAAAGCTATTACTTACACTTGATATAGGAGGAGGGAGTACTCAATTATCATACAAAACAGGGCATTTTAAAATTATAAATGCCAAAATAGGATCACAAAAATTCAAAGCTATGGTCATTGAATATATAAAAAATTACGATGTAACAAAAATTAGTAACCCTAACCCTATGACAGAACAAGAAATTACTCAAGCTAAGCGTTTAGCAAATCAAGTAATAGGAACCTTACTATTAAGTTCACCAGGATTTAGATATTTTTTAGAAAATCGTAAGGATGATTTGCAAATAATAGGCATTGGTAATTTCTTGAATAAAATGATTCCAAGCATTTTAATCAGAAAAAAATGGCTACTATCAAACTAAAAGATATAGATAGGGCTATTACACATCTTACTTTTAAAAGTGACTATTTTATAAAACAAAATTATAAAAACGTCCATCATGATTATGTTTCTGAAGTTGTTACTGATTTAATTTTTATACAATCTATTATGAAAAATCTGAATCTATCAGAAATTCCGATTTTAGATATTGATAACAATGATGGTGTTTTAACCCATAATAAATATTGGAGAAGCTAAAGATCTACCAGAGAATAACAGTGCTTATACGGAATGAATAAGTTGGAAGAGGTGTACTCATCGTAATCCTCAGCACGATGAGTATATGCAAAAGAAGTTTTTTCAAGTACGATTAGCGGTTATTGAGACTACAAAAGCTTTTTATTTTATTTATGATCACTAATACTACGGTTTTATTATCTAGTCCAAAAGTTTTTACAGCATATATAAAAGAATCTATTTCCTGTTCTGTTTTAATTAGTGGCTGTATATTTGTTACGGTTATTGACTCTGCTATTTTATTTTCTATAGAAATGATCGAAGGAATATTCAGTAATTTTGCTTTGAGAAGTTTATTAATTAGATTTTTTATTAGAATAGAAAAAATATCTAATTGTTCCAATGTTGAAAAATTTGTTTCTATAAATTTGTATAATTTAGCAGAAGCTCCCTTTGTCGCATACATCATTTCTAACAGCTGTTTATAAGATTTTAAAGTATCATTATTAATTAGATTAGATATTACGCCCGTTGTAGAAGCTAGAGATAAATACTCATTAAGGTGAACATCAGATAAATTAGAAAATTGCTGTTTTATCTGATGATAAACAACTGATGGATTAGGTAAAGAAAATTTTAGAAGGATACTTCTAGATTTAATTGTATCTGGTAATATTTTTAGATCATTAGTGATTAATATAAAGAATGTATTATTTGTTGGCTCTTCAAGAGTTTTTAATAAAGCATTAAAAGAATGCATATTAAGATTTTCTGCATAGTCAATTATAATCAGCTTGGGCAAATTAGAATGATATGTTGTTTTATGCATGAAGTTGCTGATCGTTCTGATTTCAGAGACATTAACATTTTTTTGTCTAGCATTGATCCATAAAATATTTGGATGAGTATTGATACCATTTATTTTAAATACTTCTTGAATTAAGTTTTTTACCGCAAGTGTTTTACCTGTTCCTTTACTTCCTGATAAAATGAATGAATAAGATTTTCCTTTACTATTTGTAATGAAATTCAAAACAGTGTTTTTAATATCACTAGCAGATTGTGCTAATACCATATGTTTATAATTTTTTACTGAAATTGTTAGGAAACATTTTACTTTTAAATATCAGGTAATTACAAGAAAAAAACATTTCTAAAATTTTGAAACTAGATTATGGTAACTACACTAATCGTATTTGAAGATTATGCATAATTTAAAAAAATAATAAATAACTATGGATTCAAAAATTATTGATAAAATATTTGGAACGTTTAATTTGCATAATCAAGATCCAGAAACAGAACTTAAATTTATAAATAATTATACTTTTTTATTAGCTATAATTTTGTCAGCTCGTACTACAGATGCACAAGTAAATAAGGCAACAGAATCTTTATTTAAAGTTATTAAAACCCCAAAAGATATGCTTAAATTAGGAGAGGAGGGATTGATAGATTACATAAAAACTATTGGTCTTTATCGTTCAAAAGCTAAAAATATAATGAAAATGAGTGAAATTTTAATCCAAGAATATAATTCAGAGATTCCAGCGAATTTTGAAAAGTTGAAAAGCTTTCCAGGGATTGGCAGTAAAACAGCAAAAGTTTTTTTAAATGCTGCTTTTGACAAACCTGTAATTGCTGTTGATACTCATGTTTTTAGAGTCTCAAGAAGACTTGGTTTAACCAAGAAAGATTCAATACAAAAAGTAGAGGAAGATTTAGAAAAGGTGATTCCTAAAAAATGGCAACAAAAAGCCCATCACTGGCTTGTGTTGCATGGAAGATATATTTGTAAAGCTAGAAAACCTTTATGTGAGAAATGCTTACTATCTAAATATTGTGAGTACTTTAAGAGTAATATATACTAATCATACCTGAAGTCTCCAGTTTTTGAGTTTGAAAACGAAACTGCTATCTTCCTTTAAAATATCTTAAATATCAACGATATTTGCGAATTTTTAAACTTGATATTAATTCCATTTTCTTTCTTTAAAATTAGGATTCTTCAAGTACGATTAGTATATGAGTTGCATCTGAAAAATAACGATTTTTAATATGGATAAATATTTTGGTGTCTTAGGATTAGGAATTTCTGGAATAGCTACTGTACAATTTATGATTGACCGTGGGTATAAATTTATAATTTGGGATGATAATCCAGATTCACTAGAAAATTGTGCAAAAATTTTAAAATTACCAAATAATCAATTAAATATTTGTTCTCCGAATAGTAAAGAATGGAGAGATATCGATTGTTTAGTAGCAAGTCCTGGAATTATTAAGCTTACCAAACATAAAATTTTTAAAAATATTAGTAAAGATACAGATGTTATTTGCGATATAGAACTTTTCTATAGGCACTTTCCTAAGCAAAAATATATAGCTATTACAGGTGCAAATGGCAAATCAACTACAGCAAAATTAATAGAACATATTTTAAAATGCAATGGTTATAAAGCCATAACATGTGGCAATATTGGTACAGCAATATTATCAATTACACCTCAAAAAGATGAAATCATAATCTTAGAAATTTCTTCGTACCAATTGGATCTCATTAAAATTTTTAAACCTAATATAGCAGTTATATTAAATATCACTCCTGATCATTTAGATCATCATGGTTCAATGCAAAATTACATAGATGCTAAAAAAAGAATTTTTCTCAATCAAACTTCAAATGATAATTTGATACTAAATATTGATGATAAAACATTATCAAAGACTTATGATTCTCTAAAAAATAAGAATCAAATAATCCTAACTCCAATTTCACCCACTAAAATTTTGCCTAAAGGGGTAGGTATTCACAATAAAGTTATTCATGACGATATTCACAAAGTGAAAATAGATATTCCAGAAAACAAAAACCTTAGGGGAAAACATAATTTAGAGAATATATTAGCTTCATATACTGCAACAGCTTCTATTGTAAATAATCTTTCCCAGAATGATACAATTAATGCTTTAAGAACTTATTCAGGACTTGTCCATAGGCTACAATTTTTAGGAATAAGCAACAATATTGAATTTATCAACGATAGCAAAGCAACCAACGCTGAATCTACAGAAAAAGCTCTAAATAGTTTAAAGGGTTATGGAGATATTTACTGGATTGCAGGAGGAATGGCAAAAGAGGAAGGGATAGAACCCATAAAAGAAGAACTTAAGAATATAAAATATGCATTTTTAATTGGGCAAGCACAAAATAGATTTGCACAAACTTTAGATAAAATTGGTATTAGATATAAATTATCAAAAACGCTTGATATGGCTTTTGAACATGCTATCAAAATGATAAACACAGTAGCACAAAATAGAAAAAAAATATTATTACTCTCGCCAGCTTGTGCTTCCTTTGATCAATGGAAGAATTTTGAACAGAGAGGAAAACGGTTTATTCAGCTTGTAGAAACGCAGACTAGGTCTTCTACAATTTAATATATTTACTTTATTTAACCTTTAACCACTAGTTAACTTTTTTGTGAAATAATTAATTTTATATTATAAAAAAAATTAAGAGTTAACTATGCCAGTGCCAAAAACTACTGAAAAAATATTTGATGATATACAAAATCTTTATTTATCTGAAGAGGGTTTTTCTACAAAAATAAAACAATATTTTACTGAAAATTTTCTTTCTATTGATGGTGAAAAAATTACACTTTCTTCAAACGAACAAAAACAATTTGAACAAATCTTTGATAGGGCTGTTAAAAAACTTGATCAAGAAATAAAAGAATCTAATGTTAATAGCAAAACAGCAAAAGCTATAAATATAGTTAAGTCTATAGGTAGATTTATAGCTAGTGTTGCAAGTTTCGGTATATGGAGATCATCTCCTATAGCAAAGAAACAATTTGAATCATTAGTAGAATATTCTAATAAAATAACTCAGGAAAGAGAAACATTGTTAGAGCAAGTACGCAAACATGATAAAAGTATTCAAAAAGAGACTAAAGATTTAAAAGAAAAAGCAACGAAAACAGGACAAGAGTTATTTAACCAATATGTTCAAGGTAATTTTACGCGATCAGATATTCAAAAAAAACTTGATGCAGCTAGCAAAATTATGGTTAATAACAAGGAAGTAGATGACCATATAACAAAAGATATAATAAAAAAAGAGTTTGATAGGTTGGCCTCAGAAAGGCGAGTTAGCCTCTTAAATGATTCGCATTTGATTAGAAAATTTGACTTAACGCTAAAACACATAACTAAACAAACTAAACAACAAGAAAAAGTTGAGTCCAGTTTAGCACGGTCAACTAAAGCACTCACTGGCAGGACAATGTTACTAAAAAGTAAAGTAAGTAAAGCCTTGTCTGATTTGCATAGCCGTATAACACATGAATCTACACAAGGTATTCCTAGTATTGATGAACTGACTTCTAATAATCTTAATTTAGTAAAGCAAGCTAGTAATTTAGAAAGAGACTTAAAGCAGTTAGAGCATAAAATAAAAACTATAAAAGATTTACAAGAACGTAATACACGTAACTTGAATAAACTTGAAAAAATAAAAGAACAAATAGACTTGTTAGAATCAAAACAAACTGGTTTGGAAGAAACATCACCAGAAAGTAAGAAATTGAAGAGTTTAAAAGAAGAAATTTTAAAAACTTCGAAATATATTGAATCACAACAAATAAAATTAGCAAAACAACATAGAGATTTGCAGGGTCAAATTGAATTACAACGCCTCAATTTAGCAGAGATTAGGTCGAATAATCAAATTATGACTGAATATCAGAAAAAATTAGGTTCTCTATTGAAACAAATAAATAAAGAAAATAATAGACCAGTAAAAGAAGAGTTTTTTAAAACTCTGACTAAAACATTAAAGGAACAAATTCCCCCAGCAACTGATATGTTTGGCTATAGTTATGAAGATCAAAGAAATGACGCTGTTAATTTGATTGTAGAAAAATACAAAAAAGAATTTGAGAAAAGTCCTATGATAACTGGTGATTATATTTTGAAGCATCAAGATCGTATGCTTGATGATATTGTTAAATTAGTAAGTGATCCTACTAAGCAATATTTAGGAAGTAATCTTGCTAGACAAAGTACTTTTGACGTTGAAATGGCTAAACATGCTTCAAGTGTAAGAAAAGAATTAATGGATGATATTTACAGTAATCTAACAAAAACTCTACTTGATGAGGTAAGGCAAGAGCTACAATTTAAAGAAAAATCAGTTACTGATTTAAAGAAGTCATTAACTGATAAATTAAAAGAAGAAATTCCTTCTGTTAGTGGTATGTTTTATGGCACTTATGAAGAACAAAGAAATGCTGCAATTGATAGTTTTGTAAATCAATATGTTCAAAAATTAGAAAAATCTTGTCTAATCAATAGTGACATAAAAAAAGCATCAGTAGATACATTAGTAGGTCTTGCTTCAAAGCCACTTAAAGATTTTGTTGATACAAATTACAACTTAGATGTTGAAACAACTAAAGTGCGAATAGCTAGTTCATTTGATGAACTTGCAAAACAATGTGTGACTACTGCTGTTAGCGAAGGTCAGAAAAAATATGTGAGTGCAAAAGTAAAACGTAGTAAAAAAACTGAGCATACTGGAAAGTGGACTGATAGGATAAAGAAACAACAACAGTCAGAGCCTAAACGTGGAATTAGATAATCTAATTTATAATCCTCGTATTTAAATATTACGATATTTTAAACTTCGCAAAATTAATGTTTACTTAATTTTCTTAAACTATCATTATTGGTGATAAGTTAAAAATAGTTATGAGTAATAAAACTTCATAATGAAAAACAAAAAATTTTAAATCAAAGGAACATTCATGCTAGATAAAATTATAGTATTACTTTTTATACTCACCACACATACATTTTCTATTTCTTCTGCTTGCACAATAGAGTCGAATTCAAACTCAGAAGAATTACTGAAAATTCTAACTAATCTTAAAGTTGCTCCAGATTGTAAACTTGGTAAATATTCAAGAAAAAACTGGAAACATTGGATAACAGAAGAAAAGGGCGGTTATAATACACGTCAGAAAGTGTTATTAGAAGAGAGTTTAATTAATCCAATGGTTAAAAAAGGTAGCAAAAAAATTATAAAAGGAAGATGGTATGGTGCTTATATTGATAAACTTTTTAACAACCCTTCAGATTTAGATATAGATCATCTTGTGCCACTTGGTGAAGCTTATAAATCAGGAGGTTGTCATTGGAGTAAAGAGAAGAAGAAAGAATACGCAAATTATTTAAAGCATAAAGAAGAATTAATAGCTGTTTCAAAAGGAGCAAATAGAGCAAAGGGACAAAAAGATCCAGCAAAATGGTTGCCAGAAAATCAAGACTATATTTGTGAATATGTTTCTAATTGGTTAGTTGTAAAAAATAGATGGGATTTATGGATTGATAAAGCAGAAAAAAAAGATATAGCAAAAGCAATTGAAGACTACTGCAATGGTCCAGAAGCAATATGTATACAATGATTTACTGTTGACAATCAAGTTACATTGCTTATTACATATGATACAGATTTATTTAAAAATAATAACTTATGTCAAAAATTCAGGTAGTATCATATAATGAAAGATGGCCTTATTTATTCAGAGAAGAATCTCAAAAGATTAAAGATTGTTTAGGCAATAACTTCATAGAAATACATCACGTAGGGTCTACATCCGTAAAAGGTCTATGTGCAAAGCCTAGGATAGATATTATAATAATAGCAAAAGATATAATTTTAGCTTCAAAGCAATTAGAGAGTCTATATTACAGAGCAAGAGGAGAAGTAAATATTCCTTTTCATCAATATTTAAAAAAAGATATTGATGAATGTGGATATAACTTACATATATATGAAAAGAATAATCCTGAAATTAAATTAAATTTAATGTTTAGAGATTTTTTAAGAGAAAATCCTTCTGTAAAAAGAGAATACTCTCAACTAAAGTTTGATTTAGTAAGACAAGAAAAAATGCATGCTAAAACTATTGTAGGGTTTGCAGGGTATAACTTAGGTAAAAATGCTTTTATTACGAATATTATTAACAAAACAGGTTTTAATGAAATTTGTATGCGATATTGTATACATTATACAGAATGGGAAAATTACCATAGAATTATAAAACAACAACTATTTTTACCTAAAAACGTACCTTATGATTATACAAATGAGTTACTTAATAAAGAAAATGAGGTTCATTTTGTTTTCTACAAAGGCACAAAAATTATAGGAGCAGCTTACGTAAATTTGGAAGATTTAAATATATATGACATTGCAACTGATCACGATGCTAATAGTTATTTTAACGAAGTTAAATCATTACTTGAAAGGTGGGTCTTAGAAAGACAAAATTTATAAAATTAAAGTTAAATAGTCCGCAACATTTCTTAAAAAATTAATTATTAATTAACTAATTTAAAATAAAATTAGTATAAATAATAAATTTATAGATATGCCTAGTTTCAGACTCCCGTGGAAAAAAAAGAAAACATCAGAAGAAAAAGAATTAGAAAGAATAGAGAAAGAGAAAAGAAAAGAGAGAAAAAAGTTCTTTAAGACTTTAAAGGATGAAAGAAAAGTACTAAAGAAACAATTGAAACAAGAGATAAAGAAGCGTGAAAAAGAAAAAAAACGAAAGATAGCAGAGGAAGAAAAAAGAGTAAAACAAGAAGAAAAAGAGGAAAAAAGAAGACTAAAAGAAGAAAATAAAAGAAGAAAAATAGAAAGAAAACAGCTTCTTAAAGATGAAGATAAGAGTAAAACAAAATTACGTGCAGAATTAAAGAAAGAGTTAAAGAAGCGTGAAAAAGAAAAAAAACGAAAGATAGCAGAGGAAGAAAAAAGAGTAAAACAAGAAGAAAAAGAGGAAAAAAGAAGACTAAAAGAAGAAAATAAAAGAAGAAAAATAGAAAGAAAACAGCT
>JABSSG010000017.1 GCA_013214525.1 Rickettsiales bacterium | reverse complement strand
AGCATTTGCGTAAAGCAGTCCCTACATGACAATAGGTTCGGCAAGCCTGTCATGTCGAAAGGTCAGGATAATAACATCCCGATAGGTCGCAAGAAGCCCCCTCTACAACAGCTTGCTGTTTAGTGGTGGGAGCGTATCACAAGAATAGCTCCTCTACTTGCTTATCTATTTCATTTTGAGATGGTTTTGTGTATCTGAATATTTCAGACATCGATACATTACCACTCATTTTTTGGGCAACATGAACCCCATGTTTATCTGCTATACGTTTCAAGAAAGTATGCCTTAGCATGTGAGGATTCAATCTGAATTTGTTGCTTTCTTGAGCGTAAGCTTGATTAGATATACGATGACAGATGCGGATTACATCATGAGTAGATAGTCTATTGCCGTATCTTGATATAAATAAAGGAACTTCTTTATGTTGTGGTTTTATACCATCTGAGAATCTTTGATTTAAGTATTGTTCGAGATATTGGCGTGCATCTAACGGTACAGGTATTTTCTTGGAGATTTTATTTCCTTTTCTTTGTACATGGTGAAATCCTTTGTCGTAATAATGACCTACATTTAGACTTACTAGCTCAAATTCTCTGAGACCCGTGTTGAGCAATACAAAGAATATAACAGTCTCCATTAACGGATTTTGACTAATGCGATTGCAGATTTTTAATCGTTGTTCGCAAGCAGCTTTTAGTTTCATGATTTGCGAGTCTGTAAGTCCATTCCAGTCAGGTTCGTCTGTTACAATATCTTTTACTCCCTCAATAGGGTTTGCTATCAACTTCTTTTGTTTGTTGAGCCATTTTCCGAAATGTTTTACTGATGCAATAATTCTATTAACAGACGATGGTTTATAATTGTTATTTATGAGTGTTTTTTGGAAATGCTTTGTGATGCTAGGAGTCCAATAATCAACATTTGAATGATTAAGCGAATTCATAAAAAATGATATGAATTTAGATAAGTCGTTTTGCTTAGCTTTAATAGTTTTGTCAGATGATCCTGATACTATAATATTGAAGTAAACATTAGCCCAATATTCAATTGAGGAGTTGTCTTTTTGTATAACAGGACTTTGGGAATTAACTTGAAGATCATTCATGTTTCTTCTTTAAGATTTTGTTTTGTAGTAACTTTTTTTAATTCCTCATCAAATGTAATGGGTTTAATATTATGTGTTCTGCATTTAGCGGCAATAATACAATCTACTATATGTAAATTTGTGTTTTTATATATTTGCAGTGACTCTAGTAATATATCCCTTTCTTCGTTTAGAATACCTTTGAGCATTAGTAAGTTTGATAGCGTTCTTGATATCTCTTCTTTTGGCACATTATACACTTTAGATAATACAAAAATGACCTCTGTAAAAACTGTTTGTTCTAAATATGCTTTTGCTTTACCCATTTTAAGTAGGTCAAAGAAATAACGAGCTTTCTTGAAAAGCTCTTTATCGTTACCTAGCAGATATCTAATGATGACATTAGTATCAATTACATATTTTTTCATTTATCTTTGGGGTCAAATTTTTGTTTAACTGCACTTTCCCAAGCTTGATTTCTTTCTTGTTTAAAATCAGAGTTTTTAGAAGCGGTGTATTTTGCAAGACTTCCTCCTAAATCAGGGATGGGAGTAAGTTTAATAGAATGGTTTTCGTCTTTTTGAATTAACACTGTTTTAGAGTTTAAATAATCTCTAAAAATTTTAGGTATTACAATTTGACCTTGTTCATTTATAGTTGTAGATTTTTGTTGCATAAATAATATTAAAATAATTGTATATTTAAATAAATTGTACATCAGGAAAATGCACAATGCAAACATAAAATGGCAATAATGTTTTATTTAATGATAAATTATCTAATTTACAAAATATTATAATCATCAAACTTATATATCGCAAATATGAGAGTTTTTAGAAGATAGTGTTATTTGGCAAAGTTAGGGTAGGAATAAGTTTGTTTTTTGGGTAATTTGCTGTTTGTGGTAGATAAGCTATGTTATATATCCCATTCTAAAAAAAGAACTTTAATTGCATCTGGGATCGACTCTTTTGGTTTGTTCCAATCAAATGACCCAGGCTTTACCCCTTTTTCCCTAATCAAATGAAACTCTTTATACAAAGACTCAAAAACCTTTGTGTAAACAGTATCTCTGTCTATATCTATACTCACTGTCTTCTCACCTGTTTTGTCAACTATATGTGTTTTCTTTGAGCACATATCTAGTGGGGCAGATATACATTCTTGTCTTACCGACTCAATTGACTTTTGTAGATTTGTAATCTTTTTCTTGTCTTCCACGGATTGTCGCAAATGAGAGCCTAAATCTTCGGCGTTTGCTTTTGCCTCTATCCTTTCTGCGTCTCCACTCAAACCTAACATTTTTGATCTGCCCCTAAACGAACCTAATAATTTAGGATCAGCATTAATTTCTAATTCTGCTTTTCTTGAACCTTCTTGTTTAAATCAAAGCCATTCTCTAACTTTTCTTTAGTTGATCTAATGAATCCATCTGCATCCTTTTTTACATCTTTTAGCCCCTCAAATGCATCGCTTGTCATTAAAAGCAAATAACTGTTTTTTGTCTTGTGTGGTTGCTCGGTTGTATTCAAAAATTTCATCAAGTCCTGCTGGTTCATCATCTATCTCCCTGTTTGCATGTTTAATCACAAGCTGTTTGTTAATGTTTGCCTGCATTAAAGATGATAATGGGAAATGGGTGCTTCGTTACAAGAAGACAAATACAGGTTGGATACGCATTGACATCCTCCTCTCCCTAAAGGAAGAGGATTCCTAATTAATTAGGCTAGAGCTAGGTCGCCCACGTCCAGAGGTTCCTGCTTCGCAGAGGTAGCTAATGCTTCCTCTCCACAGGCTAACACGGCAAGCCCTGCCGCTAATATATTTTTTGCCGCATTGATATCGGCGTTTTCTTGATGTCCACAATTGACACACAAGAATTTAGATTGAGTTTTCCTGTTGTCTT
>JABSSG010000016.1 GCA_013214525.1 Rickettsiales bacterium | reverse complement strand
AGTGAATGTGGTAATCAAGAAAATTTTATTGAAGTTCAAAATAACCTTCGTTTTTTTGAACCGCACAGAAACAGATATTTAACGCAATTATTAATATGTTTACCCAACCTTACATTCTGTCAGTTCTTCCACACAGCCCCTAACAAATTATTTATATGGTTTACAATTGATATAATTTTGACATATAATTATTTACAAATAATCAATAAACATTAAAAATAATGTTATTTGCATAACGAAACATAATTTTTAATGGTGTCAAGTTAAGGACATTTGTCATTGCAAGCAAAGAGAAGCAATCTCATAAAGTTATAACGTTTTTTCAAGATTGTTTCGTCACTTTGTTTCTTGCAATGACAACGACTCTTTCGGATTAGCTGTAGCTTTGGTTGAATCTTCAATTTTAGATTTAGTGCTGGAACAAATAAAATTTTGTTCAGTTAAGACTTTTGGGTGTTCCGCAGAAACCTCAATATCTAATTTTTTATGAGTTAAATAACGTTTCTCCAAGTATTTTGGATCTATAGCTACTATATATTTTCCAGGTTTGACTTTATCAAAAATATAAAAACCATCAAATTCAGAATAAAAGGTTTTTATTACTTGATTATTTGCTGCATTTATTAATTGTACAGGAACACGATATAAAGGTCTAACTCTACCATTACCGAATGTTAGTGTAACATTGCCTTCTATTTCTGAAATTCTTATTACAGGGATATCAATAATGTGAACAGCCCCAGGTTTTGGACATATTGATGTTCCACGATATTCATGAGTTTGATCATATTCAAGCTGATCTGCATTATATTCGATATGCGATTCGTTATGTGCAGGCAAGCTAGCAATGAAATTAGAAAGCTCATTTATAGATTGTTTATCTTTATATATGGCACTAGATAGTTCCATTGGTAGCAGTATTTCTTCTCCTTCATCAAATTTGCCATTATAATTTTTGTCTAAAAATTGTCTTAAAGAAATTGCCCCACTATTACCAGCAGGATTTCTTTGTAGATACCAATGTTTTGAAACAGGATCTTGAACTAATGAAAAATCTAACGATGCTCCAATGAAAAAATTCTTTTTTGTATCTCCACCAGCGGTGAGTCCAAATCTATAACGTTTTTTATTCCATGATAAAGTAGCTGCACAAGAAGTAGCTCCGTTAGTTGAGTTATCTTTAGTTATATCTAACGTTCCAGAAAGATTATGTGCAAGATTTTTTGTAAATGTAAGCGTATAACTATTAATTTTGCTATTGGGAATTAAGTTGTAATATATTGTTCCTCTTACAGATGATCTTATTTTAGGAATGAACCCACCTAAAATTAATTGCCCTTTTACTGTATCTGATGGAACGCTATTTTCTGTTTTATTATAGGATAATATATTGCTAACATTTACTCTGGAGAAAGCTCTAGATAATGTATTTGAAATCTCAACATCAACAGTTTTATCTTGATAAGATGTTCTTTGGGCTTTAACTGTTGCACTTAATTTTAGTGGTTTTATATGTTTATTTAAGGAAATTTTTGATCTATCTCGTATAGGGTTTGTGTCATGGAATAAGTCACTAGTGAAATTATTTAATCTTAAATATTCAGCAGAACTACTAATACCTAATACATTCCCTAAAGCATTTATTCTAAAGGCTTTTCCTTTATCAGTGATGTCATAAGCATAATTTGTTTCGATAATAAATGGTTGTAGAAAGGATGTAATAAAACCAGTTGTAAGATAGTTTTGACGTCCACGTACTGTTTCTACCTCATCAGAAACGAAACCAAAAATTGGTGAAAATTTTTTATGTAATCCATATTTTATTACAGAAGCAAATTTTATAGTTTTTTCTTTATCACTTGAGTCGCTTGTTGATTTATTTTTTATAAGACCGTCGAATAATTGTCTATCTTCTTCATTTACAGAAAAATCATATTCTAATTGACCTTTTTTAAGAACTGAAGAACTTGTATTTATAGTTTTAATTATTTCTTTTTTTTGTCCACGAGGGCCATAAAAAGCAATCTTAAATATATTAGAACCAAATAACAAAGGAATGTCATTAAATTCCCAGTAGCCACTAGAATCAATAACAGTAAATTTTAGTAATTCATCATTTCTGTATAATTCTATCTGCCATCCTGGTTTCTCATAGCCATTAAAATTAGTTGTTTCAGCATTTGTCAGATCTCCTAAGTGAGTATTTTTAACAGTAAACCCCTTGCCTACTACTGATCCTGATACTAAAGATATCATAGTTGAGTTAATATCGCCCATGCTATAGTTTGAAGCACACAAAGGACCAAGAAGTTTTTTGTTAACATCATGTTTACTGACTATATAGCTTATATTGCTTATATTCTCATGAGTTCCGCTAACGAATAACTGATTCATATGTTTAAACATATGATTTGTCATATTAAGGGAATAACTAATAAGATTGCTACCCAACGGTGATATTGTATAAGTATCACTTAAAGAAGCATCTATAAAAGGCATAGAGAATCTTTGATATTTTCCTTCCATCTTATTAAAATCTGTTGTGTCAATACCATGTGTATAAAGGGACTTCCAAGATTTTTCTCTATTTTTTCGTTCTTGTATAGGTATTGCTATTTTAGAAGATATATATAATTTAGATTCTAAGTTACTTGGTTTAAATTCTATATTAAAGATTTTACTTAATATTGATGATTCAATATATATATCATCTTCGTTAAATAATATTTCTTTATTGTTAAGAGTATAGTTTTTACCTAGTACTTTAATATTGAAGTTATTAAGAGAAAAAATATTTGTTTCTTTAATGAACCATCCATTTGCTATGTGTTTGTCAGGAGAAACATTAATAGCAAATTCTAAGGAATCACATATTTGTGAAAGTGGTAAATAGAATTTATTGTTGGCATAATATGCATCTATAGGGGTGCTAAATTTTAATGCTCTCCGCTCTTCTTTTTCATTAGGCTCAAATACAACTATTTGTAAAAGATAAAGATTATCTTCATGCAGTACTGGTTTAGCAGTTTTTGCTTTAGTTTGATCGGTAGCGAATGTAGGTAGTGCTAGAAATAAGATTACAATATAGAAAAAAACAACCTTTATCCAGATCATTTATAAAATTTTACCCCTTTTAAGTCTCAACAGGAACCAAATTACATTGATTTTTCGTAAATTTTTATCTTCTTTTTAGGTTTTTCTTTATCAATGAAATAAATAAGTAATGTGCCGTTAGATAGTTTTTTTAATTCAGATGGTTTGTTAACTTTGATGTTTACATCACGTGTATCTACTTCTCTATAGATCGCTATATATCCTGACTTTCCTAAAAGATGATCTTGATCATCCTTTACAAAATGTGCTTCAAGTTTCCCATAAGGAGACATATTCCCTTTTCTTCTTAAAACAACATCTATATCATTAGTTCTAACAGAAACATTATCTACAGTTAAAGTATAATAAGTTTTACCAAATCTTGCAAAAATAGGAATATAAGTATTTACATTCACACCAGCAGCAAATCCTAGCCCTTGCCTTTTTGCTTCCTTAAGAGCGGCTTTATAATCTTCTGGTAAAGGTTGGGTTGTAACAGTGATATGTGAATGTAATTCTCCTGGAACATATTCTGTCGGAGTTTTAAGTTTAACTCTTATTTTTTGTCTTTCACCTTTTTTTAAGCTAATTGTTCTCGGTGATAATCTTATATATTTATCTAAAGAATAAATATTTTTGGTAGTATCGCTTGGTCTCATTAATTCTCCTTTAGGTGTCATGGTAAGATCAAAAATTTTTAAATTACAAAGTACCGTATGGTCACTTTGGTTAACCAATGTTACTTCACTGCTTTTTTTATTCTCAATAATAACTCGATTAGGGAATATAGTAGCTTGATTTACAGCATATACATGATTTGAAAATATTAATAAGATAAAGAAAATTTTTAAAAGTCTCATTTTTTTTGCTCCAATATTAAGGACAGGTTAAATTAAAGTTAGCATGCATATTATGTTTGCCGCTTCCAATATTTTGATTGTAAGTTACTTTAGCACCGAAATATATTGTTTTAGTAACATTTGCTCTTACTTCTATATCAATTGGGGGAATAATGTTGTCGCCAATGCCACTAAAATAAAATGTGAAATCACTTAACATTAGGTTGCCACTAGTTGGATTTATTGCAACAATATCAATTGTTGCTGTGCCAGTATTTGAACAAGTGATGTCAAGTTTGCCTCTTACAGGTGTGGTTTTTATTTGAGCAGAGCCTTTATATAATGATTGTCCTATATTAGGGTTAACTGTTATGCTACGTTGTGTTACTGGAAGTAATGCTTCACCAAAATAAAGCTCTGTTACATTTGTTATAGAGTCAGCAATTGAGTATATGCTTATGCTAATAAAAGATATAAGAATAAATAAATAAAGCATAATTTATACCCTCAAATAAATAATACTATAACTTAATGAGATCACCGCACTCGTTATTCTCGGACTTGGCTCGAGTATCTATTATGATTCATTATAAATTCGTACTCTATCCCTATGGATTATTTGTTTTTTCTCTACACCATCTAAGATTTTCAGGAAACGAATAAAGTTAATTATAACTAATATTAATGAGGCTAAAAGCTTGTTGCAACATATATTGTTATTTTATCATCAAATTAATAATTTCTTAACTTTCATGAGATATTATAGAAGTAATTGCAATCTGAGATTGTTTTTTATTAACTTAACAAGGTAAAATAATATGTTTAAAACCATTAAGAAACTAGCAACAGCTACAACATTTGTAGTATTGCTCTCTACATCCAGTGTGTTTGCAGAGGAAACTGTGCCTCTTAACTCTAATATAATGTTCACATCAGGTGTAGCGTTAAATAAACTTTTAGATATGCATATGGGTACTGTAACAGGTCTTAATACTAATACCGCTACAACTCATACAGGATATCTTACTTTAGATACAGCTCATAACATAGCTAAAGGAGATTTATCATCTGTAACTCATAATGGAGAGGGTACTTCTGGTAAAGTTCGTGTATCTGCTGATGCAGGACAGACTTTGGCATTATGGATAACCCAACCTCAAAGTAGTTCCTGTGGTATTAATACCTCATGGAGTAACCCAACATGTAAAGTATTAAGATCAGATGATGGTACTGCTGATCAAGCTGAAGCAGGATGTGCTCTTGGAGATAACCTTCTAGTAACTGTAACTGATCCAACCTCTTATCTTTATATAGGTGGTACTTTACATTTTAATGATGCACATACTTGTCACACAGGTGCTGACGCAGCAGATGCTGTGGATAATGCTACAGGTACTCATACATTACACGTAGCTCAGCAATAATAATTGTTTTTGCCATGAGTAGAGTATAAATTTCTCTCTTGGCTTTTAGCTAAGAGAGAAATTTAAAAACAATTGCAATCTGAATATAGCGACTTATAAAACACAAAAGTAAATTGATAGCAATTATGGTTTCTCATAAAAGTTACTTTCTTAGTAGTTTTTATGAGAAGATGGTATAATCTAAATTAGAGGTAGAATGAAAATTTCAAGAAAATATAAATATATAAGTTTAATAGCAAGTGGCTTGATTATTGGAGGAGTTATTGGTTTTCTTACTATGTCTGAAAAACATGATACGCATTATATGGTAAACCAGGAAAATAATAGTAGGATAAATACTATTAATGAAATATCTGAGGTGGAAAAAGAGACTTCAGCGTTAGCAACAAGGGTAAATGTAGTAGAGCATAATTCATACCATCACAAACATAAATCATCTTGTTGTGATTCCTGTGCAAGAAATTTACCTTGTGAAGGAAAAAAGAAATAAACCAACAATTAAGTTCTTTTGTTTTGCAGATTTCCTTGATATTTAAAATTAACGATCTATATTGACTTTAAAGAGCAAAGAAATTCTTGTATAATATGAATATAAAAGAGATTAAAAAAGTTATAGGGAATCTCTTTTTTGTTGTAGCTTTAATATTATCCAGCTTGCCTTCTTATGCGATTTCACGAATATTAACTCCCAGATTGGATATTGCAGAAGATCTAACTGTAATCAAGATATTTGACATTCATTTAGGAACTGTTGTAGATCTAAATAGCAATAATGGATCAACTCATACAGGTAGTTTTATTGTTAATACTTCACATGGCGTTTCAAAAAATAATTTGACAGGGGTTATTCATTATGCAGATGGTACTTCTGGGAAAGTCAAGTTAATTTCAGAACCTGGTTTTGTTGTTACATTATGGGTTATTCCCCCTACTTCTGTAGGTGAGTTTAATAGTAATGTCTTTTGGAGTGATCCAAAATGTAAGATTTTAGGCTCGAATGATTCCAGTATCAATCAAGCAGAAACTGTTTGTGCATTAGGTGACGGTTTAACAGTTACGACAGAGGATTCAACTTCATATATATATATAGGCGGTAAGCTAAATTTAAACCCTTCTCATAATGCACATACTGGAGATGGTGGGGTAGCTATGACTAATGAAGATAATTTTCTTGGGAATCATGTTTTGCATGTAGCATATAATTAAGGTATCTGTTGTATAAAATTTCATTTTTCTCATGGTCTTTTTGGGGGGTTTTTCTGAACCCCATTTTTAAACACGCCCATATGGTTAGTACAAAATTTGCACCTAGAATTAAGGATGTAATGTCTCAAAAATTAGTTAGTTTCAAAAAGATTAAGCCTGAATTAGAAAATAAAGGTTATCCCATTACACCATCTTATTATGTAAAACGAGAGAAAATAATACGGAATTGGGATACAATATTGCGTTTATTGGTTACTATAAAATTAGGCGTCCATAAACCATCCATAATACTTAAACGCCTTAATTCATATGCTAAACAGCACCCATTGTACGAAGCTCTAAAAGAATATGGAAAAATAATTAAATCCATATTTATTTTAGAGTACATTAATGATGTTGAACTTAGACAAAGAATAGAAAAACAACTTAATAAAGGAGAACTAGCAAATAGATTTGCTTCTGCTGTCTCGTTTGCATCAGATTCAATGTCTGTATCTTACAAAGAAGATCAAGAAATATTCGCCTTGTGCCAAAGTATTATACAAAACATTATTATATTATGGAATTACTTAGAGTTGACAAAAATAATTATGCGATCAGATGCTGATGCACAAACATCACTTGTTAGTAATATTACAAACGCATCTATTATTACTTGGCAACATGTAAACATGCACGGAACTTACGATTTTAGCAATTTAGCGGTAGCAAATGATAACGATTTTAATTATGAGGAAATTATTAATTTTAAAATAGCTTAGTAATAATAATTAATATATTTCAGTTAAAATGTAATGTGTGTGTCGCATTAGCCCCCTAGTTGTAGTTTAAGCCAAACAGGGCTATTATCAAAAGATGATTATCAAATGAGACTTTTAAATCTTCTTGGAATTACGTAAAATTTAATATGGTAAATAAATGATAAAAAATAGGGCATGGTTTTTAGATGAAGCTTGTACGCCAAGTACTTTACATATTAATTATGATAACGATCAAAATGAACCTTGGTGCGTAGTTACAGATTTTAAAGTTGGCAAAACTGCAGATTTAAAAAAAGTAGGCGTATTATATTTTTATGTAGAAAAATCAAAAACAGCAAAAATAGAAAATATCCTTAAATGGGATTTTTTACCAAATAACTCATCTATTTTATTAGCCAACTCTAAAGCTTTAAATGTATTACAACAAGAAGCAAAAGGAGAATTTCAAGTAATTCCAACACATATTATGATGCCTGATGAAACTGTGATTAAGGATTATAAACTTATTAATATTACAAATAGAGTTAGGATGCTTATTCCTGAGAAATCTATATTGTCAAAGACTCAGTATAGTCAGAATGTAAAGATGTATGATAAATGTTATTATAATTTATATGGTTTAGGTGAAGCAAATTTAGCAATAGATTCTGAAGAAATTGCTTTTTTTGGTTCAAGTAAGTTAAAAAAAGCGGTTAAAAAAGCAAAATTAAAAGGATTAAATTTTGCTGATAGACGTGGTAATTCCTTTTTCTTTCACGATGAGGAAAGTTATCAAAATGATCGTATGTTTGATGCATTTGCAGCAGAAATTGTTAAGCAGGAAAATGAAGAACTTTATCCATATACTAAAGAAAGAAAAGCTTTTATACAAGATATGTTAAAATCGTTTCCAGAAGTGGAAAAATATAGAAATGATGCAAAAAAGGGAGAGCTATACCTATTTAACATGGACTTGATACATTTTGGTAGGTTATTAGCTAAAGCGATTATATATGGAAAAAATAAGTTAGCTAAACATATACTTGAAAAAATTGAAAAATTTCTGAAGCAATCAAACACAGAATCAAAAGATTTAATAACACATCTCTTATTCCAAGAGACAGTGCGTTATATTGCAGATGAAGAAAAATATCATAAGGTTTTTATTAGTATGTTAGAGCCTTTAAGTAAAGAATGTTGCAGAGAAATAACAAAACGTATGAAAATAAAAATAGTAGGACTTTAGCATAAAAATTAAAAAATATTTGTAATCTTTGTTTGAGAGTGTATTGTAGTGATTAAAGTAATATCAAGGTTAGAGATTCGTGTGTTTTCTAACCACGATGAAATTTAAAAATGATTTTTTGCTGTTTTAAAAAGTAAATATTTTTTGATAGGTAAGGAAAGCTATAATCCTAGCATTCCAGTAACATTATCATTGATAAGTGAATTATCTCTAGTGTATACATGAATCATTTGAGGAGTTTTATGTCTTGTGTGTTTCATGATTACGTGATCTGGAACAGAGCTTTTTGAAGCGGTTGTGATTAAACCACTACGAAGTGAATGACCTGCAAAATTTGCTTCATCTAGCCCAATATGACGAACCCATTTTTTAATAATTCTGGCTATATCTCTAGCAGATAATCTATTTCCGATGATGTTGCCATTTTTTGAAATTGAGCAAAAAATAGGATCATGAGTGTTTATGTTTTGCCATTTTTTTAAAATATGCACAGGACAGGTGTTTTGATTTCTCCCAAAAAGAATAGCTATTTTTTGACCTTCACCAAATTTATCAGTTTTACTTTGGGAGATATTTACAATGATTCCTTCATCTACAAAAGTTAAATCATTCCAGTTAAGAGCAGTGATCTCTGATCTTCTCATGGCAGATGCCCAACCAAAAGCAAAAACAGCTCTGTCTCTAATGCCCATTGGAGTATTTTGAGGGATTGCGTCTAAGATAATTTTGAGAGTTTTAATTAAAATTGGTTCTTTTCCTTTTTTAGCAATACCAAGTTTTCTTCTGATTCCTTGCCATACTAATTTGAATTCATTATTGTTAAGGTCTAAATGAATTTTTTTCATTTCGCAGAATTTTAAAATAGCACTTAATTTTCTTTGAATGGTTGATGCTTTGTATTTTACTTCTGCTAAGTATGTGATATAAATAATGAGAATTTTATGATCGACTAGCATTGGATCAAAATTTGATGACTTACACCAACTTTTGAAATTTTTCCAATCGCTTTCATAATTCAAAAGAGTATTTTTTGAAAATGCATGTTGTGCATATTCGGAAACTTTTTCCTCAATTATAAAATTATCTAAAAAATTTTGGTTTTCATTGATATTAGTTAACTTATTCATATTTTCGCATTATGTCTTATAACTTTAATTATAGGACATAATATTTCAAAATAAAAGGACATTTTTATCACAAAATAATTAACTGATTAAAGCATTTAAAAAATGAGATTTAAAAAAAATTTTTCCTAAAAAAAGAGAAAATTTTAAAACTAACAACAACAAATCTCAAAATTCTACTTTTTTATCTTTTTTAAATTTACAAAACTCTCAGATTTTGTAGAGCAAACAACAACAAAATCCATGCTATACCTTGTTTATACAGTTTTATTCCTCTTGAATATATGCATATGCAAAAAATATCACCACATGCTCTAACACTCGAATTTCATTGCATAATTTTAAAAAATTGTCTGTTTTCACTCAAAAATTCCTATTTCTCTAAAAACTTTCTCATTTTAAAGCCATTAGAGAAACAAAATCAATTCATTTTGACTAATTGCCTATAAAGAACATTTCATTGCTCTGTAAGCCTTATTTTTAAAATTCACATTTTGTATGCAATTTTTAGCTAAATTTAAGTATAAAACGAAGAAATGACGTAATGTAAGGTAAGGTAAATATGTTAACATTTAAGAGATATTTTGTTCAAAAAGAGCATGTACACACGAAATTTTCGAGGATTTGGTCTTAGAGGAAGTTCAACAGAACGAAAATTGCCTCTAAATGGAGAAAGAAACATATTAATGCTCTTTTATCTATGATCAAAAAAACGCTCTAGATTAGCATCGCATCAAAAACTATTCACTTTTTTAAACAGCCAAATAATTCAAATATAATTCCTCAAGAGATTGTACAAAGTCTTTATTTTAAACCTCTTTTTTCTTGAGAATTTTTTTAATTTCAGAAATACGAAGTCCTGTCATAGAAGCAATTTCTGAAACTTCTAAATTTTTCTTGAGCATATTATTTACAATAAACCCTGTCCTTTTTTCTATTCCTTTTTTCATTCCATCATTTTCAAATTGTTGTGCAATAGTCATAATTTCACCTTTATATTCTTCAGAAACGCAATCCGCAAATAATTCTATTAGTTCCCTTCTCCTATCACTTGTATTTGCAGTTGTTATTATATAATACGCCATGCTTATGATCAAGTCAGATTCTTTGAATTTTTTGCCAAGCTTTTCGATTATGGCTCTCTCTTCTTCAATTGCTTTATAAACATCTTTTGCATGAATATTCTTTAAGGCATAAAAATATGCACTACGATAATATTTGCTCTTTAAATTTATCTCTGAATTTTCGGTTATAGGTAAATCAATCAAGTGCATTGGATCAGGAAAGCAAGCTTTTGCTTGTTCAACATCTCCAAATTCTTCCCAGAAAGACATAGATCCAGTATATCTGTACTTGCCGTTGTGTATGACAACTGGATATACAAATGGAGCATATTTTTCATCAGGATATTTTTTTGCATGCCTTTCATAGATTGCAATCATATATTTAAGCAATCTTATATTCATGAATTTATCTATTGAACTTTGAGCTTCTAGCAAAAAGTAAAAATAACCTGAACGTCCATTTTTTAATTTTACAGAAAATAAACAGTCCGATTGACCACGCTTTAAAATTATATCTGTAAAGTCTGTTTTTTCTTCTCTTAAGGTAGTCATATCGACTAAGCTAATGATCTTTTTAGGGATATCTTGCTCGATTACTTCTCTTGCAACTTTGGGGTGAGACAGACCTCGTTTTACAAAATCATCATGCCTCATTGTATTTTTTGTCTTTGCAGAAGAGATTATATTTGTCATCTTATGTGCATATTTTTTGCATTAATGAGTACTTTCTTTTACTAATTCCATTACCTCTGCTACTTCTTCAAACCCAAAAATTATCACAGCTGATATATATATGTAAATAGCATGCAAAGTATCCTGATCTACTGATGGCAATGCATTGGGAGGAAACCAGAATCCCAAGCATAATCTTATATCTTCTTCAGGAAGAGGTCTTTTTGTTATAGCAGTTTTTTGTAACTTTTTACATAGCTCTAATAATTTTTTACTTACAGTGGTTGCCTGCAAAAGTTTTTTGGCATATTCATCCAATAAACTTTTTTGCATATCATCTAATGTTTCTTTTTGCCATTCATTAAGTTGTTTTTTAGCACAAGAGTTGTTTTGAACCGCATATCTTAAAAATGGCATTATTCGTTTTAAAATACCAATTTCAAGTACTTTATCATCGCTTTTTACATATTCAACTAATATGCGGTACTGGCTTTCAAATCTTTTTATTCTATAATCTAAAAATTCAATTTCTTCACTTATGTTGTCTTTTTTAATGGATCGTGTCATTTTTATTCAGTCATTTGTATTTAAATTTTTTGATAGAAAATCTAACCCTAATTCAAAGTCATCTTTTTCAAGGATTTTATTAATTGTGGTTTCTTTTAACTCTTTAGTTTTCATAAATACCATGATTTAACTAACCAGTACTGCATAATTTATAAATGCAATTTAGCAAATATCAAGAAATTCTACATGTGTAGGTTACATCAGTTATTTTTGACATTATGCAACTACGATAATTGTTGCGATACTGTAGCGACAATTGCTTTGTTTTTTACTGCATTATAACCTTTGCCAAATTTAGCAGTTAATTCTGCTAATATTATAGCTTTCATTTTCAGTTGGTCACAATTTGTGACTACCTTACTTTCCTCTTTTCTTAAACGAGTTTTAAGATTTGATAGCAACTCCTAAATCCTTAGCTTCTTGATCTCCTATTGCCTTGTCATCTAGATCAATCGAAAGGCTTTCTGCATGTGTTTTTATCTTTTGAATTATTTCCTGTAGAGTCATATCTTTATAGATCCAAATATTGGTTATATTGTTAACCCCATTTTATTTTCTGGTTCTTTTTGTAAAGTATTTGTTTTTTGAGACATGCTTTTATCTATCGCTGTTGATTCTTTCTCTAGCATTACATTTACACGCTCTGTACCTTTAAAATGTTTAGTCACTATGTTTTTGAATTCTTTGCTGTGAGGTCATTCTAAGAACTCTTTTACTAAAGCTGATTGTGTTTGCAAATTAACTGTATCTTTTTGCCTTGATGCAAACTCAAGTTTTGAGAACCAAGAAAGATAAGTTATTTCTCCATATTTTTTTATGACATCCTGCATTACTCTACTCCAGTTTGAATTGAGAGCAGAGTTGTTTGTTAAATAGGCAAATGAACCACCGCTTTTATCTAGTGGCAATTTATTTTGATGCTCCAGTGACGATAATTTTGCTCCTGTTATTTGGCTTAAATTTGTTAGAAGTTTTTCTAGACTATCAGTAATTAAAAATGCTTTTTCTTTGCCTCTAGATATTTCAACATAGAATAATCTCTGATTAGTTAAATGCTTGTGATCTGATTGGATAACACCTATTACATATTTAGAAGTTGTACCTTGTGCAGCATGTACAGTTGAGCAATATGCAAATGACATATGTTTAAATACATCATCGTTTTTGCAAAATATTTTTATTTTACCACTGTGCAATTTTAATTTTATGTGCTTGTTTGTAACATCTAGTATTTGTGCTGATTCAGAGTTTTTAATTTCACTATGTATTGCACTGTTTTTTGTCCAACGAATTAATGCTCCCTTTTGTAGTCCAATATTCCAATCATTCTCAAAGACCTCTAATGCTCCTTTTCTAACTTTGCTTGGATTAAACCAACAAATAAAATCATCGTTTGTTACAGATCTTAACTGTACTTTATTATGTTGATTAGTTTGCTCAACTGTATAATACTCACCTTTTTTGACTCCTAAGGATTTATAATTTCTAAAGAACAATACCTGATCTCCTATTTTATATTTATAGGCTTTTGTTTGCTCTGCTTCTGTTAAATTTGTTGATCTCAATGTATTAAAATCTTCCCTATGTCCCTTGATTACTCCTTCGCTACATAAACATTTTACTATAATATCATTTGTAGCACTTCTGATATCATGGCTTGGTGTTACAATTAATGTTTCTTTTCTGATTTTCTTTGAAAGTGATAGCCATTTATCTGCTCCCTCTTTAATTAAGCCTTGTAATATCTCTTCTTTGCTTGGTTCTCTATCGCCTTGTTTTTCTATTTTTACTTCGTGAACATTATTCCCTATTTTTTCAATTGCCTTTTTTATATAGTGAGTATCTTTTCTATCAACTGCTTCTATCGTACTATATACCGCATCTTTTAGAGTGTTATTTGTTTGGCGTACTACTTTATCCATAATCGCTGTTTTCATTCCTGATTTTTGAAGTTGTGTGACAGGCTTACCTGCTTCCACTGCTCCTAACTGTTTGCGATCTCCTATTGGCACTACTCTAATATTTAATTCTTTTGCAATTTTAAACAATCCATTAACTTGATTAGTTGGAGCTTGTCCTGCTTCATCTAATAATAAAATTGTATTCTTTAAAGCAGATTGGTTCTGTTCCTTCCATTCAAGCGTAGATTTTTGTCCTAACAACAAATCCTGATAATTACACAGAAAGCTATGAATTGTTTGTGATTTTATTCTAGTGTCTTTTTGCAAAACAGATGCTGCACGACTGCTTGTAGCAAGACCTATACATTTATATTTCTTCCTTGTAAGTAGTTTTCTTGCTTCTTTGAGCATGAAAGTTTTACCTGTTCCTGCATGCCCTTGAATTCCAACAATTCTATCTTTTGTATTCAGTATTAATGATACTGCATCTCTTTGACCTTTATTTAAGGTGGTTTTTTTCAGATGTTTTTGGAGTTGCTTTTTTGTATAGATTGGTTTTTGAGTTTTAAAACCACTTTTCATTAAAGCTATAGTTTCTTTTTCTTGTGTAAGTGCCTCTTTTGTGGTGTATGTATTTTCAAATGTTTTAACAGGGTCTATGTGCTGTGTATTATCAGGAATAGACTTGGATAACTTTTTGTTTTTTGTTATTGCTAAGGGCTTTATCTTACCTTGTTTTATAAGTTGCGGTATTAGAATTTCATTCTTAAAATAAGCTTTTAATATTCCTTTTGATAATTTTTTATCTAATAATCTTTCATAAGGATTAATTTTATTTCTCTCTGAAGCAGTTAATTTCTTTCGCCATTTTGAAAATTTGTTTTCTACTTCTTTGCTGATTAAATTTTCTTGTTTCTCTTTAGCTCTAACATTTCTTAAAGTTTCATTAGGAGATAATATTCTGATTTCACTTAAATCTTTAAAATGTTTTTTCGTAATTTTTTTTAATCCTTTCAAGTAATGCTTTTCTATCTCACTTTTGATAAATTCACTTGGAGCTTTCAAATAAAGTATTTTATTTTTTGCTTCTTCAAATTTTAACTTTGAGAACCAACTAATATATTTCTTTTCTCCCCATCTTTTTGAAGAATCTTTTAAGGTGGCTTTCCATCTTTTATCTATATTATTTTTCTTTAAATCAGATATCAAAACAGAAGATTCATCTACTCCATGTTTACTTTTAAGTAATGCCCCATTTGCTATAAATTTTTCCTTAGCACTTAAAACCTGCTCAATATCTAGCTTGCTAAGTCCTGACTCAAAAGCATTAAGCATTAAGTCTTTATCGGTAAACACAGCACTTCTTTCTGTTAAATGTTTAGTAGCCCAAAGTAATGCTTGCTCTGCTGGTGGTATTTCACTTTTTGTATCTTCTTTGACTCTCTCAACTGATTTATCTGGATTAGATTCAAATATAGAACAAAACTCTTTCCATCTCTCACCTAAATAATCAAATACACCTCCTTTATTCTGATTTACTTTATCTAATTTTGACTGATCTATACGCCCTAATTCTTTCAAACCCTCTAAGGTCTCTTTTAAAAACTCAGCTTTTTTCTCCTGACATTGCTCTTCCCACCATTTAAAAAACTCATGTCTATCAATTTGCTTCTTGCTTTCCCTTGTTACTTTAGCAAGTAAAGCTTTTGTTTTGGCATTTTTAAAATCATATTCTTTTAACGCTTCTTTGATATCTCTTGATCTCTTACTAAACAAATCAATAAGCTCTTGAGGTACGCCTGCTACCTCAAACATACCCTTTTCTTTTTGATGAATTGTATAACCTGCTTTACTTAAACCATATGCAAGCTCTACTCTATACATCAAACCTAACAACATTTTATTTTCAAAAATCTCTTTAAAATCTACCGATCGCCACTCACCTTTAGCATTCATAGCCATATTTTGAACCACAACATGAATATGCTTATGTGGATCTCCTGATCTTGAAGTATTATGTCTGAAAAAAGATACTGCAAGATTATGCACTGCTTCCCTTACTATTTTACCATCAACTTTATTTCTTATTTTAACTAAACCTGCTTTTTCAATATAATCTATTACTTTGCTAACTGCTTTATCATGTATCTCGCCTATCTTTTTATCTTTTTTCAATTCACTTAATATAGACACACTCTTTGGAGCAGAAAATGTTAGATCAATTCCACATGCATGTATGATCTGCTCACCTTCTCTACGTCCAAGCCTCTTGCCATCAGGCAATTTACCTTCAAGTAATTTTACAAATTCATCCTTATCTACCTGACCTGATAGCTCTAAAGCCTTTGCTCCCTTGCCATACCATTCACTGTATTTCTTATGTTCAGGATCATTTTTTGTATAGTAGTCATCCTTTTCATAATAGTGAGCTGCATCTTTAGCACTCTTAATTGTATGAAGTGATAACATTTTTATTTTCTAGCATTCATTTTATAATCTTCTAATGCATGTAGCATTTTATTCTTAGCATTATCTATCTCCTCTGGCTTGAGGTGCTTTTGAGCTAAAGCCTTTAATAAAAAGAAGCTATAAGCTGTAAACGCTGTCATATCTCTCTTGTGTTCTAATTCAATGTTTGTCTCTGACTGTGCAAGATCTTCAAATACTCTCAAGCGTATATATTCACCCAACGTTAAGCCGTTTTTAGTAGCACGCTCCACTAAATAATCAAATTCTTTAGTATTTAACCGAATTGATGTTATTTTATCTTTTTTCATACTTACCTCATTATTGATTAAAAAATCATTCCCATCTACTCCCCATATCTAAACAAGATTCTTGCTGTTTAAGTTGAATTGCTGTTTGGGGTTTTATTTTTAATCCAAGCTTTGCAGATTCTTGTATCTCTTTAATTTTTCTATCTGATTTAAGTTGATTGCCTTTCTTCTTGAATGATGCTTCAAATAACGAAAAATCCTTATCAAGATCTCCTCCAGCATTCAATAAATTAAGCTTGTTTTCTATTGCCCTTCTCCGCTTTTGACTTTCTTTTATTTCTTTTGTAAGCACCTCAACTAAAGCTTTGTTTTCAACAAATGGTTTAGCTATATTTGCAAACCAGCTAAACCGACCTGATTTAAAATGAGCAGGATTAAATCCTGACATCTTAATATATCCTTCTCCTGTTTTTAAATTTGTAAATTCACCAGCAAGCACAGCCCTTCTCATAGTCTTACTGCGGTTTACACTTACACCATCTCTGATGGTATTTGCTCCATATTGTAGCCCTTCATGCCATTCTTCTACTTCGCCTTCACCTAAAGTTCTAGAACACCATTCAGCAGCATCAGAATCAACTGACAAAAATAACTTTGTTTTGCAGTTATTAGCAATAGTCTTAACCGATTGGTGACTATAAATTTTATCTAAACTACTCATATCCTGAGTCCCAAGCACAAAGCAACCACCTGAAGACCTAGCCATTGTTAAACCATCTTGCAAACCACTAATTGGATCTGAGAAATCTGATAATTCATCTAAAATAAACCATACCTTAGGTGTGTTTGAATCCTCACGCAGTGAACGTATGGCATTCACCGCAATTGATACTTGAGCAGAAATGATAGGATTTAAATCTGCCTTTGCATCAGCAAGTGAGCTTATAAACAAGAACCCCCCTTTACTTGCATCTTGCACCCATTCAGTTATTGAAAAACAATCTTTATTGCTTCTATATAACTTCATAGGAGTTAAATCATTAGAAAGCACCATAAGTACAGATAATGCCGCTTTTTCTAAACCTGTATTAATTGTTTTATTTGCAGGTGAATTTGCAAGTAACTTCTCTAATGTTTTAATATCCGTTTTGAGTATTACATCTGCAAATTCACTTAAAGAAAGCCCTGCATTCCAATACATTTTTGCCATCTCAGCAAACACCAGTCTTGCTGCTTGATTCCATACAGGGTCAAGCTTTGAATCTTTAGGAAGTAACCCTTTTGCAATCGTTAAAAATCCTTTTAAAGGATCTGTCTCCTTCCAGATATTCCAATTAGCACCCCTTTCATCCATAGGATTTAAAATGATTCCACCTGCTGATTTACAATAAAAATTCTTAATATAATCACCCTTCACATCAATAATGATCGCTTTTTGCTTTCTTTTATGTAGCTCCATAAGTAAGTCTTTAATAATTTTAGTCTTACCTGATCCTGTAGCCCCCACAAGCAAAGTATGTGACTGCTCTCCTGACGTATATGAATATTTACTGCCCTGACCCACATATGGTATGCCCACAATTTCACAAGGTTTGTAATCTTTAAATCTCTTATTATGCTTCCTTATGCTACGCTTTAACTGTCGAATAGAAATCAAAAAACTTCCTCTGAGGTTTTTATTACGTTTAAGCGTTTTACCTCTCCAGCAGAAAAAAATAATTGCAAATATGGTCATAACTCCAACGCCGAAAAGCGATATAGTAACCCCCAATTCAAAACCCTTATTTACTCGTATCAAACTATGTTTCACATAATAATTATCCTCAAAAAAACGAGCCATCACTTTAAGTTTTGTGCCATGTGGTGTTTTAAACTCAATTAATTTATTAGGATTCAATACTTTAGTAATGTCACCATTTATCGATTTCTTTATAAAAATATGCCAGTCATTTAAAGTTGTATGCTTCCAAAAACCATAACAAAAAGCAACCGTAATCCATATTATAGACATCGCAAGCAAAACCTTCAGTGCTTGCCAAAACATACGAATTAGGTGTAATGTGACCTGACTTCCTCTTATGAAATTACTCATTTCCTTACCGAGTTAGTTACTTCTTTTTTTTCTTATGTACCTCGACAATTATATCCTGAAGCTGATTATCTCTACCCATTTTCAACAAAACCAAAAATTTCCGATGAGATTTAAATAGTTCCTCTAAGTCTAGATTAAACAAAGAGCTTAAACGAGTACTTGTATATTGACACGCTACAAAAGAAGCTTTTTGCGTTGCTTGAATAGAAGAACAACTAACTTGTAAATTTTTTAGATAATCAATTGCTACTTCATAATTAGTACCAATAGGAAATTTTTTCTTTAAAAACATTTCTCCTTCTATACTTATGTGTCTTTTTACAAAATATTTTTTGTTGGGATCTTTTAATTTCTTATTGTTTGTAATTAAATCTAAACCAAATAAATCTTCGTTATTCCTAAAGTATCTAATTTTATAAAATTCTCTATCTCTGAACATCACAACACCCAATATCAAGAGTAATATCAACGCAAATATTCGTGTAATGTCAAATCCTGTACCACCAGATGATGGCTTGAACGAACCCCAAAACGATGGCTCTAAAGTTATTGTTTTCGGTTTTCTGATTTTTTTAAACTTTCCTTTATTCATGCGATTTTCGCTCATTATTTTCTGATAGTCTTTTTTCTCGTTCAATTAGTTCTTTTTCACGTTCTATTTCTCGCATTAACTCTTTTTCTGTAGGTAAGTATGTTTTATATTTAGATGCAAAAATATTTTTTGTCCCCTTCGGTAATGTGTATTTTACTATCGAATCATTCTTATCAGCACATAAAATTATACCTATTGTTTTGTTATCTCCTTCATTAAGCAACTCTCTATCGTAGTAATTAACATACATCTGCATCTGACCAACATCTTGATGTGTTAACTTACCAATTTTCAAATCAATCAACACAAAGCATTTTAAAATATAATTGTAAAAGGTTAGATCTATGAAAAAATGATCTCCGTCAAAACTTATTCTCTTTTGTCTTGCTACAAAAGAAAAGCCCTTACCAAGCTCAAGTAAAAATTCCTGCAATTTATCTATGAGTCCTTGTTCTATATCTTGTTCAAAACGCTTCATATCTTGAGGCATTCCTAAGAACTCGAGAACATATGGGCTTTTGATAAAATCTTCAGGTTTTTCGGCTAAAGGTTTGGTTTTCTCTGCTGCTTCTTTTCTTACATCTGGATCATTTTTACTTGTTAAAATTCTTTCATAATAAAGAGTGCCGATTTGTCTTTCTAAAGCTCGCACACTCCAGTTTTGGGTTACTGCTTCGTTTAAGTAATAATCTCTTGCATTCTTATTCTCAACTCTCATTAACAATCGATAATGACTCCAACTCAATTGGTCACACAGTGTGTGACCTTTTGAAAAAGCTATATAAAATTGCTTCATATATTTTAAATTAACTAAGCTAAAACCTTTTCCAAAATCCCTAATCAGCCTTTTTGATAAATTTTTCATTAAATACGTGCCATACTCCGCACGCTCTTTTCCTTTTTGTTCTTCTTCAACAATAGCCTTGCCAATTTCCCAGTAAGCTTTTACCATACCTGCATTTATTGCACGATAAGAGTTATTTCTAGCATTTCTCAAAATATTAAGAACATTGTTATAAATTAGAGTAATATCTGTTGTCGGTGTATTTTTCTTAGCCATATTAGTTTATCCTTAGTTTAAAATTTTGAACTATCGAGCGTTATTCGTAAGTTGTTGCAAATTTTACAACAACTGAATTTTGTTGCAATTCTTATCATTTTGTACAACAAACTACTGTACAATTGTATACCTAGTTGAATCAGCCATGCAGTGCGTGGTGAATTGAAGAATAGCCTCTGATTTAAAATCATTTGCCATTTTATTCATGCTTCATAACTTTGTTTAAGTTTTTGCGAGGCTTATCTAAATGAATCTCAATGCCACCTACAACATCAATTTCTGGTGATTTGTCTTCTTTTGGAGGCAACACTCTGAATTTATCTAAAGAGAAATCAACAGCTCCATCTGCAGTGGTTAGCTTTGTTGCAGAATCTCCAGTTGATACATTAGGATTTTGAGCAACTTTAGTATCTGTCTTTTTTTTCAAGCTTTTAGCAATCACTTCACTTGTGCCTAGATCGTTAAGAGTATGTTTAATGTTTCCTTTCTTAGTGACAGCTTTACTATCACATGTAAGACCCTTGCTACATGATTCACAACAAGATTCTTTTTTGTGATTGGAAACATGCTTTTTTTTATCAAAAAATGATGTAATCAAAATAGCAATACACGCAACCACTGTTAGTATAATAATTGTTATTGCCCAAATTCTCTTTTTGTTTATTGATGCTTTCATTGTCTTTATTTTTTCATATTTTATTACCTGCGATCTTCAGATGAATTTCCGTAAATAGTCTGCGACACAGGATCATAATCGATTTTTGAAAGACAAGGATCGTTATTTTGAACACTATCATTAAAAGCTCTATTAATCTTGCCTGTTGTAGTTTTACGGCGGTAATTATTATCTGCATTCTGGGAATTTCCACTATGCTTACAAAGCCAATATATTACAGGCATCATCAACAACCCTACCGCACCAAAAATTTGAAATACAACAAAAGCAATAAAACCAAAGACCAATATTAATCCAATTTGTGTTTGTTGCTGAACATCATTTTTTTCATTCTTCTTTGATTTTTGTGGTCTTTCAGAGAACACCTCAAGAACTTTACCTATGTTTCTATCTAATTCACTTTCAGCCATAATTATATCTACCTTATTTATTAGTTGAGTCTTTTGGTCTTTGTTTAATATTGTTGACATCATTTGATGTATTTTGCAATTTTTTATTGGTAAAATCCTTAGTTAATGCTTTTTCTTTAGTATCCGCTGACTTTCTATCCACTGTTGTATCAGCAGTTGTGATATCTGCCCATTTTGTTTTTATATTAGACCAATTTTTAGTGACTGTTATTTTAGCCCTGTTTATAGTTTGATTCCTATTATTCCATTCCATAGAAGCTTGATTAGCAATATTTGACCATTTCGTTTTTACATTAGTCCACCGCTTATTCCATATTTTAGCCCTTGTTTTCCACGGCAAATTTTCACCTGGCACTTCCTCTTTGAACTCTTCAAATGCGTAATAAATATCCTTTTCTCGCCTAGACTTAGTAATTGAATCTCCTGATAATTTTCTAACTATTTCATTAAAATTCTCTAATCCTCTAATCATGAGTTTTTTTGCATTTCTCCATGCTTTATCTTTCGTAGGATTTCCTTTTCGATCATTAATATTATCTTGAAGATCATCCCATATATCTTCTTGTTTATTTCTTTCAGTTCGTATCAATCTTTTAGTTTTGCCAATATTATCATCATAATCTTCAATTTGCTTTCTACCATCTATTTGCAACCGCCTTTTTACTGCTTCCTTCAAATTTTTTGCGTTAAACAAGCTTGCCTGTGCTGCTTGAAGAGGACTATCTTCATCATAATATGCTTCTTCTGCAGTTTGTTTCGTAAAATTATTTGCCTTGTTAGAATATTCTTCAAAATCTTGTTCGAATTGATTTTGTACTTCTTCAAGATTTTTTGGTTCGTATTTAAGCTCTTTAATCTGATCTAGTAAGCCCTTATCTATAACCTCTTCTTGAATATATTGATTTATCAAATCTAACCCTCCTCTAGGATCAGCTTTTAAAATTTCTCCAAACTGTGCAGCACCATATTTCTTATGACCCCACTTACCAAAATGATGATTCAAACTTGCTCTTATATCTCGTTGATGACTTTTGAAAAATGATTCTTGCTCTTGGATATTATTAACGTTCTCAATTGCTTTGCTGTAATCATTGCCTGCTTGATAGCTTTTGTTGAAATCGTCTTTAATTGAATCCACAACATTTTGATTTAAACCTTTCTGAATACCAAAACTCTTACTTCTGACAAAACTGCTCAATATATCAAAACTCCTAGATAATCTTTTATCTTTTGCTAAATTAAGGGCATCATCATAAATATTTTGTTCTGTTTCTTGTCTTGTTGAATCACTACCTGCATTTAATTCACCAGAAACACCCAAAGGTAGTCCTTTTGGAACACCGATACCAACAGATGCTGAAAATACATATTTAGTGGCTACGTCTTTACTAATGCCCCATTTCTTAGATAATGCATCTGCAGCACCTTCTACATTTGTATATGCATCTCTTTCAGAACCACCCAAACTATCTCTCCAATTCTTCCCACTATGACTATTAAGACTAACTCCTTGATCATAACCAAATAATTTAGAAAGTGCTGCATATGTATTATTTGCGTATCTCACTCCTGCTACTTCTTTCTCATGTTGAGCTTTTGCTTTCGAAACATTGAAATGATTGCCAAGTGACTTAATAATTTGACCCTCTATTAAACCTCCTAACTGGTTTGTATGATGTTTGGAAATAAGACTCTTATTGGCAAATTGTGTAACATCTGTTCCAGTACCTGTATTCCAACTAGCCGCACCTGATCTGAAATCGTGGTTGTCGTTATATTTGTTGGCACTTGTATTGTTATATGAATGGTTATCCATTTGAGTATTACCAACATTGTAATTGCCAGTTACAGCAGATGTTGAAGCACTCATCGCTGCATTTTGGAAATTATGTAGCATAGAAGTTGCCATGCCAACCATCTTTCCACCAACTCCTGAACGAATGATAACTGCTAAAAAAGGTACAAATGCAAGCATGAACCCTGCAATTGCTCCTATCTCATCACTGATAGATGCGATTTTCCTGTGGGTTGCAAATGTTAAACTATTTACTTGTGAGAATTCTGCACCACCTACACCTGCAATACAATAAATAATTATATATACAGGTTGCCATAATTGTAACCATACAAAACCTTCTCCATAATTTCTTAAATACTGCAACCCACCTGGTAAAAACGCCAGTCCAATCAGTATCACATATATCGCATATAAAAAGACCTCAAAAAATCCAAGCAATAATGGTATCCATTTTTGAGCCATGTAAAACATATTTTTAGATGAAGCTTTAGTGTATTTTTCTGCTAAAACTTGACTATAAGAACTTCCAATTGATATAGAATGTTTTAAGGAATTAATAACAACATTTTGAACAAGTATGTCTTTTGCTCCTTTACTGCTTTTTATAAACAAACCATAGCTATCAGATAACACAGATTCAAATATTCTTTGTTTTTCTGAATTCGCAGAATTTGGATAAAATATCGATAGAAAACTTGAAGCATAAGAAGGCATATTTTGTCTGACTTCATATTCAATCATATCCGATAAATATTCAGCTGCTTGTTTGCATGTTACATAATCGTCAATTTCAAGTGATCTAACTGGAGTAGTAAAGATATCTAAAGGATTGCTATTTTGAACTTGCTTTATTTTACCTCTAAAATATACCCTTCTGACCTTTGAACTTCTTTCTCTTAAGAACCCCAAAATATCCTCAGAATTTATTAAATCACGCATAGTATAGCCATTCTTTCTGGCATAAGCTATATGCACATCAGGTACAATACATCCTCTGTAGAACTTACGGATTTGTGTTAAAACTTGAGAATTAAGCAAAGTAATATTACTTGCATCCTCTACTATTCTGCTACCAAACAGCATCCCTGTTTTTCCGTAAGTGGGATTTGAAAAAACAGCACTAAATACCATCTCAAACGGCAGTGAAATTGCATAACCAAAACTACTTATCAAAGAACCTAGAAATGCAAGCCCTAAAGGTACTTCATCTACAACTCTAATAACTGGTAAACCACCATATGCATCTCGCATTTTATCATGAATACGAACCCTTGCAGTACTCATTGTTAAAATTGGAAAAATAATCATGATTGTTGCTATATACTTAAACGCTTCTTTAAATGTATCACCCCTTGAATTCTTAATTATTACGGATGTAATAGCTCCCAGTGCTATTATTTTCAAAGCAGTTAAATAACTTCCATCTGCTAAAATCAATCTCACAGCATTTAAAGCTTTTTCTAAAAGCCAACCTGCACCAACTGTATAAATATCAAAAGTATAAAGATCCATAACAGATTATTTTTATAATAAGGTGAGCATCTTAGAGGTTTCATCCGCCATCTTTTGTTCTAAAAATTCTGATCTTTGAACTAGCTGTAATATCAAGGAATTTTGCTTTGAAATTTTTAAATCATATGCATTCAGTGCAAGCTTTGCTTCATAAAGTGATCTTTTAAAATCGTTTAGTTCTTGTGATGTAGGTATTTGCAAAATATTAGTTGCATCAGAAACATCTCGTAACATATCACTCAAATAATTATATAGAATATGCCAAGCTGCAATTTTTATTAAAGCACCTCTTTCAAATTTTGGATTTCCTGATGTATTTTGAAAAAATACCTGATTGATTCTTAAAGCAGCAAATCCACATTTATGAATAAATTTCTGTGCGTCGTTCTCTGGATCCTCATCATCTCTTATAGACTTATCAAATTTTTCAAAATAACTCTCTACCTTAGCAATGAAGCTATCTTCTTGATCCACTAGCTTTTTTTCTTCCATTTTAGGATTAAGACATTTATTGTCACCCTCATTACATTTCAATATCTTCATTGAAGCATTGCCTTCCATTAAAGCTTTTATCGCTTCATCATCTGTTGCAGCTGATGAAATATATCTAAAACTAGGTGAACCATTATCTGTGGTTGGGGCTTTGATAATAATTGTACCGCTAAGAGTCATCATTAATTCTTTGATTTCCTTATCTTGAATAGAAAGCTTGTTAATTGCTTTCCATGCAAAATTAATGTCCTCTAGTTGCATTGTTTCTGATTGTTCAGCAAGCTTTTTTGCTGCTTCATTTCTCCCTGTAGGGTAGTCCCTTAAAAAAGCTGCATAATCAGTTTTAATTCCTGCTTCTTTTTTGAATTTTCCTACAGCATTTTTCATTCTCTCAGAATACACCGCTGCAATATCTCCTGCTGCTGCTCCTATATGCAGTCCAGTTTCACAATCCTTTGCTAAAAATCCTCCTAATTCTTGCAACCGACTAAAAACTTCCTGCACAGTCTCACCAATCACAGGACTAATTGCAGAAATTCCTAAATACGCCATTGTCAAACCTGCGTTTGTAGTAATAGCTTTGATTTTTCCTTTTATCTCTTCACTATTTATATGTGAAAATCCTCCAAAATTCATAACAGCATTTTGAAAACAGCTTTGAGGATTCATATTAAATTCAGGTGGTTGGAAACTAAATAATGGTCTATTTCTTACCTCTCGCATGAAATAACTAGATCCACCTGTATAATGTCTTGCTCTTTGCCCTTTATATACATACGATTTTGTATGTACACTAGAACCGCCTACAGATTGCCAAATTTTAGCGAGATGATCTTGCACTGGCTTTGCTAAACATGATTGTAACGATATTTGACTTGCAAATAAAAACACTGCTATTTTAATTTCGCTTCTCACTTTCTACCTCTTTAATTCTGTTGCTTATTAAATGTTCTAATTGATCAAGGGTACTTAAGCCCTTAGAGATGAATATCTTCTTGCCTCTTTTTAAATCAAGCAGTAACACTCTAGGTATTGACTTTCTCCTATCTGGAAAAACATCCGTGTCTTGAAAAATATTTTGATCTATTATCTGCTCATCTAGCCCTGAATAAAATTGACCAGTTAGTGTTATTCCCAATACCTTGAATTGCCATTTTTTCTTTAGCTCAAGCAAAATTGGTAATTGCCTATGGCAAAAGTTACAGCTAGTAGAATATACAAATACAATGCCATATTTATCCTTTGCTTTTCTTAATATATTTTCCTTTTCCGCATCAGCTATTAACCTATTTGTCACTGATTTGTAATAGCTGTCATTTGCTTGAAATCTCGGATTAGTTTCTGCGATCTTTTGTATATCATTTGCAAAACCAATTCCTGAATCTGCAATCAAATGTTGTGTCTCAAGCCATTTTAATTGATCTTTTCTTTTCCTTCCCACCACTGCTTTTAATCTTTGCAGCTCTTCTAATTTTTTAATTAACCGACCTTTTTCAATATCAGAAATAGGAGCATTCATCACCTCATATGCAGAAGGTAAATCATCTTGTTTTCTTTTTTCTTGGCAATACCAATTACGACCTAAATTATATTTCCTGCATATATCAGGTGTAATTTTACTTCCCATAACAAAAGGTATACATAACAAAACAACAAAATATTTCGTTAACCTAACTTGCATTCTTAAACCTATTCATATTGGTTTCCATATGCCCTCTTGTAGCACTCGGACTGGTTTTAAAAGCATTTAACTTAGCACTTAAACTCTGCTTGCTATTTTTGTATTGTTGCTTTGCTCTTTGTTCAATCTCATGCGAAATGTCATCAAAATTGATTTTTTCAAAATCTATTCGTTGTAATTCATCAAGCGTTAATGCTCTACAATTAGGATTTTTCGCATTACCCCAACTAATACCTAACTGACTTCTTCCGCCTTCTTGTATAATGCGAGCCAGTTTTGAATGAAAACAGCAATAGATTCGTTTTTGCTTCCACCAATTTAGATTTTTACCTTTCCAAGTATCTATATAATGACAAAGTCCTGCTTCTCTTTTTTGCTGTAAGTCCCTCTCTTGATCCTTGCAGCTTGCTACATGCAATATTAAACCTTTCTTAGTACAACAATTATATTCACCTGTATATTTCCTGCATTTTTCAAGCTTACCAGAAAATATTCGGCAATTATTCTGATTTACTTCACAATTTGGATTTTGCTCTTTGTCGCATGCACAATCTTGACTATCATCTTGAAAAGCATTCAATACACTCAAATTTGCAATTGCCTTACTAAAATTGCTATTTTTATTTCTGATTTGTTCTTTGCATACACCACCTACGCAGAATTTTAATCCTGAACAATCCACCTTGCTTTTAGCCTTTTCCTCACACATATATTCAAGAACAAAATGCTCACATCTATTTTGCTCCTGATGTACACATGTACGTTTAACTTCCTTACATTTATTTTTTAAATCTTTGCATTCATCAATAAAGCTATCAGTTCTACATAAATATTGTCTCTTCGCTAGCCAACAATCCTTATAAACATCCTTACCATTGATATTGCGAGTCTCTCCCTTTTCAACACAATCCTCAGACACTAAATCACAATATTTATTTTTTTCTTCATCAGAACACTGTGTTAAATCTTTCTCATCTTTTAAAATCTCAAAATCCGTATCTATTAATTTTATTTCCTCTGTTTCATTTGCCTTCAATCCACAAACAAATTGTTTCTCAAAATGCTTACATACCACCACTTGCGACTCTTGTCTACATTCAGCTTTCTTTTGGATACATCCCCTGTTTTTCTCTAAAGGATCACAATAATTCTGCTCCTTGCCTACACATTTATATCTTTCTTCATATTTCCAACATCTATTTACTTTAAATCCATCAATGATTCTCTCTCCTTGTTCAATACAGGATTTCTTCAATGTTTGAATACACTCATCTTCCTTAAAATCGTTAGCAGCTAAAGCTATATTTACTGTCATTAGCATAATTATCCCTAGTAATATTCGCATTTATTTTCCCTGTCCGAGACAACCCAGTTATGCGATTCACAACAATGCTGTCTTGCACTTATTTTCATCCATCCCTCACCTGCACCTGCAACAATTACACGCATCCAAATATTATTTTCTCCTTCCTTTAAATAAGGCTTTAAATCAATATTGACTGACCTCCGCCAGCTAGTCATTCTTTCACACCCCCTTCTAGTCTTGCCATCATTAGTAACCGCATTTCTAACTACTTCAATGCGGTCTCCACCATCAGGAGCAACATACACTGTGTTATCATTTACTTTGATCCAAATGTAATCATCAAAACCAACCTCGATGATGCGAAATTCGGTTATCTTCTCTATGTTCTTTACTTCAAATTTTGTTGTTCTATCAAAGGTAGCACACCAACCACGCCAATAATTGTCAGCTATTGTACCAAGCGTTAGCAATGGAAAGTTGTATACCCATTTCATATCGCTTTGAACACTACTTGCAATAATTCCCCCATTATCACATTCACTATGTTTCTTACATTCAATTTTCTTGATTGTTTCTTGGCATATCTTTTCTTTTTCTTCTCTCTTCTTATTACACAGATAAGTATAATGAGGATCTATTTCCACTTTTTGAATTGCAGGACAATCATTATGTTGAACATCATAAAATTCATCACAAATCTCTGTTGATTTTGATGTGATCTTTTCTTCTTCTTGGCTACAATCTGTATAATTCCCAACTAGGAAATCTATATTATCTTTTGCATGTTTTACTTTGTGTCTTGTATGATCAAGCCAGCCTTGATTATCAATTATTTCACCTGTTTTTAAATCACGTATAATTCCTGTATGTTCTTCCATTTTAGAATTTCTAAAAGAAGTAGCATCTTTAGAAAATGCATGACCTACATTACAGCTATTTTTAGTACATTCTCCATCACTCCTTTCTCGTTGTTGAACTCCTAAAGATGGTGTATTATCCAAATTCGTACTGCTATAGGGGACTTGGTCTATTGTATCTGGGTTTTCAGAAATTAAGCTTTGTATGTTTTTAGATTTAAGCTCATCTGTAAATATTCGTCCTACATTACCAAGTCCCCTTTTTGCAGCACCTTCAGCATCTTGTCTTATTTTGCTTAAATCTTCATTTGAAAGCATAGTTGCATTTGAATAATTGCTCGCCAAATTTGCTAATATCAAAGCCATCATTAGTGCAATCCTCATCTATTTTTTGTTGATTAGTATTGAAAAATATTTTTCTCACATTTCACTTTTCATTAACCATTTTCATGTTATAATTAAATTTATAGATCGTTTGAACTTCCTCTCATTTTCTCCATATATTTTTTAGATGTTTCTCTTGTATCTCCTTTTGTTACAAATTCATTCAACACATAATCTAAAGTCACATTCCCAAGCATCTTGTCATATATCTTTCCTTTTTCCCCCAATACCATAAAACAAGGAACATGAGATACTTGGTATTTATCAAATAGCTTCGGATTAATATCTACTTTAATGCCTTGCTTGTTTAATTGGTGGATATAGTTAATTGTGTCTTTGAACGAATTATTTTTTAAGCCTCTTACAACAAGCTTTGCTCCAATCTTATTTGCTTGGACTGCTAAATCTAAAACTAGATTTTCTGATACTCCAAAAGATATAAATATATACATAGCAGGCTTTTGATTTAAAATTCCCTTTATAGTTGGTAAATCCGCATAACCTGTAAATGTCTCGCTTATTTTATCGTCTTTATTTATCTTCCAGTTTTTAGCAAATTTCTTAGCGTTTGCCTTTGCTTGCGTTGCTTCCTTTTGCCATTTAACCGCTTCTTTTTTTGCCTTTATTTTTGTTTGCTCAATTGTGTCTCTAAATTTTAAAGACTCTTCCTTTGCTTTCCCCATAACGTCATCTATAATTTTCCTATCTACTGGCTTAGTGTTTTTCTTTAAAGTGCTTACATCACTTGCAAATTGCTTCGCTTCTAGTTTCGCCTTATCAAAAATCTCCTGCTTGAATGCACTAAATTCATCAGCACTAGCAATAGTTGAACTGCAAACTAAAGCCCAAAACCAATACAACAGTTTCTTTTTTTCCATATCACATACCCAAAATCTTCACCCACCACAGGAATTTCTTTATTTGCCTCAAATGTAGTCGTAGTCTTACCAAATTGCTGACATGTATCAGGATTAGGGTTAACCATCTGATAACGATGTGTGCTTTTTTTCATAACAAGCGATCGTTTAGGATTACAAATTTCCTTCATACTGTCAGCAGCCGTGTGTTTTGCCAGTCCCAATCTATACATCTTAAAAACCATCTTTTGTGCAAGAAGCGTTGAGGCTTGAACCCCACCAATATGAGCAGATACATTTCCTGAAAATGGATACATCGAACCCTGACATCCTGCACACCAAAACAACTTATCAATTGGCAATCCCATGCTTGATTTAATACAATCAGCAGAGCAAGCAGCTTGCGATACAATATTGTTAAATAAAAATACCTCAGGATGCAGAATTGATGCTAAATCATCATCTGCAACTGATGCATCTAGTTCTGTCATATAGGCAATATCTAACTGGTTTTTCTCAAAACAAAGACCATCAAGCCCCAATTTTAAAATCTCTAAAATCGGATACATATAGTAATGAACATACCAACTAGATATCTTTGCACCACCTGACGCTTTAGATCTTGCCCCCATACCTCTTGTTATTCCCATATCTATTTCCATGCCCCCTAAATTCACAAAACAATATGGCTCATGTGATACATCAACAAGACGTGATGGATCCCAAAATCCACCTATAATTCCCACTTTAAGAGGTTTGGTACAAAAACAAGCAGGACTGCTTGGGTTTGGACTATCAGGCTTATTGCTCCCTATGACCTCAAAGCTACCAATTGTGATTGGAAACATACATTCCCAACAAATATCAGTGATAGGATTAACAAAACTACCTGTGCAAGATTTCCCCCAAACTGGCAATGCAAATATCAATAATATCCAGATATTACATAAAATTCTCATTCCCCATTTTTCTTAATGATTTTTTTAAATGATCTGCTTCTTGAAGAAGTGTTTTTAATTCATTTTCTTTCCTGTAGATTTCTTCTTTCAAACTAGGCAAGCCTTTTGTGATATAGGCTATTTTTTCTTTTACCATTTGATCATGGAAATTAATAAGCCCCTTAAATGACTTTCCAACACCCAAATGTGATTTTCTTATATGCCTATATAGATCTTTTATCTGATTCCTATCAATACTAGAAATCTCATTTTTTAAATCTTCTTCAGCCTCTTTGATTAAATCTTTTCGTAATTCAACTGCGATAATCTCAGTAAATAAATTACTAATTTTTGCCCTTACTTCAGCCAAACTTTTTAATGCTTCTTTATCATTCATTGCTATACCCATATTTGTTTTCCATTTGAATTATTTTCCACAGCCCCCAAAAGATAGAGTAAATCCCACGCTAAAACATATGATTTAACTGAGATTTGTATTTTTTGCGTATCTCTAATCTTTATGTAAATATCAAAGAAATCTACTTGTCTGCTTGACTGTTTCTTGCCAAGTTTTAAAATTATTGCTCCTAAAAAATATAAACTTTTTTTAAGATGAGTATCTTTGCTTACTATCATTATTGATCCCCTTTTATTAATTGATTTATGCCTGATGTGTTTTTAAAAGTTAGGTCTTCAACTTTTAATTCTTGAATTCTGAGCAATAAATTTTCCTGCGATACAATTGCAGGCACTTGCTTAATTTTGAATTCACTTGTTAACTCGCCATATTGATCAAAATACATAATGGTTTTAAGTTCTCTTTGTAGACTAATTGGTGAACCCTTAACTAAAATAATCTTTGCAGCTTTTTTTGTTTTATAATCAACAGCAAACCTCACTTGAGATCTATCATCACCATCTATAAAAATTAAATCTTCTTTTAAAGATTTGTATTTAAGTGGATTTACCTTATAACCTGCTTTATATAAAATATTCCCTCGATGATCTTTTATGTCCTCTTTTACTTCATAAGTAGGATCATGAAAAAACACCATTTCTTGCTCTGTTTTGCCGATACCTAAAACAGGAGTTGGTCTATTTACATAGGCTTTTGTTTTTTCTTTTAAGTCATTATTTAGTTTGTCTATATCTGCCTTGTTTAGTCTTCTAGCGATTACTTTTAGTAAATCTTCCTCTACAATTTCAAATACATGTCCTTTTCTACCAAAATCTTTTGCAAAACAAACAGAAGGAATAATTAGAAATATAAAACTATGTTTTAATATCTGCTTAAACATTAAAACCCTCCTCATCTTTAATGATTTTTTCTATAGCTTCTTTTAAATCATACCCCTGTGCTTTTAATGCATTGACTTTCTGTACCTCTTCGCCTGTTGAAGAATATAATTTCGCTGAAAAACTATCTAACACCAATCTATATATTCCCCATGCACCTGTTTTATGTATAATCATGAATTCTGAGTATTTACCTCGAATCCCTCTTAAATTGTAAGCTTGTCTAATTCCCCTTTGATCTAGCCCTAAATCCTCTAACATCTTCCTATCTCTACCCTCAACTGAAAATAATATTTTCCAGTCCGAATTTGCAAAAACTGTTGCTGCCGTTAAAGATTTCTTCTCTGAAAAGTCTGTTAGATTTTGTGAAGCAGCAACTAAGTTTGCTCTATTTTTTCGTGACTTTGTTGCATAATCCTCAATAGGCACAGACATACCATCATGACTTAATAATTTTCGGCATTCATCTATCAGCAAAGATGTTCTATCTTTTCTTTGAAGCGACAATGCATGAGTTAAAAACATCACCATCAATAAAGCTGAATTTCTTAAAATAGGATTTGATTCAAGTGGGCTTAATTCAAAAACAGTTAAAAAACTTGTGATTTTTAAATCTGATTTGCCGTTAAATATTTCTGCATATCTACCTACAGAATATTCCTTAAGCATAAAAGCCATTCTCTCAGTCTTATCTTGATTTTGATATGTTCTAATATTTTTGTCATATAACAAAGCATCTCTTATATCCTTAAAACCACCTTGATCCCCCTTTTCACTTAAAACACTATTAATAGCTTGAGTAAGTATGCTTCTATATTCTCCTATCTCAGGACTGCTTTTATCATTAACATCTATATTTAGTATCATGCAAACTATTGAAAGTATCAGCCTTATTAAAGGTTCTTCAAAATTAGCCCTATACTCAGCAATATTTTCATCTGTTTTTTTAACCTTATATAAAGAAAAAGGATTTAAACAAAAACTCTTGTCAGCAAAATCAATAAAATCTCCTCCAAGCAATAAACAAGAATTTTTAAAACTACGCCCATCGTCAACAACAACTACTTTTCCTTTTTTCCTAAGAGTACAAACAATATATTCATTCATTAAAACTGATTTACCAGTACCAGTTAGCCCAATCATGCTAACTCCATAACCACCCATAGGACGTATTCCTTGATCATCAAAACAATCCCAAAAACTTATCTGCCCTCTTCTCCCCATAAGAGTCATCAGAGAATCTCTATAGTTTTGATCATCTGCAAAAATTGGCAGTAAATTAACACAGGCATTGCTTAATTTTGTTTGGGCAATTCCTTGTTGACCACACACATTTTTCCAGTTTTCCCCCATACCAAAAGGAATAGTTTTAAATATCGTATTTGCCGTATCATTTACGACAAAATTTAATTCAAAACCATCTTTGAAAAAATGATCTTTAACAGTCTGCTTTGCATCCTCTATATCCACACTATCATCTATACGTGCCACAACGAATAAAGCCAGTTTGCTTAACCTCTTTCCCTTCTTCACCTCACGTGAAGCATCATCCCATTCCTCTAACTCTTCAGCAGCACCTGGAAATAAAGTAAAACTTCTACTGTCTGCTGTTGAAACTTTTGTAAATCTTTTTGCATTTGCCTTTCTTTTAGATGCCTCAATACTATCTAAACTAAATCCAAAGCTTAGCCAAAATGGAAATGGCAAACCTCTTCCTGTATGGAAATCTCCTACATAATTAATGCTGTCTTCAATGCTTCTTGATTCTGGATATTCAGTTACTTCAAAAATTAAATATTTGAATCTTTTGCCTCGTGATTCAGAAATATTACACTGCCCTGCTTGTGTTAAAACACAATCTGAGATAAGTGCATTTGTTACTTTGTTTGTAGTAAATTCCAGCAAAGGATCAGAATTCGGAGCAAATATTTTAAACCATAAAGAAGTAAATTCTGTAAGACCTACATCTAAGACCCCACAACTCATATTCTTAATCGTTCTTTTGACCTTATTTCTTACATTGTTTAATTTTTGCTTTTGTGATTTCGGTAAAGAAAAACAGTAATAAATTTCAAAATCTCGTAAATTCCATACTTCTTCAGTATCTATTTGAAGTGCTTTTTGCTTGTAAAATTCAGCTCTTTTCAGTACAAGATCACCCAATATGCCACCATCTACACCAGAACTTGCCCAGTAATCTACTAAATGCCCTATATAAGGAGAGGCAAAATTAATTACCTGTACAACACAATCACAAGGTATATCATAGGAAATTAATTGTGTGATCGATGATTCAATACTTGATCCAACACCACTAATCGACTGTACCCTTAAAATAAAACCAATGGTGTTTTTATTCTCAAATATCTTTTCTTCTTCCAGATATTTATCATAATGCAAATATTCAAATAGATTATATTCTGCAGGAATGTTCTTCTCTAAATCTTTCACACTAGGTATCCTAAAACCATAGCAAGTATTTAAATCATCAAACGTCTGACTCACATATCGCTTCGCATCTTCAAATAACATTTCTAAAACCCTCTATTTTCTATTGGTTGCATTTCAAAATTTTCATCTCGCTTATTAAGCAACACAGATTTCTTGGTTTTCTTTCTCTCCTTTGAACGCAGTTTAAAATCACTTAAAATTATCTTTTGCCTTGCTTTTTCATCTGCATATTCAATGCTTGCTCCAACCATTCCCTTCGGATTTGATTCTCGCCAGTTTTGAGAATATTTAGGCGAGATACATCCACTTAAATTCAGAATCAAAAAAGAAACAAAACCAATCTTTAAAAATCTCATTAATCCTCTTCCTCACTTAAACTAAATCCCTCTTGAAATACCACTGTTACCTCAATACCATTATCCACTGAAATAACTGGTTGATATTGCTCAGCTACACCAATTAAATAGTTAGAAAGCCTGTCTGCACTACTACCCAAACCCCTACCCACACCACGTGTTAAAATATTCTCGATACTATTTTGATTTGAAAACATGAACCCATTACCAAATGTTTGAGTTCCCTGACCATATTGATTAGCCACACCCCCAAGCACACCAATGAAATTTGCAAAGAAAGCTTTTTGTAGTAAATCAAAATTATGATTGGATATTTCACCTCTAATACCACCTTTACCTTTAGCAGCGATATATCCTTTAACAAACATTTCAACTACATCTGTAGGGCTTGTCGCACAAGTAAGTTTAACTAGTGATCCATATACTTTCTCACTTGATATCTCACCTTTAGTGCTACAGCTAAGCTTACATCCTTTTAAAACATCACTTTTTAAATATTTACCCTTAAAACCTGCAGAAATCACATCGCCAGTTAAACTAAGCAATACGCTTTTTGGATCTGCTGCTGCTTTTGTCCCAACACTTTGATCTACACCTTCAATTATTTTTGCTCGTACATAACTATTTGCAGGAATGTAATCACCAAATTTTTTAAACTTTTTCTTCTTCTTCTTTCTAAAATCATTTATGCCTATTGAAAAATTTTGACCATTTACTTGTCCAGAATTTGCCTGAATGCCTTCTAGTATCTTTTCTAATTTTTTGCTAAAATCCTCTTCCATTTTTGCTCGCATTTCCTGCAACGCCTTGACAAAATTTTCTTTGCTGATTTTATCTTTATCTACATGTATCTTATATTCTTTGAAATCTTGTTCAGCTTTATCCTGCTTACCCTTCATCTCTTTAATAGATTTCTGACCTGTCTCAACCCAAATCGTCTCGTTTTTAACGCCTTGTTTTAAATTACCGATAGCGTTACTCTTAGTTTTTGCACTTTGCGAAGCCTTTGCTTTAGATGAATTATTTACCCTCGAATTTCCTAAATTTGCTAAAATTACAATAGCTAAAATAAAACCAACTATTATGATCCCAAGTCTCCATTGCTTCTTGCGAGCCTCAATAGGATCTACACCATCTGCTAAAAACTTTGCTCGAAACCACTCTTTAAATCCTTGCTTAATTCTATTGAATTTCTCCTTCATTTTTCTCAGCTACTAATATTAAAATTGTTTCCTCATCTGGCTTTAACTCATCTTTTCCAAGATGCACAGCAAGCCATCCATCTATAAAATCACGCTTATTTAGTGCAATTGGCTTATCGCCAAAATTATGTAGAATTACTTTTTGTGCATACAGGAATTCATCTTCTACTTCTAAATCCAATATTTGATGGAGATCTCCTAAAGGGGGTAATTCCTTCTCCTCTTGCTTGAACTCATATCCCAGATATTCCTTAGGAAATTTTGTAAATTGAATAATTTGTGCAATTTTGCTGTCTAAAAGCAAATTGCTATTTTTATTTTCCTCTTCTTGCAACCTCTCCAATTCTGAATTGGTTACAAATATTTGCGTTGCAGGTATATCTTTCAGATCAAATATCATCGCATATACAAATCCTGCTTCTGTTTTAACAAAACTATTCACAATAGGTTTATCAGTAGCAATTCTTAAAAATAAATCCCTACCATCTTGTACATATTCAATCTGATCACCTATACAGTAAACAAGAGCTACTTCATCGCCTTCAAATACCACATGTGTTAACTCATGTTTTGATGCAACAGCTATAATTGCATCTCTATCTTTCACAACAAATCTCTGCTCTGTTGCAAAACTAATTTTTGAAAATAATAAAAATAAAACTAGAAAAACTATCATCCCCCCATCTCCTCAAAAGAAATTAAATTTACTACTCCGCCCCTATTTATAAATGAAAGCCTGTACAACTTATCTACAGCTAAAAACAACGCATTATTTAAGTAAGTTTCTAATTTTCCGCCTATTAATACTTGAAGCTTTTTATTATCAATCTCATATCTGCTTTTACGAAAAACATAGTAGTAACCACGTTTCCTGATATCTATAGACAAGCTTTCAATCTGGTTTTTAAAAGCTGCTTTTGATTCAGAATCACATTGCCTTAACAGCTCTCTTTGGGAATCATCAGCATTCTCGCTCCTAATTGAAAAAAGCGTATTTATTATTTGATCTGCTCTTGATTTCAAATATTCATCATCAACAAAACTCAAGCCAACAGACATCTTGTCTCTTATTGTTGGCACAAGAATTGTCATATTATCTTTTCTGAAAAGTGATAAAGACAAAAATAAATTTGCAATCATCAATAATCCAATTACCGCAAGCAACAGATGTATCTTAACCCTGTAAAGTCTCATCTTTGCCTTAATCATTTTTCTTACCCCTCATATGTAACTTCCTCATATGACCAGAGACTCCACGAATCACACTTATCTCATAAGGCAAATACCAATACATAACTCTAAGCACCATTCTTAAAAGACCAGCATTTTTCACCTTTGAGTAAAACCATCCAAAAGTAATAGAAATCGGTATCCCCAAAATAGGCATATCAAGTAACATAAATATTCCCCACCCCACAAATACAGGCAAAATAACGTCAATAGGCATGCCACCCCATCTGGCAGGATTATCAAGCATTCTATGTATCCGTGATTTCCTGAGCTGATTCATTACTCTAACCACTTATCAATTTTGCAATCGCAAACATAGCGTCTACAATATCGTTGATTAAGCCCACGATTAACGCACTCACAAAAAGACTAACTGTTGTCCAACCTGGATTTTTAATGCCTGATATAACTCCACCCACCAAAAGACCTGAAGCGATTATTTTACCAAATGCACCACCAAGTAACGCTTGTATCAAAGTCAATAAATTATCAAGAATGGCAATGCTTGTAGTGGTGTTCTTACCACTCATGGTATTGGTATCAGTAGTACTACCATCTGCCCATGAATCCTCACTTACACACATAATAATAATAAACAACACAACCATAACGATGGTTGGATAATATTTCTTGTATTTGTTATGTATATTTGCAGATATTGCAGTTGTTTGTTTTAACTTTCCGATTATTGATTCTGTAAACATATTTAAAATACCCCTTGAATATGCTTGGTTGTTATTTAATCTCCTCTCTCGAAATTAATTAACTAAAGAATCAACTCACACTAACTCATCTAAAATACCTCTTTAATTCATTCAAAATCAGTTTATTTATAACAATTACATCCAATGTTTTATCTTGTATATACGCAAACTTTACCCAAAAACAAAATACTTATACATGCCATAAGTGGTACTATCCCTTGTTTTGTTTCCGCTTTTAAAGCAACTCGGTGTTTGCAAAAAAGATATCTAGAATAGAAGTTCAATTGTAGTTATTTTTATTATGTGCTTTTGACTTTATGAGATTTATATACATTTATCATTTCTACGTCACCATTATGTGCTACACAGTAAATTTGTTTGAATATGTTGTTTTTCACCATACTATTGCTACATATGGTTTTTATATTAGTGGCATACACCTCTGTCGCAGTAACATAAATAACCAATATTATCCCTGTAGATTCTGGTTTTGGATTCATCATTTTATCATAAAATGCATACATTATATACATTGAAACCATCGCTGACTTTACATATACATCGTGTGCCCGGCAACCCTCCTCAATATATTTGATTCTTTGCTTCTCCTTTTTTCCGTTAGTATAACAATAACCAAATGGATCACTATAACGTCTATTGATTCGTGTGCGTTCTTCATTGGCGATCTCCCTACGCAAGCATTCCTGAAAACCATGTTGAGCTGTTGTTACTTCTATATTTGTTACTTTATTACCATCATACAGGGTAACATCAAAACCCCGATTTTTATTGCTTTTCATCATAACATCTGTACAAGCCACATCACCTATATTAGTCAAATACCATATTGGTATAACTTCACGTAGAAATTTTCCATAAGCACTATCTATACTCAAATCTCCTTCACTATATATACCTCCAGTAATTTTGTTAAAATCACTTTTTTTTAACTTCTTATCAACAAACTGTACATCTATAAAACTCTTGATGTCTGAGAATTTCTTTTCACCTCTCTCAACTTGTTCATGTAAATCCTTTATCGAACATCTAATATCCGATCTACTACACTTTCGCAAGGTGTCAATTTTTGATCTGCGTTCTGGACAATCTTCTTCTCGTGTTCGATCACTTGGTAATAGTATAAAAGATCTGATATCAGCATCGCTTAACATATGCAATAATTTCCTCTGATCACTCGCTAGGTAAGGTGAAGATAAATGTAGCCCAAGAAACTCTAATACTTTAAAGGCTTCCTTTAATTCTTTTACTCCTGCATCAGTTATGTCATTTAATGAACAAGATAATATAAGAGATTTTAACTTAGAACCTTTGATTGCTTGAGCCAAATTCTTTACCTGTACACCACTGATGTGTACTGACGGTAGACACATACCGAGAAAAGTGAGTTCGGAATTCTTGATAATATCACATAGTTGCGGTAAGTTAGAACAACAGTGGTCTTCTGTTATTTCTAATCTAAGAGACTTACATTTAGACTCACACAACGCCTTACGCAATTCATCCATGCAACTCCACGACAGTTTTATGATGTTTTTTTCCTTCTTTATCTTCTCCAACTCTATTGCACATCTCTTTTTTACATCTAACATAATTTTCTACCTCCCAACAAAATTTATAGTATAAATTGCCTTTGTGATTTGCAAGAAAATTTATGTAAGTGAAATAATAATCAGTACTATGCTTTAGTAGTGTTTATAACTAATTAGAAAACCTAACATTCAAAACAAGCTCCTTCATATAATTTTCTATAAATCGCCAATCTGGTTTACCATGCGATGTTGTGGGTAGTTTTATCTGTAAATTTATAAGTCTTTCTTGAGAAGCTTTGCGTCCATAACTAAATCTATACTGTTCCATATTTAAAATAGTTGTTAAAAACACAGCAAGATCTTTATTAAGGCTAAATTTTGGTTGTAGCTTTTGCACATGACCGCCTGTAGAAAAATCCTTACTTTGATAGCTGCAATAACCAGTAACAGAAGAGTCTATTATTAAAACATTGCCTTTTTCAGTTTTGAAATTAAAAAATCCCCCTACGCCATTATTTGTTTTTTGACTGGTAACATAAGGATATGAACCTTTGCCAGTTGTAAATATCTTATCAAATGTAATTCCTTGTGTGCCAGAAATAGTAAATAAGTCTTTCAAGACAAAAGCTTTCCATTTTCTAACATCAAAAGTAGTTTTCACATTTAATAACTTTGCAAATGATTTTTTTACTTTATCAACTGCATCTTTAACATAAGCAGGCAAATGATCAGGATGAGGTATTTTTAATTTGCCTAATGACCGCCCTGCTTGCCTACCAAAATTATATCTATATTTGTTATTTTCCAAGCACATACAATAATAAAGTAGCTGACTTTCAGTTAATTTCCATATCGGCTGCAGGCAACGTACTTCTTGACTAATATAGTATTTTTGTGGCTGTAGAAAACTTGCCATCACACATCCACCACAAGAAACCGATATTGTATTTTCTGGATGTGGTTCAACATTATCAATTCGTTTCACATAACCAACAACACCATTATTTAACTTGCCTCTTGTAACAAAAGCTATCTCTTGAGCGGACTTGTCCATGTTTGTGAATTCTTGTCTTAAACAAGGTTTTATTTTAAAGACTTTATCTAACGATATTAATTTAGCCATCTGATGAATTTAAAAATTGGAATACTATATAATTTTTAATTGTTCTAACAAAATCTGCTTCTGTTAGCTTACTATAATCTGTTTCCATATAAGCTTCTGCACACCATTCATCTTGAGCTGTAATAGATTTTACTACGCTCAAACCTGATTCTTGCTTATTATTACTGTATAAACTTAGCATATGTTTTCTTTTGCTTTGCCAAGAACCATCATCTAGTCTCCCTTTACGTATTTTCACAACATAGCCATCATCTTTAAAATATCCAAAGAAAACTTTCTTGTGAGTTTCATGCGGTATATGTGCCGTAAATACTAATATAGATGTGATAACTCCTGTTGGATAAAACAAACGATCTGGCATGCTAAATACAGCTTCTAAACTATGATTTTTTAGTAATCTTTCTCTTACTTCTATTGTTTTTCTATCTTGTCTAATTGCCGCAGACATCTGACATATAGCAACACATTTTCCGCCTTTGACTAAACATTCTAAAGTATTTTCAACAAATTCTAACTGACCATCTGAACCAACATTATAAGGTGGATTTAAAAATCCTTTATTGGGCTTATAGGATTTTACTCTATTGATAATAGATTCATCAAAACAATCCCCATTAAAAATATTAGTTCTACCATCTCCTCTAATCATCATATTAGAACAGGCATGTGTAAACATGTCCGCCCTTACCTCTACTCCTATTAACCTATCCTGTTTAATTTTGTTGCGTGTTTTTATATCATTAGCAGATTTATCCAACATGTATTTCATAGCAGATACTAGAAAACCACCTGTACCACAACAAGGATCATAGACCACATCATCAGAACGCAAATCTGCCAACTCACAAAATAAATCAGTAATATGTACAGGTGTTAACACCAGACCAGTTTTATTATCACGACCAGCAGATCGTGTAAATTCTGTATAAAAACGCCCCAATATATCAAAGTCATTTTCTTTAACAAATGGCAATATAGTATTTTTTAAATCTCCTATTAAATTCTTTAAAATTACGTTAGGCACAATAGTTTTTGTGTCTCTATCTCTTATGCTTGTGCTTATTAATTTTTGATTATTTAAAATATTACTATATTCCCTTAAGATGATATCTTTTCTTTGATCTGTAATATTATTCTTATTCAAAATATTTAAACAAGCTCGTAGCATTGTCTTTACTAAATCAATATTTTTTTTATATTGATCAAAATTATCAATAAAATTGTCGTCTTGTAGAGATACTAAAATTGCACTAATTAAAGTATTTCTCAATGTTTCTGGCACAGAATATTTCCCCAACAATTTATTATATTGGATAGCTTTTGCAGTCAAATCCTCATCCTGCAGAAACTTAGAGCTAAAATTTGAATTGTGTATAATAGGCTGCTCATTTTTCATCTTACTCAAGGTATTTTTCTTTTTATTTTCTAACTTCTGCTTGTTGTAGAAGTTTGTTGCCCCATTCGCAAATTTACATAATGCTCTCTTAAAAGATTCAGTTCAGGGGCATCTTCAGCAAAATCTCTAATGCTTTCTTGAGAGTTCTTGCCTATCTTTAATAGTATATTTCTAATATATCCTTCAACTGTTCTAGGAGAAATCCCCAACATGCAAGCCATTTTTTTTGCTCCTCTAGAATGAACTACACATGCAATCACATCTATCTCCCTTCTAGAAAACTTCAATCCATTTAACTCTGTAAAATACATATTTAAAACCCAATTATTAATTCAAATACTCAAGCCGTTTTTTATCTTTCAGTATGCTAAGCAAGTTTTTCTCCTCTAAAATCCAATCAAGTGACACTTGAAAAACTGTTTGATTTTTGCCCATTAGAAACCTGCTTTTTTTGACAAATAAAACAAACTTTCTCCATTCACGAATGCTTGACTTAAAATGCCTCACAAATAAACAAAGTAATCTCCTGTGTTTAACAACAGACATCCTAAAACTAGATTGACAATTAATATTTTCTTTCCAGATACAAAGTAATTTTTTAACTGTATCTATTTCTCCTCTTAAATATTTTTCTCCCTCTCCTCTTTCTTTTTTTGTTTTTTTTAACAAGAGAGAGGAGTAAGAGGAGAGAGAGTTCTTATTTTTTATTTTCAACATTTTATACAATTCTATATATATTTTTTGTTGCATATAATAATTGCATCTATTATTGCCTTTTGTATACACGCAAAATTTACTTCTACATTTTATACATATGTAATACTCGCTTGAGTAAAAAATGATAGGGATTATGCAAAATGACGAGAGCTTACGAATTCATTTTTAGTCTGAGTCATTTTTGATAGAACATCATCTGATACAATATCTGGTGCTAATATAGCAAGGGTTTTAAAAATAGCCTCATATATTAAATCATCTCCAGAACAATCTATAATTGTAATATTCTTAGAATCATTCAAAGCATTAAGTTTTGTAGCATCAAAGCAAAAATATATAGCTTTAAATTTTGTAGTTCCTTGCGGTGATTTCTGTGTTAACTCAAGAATAGTATAAACCTCACTTGAATATTCACCCTGCGATTCGTTAATAATACGAATGCCAACTTTTCTCAAAAAACCTGCAATATTCTTTAATCTTGTGTTGCCTTCGTATTTAACCACACATGATATATTTTTAGATTTCAACTTGCTTGAAATACTATTCAATAATTGCAAATTCATATAATGCCATCTTAAAGAATTTATTTCAGGAGTACTTTCAACAAAATCTCTAATACCTTCTTGAGAATTAGTTCTTATCTTTAATCTTATATCGTGGATATATCCTTCAACTGTTCTATGAGAAATGCCAAGTATACTTGCAATCTTTTTTCCTCCTCTAGCATGAACTACACATGCAATTACATCTACTTCTCGTGGAGTAAATTTTAAGCCATTTAAGATAAGAGGATTCGTATAATACATTCTAAAAGCCTCTCTTTAATCTGATTTTTTTTAATCTAGGAATCAAAACTCTACTTTCGAAATACTCTCCAAGCACACGTATTAATGCATTAACTTCAATTGTAAATCTTACCACGTAACAACTATAAGTAAAGTCAATTCTATAGACTTCTCTTAATGAGAATTAGGATTATATAGGAATAATTTATATTATGTAGCTTTCTGCTTCTTTTTCAAGCTCTCTATTTCTGCAACAGATAAATCAGTGATAAACAAAATTTCTGATATTTGCATTTGCTTCTGAAGCACCTTTCTTGCAACGGCAACTTTTTCTTGCTCTATTCCATCCTGTCTAGGTCTATCGCCTATTGTCATGATTATCAGCTAAACTTTTTTTTAGTCTTTTTATCTCTGCAAGTGATAATTTCGTAGCAATAGATATTGTATCTATTTCCATGTTATTGACTAACATATTCAAAGCAACTTGTTCTATTCCTCGCTCTATTCCATCTTGTCTAAGTCTATCGCCTATTGTCATGATTACCAACTAAACTTTTCTTCAATCCTTCTATCTCCGCAAATGATAATTTTGTAGCAATAGAGATTGTATCTATTTCTATATTATTTGCTAACATGTTCAAAGCAACTTGCTCTATTGCATCTTGTCTAAGTCTATCGCCTATTGTCATGATATTACCTATGTATTTTTCAGGGACTGCTTCTGCAAAAAGCTGCATCAATTCTTTATGGCTTTTACTGTCCCCATACCTGATTAGGTATTTTAACAGATCTTCGGTGACATGCAAGTTCATATGAGCCAATTCTGTCAATAACGGAAACCACTCTTTCAGATAAGGAAATATGTCTTGTTCATGTACTTTATTCATTAACATAAGTACCAATCCTGCATGGCATTTATACCGAGTATTTATGTCTTCAATATCCTTCAGGGATAATAGATGAGGTGGTTCAGCTAAATATTTTTTTGCTTGTTGTGGATTTTGAAACATTTCCCAAAAAGCTCTAGGTGCTGTGTATGATTTATGACCTGAATATATAACACAAGGAAATATCAAAGGAAATTTAGCTCCTTTGTTTTGAGACAAATACAAATCGCAAATTCTTAATGCATATTTCATTAGTCTAAATGTCATAAGCTTATCAGGCTCTGTCTGGTGTTCTAAAATAACAAAAATATAACCTTTTTCATTGTTCCACTTTACAGAAAAAAGGACATCAGTAGTACCATCTCCTAAAATGACATTTGCAAAATCAGACTTTTCTAGCTTGAGACTATTTAACTCAATAGCATCTAATATTTCTTTTGGTAGTATCATTTGCAACGTTTCTTTTGCAATAGTAGGGTTTGCCATTGAAGTTTTGAAAAGCTTATCATGTGTCATTTCATATTTCGTCGATTTCTTTGATTTTTCTTTTACTTCTACCATTATGTTTTCAAAATAAATTAACAACTTAAATTGACACTGACTAAAATCATAACATTCGAGATATTCACCACGCCTAATTCAGACATTACTCTATAATCCACTGACATGACAACATCTAAACTATAATGCTTCCCTTTGCGATTTTTTAAATTCTCAGCTTCTCCTGCTCATGCACCAAAGGTGAAAATACTTCTTGTGGATCTCTTCTTTCTTCAGGAATAATTTTATCTCTTTTATCTAAAATCATTACCTTAGAACGATAATCCCCCAAAACTATTGCGGATACAAATCTTTTAGTCCCACCTGAATCAGTCAATTTTTGGGTCTGCAAACTACCTTCGATAAATAATCTAGAATTTTTTTCAACATAATTCTTAACAAGCACCATAAAACGATCATTTGTCACAATTATCTTATGCGTTTCAGACCTCCTTTTTTTATAACCTGCTTTGTTCACCCAAGTTCTATAGGTCACAAGTCCAAAGTAAACCATATCTTGACCATCAGATGTAGTACTCTCTTCAGGTTTATTATCCACATACCCTATCAACATAACCTTATTAAAACTCAATACCATAACAAATTCCTCACTATTTAATTGTTTTGAAATGATATTTTGTAAATAAATCTGTCGTGTTGATTGCCTTATATAGCTCTTCTTTTGTGTAAGGCTTTTGTATATAAGCAACAGATCCTAGTCCCATTCCCTGTCGAATTTCTGCATCAGAGCAACCACTTTGTAAAATCACTGGAATATCTTTTAAATGACTAACTTGTTTGATTTTATGTAAAAATTCAAGCCCAGACATTTTAGGGAAATTAACGTCCAATAAGATTAAATATACATCCCTCGAATAATCTTCTAAATATTTCATTGCATCTTCGGTGCTAAGAACTGTGACTATTTTACAAGACAAAGATTCCAGTAATAAACCAGCTCCCTGACCACATTCTACATTATCATCAACTATTAAAATTGTTTTTGAAACTGGATTTTCTGCTGTTTTATCATCAGATGCTGCTTTGCAATGAATGCTATCTGTCTCTGAATATGTAGTAATATTGTTAAACATAGTAATTCCTCTTAATTAAATTTATTTTGCTTTTTCTGAGGAATCTACTAGGATTTAGATTGCAAAATCGGAGTCTTAGCAGATTCCTTGAAATCAGCCTGTCTCCTAGTTGAGTCAGGCTTTTTTCATATCTGAATCTTTGTTTTTTCAAGGATTCATGTATGATGATAATGGTAAAGATGCCAATGTCAACCGTTTTTAGTTGAAATTCACTAAAATCAGTATAATTATATGAGTAAACTCAAAGAAAATATCACAAGACTTACAAAAAAATATGGGGTTTCATACAGAAAATTAGAAAGAAAAGCAGGTTTAGCACAAAATTTCATTAGCAACATATTGCAAGAACAAACAAGAAGTCCTAATATCGATGCTGTTGCAAAATTAGCAAAAGCCCTAGATAAAAGTCTTGATGAACTATATTATGGAGTTTCCTCAGAAAATATTTCTAATGATATTGAAATAGATAATGAGTCTTTATTTATAGAAACATTGGAATTTATCGCTGATGAGTTGAAAAACCATACTAACATTCCAAATATATCAAATATTTTTAAAGTTATCTGGGACATTTACTTTTATTCCAGAGAGCAAGAGAAACTAGATACCAAATATGCTACCCATTGCATAAAAAATAAGTTACTACAAAAAGAGCTAATGTGAATAATTTGTTGCTTGAATTTTCAGAAATTAGGCAAAATTACCAATAGAAACCTCGCAATATTACTAATAGAATCTCGGCAAAACTACTAATAGAACTTCATGCAATAATACCTTCTTTTTGCAACCTAGGAATTAATACCTCTTCCCTAAAATGCCATTTAACCATTAAATCACCAACATAATCACTATTACCACAGCCACAGATTGCCCTTCTCTGCTGCAATGTTAAACCTTTTTTCCAAGTAGGAAATTCTAATTTCATAAATCTATCAATTTGCTCTTTGTAGTGGTGCTGTTCTTCACGAGTTTGCCGTGTTTCATTAGGTGCTAAAATCCATATTTCTTTAATGTTCTCAAAATATTTTGTTACTACTGCAAACAGCAATTCTTTTCGTTCTTCAACATAACTTTTGAGTCCATCTGATGATGCTTTAAGAGCTAAAATTTTGTTTTCATGCGAATCAAACTTTAACTTTGAAAACCAACTTATGTACCCCCCTACTCCAACTTTTTCAATTAAATCTAAGAGTGTATTTTTCCATCTTGAATCAAACTCCGTATTATTTTCTAAATCATCCATAGCTTGAATCCTTTTTTGTTCCCAATGTCGTCTTTCGGTTACTTTATTCCATTCTTTTTCATTGTGAAATTCTCCTTCCTTAGCTCGAAGTAAAGTTTCTTCTTTAATTATCCAACTAAGACAAGCTTTAAAGCCGTTCTTATTTGCACCATTTAAAAATGTGCTTTCTTTCATATCCTCAACAAATTTTTTCCACTCTTCAATATCTGAATTAAAGTGACTTTTTAGAACTTCTCTAAGCTTTTTGATTCTAAATTTGGTTAGTGCAAATGATTCGTTTTTAAGACCAATATTGGACTTCCATATCTCAACCATTTTTTGAATGTCTGAGTTAGTTGAGATATCTACAGTTTTATCTCCTACGCCATACCCACCATTCAAGATTGAATTTATTACTTCATGTTTTAGCAACCAAGCAAAGTTTGCTTTAAAGCTCTCTCTTTTTTCCCCCATCAAAAACTTACTTGATGCTACTTTTTTGGCATATGATTCCCATTTTTTAAGATCGTGTTTGAATTTCGTTGTATACAAATCTTGTAATTTAAAAATGAGATTTTTATTAGAGTAGGCTTTGATTTTACTCTGAGAGTTGGCAAATACTTTATTCCAGCATTCTATCATACTATTTGCTGTACTTTGTGCCTCAAGAATCTGCTCCCTCACATATTTTTGTTTTGGAGTTCTTTCTTTTTTCTCTTCTTCTATTTTTTCAGTAGATCTTTTAGATGAGAGAGAGGGATATAGGGAGAGAGAGTTATTATGGTTAGTTTTTGTTGTAGTCTTTGTATATAGAGTGTCCATTTTGTCCACTCTTACTGGACTACTTGGACACTCTTGAGAAGATAAAAAATTTTTTATTTTCTCAAAAACTAAACGATAAAACTTACAATACTTAGCTTTTTTAGACTTAATAAAGCCCTGCTCTTCTAAAGAAGCAAAAATTCTTCTAATTGTTCTAATAGACCAAAAACTAAATTGCTTTTTCCAATCTTGGTATGAATTGTAAATCCATTTATCTTGGTTATATTTACTTTGCCAGTAATATAACTGTTGTAAAACAATGGACTCATTAAGTCCCACTATTTCGGCTAATCGTGGATTTAATATTAAAATATTGCTGGTTGTATTCATAACACACTCCATAATTAAATTAACACAGAATGTGCAAAAACGCTTATCTTCTTGACAAAAGACAATAACATCCCTACAATGAAAAGTGATATATAATAAAGGTAGGGTGCGTTTTCGCACCTTATTTTTTAATTAAAAATATTTCTACTACGTCATCATTTTCTTTATTGGTTTTTTCCCCACAAATCTATTGAAAAGCTCCCAACCAAAACAAATGGCAGTAAAAACTTACTTTGGAAGCAATTCTATAGACCTTATGTATTTTTAATACTAATAACATAAAAATTTAAGTGCAACAAAAAAAATCGATTTGTGGTAATTTTGTTGCAAGAGGTGTAATTCTTTGTTGTGAGAAGAAATAGCTTTACGCGTATAATATGTTCATGCTATATTAAACTTAATTCAATTAAGGTTTTGAATGAAACAAGATTTAAGCACGATTACTTTTAATCAGAAAATGATAAGTTTTCTCTCAAGTCAAACCACCTCCACTGTTTCGAGGTATATGAACGAGCAAAATATCCCATTTATTAAAGAGTTTGGTAATAGCAGAAAACGCTATTCTTTTGATGAGACGAGGAAAGCCATAAAAGAGCTTTCTATGAAACAAGGAAAGATTAGGGAAAAAATTCAAGTTTTCTTTAATTTTAAAGGTGGTACTGGTAAAACAAGCATTTGCCATCAAACCGCAGTACACTTGACATTATTGGGGTTTTCTGTGTTAGCTATAGACTGTGATCCACAGGCACACCTATCTGCATCTTTGGGGTTTAATGAGTATTCTGACGATCTTACGTTGTATGATGTTTTAATTAATAACTTACAAATAAATGAAGTAATAAAACCAGTATATCCTGGGTTAGACATTGTCCCCTCAAACCTTTCTATGACTAAGATAGAGTTGCCCTTATCTCAAAAACCAGGGAGAGAAAGGATATTAGATAGATCTTTAGAGCCTGTAAAAAATAAATATGACTTTATTCTAATAGACACAAATCCTACTATTAGTGTGCTTAATCATAGTGCTACATATGCAGCACACAGACTTAATATAGTATGTGAAACGCAACCTTACAGTCTAAAAGGTCTTGATTTATTGATAGAGGAGATAAAGACCTTTTCCTCTGCAATGGAGCATCAGGTTAATTATTGTATTATACCAAATAAATATGAATCCAAAACTGTAACAGCACAAGAGGCTTTAGGGTCATTGAGGCACACATATAAAGAGCTAGTCACAGAGTCTTTAATACGGAAGTGCGAAGAATTTAATATTTCTGCTAAAAAAAGCTTACCAATACATGCATTTTCTAATACTAAATCAATTGCTTTAGAAGATATTAGAGATTTGGTAAATGAGCTGGTAGAAAATGCTCTTGAAAATAAGGTTGTGGCGGTTTCAGAACAGAATGAGAAGGTAAAAAATGAAGTTTGATAAAGCTAAAATAAGGTATCCCTCTGAGGGAGTGATAAAGAGCAAAAATAGACCCAGTGTTTTTACTGAAGGACATAGAGGAGAGTATTACAATATTGATATTAATAAATTAGTTCCCTTTTATAAACAATCTAGGAAATACTTTAATCAAGAAGCATTACAGGAGATGGCTGAGACTATAAGGATTCATGGAATTAGACAGCCACTTACGATAATTGCAGACAAAGACACACCTAACAGATATCAGGTTGTAAGTGGGGAAAGAAGATTAAGAGCGGCTAAAATTGCTGAGCTTGAGAGAGTTCCTTGCATTATTATTCATGATTATAAGAATGCTGCTGAAATTGCTATTATAGAAAATATTCAAAGAGAGGATTTACATCCTTTAGAGCTTGCAAAGGCGTATCAACAACTTCTAGAGGAAGGTATATGTACCTCCTATGCTGATATCGCTAAGAAAGTGGGTAGCTCAAAGTCTGTTATAACTGAAACTATAGGTTTGTTGAAACTGCCTCTTGAAGTAAAGAATACATTGTTATCTAGAAATATAAGTAATCGTGATTTCTTTAGAGAACTTTCTAAGATGAAAGAAACAACGCAAATGTTAGAATTAGTAGAACAGCATTATCAAGTTAAGAACAAGAACTCAAATCAGTCACGGAATTCTAATCCAAAAAAGAAAAGAAAAGTTATTTTAAAAGTGGTGCTTGATGAAGAGCGTATCTGCATTGACACAAACCGCATGAGCAGTGTATCACAAGAGAAGAAAGATAAGTTGCTTAAAGAAATCCAAGTTGTGTTGTCTTAGAATATTAGACAGTCGGTCGCGGTCGCGACCGAAATAGAAAAACAATCTACAATATGTTTTTTATCTTTTTCTTCTTTACTAAAATAATGTCTGTGGCTTCCTTTGAGACAAAGGAACTACAAGAAATGTTAAATAATTTGCAGATATCTGAAGACTGTAAGATCAAATATTCAAGAAAAGACTACAAGCATTGGATCAAGCAAGAAAGGGGTGGATATGATACTCGTCAGAAGGTTTTGATTGAAGAAAGCTTGATTATGCCAACCATTAAGCCAAGTGCGAAGAAAGTTGAGAGTGGGCGTTGGTATGGTTCATATACAGACAGGCTTTTTGATGATCCCAAAGACTTAGATATTGATCATCTTGTGCCACTTGGTGAAGCTCATAGATCAGGAGCGTGTTATTGGAATAAGGAGAGGAAAAAGCAGTATGCGAATCATTTACAACACAAGGAGGAATTGATCGCTGTTTCCAAAGGAGCAAACAGAGAGAAGGGGCAAAAAGACCCTTCAAAGTGGCTGCCTAAGAATCAAGACTATGTTTGTGAGTATATTTTTGATTGGTTGATCATTAAGACTAGATGGGGGCTTTGGATCGATAGCGAGGAAAAGGAATCAATAGAAAAAACAATTAATGCTTATTGTAAAAATAAAATATATGAAAGAGGTGTTGTGGGCAAATCAGAAAACTATTGTGATGTCATAGATTCTTGAGTAGTTGTAGTTTTTTTTACAGTTCTCCATGTATTGGGTTGCAAAACGGTTCTGGTAGAAACAGTTCTTCTCTTGATGCGTATTCTTCACACTTGAGATGAATTATTGAAGCCGCCCCTTGTAACTCTTCGTCTAGTTCAAGGATTTTCAAAAATTCTGGCTCATAAAGATTTATGGTTTCTCTTGATGTAAAGGTTGTAGGCATAACTTTTACTAAAAAATTTATTTTTTCACAAAATATATCCATTCCAGAAATAAATCTGTTTATTATCTCCATTTCTTTAGTAGCAGTGTCTTCCAGTAAATGTTTTATGCCTTCATGTTCCCATTTTTGACAGCGGACTTTAGACTTTTTCAAATCAGATTGAAGTTCTTCAACAAATTGTTCTTCTATTTGAGTTAACATATAGTTTTGTCTTGTTTATTTTCTAATTCTTTTTGTGATTCCGAAGGAAAGTCTGGTAACCCAGCTATTACTATGTAGTAAACTTCAGTCCACAGGTTTGTTTTGGATTTTGATACCTTTGTATTGCTCACTATATCATATAAGGTTGTATTGTGTAGTAAAAAGAGCAGGCGACAACTGATATTATCGACCAAGATAAATTCCAAAAGTTTGATGTTACAAGCAATGGAAAGGGGATAAAAAAATATTAAATATAATAGGGTTCTTACGACGGTGTTTCTTGTGAAGTAGGATACTAACTTGGTACGAAGAACAACCCAAAGATTAATGTAAATTGTCTGAGAAGATATTGCCACAATAGCAAAATGCATCAAACATGGTCATAGAAAAATTGATATCGTTTGTGATTTCAATATCAGTAGACAAACTCTGTATACATACTTAAAAAAGCACAACATTCAAACAAAAGCTTCTGAGGTGATTGCTTGAAGAGACCTGTGTTAAGATTTTGTGGTGCATTTTGTTTTCCTGATGGTAGTATACAGGAAAAATCTTTTGAGGGTGATAATCTATGAAAATATTCAAACAATATGGACTAGTATTTTTATTGCTGGCAAGCGTTGCTTGTACTGAAACAGATAGTAGCACAAATAGCAACAATAATGGAAATAATCATACACAGCGTGAAAAAAGCATAATACAAAGTAATTTGTGTTTGTATGGTTGTCCTTTTAAAGCAGGTGCTGAGGAAAATAATATCTTAGTGGATCATGGGATCTTAATTTTGAGTTCTAACAAGAAAACTAAATTTGCCGACTGGGTTGCATACAAAGTAGTGAAGGCAAATATTGGCGGTGATGCAACACGAAGATGGAAAAAAGATCCCAAAATATCTAATCAGTTCACTTTAATTCCTAGTGACTATAAGGGTGCTAATGCAAAATGCGATGTTGATAGAGGTCATCAAGCTCCTCTTGCAAGCTTTGGCAATACTGGAAAGTGGGAAGTTACAAACTATTTGTCAAACATTACTCCTCAGAAGTCATCTTTGAATCGAGGATCTTGGGTAAGGCTTGAGTCGGCAGTGCGGAATATAGCCAGAAAGGGTAGGGAAGTCTTTGTTATAACTGGTACGTATTATACAGGCGAGCCACCATGTGTACTACCTGCACAGAGGATAGAGAGCATAATGCCAAATGGTTATTTTAAGATTGTGGCGGTTAAAGAGGGTGGCGGTTTAAAGATGTCACAGTTTCTCTTTCCTCAAGGAGTAGCCAAACAAGAAGACTTTTGTAAGTATCAAAGCAGTCTAAGTAAAATTGAAGATATAACTCACTTAAAGTTTTTTCCTTTAAAAGAGCAGTTAGATTTTGATTCATTATCAAAAGATTTGGGTTGCTAGAAGATTTCTTAGTTTTTTTTCACTTATTGTATTTTTGTTAACCTTTTATTAACTACTTTATAGTAGATTGTTAACCCTTAATGAAATAAATGAAGAAAATGAAAGTATTACTAATTAAAGATGATAATGCAACCGCTCGATCAATTAAATTAGCGTTACAACCTGAGGGGATTGTATGTGATATTGCAGAAACAGGAGGACAAGGGCTGGAGATGGCAAAGTTTTGTTACTACGATTTGCTACTATTAGATTTGATGCTTCCAGATATAGATGGGTTTGAAGTACTCCTAAGACTAAGATCTGCGAAAATAAGAGTTCCTATCTTAATATTATCAGGCTTATCTCATGTAGAGCAAAAGATAAAAGGTCTTGGTTTAGGAGCAGATGATTATTTAACTAAGCCTTTTGATAGAGGAGAGTTGATCGCAAGGATACAAGCCATTGCTAGAAGGTCTAAAGGTCATGTGGAATCAGTATTAAGGTTTGATAAACTCTATATAGATTTAGACACTCGT
>JABSSG010000015.1 GCA_013214525.1 Rickettsiales bacterium | reverse complement strand
TATCTACATTAAATTCATTAGATAAGTCTTTAAATAAAGATTCTGCATTACTTACTTCTACAGATGTTGGAGCTTTTACAACTGCTCCTGCTTTTTGTCTTTTTACTATTCTTCTTTCAGAAGCCATCTCTGGTGGTGATGCTAACTCTCTTTGTAAAGCTGATATTCGTTTACCATATACAGTATCCATTTTTGCATAAGATTTTTCATATTCCTCTCTCAGATTCGCTTCTATGGCTTTTCTTGCTTCTTCTAATTCTTGTTTATGACGTATTTTTAATTCTGTTAATTCTTTCTTTTTAGTTCCTAGAATTGCAGCTAACTCTTCTTCTCTTGCAGTTAATCTTTTTTCTGCTAATTTCAATGCTTTATCTTTTGCAGCTAATTCCCTTTTTCGTTGTTTTTGTATAGATATTATTTTATCTCTTAACCTGCTTTGACGCTTTAGAAGATCGCTTTTAGCTGCATTTAATCTTCTATTTAGTTCTTCTGTTACTATTTTTTTGGCAACTTTTAAATCCTGTTTATGACGTGCTTTTAGTTCTGATAATTCTCTTTTTTTAGCATCTAAATCTGCAGTTAGTTTTTTTTCCCTAGTAGTTAATTTTCCTCTTATTGTTGCTACTTCTTCTTCTGTTGATTTTCTTATTAATGCTAATTCTTCTTCTTTTGCAGCTAACTCTCTTTGTATGGCTGTTATTTCTGCTTGATACCTATCTTCTAGTTCTGTATTAGAAGCTTCATATTGCTTTCTTAGTTCTTTTTCTACAGTTCCTCTTGTAATTTCTAAGTCTCGTTTATGACGTATCTTTAGTTTTTCTAGCTCTCTTTTTGCAACATCTAAATCTGTAGTTAGTTTTTCTTCGCTAGCAAGTAATTTTTTTTGTATTGCTGCTACTTTTTCTACCGCTGCTTTTCGTGCAGCTTCTGAATCTTCTAATTCCTTTATTTTAATATCTAACTCTGATGAAGATGATCTTCTTGCCTCCTCTAATTCTCTCTTTTTTGTATCTAAAAGATTTACTATTTCTTTCTCATGTTTATCTTTCAGTTTCCTATAAGCTCTTTCGTACTGTTTTTTTAGTCTTGCTTGTATTGTTCTTTTTGCAGTATCCAAATCTTGTTTATGACGTGTTTCTGCTTCTCTTGCTATCCTTTTTACTTCTGCTAGTTCTTGCTCTTTAACGTCTAAAGCAGAAACGAATTCTTCCCTTCTTGCAGTTAGATCTACTAATGCTTCTTCCATCTTTATTGCTATTTCATTTCTTGCAGCTTCTGCTGTTCTTAGTTGCTCTTGTAATTTAACTACTTCTTGCCCTGACAATTCCTTTGCAGCTTCTGATTTTGTTAATCGGTCTTGTAACTCAGCTATTTCTTTTTTATAGTCTAACCCTTCCTCAGTTATTTGAGCAAGTTGCTCTCTAAGCCATATTACCTGATCCCTTTCGAGTTCCAGTTCAGTTCCTATTTCCTCTACTTCATTTTCTCCTACTCGTATTACTTTTCTTGCTGATGCTAATTTTCTTCGTAATTTAGTAGCTCTTTTCTTTACCTCTGCTAACTCTGTGTGTACTGTATCCTTTCTAGTAATCATATGACGCATATTCCTAAAAGGCTCTTTTCTTTTTGGAGGAGATTCTAATGGTATTTCAGGTTTTCTCTCAATAACAGCTGTGCGCTCATCCTCTAATGCTATTGAACGGTCTTTATGTGGTGTTATAGGTGATACAACTGTTTCACCACTATCTAATATAGAATCTATTTCATCTAACTGAGATTTCATTCTTCTATAATACTTATCCTGTTGCTCCCCTAATAACTTTATAGCTTTATCTGCACGATCAAACATAGCTTTTGTCATTGTTGACTTAATTTCTTCTGCCTCTTTAGTAAGGCGTTCTATATCATTCTTTCTATATTCTAAATTATCAAAATAATCTTCAAAATTTTCATGATACTTATCCAATCCTGCTTCATAATCTTCTGTCCACTTCGAAACAGGTACTTTTAATTTTTCTCGATACTCTTTAACGTGGTCTTGTTGCTTCTGTAACTGCGTTTGATATCTTGCCAAATCCTGTAAAGCCTGTTTACACTGTACAAGATACTTACTTTTTATTCTTGGTTTTAAATCTCTTTTAGGAATAGTTTCTAGTAAATCTCTATTACTTTGTATCAAAGATTGTACTCTAAATTCCCGTTTTCTTAATCCACTCAATAACTCATTTGATAATGTATAATATTCTTTTATAGTAGCTAATCTTTCTATCCTTAATTTTTCTAGCTCTATATCTTTCTTTGTATTTTCCTCCATTTCTGTTACTATTTTCCCTAACTCTTTTAGGTTGATAGAAAACCCTTCAATAAAACCTGTCATTTTTCGTAAAGATTCAATTCCTGCCTCAAATTCACTTGATATTCTTCTATATTCTTCTGAATCTTTCTCGGTTTTCTTTAATAATTCCTTGTATTCTTCTAATACTGATTTTTGACCTACTAATCCCTGATAGTGATTTTGTAATACTTCTCTATTAGCAAATAGTCGTTGAATACACTCTACTCGCTTCATTACGTTTTTTGTTGTACCATTTTCACGATCATCATTCATTCTGCTTTCTAAAGAATCATAATCTTTTAGCATAGATTGCACCATGTCGGTAAGTCGTCCATTTTCTTTTTCTAATATCTTTCCTAACTGTTTTGCTGTTTTTTTAGATGTAACCGGCTCTTCTCGTACCACTCCTGTTTCCAGATGAGTCACTCTTGATTTTATAGAGTCCGCAGTCTTATTGAAGTCATTCTTATGCAAGTCTAGTAATTTCTTGAAATATTCTGGTGTTTGTTGAGAGTTGCTTAACTTTTTACCCAATTTTATTTTCTCAACAATATCTATTACATCATCTATCAAATCTTGTACACTATTTAAGGAAACTCCTAGCCCAAATTGAAGATTTCTTAAATGCTCACCTTCCTTATCAGCATTTATAAGACCTAACTTATCTGCATGTTCTAATGCAATTTGACATTCTTTTTGTTTCTTTTGCATACTTCTTTGTTGGTCTTGTAATAAGTCTAATAAATTAGTAAATTCTTCTTTTAATTTGCTACTTCTATTAAGACTTCGTTCAACCACATTTGTTGCTATTGGTGAAGATCTTACTGGTGCTGGCGTCCTTACCTTTTTCTTTCTTTTAGATTTTCTTAAAGAGGATTTTTCTTGCACTACTCCTCCTGTCATAATACCACGATATGATACCTCATGTTTACCCATACTGTCAGCATATCCTGTTGCTGTTCTGCTCCACCCCTGTAATAGTTTTTGATAATTATCTAGATAGCCAGATACTAACCACTTTTTTTTACTTTTAGTAATAAAACGCTTGAGAGTTTTTAGATTCTTTGTGTTTTCTTCCTTATTGATAGATTGCACTAATTGATCTAATTCTGCATTTGGGGTATCTCTACTTTGTTTTATTATTGTATTTTCTATCACTTGATTCCTTTTAATTAAATCATTTATTCTTGTAAGAAGTTCTGTAGTTTTTTCTTCTAGTTCCCCTTTTTGTTTTTCAACTCTTCTTCTTTCTTTTATTGCTCTTGCTCTCTTTCTTTCTTCTGCTGCTATTTCTCTTGCAGATTTTACTGGTATTACCTCTGCTACTTTTCTTTTCCTTGTACCTGTTGATTTTTTACGTTTTGCTTTTACTGGCACAACTTTTCCATGCTTAATTTCTATTTTTCCTTCTCTAAATCTTTCCATTAGATCGTGCACTTGCTCTCTAGTTACACCATCCTCATTTAAAAGTTTTTTTATAACTATTTCTCGAGAATCTCTTTTAAAATTAGATGGCAAACCACTCATACGATTATATCCTTCTTGAGCCCATACTTGATTATATAAATCGTCTATTTGTCCTTCTCTTATTTTTCTCCTATCTTCCTCTTCTCTAGAACTAACAGCTTTCACTGGCGTTGCTTCTTCTATTCTCCTCTTCCTTATACTCTTAGACTTTCTAAGTTTTGCTCTTGTTTTTGTTACTCTGAATTTTTCTATCAGTTGATGTACTTGCTCTCTAGTTATACTGTCTTTACTTAAAAGTTTTTTTATAACTTCTGCTCGAGCATCTTTCCTAAAATTAGATGGCAAATCACTTCTACTATTATACTGCTGAGCCCACACTTGATTATATAAATCATTTATCTGGCCTTCTCTTCTTTTTCTCTCGTCTTTTCTTTCTCTAGCACTAATAGTATTCACTGGCGTTGCTTCTTGTGCTTTTGTACTTCTAGACCTTTTAAGTTTTTGTTTTACTTTTACAATTTTTCTACCACTAACTTTTATCTTTCCTTCCTTAAGTTCTTCTATTAATTTAGATATCTTGGCTCTAGTGCCATCACCTGCAAATTTTACACTATTAGCAACTATTTTGGAGTGTTCTCTAAAATTTGGTGGTTTCTTGAGACTAGCATACCCATATCGAACCCACACTTGGTTGTATATATCTTCTATCCTGTAGTCCGAAAATTTAAATCCTGGCATACTTTATCTAATCTATTTATCAGTTATAAATTATTGCTCAAACATATTAAAAAATGATTAAAGTTATCAGCTTTAATTTATATATGTTAATATAACGAATGAATCTTATTGTGTTTTCCAACAGTAGAAATCTGAATTGATATTTGTAACAATACAAATTCTAATTATGGATTAAAAAGATTTTAGATTTTTAAAATGTTTTTAGCGAAAAATAGCAATTTTTATGTAGGAATAGAGGATTATTTTAAGTAAGAGTTATTACTTTGCATCAAAAATTAAACTCATAGTTGGAGTTGTGAGTAATTAAAAAATAACTTAGCAATGCATTTTAGGCACCGCTAGCTATTATTTATTTAGGAATTAAGCTTTGATTTTAGAAACTCATTTACAAGTTGTGGGTTTACTTTGCCATTTGATGCTTTCATTATTTGACCAACAAAAAAACCAAATAATCTGTCTTTGCCAGATTTGTATTGAACTACTTTATCTGGATGTTCATTAATAACTTGTTCAACGAGTTTTTCTATAGAAGCTGGGTCAGAGATTTGTTTTAGTCCTTTATTTTCTATAATTTTCTCAGCATCTGTACCATTTTCAAACATTTCATCAAATACTTCCTTAGCTATCTTCCCTGAAATAATACCCTTTTCTATTTGCTGAATTAAATTTGCAAGTTGTTTGGCTGTTACTTTACATTCCTGTAAGGTTTGTCCTGCCTTATTTAACCTACCAAATAATTCAGCAACTATCCAATTTGCAGCAAGTTTAGGTTTTACTTCTTTTGCTACTTCCTCAAAATAACATGCTACATCTCTATCACTTGAAAGCAGAATAGCACTATCTCTCGATAACTCAAACTCATCAATATAACGATGTTTTTTATGGTCAGGAAGCTCTGGCAAAGTAGCTTTTATTTTGGCTATATATTCATCTGAGATTTTTACAGGTAATAAATCTGGATCAGGAAAATATCGGTAATCTTCAACTTGTTCTTTGCTTCTCAAAGTTCTAGTAGTACCAGTTCCAACATCAAAAAGACGTGTTTCTTGTTTTACCTTATCACCATTTTCAATAATATCTATCTGACGTTCTACTTCATGTTCAATAGCTAACATAACATTTCTTATGGAGTTTAAATTTTTAATTTCACAACGAGTACCAAATGGTTCTCCATGCTTTCTTACTGAAACATTAGCATCACATCTAAGAGATCCCTGTTCCATATTGCCATCACATGTATCAAGATATCTTAAAATACTCCTAAGTTTTTTTAAAAACTCTCCAACTTCTGCCGCAGATCTAAAATCTGGATCAGTAACAATTTCCATCAATGCAATACCACAGCGATTTAAATCGATAAAACTATACTCAGGACTTTGATCATGAAAACTCTTGCCTGCATCTTGTTCTAGGTGGATTCTATTAATGTTAATATTTTTTACAGATTCACCTGGCAAATCAATTTCGAGAATTCCCTTTTCAACTATCGGCTTATGAAATTGTGAAATTTGGTAACCTTGTGGCAAATCAGCATAAAAATAATGTTTACGATCAAATACAGATACTTTGTTAATTTCTCCATTTAAAGCAAGCCCTGTTTTCACTGCCTGTTCAATGCAAAATTCATTTAATACTGGAAGCATGCCAGGAAATGCAGCATCTACAAGCGACACTTGACTATTTGGAGCCCCTCCATATTGAGTGGAAGCACCTGAAAACAATTTAGTCTTTGAACTTACCTGAGCATGTATTTCAAGCCCAATAACAGTTTCCCATTCATGTTTTTTGTTTAAAACCATATCAAAAACCTGTTGGTGATGAATTAAAATTAAAATATTTTTCTAAATTTCTTGCTAATCGGAAAACCATTTCTTCATCAAATCTCTTACCAATAATTTGCAATCCCATAGGTAAGCCTTCTTTATTTAAACGCCCAGGAATAGATATTGCTGGCAACCCTGCCATGCTAGCAGGAATAGTAAAAACATCATTAAAATACATTGCAACTGGATTCATTTTATCTTTATCATTTCTTGAGCAAGCAGTTGAAGTTGTAACAGGAGTTAGTAATGCATCAACTCTTTCAAATGCAGATTTAAAGTCATTTGCAATTAACCTACGTGTTTTTTGTGCATGAGCAAAATATACATCATAAGCTTCTGCAGATAAAACATACGTACCAATTATCATACGTCGTTCTACCTCTGTACCAAAACCTATCTCTCTAGTTGCTTCATACATTTCATCTAAAGTCATACCTTCTTTATATTCACGAAAGCCATATCTTACTCCATCAAAACGACTTAAATTTGAAGAAGCTTCTGCTGGTGCTATAACATAATAAGCAGCTACGCCATATTTAGTATTTGGAAGAGAGATTGGTACAACTTCTGCCCCTTCGTTAGCAAGCTCCTTTGCTGTATCTTGCCATAACTTTTTTATTTCAGGGTCAAGCTTATCTGTATCATATTCTTTAGGGATGCCAATTCTTAAACCTTTAACTCCCTTATCTAATACAGAAGATAAATCTGGCTTTGGTAGATCTGCACATGTTGAATCTTTTTGATCATGGCCCATAATAACTTCAGATAAAATTGCTGTATCACTTACTGTACGAGCAAAAATACCTGCTTGATCTAAAGAACTTGCAAATGCTACTATTCCATATCTTGAACATCTACCATATGAAGGTTTAAAACCAACAATACCACATAAAGCTGCTGGCTGACGAACAGACCCCCCAGTATCTGTTCCTGTTGCCCCCATGCTCATTTTTGCTGCAACTGCAGCTGCAGAACCACCAGATGAACCACCAGGTATTAAATTTTCACTACTACCATTTTTTTTCCACGGATTTATAACTTCGCCAAAATGACTATAAATATTAGCTGAACCCATAGCAAATTCATCTAAATTAGCCTTGCCAAGCATTATTGCTCCAGAAGAAAATAATTTTTTTGTTACTGTTGATTCATAAGTTGGTATAAAATTTTCAAGTATCTTTGAAGCACAAGTTGTTTTAATATTTTCAGTGCAAAAAATATCTTTTATAGCAATGGGAATGCCTTCTAATTTTTGCTCCTCTCCGTTTAAAATTCTTTTATCAGATTCTTCAGCCTTTTTACGTGCTAAATCAAAAGTATTTGTAATTAAAGCATTTAAAGATTTATTTTTTTCTATTGTGTTTATATGTGCCTCAACTAATTCTACACAAGAAAATTTCTTTTCTTTTAATCCTTTAATTGCATCAGTAATTGTTAAATTATTTAATGTCATAATTAATTACTCTATAACTTTTGGTACAGCAAAATAATCAAATTTTTGTTTAGGAGCATTCTTCAAAATTTTATCAGCACAATTGCCATCCGTAACTTTATCCTTTCTTTTTGGCAATTCAAATTCACTAACATTAACAAGAGGTTCTAACCCTTCCACATCAGCAGTCTTTAACTCTTCTATTACTTCCATGATGTTGGATAATTCTTGAACATAATGATTTATTTTACTTTCATTAATTTTTATTCTTGTAAGTTTTGCAACTTTAATGACTGTAGCTTTATCCATGTTGTAATTTACTTACTTGTTATATTTAAAGGTTCCGATTTTTATAAACATAATAGAATAATTTTAGATGTCAAAACAAACGATTCTACTTATTCAAATCCTACAGCATCACAAAAAATTATATATTTTGGTTTAATTTTTGTTTTAACATCTCTATTATTGATAGGGAGGTTTTACATATATGCATGATATATCATTCTTAAATAATATTATTTATTTGCTTGTTGCTGCTGTTTTTATAGTGGCACTATTCAAAAAATTTCATTTGAGTCCTGTGCTTGGGTATTTTGTTGCAGGTGCTCTAATAGGAGAAAATGGTTGGTTTCAATTACTAAACTCTAGGGACACTGAAGTTTTTGGTGAACTTGGTATAATATTTTTGCTTTTTGCAATTGGTTTAGAAATGTCTTTTGAACGACTAAAAGCGATGAGAGTATATATCTTTGGGTTAGGAGGATTGCAACTAAGTATTACTGGTCTCCTAATTGGACTTGCTTTAATATATTACCTACAAGATATGGCTCCTGCAATTGTTATTGCATCTGGTATAGCTTTATCTTCAACTGCAATAGTTTTACAAGTTTTATTAGAGCGAAGAAGGCAATCTTCTCAAGTAGGAAGAGTTTCGATTGCGATTTTATTAATGCAAGACTTTGCTGTAGTACCACTTCTTGTATTAGTACCATTACTTGTAAGCCAAAAAAGCATGAATATTGGTATAGTACTAGGAAGTGCTTTAACAAAAGCCTTAATAGCACTAGCTGTAATTTTTATTGTAGGAAGATTATTGTTACGACCAATGTTTGCAATCATAAAACCAAGCTTTAGGGATAATGATTTGTTTGTCGCAAGCACATTGCTTATTGTATTAGCTTCAGCTTTGCTAACCCAGAAAATGGGCTTATCTACTGGTCTTGGAGCTTTTGCCGCTGGTTTACTCGTTGCTGAAACAGGATATCAACTGCAAGCGGAAGAGAGTATAGCTCCGTTTAAAGGGTTATTTCTAGGATTATTCTTTATGAGTGTTGGAATGCTATTTAACATCTCTTTTATTGTTATCAATTTAGTTAACATTGCAATAATAACGATTCTCATTATTATAACAAAATTTATAGTAATATATCTTCTCTGCCGTGCTTTTAAATTAAACAAAGGAAATTCCATGCATGCTGGATTATTACTTGCCCAAGGTGGAGAATTTTCTTTTATCTTGTTTGATTTAGCATCTAAAAAAAGCATTTTTTCACATGAAACTGGTCAAATATTAATGATAGCTACTACCTTTACTATGGCTTTAACTCCTTTGCTTTCAATACTTGGAGAAATAGTGTCCGACTATTTAGATCAAAAAGAAAAAATGAAAAATAAAGAAATAGCAAAAGAAACTTCTTACCTAGAAAAACATATAATCATTATAGGGTTCGGAAGAGTTGGCAAAATGGTTGCAAAAGTTTTAGAAGCTGAAAAAATTAATTATTTAGCTATAGATTCTGATCCTAATCACGTGATTCACGAACGCAAAGAAGGTTTTCCTGTATATTTAGGAAAAGGAGAAGATGCAACTTTACTTGAATCTGTAGGAATAGAAAGGGCTCAATCTGTAATTGTTACTGTAGATAGCGAGGAAGCTTTAAGAAAATGCACGAAAAGAATTAGAAAACATGTTGATTATATTCCTATAATAGGTAGAGCAAAAGATTTAGCTCATGAAAAAGGACTACATCAGTCAGGAGTTACCGCAGTTGTTCCAGAAACATATGAGACCGGCTTACAAATGGCTGGAACTTTACTTAAATCTATTGGCATCAGTGAAAATGAAGTGAATAGAATAAAGGAACAATTTAGACTTGGCAATTATGTTGCAGCACATAGTGAAATCACTGAAAACAACTCAAATGATTAATATATACTCATCTTACCTGAATATTCCTATTTTCTATCTTAAAACACCGGACTCTTCAGGCATGATGAGTATATCTAAGCGAAGGTAACAGTGAAGTATATACCCATTGGACTTGGAAAGTCCAAGATTTTAAGAAAGAAAATGAAGTCAATATTAAGCATGAAAATTCGAGAATATTGGCGATATTCAAGACATTTTTATGCAAAAAAAGTGACTTTATTTTCAAGCTTAAAAATCGAAATCTTCAAATCCGATGGGTATATATATTTCTTATCATTTTTTATAATATGCTTATCTTCCTTGTGTAGTTATGGAAAAAATTCAACCAATCATATAAGCCATACCCATAAAGTTTCACAACAAACTTTACAGCTTTCTAGAATTCATAAAAAACATAAATTTATCTATCTTCGTGCAAATCAAGTTAATTTAAGAGCTGGACCAAGCGGTAGATACCCAATAAATTGGACTATACATAGCAAGGGAGAACCTTTAAAATTTCTTACTAGTTTTTATCAGTGGATTAAAGTTGAAGATATTGCAGGCCACCAAGGATGGCTACAAGCACCAATGATAAGCACAAGATATATGTATGGTATTATTATTGCAAATAAAAAGAATAATAACCCAATTATCGGCTATGCTATGGCAAATCCTAAATCTAGGAAAATCATAAAACTAGAACCAAGAGTAAGAGTAAGGGTTTTAAAATGCACAGAAAAAAACTGGTGCAAAATTCGTATAGCCAAATATAAAGCTTGGATAAAGTTAAAAAACCTTTGGGGAGTAAATTACACTCACCACACCTGAAAACTAAAACTTTCAAGTTTAAAACCTACATAAAAATATTCCTAATGTATTATTAGATCTGTAAATAAAGATTTTCTCAAAACTCTTATTCTTGCTGAAGCTTACTCTAATTTTCATTATTTCTTAATATTTTTTTTCTAAAATTATATTTAAGTAATTTCATTGTAAACAACATATGGCAAAAGAAAAACCCCTAACTAAAGAGCTTATAATAACAAACTATCAAAAAAAATTAACCAGCCTTGAAAAGAAAAAAGAAACTATTCCCACATTAAAATATTTACGAGCTAAAGTAATTTTTGGATATCAAAGAAACAAAGAAATCCTAAAACTACAAAAATATACGATGCCACGATCAGAATATGTGAAAAAGCGAGAAGCATTAAAATATAAAGCCCATTCAACATTGCTTGAATATAATTTGCAACACGGAACACTACAAAAATCAGAGTATGATAAGAAAAAACGAACATTAAAAAACAAATTAAAATTTTCCTTGCGTGTAGTAAAACGTTTAAAGAAACATGAAGAAAAACTTCTAAAACAATATACAAAAAAAGATCTAACAGAAGAATTCATAACAACAAACTATCAAAAAAGACTAGCGAACATTGAAAAGAAAAAAGAGAAAATTCCTACATTAAAATATTTACGAGCTAAAGCAATTTTACGATATCAAAGAAATAAAGAAATACTAAGATTAAAAAAAGGCATGATGTCACGATCAGAATATTTCAAAAAACAAGAAGTTTTAAAATATTATACTCTTTCAAAACTGCTAGAATATGACCTTCAACAAGGAGCATTAAAAAAATCAGAATACACAAGAAAACAACAAGCGTTAAAATATAAATTCAAACTTGCTTCACTTAAAGTAAAACGTCTAAAACAAAATGAAGACAAACAAGAAAACCTAGCCTATTACACAGAAACTCTTAAAATGTCTAAGGACATTCTAAAAAAAAGGAAAATTGAACACGAAAAACGAATAACAAGAACAAATAAAAAGTTAGAAACAATACAAAAAGATATAAAAGAATTAAAAGCTACTCTTGAACAAAATATAGGTACTAGTTCTAGAGCAGGAAAATGGATAAGAAAAAAAATAGGTCAAACAATAGGTCCAAATGCTCAAAAAGCATTTACACTTCTAAAAGACTTGAAGGACACCGAAAAAAAACTGAAAGAACAACAACAATATTTAACAGTAGGTAAAACAGATATTCCTGAAATAGAAATACCAAAATATAAAATAAAAACATTAAAAGATAATATTAGTAAAGAAGCTAAAAAACAGAAAATTCAAAAAGATATCGATAAAGCTAAAAAACATATGAAGAAATCTAAAAAAACATTTGATAGAAGCGTTAAAAAACTAACTGAAATGACAAACATGATAACTGAAATGTCCAGAACACAAGCTAAATATAAAGAGTCAACAAGAACTCCTTCTCCAATACCTAGAAAATCAGCTCGAATACGTTCTGGACGTTATACAGGTAAAGGATAAAATAAGAAAATCATAAAATTTTACTCTTGACTAAACTGCTTATACAAAGTAGATTTTTATTCTCAATTAAGCGAAATTATTATGTCAAAGGCAAAAACTGCAGCTAGTGCTAAAGGTACAAAAAAAGAATTTCTTTTTAATGGAAAAAAGATAAAACCTGTTAAATTTATTTCATTAAGCAGAAACTTCATGTCTGCTCAATATGAAAGCGGTGATTTAGTATTAGACGAAGTGGGCGTGCCTATGGCGTGGAAAAAGATCAATAAACAAGCAGCAAAATAATATGCCGAAATTAAAAACAAAATCAGGTGCTAAAAAAAGATTTCATTTTACTGGCACAGGCAAAGTACAAGCTACACAAGCAAACAAAAGACATAATATGCGTAAGAGAACTAAACGTCAAATTCGTACACACCGAGGCACTACTACTTTAGAAAAAGGTGATGCGAATTTAGTAAAGCAATATATGCCATACAGATAATTTTTAATTTAATAGTAATATAAGATGACAAGAGCAACTGCAGGAAAAGTTACAAAGAGAAGACATAAGAAAGTTTGTAGCCAAGCAAAAGGTTTTAGAGGAAGAGCAAAAAATTGTTTTAGTGTAGCAATTCAACGTTTAGAAAAATCTTGGTCATATGCCTATAGAGATCGTAGAAATAGAAAAAGAGATCTAAGAGCTTTATGGATACAAAGAATTAATGCTGCTGCTCGCGAGCATCACTTAACCTATTCAAAATTCATGGGTAAACTTCTTGCTGCAGATATTGCAATAGATAGAAAGATGCTAGCTGATTTAGCTGTTCACAGCCCTGAAGATTTTTCTTCTATAATTGAAAAAATAAAATAAACTGCTTCTATACTAATCGTACTTGAAGAATCCTAGTTTTAAGCTTGAAAATAAAGCTGTTGTTTTCGCTTAAAAATGCCTCAAATATGCCCTATTTTCTATCTTAAAATTTTGCAATCTTCACATACTGACATAAATTATCAAAAACTTTAGTATGGTCTTCTTTTAACGCTAATAATAAGTACAAAAGCCATGATTCGAATAAAGCATTTACATCCAAACCAAATTAAAACTATTAAGTCAAACTCAAGAATATTTGAGGCTTATCTTAGACAAATACTTCACCTTAAAGATTATGAAAATCTTAGAGAATTAATGGCTATTAAACAAGATTATATTGGGTATTTTGATGAAGATATAATCGAAAATATTTTAATTAAACAAGATTATATTGGGTATTTTGATGAAGATATAATCGAAAATATTTTACATGATAATGATTATAAAGCTCTTAAGATAATAGCTAATGGATTAGCTTCTCAAAATTCTGCTACACAAGCATTAAATAATTTAATGAGAGTAATAATTGAAAATCTTGATGTAAAAGCTGCTAATATTACATTAGAAGAAGCTTTAAATAGTAATGCAGATATATCTAGTCTGGATGTATATAAATTTTTAAAAGAGGACTCTGACCCTTTTGAACTATATAACAACTTAATAGGAAAAAAACTTAAAAGTAACTCACCAAGAACAGCTAAAAAAGAAATAGCAAAAAACTTTTTTTTAGCAACATATAAACAAAGCTCTCAAAAACAAAAGGAATGCCCGCAAGATCCAATAGACCCACAAAGCATGGCAAACAAAAAAAATTGTCAAAAAACACCTACTACAGAAAATTTTAAACAACTATCTTATTATCTCACTAAGGAAGAGGCAGATAGTTTCATTAGAGAACACAACATAGATTTTACAGCTTTAGGAATAAATCTAAAAGATCATTACCCACATGATGATGACCCTCTTTTAAATCAAGACCAGCCTATTTCCTCTATTAGCGATATTTTATTGCAAAAAACTTATTCAGATAATTTATCCTCTGAAGAAGTACAAGATGTTTATAAGCCACTTTTTTCATCAAACGATCATTTTGTAAGAGAAACTATGGCTATAGTAACTCTTAGCATTATTGGAGGGGATAATTTAAAAATTATATTTAGTAATAAAACTACTACAGCTTCCTTTTATGATGAGGATTACAATCTTTATACTAATGTTGTTGAAGTTGGTAGCAATTACAAAAAATCAGAATGTTTCTCATTAGCTTCAGTAACAATGCATGAAATGGGACATTATGGTTTTAATAAACTATATAATAGCCAATCAATGCCTTTCAATTTCACATTATTGAATGGTATTTATAATGACTCTTCTGAAAGCTTACACAGATTCCAAGAAGGTTTTGATGGAGATAATATCTACGTTGGAGTAAGAGAGGTTTTAAATCTTAAACCAGAAGAAAAAGTTACTTTAAGAAAAATTTTTAAGAATTTTGATACAAGTAAATTAGATCTTTTTTTAGATATGTTACAAGATTATGAGATGGGAGTTAGAAATTTTCTATCTTATATATTTAACCTTATACAAATAGAAGATGCTTCTATAAAACTAGATAAACATCTATCAAGCTCAGATTTCTTAGAATACACAAAACAAGAAGTACCAATTATTGATTTGTTCCATGCTTCATCATTAACTTACTTTAATGAACATCATAATAGCTCACATAATTATAGTTATTCTGTAACTAATAATGTATACGAGGTATATTCACAAGGGATAGGTTCTAATATATGCCCGAATGATATTAGCCATTTTCATTTCATGTCCTTACAAGATTCCTTGAAAGAAATGATTAAATACAGTTTAAATCTAGTAGTTGAAGGATACCACCTAACTCAACCTCAAATATTTTTATTAGAAAGAGCTGCGGACTTTGTAAATAGACATGATAGTAAGATGGATCATTCTATTTATGAAAGTTATCATCATTCAAATGATAACATCGTATATGCAGAGTTAATAGTTAGATATGCAGAATTACACATTTTAGATAACAACCAAGAGCTTGGAGTTGCTTTTGCGGATATATTAAACTTTTGGCAAAAATATATTTCTCCTGATATTCAGAACCAAATTAATCAATATAAAACTGAATGTGATCATTTAATGTCTATGGATTCTGATACCCAAAGAAAAGAAGTAGATATTGTAGCAGGGTTACAGAAATGTGAAGCATTCTTTGACTGGTGGGAAGGACAGTAATACTCCATCATATTTTCAAACATGATAGGTATACTACTCGTACTTGAAGAATCCTAGTTTTAAAGACAGAAAATAGAATTAATATCAAGTTTAAAAATTCGCAAATATCATTGATATTTAAGACATTTTTAAATGAAGATAGTAGTTTCATTTTCAAACCCCTGTCTTCACAGGGGCATGCTTAAAAACCGGAGGCTTCAGGTATGATTAGTATATA
>JABSSG010000014.1 GCA_013214525.1 Rickettsiales bacterium | reverse complement strand
CTCCAGCGTTGGTGCCGCTGTTGGGTCCAGTGTTGGCACTGTTGTTGACTTCGGTGCTGGTGTTGTCGGTTTCTGCGTACTTTTAAATGTGTCTAGCAAAGTGAAAAGCTTTTTAACAGAAGGTTCATTTTTATTATTTGCAAGAGGTACCACCCCAAACATTATACCTTCAGTTCCAATACTTTTTACAGCAATTTCTTGATGAGAATACCCTTTTGTGTCCTTCAAATATTTATAAGTAGGACCATATTTATCACCATATTTAAGCTCATTCCTTTTATATATCGATTTTTGTTCTGTTTCAGAACTAGCACTTTTAAGCACTTTGCCAATCTCTCTTCTTATATTTTGATACATTCTAGCAGTTTCAGGTTTAAGATTTTCAAGCCCTCCTATTGCGTCAATATGTTGCTGTAGATGATTACTTGTCTGTGTCATTCTACTATTGTATTCCTTTCTTACCTCATTAGGAGGAAGTGTCCCAGAAGATATGTTATTCCACCAATCCCCCCAAGATACTCCTTGATTTGTATATGTCGTTATATCATTAAGAATTCTACTTTGCCAAGATTCATTAATTTTCGTATTTGTGGAATGGTTTTTATTTTTTAGTCCTAACTCTACTTTTTTTTGTAGCACAAAATGATCCAAGTCAGACATATCAGAAGATTGTACTTTTTTAACAATAGGTGGACTTTGTTTGTTTTGTTGTATATTCTTATCTACTCTAAGTATGTGTTCCTGACCATCTTTTGTAGCATACCAAATATAATGGGAGTCCCCACTCTTAGTTAACATACCATGCTTTATCTTCGTCAAATCTGTATTATCACTTAGTCTATGGCCCGTCTCTTGCTGTATTGCTTGTTCTAATTGATTGGCTTCAAGTATTTCATACTGGGCTTCATCCTCAAGTGAATCTTCCTGTGCATCATCTGCTAAACTATTCTGTGTATATGCTAGCACAACAGCTAACATTAACAATAAAATCCACCTAAAAGTAATAAGTTTAAGTTTTAGATATTGTATAATTTTTTGCTTTATTATCATACTACCAATCAAATTGCTTACTTAACAAAAATCTATAAAGGGGTTGATTTTTTCGTTTGATTCCATCTATAAAAATGCTTCTTTCTGTAGGAAATTCTGCAGTACCCTCAGCATAAAGATCCCAAAAAAGGGAAGCTCTAAAACCTATGCCAATAGCTGACAATGTTGATTTGTTAAAGTAAACTGCATCAGGATGATGTTTTCTTTCAGATGTTTTATTATGTTGAATAAAATGCGTTACATCATGAAATATAAAAATTTGCCCTGTATTTATAAATTTTTTTATTTTTTTAGACTTAAATTCTTTTCTATATCTAAGCTCAACATTTCCTGAAATCCCTTAATCTGCAGAAACAATACCTATCTTATATCCTCTAGCTGTATGATCTGTACCAATCGAATACAAATGCTCAGATGGTAATAATTTATTGGTATATTGATATGAAGCCTTTAGAAACAAAGAAAAATTTCTTGGTAGAGGCTGTTCTCTATACCAATTAACTATGAAATAATTAAAATCTTTATCAAAATCTCTATCTTGTGTACTTTCGCTTGTATTATTTAATGTCCAATTAAAAAATGGAAAAAATAAGTTCTCTGCACCCAAAGGATCAGTGATTTTTATCTCGCCACCTATTGAACCCGTAACATATTTATAATCACTTAATTTATTAGATTCCGAATATCTTTTTACATCACGATGCTCTGCTCCAATCTCTAGCTTGATAGTATGACGCTTCCTAAGTAATAAATATTGATTTATTTGTCCCTTAAATATATTGCTCTTACTATCTTTTGAACTACTTGTATCATATGGATCATACCCTAAATATGCTGCAATTGCAGTTGCAGAAGTACCATATGAATTTAGTTGCTTTGAATAACTACCTGTAACCATTTTAGATTGTTTAGGCTTATTGGTAGTTCCTAAATTTAATGTCAAAGAATCATTTGCAATGAGATTAAAAACTTTGCCTGTAAAATCAAATTGGTATTTACCTATGTCTGCAGTTCCTTTGTTATCTACAGATACATCAGCAGTACCTCTTTTAGTTTCTATCGTCATAATCAAATTAGCAACTTTATTGCCACTAATTTCAGGAAGCAACTCGAGATCATATTCTACTTTGTAACCTGGAATATCATTAATAAGAGCAACATATTTTTCAAAATCTTTAGTTTTAATAGGATTTTGTTTTTTTATTTTGTTGATTAAAGTTATAACTAGTTGGTTATTTAAAACCTTCTTATCTCTCTCTTCATCTCCAAGAATAACAAAAACATTGTTTATTTTGCCCTCAATGATTGAAATTTTTAATCCAGAATCATTCAGCTCAGCATATGCAATTGGTAAAAAATACCCTCTCTTGAGATAAGCATCTTCAATAGCAATACTTATTAAAGTTAATTGTTTTTGTGTGATTCTTTCCTGTAAGTAAGGTTTAATAGCTGATCGAATCTCAGAGGAAGCTAAGTTTTGGTTGCCTTTCACTACAATATTTAATATTTTATCATGCTGTTGCCAAAATGCTTTTGATAATCTCTTTTTTTTATATTTCAATGAAGCTTGTGATTTTCTATATTTTTGACGATGATGTTCAGACCATATCTTCCGGCTTTTAAAAGTTTTATTTTGTCGATGCTGTGCAGCGATAGCATTTGTTGTATCACTTTCGGCATATGATATATATGCAGCAAAGATACTACATAATAACGATAAAACTACAACAACTAGATTCCCCATACAAAAATATCATTATCTTCCTCTTTTTAATATTAACTTTTGCATCCTTAAAACCCTATATTTTTAGATTTAATCGATTTTTTTTGAATATACCTAATAATAAATTGTGATATTTTTTGAGCTGTAGAATTACAGTCAATTAATAAAAAATAAAATCAAACTAAATTATACCTACCTTTTACCTTGATTTAAGACAAATAAAAATTATAATCCATTTACTATTCAAATAGACCCCTTCGTCTAGAGGTTAGGACATCACCCTTTCACGGTGAAGGCACGGGTTCAATTCCCGTAGGGGTCGCCACAATGAGCAATCAAACTGAGGGTTGATGTCATCTAAGATTTATACAAAATTACATTCATACATAACTTCTGGACTCGTCACTATTTTTTTTATGGGTTTTGCAAGTGGTTTTCCTCTAGCTCTTACAGCTTCAGTGCTATCACTTAGACTAAAAGAATCAGGTATTTCTATAAGCAGTATAGGCTTATTTTCTCTAGTATCTATCCCTTATTCAGTTAAATACATCTGGGCTCCACTACTAGATAGTTTAAAAATTCGCTATTTACAAAAATTAGGTAGAAGAAGAGGATGGTTAATCGTAATTCAAGTATTATTGATAGCTTCGCTTTTTCTATTTGGAGCAGTAGATCCCAAAAATCAGATTTATTTATGTACTATTATAGCCATATGTATTACATTTTTATCTGCAACTCAAGATATTGTAATCGATGCCTACCGTATTGAAAGATTACCAGTTAATTTACAAGCAGTTGGATCTGCTTTCACTATCTATGGATATAGAGTTGGTTTATTCGTAGCAGGAGTTGCACCTCTATTTGTTGCAGAAATCATTTCTTGGTCTGCAGCATACTACTCTGCAGCAATCATCATGCTTATTGGCGTTATAACAACATTGGTAAGTAAAGAACCTGATATAGAAAAAATAACTTCTCAAGAAAAACCTCCTAAAAATCTAGAAAATTTTCTTATGAAAAATTTTATTTTACCTTTTAAAGACCTTATAAAAATAGAAGGAATTGCTTATATCATAGCATTTATCATCCTATTTAAACTTGGAGATGCTATGGCTGGAGTAATGACAATGCCTTTTTTATCGGATAAAGGATTTACTAAACCAGAAATTATAGCAATTGTAAAAACTTTCGGAACAATTGCAACATTTGTAGGATTATTCATAGGTGGTTTGCTTTCTTACAAAATTTCAATAAAATACTCTCTGCTAATTGCTGGAATCCTTCAAATGATCTCTAATCTACTATTTATTTATCAAGATTATGCAGGTCATAATCAAATAGCTTTGATAATTACTATTATTGGTGAAAATATATCCTCCGGTATTGGTGTAACAGTATTAGTTGCATATTTAAGCAGTTTATGTAATGTAAGATTTGCAGCTACCCATTATGCATTGTTTAGCTCCTTTACTGGTCTATCTAGAAGTGTCCTCTCAAGTATGTCAGGATTTATTGTAGATTATTCAAGTTGGTCTATTTTCTTCCTTATAAGCACCATAGCAGCAATTCCAGCATTATTCCTCTTACCTAAAATAAAATTTTTTACAAAACATAGAACAGACAAAAGTAATACATGAATAGTTCAACTACTTTAAAGAAAAACTCTGTTACTCCAATGATAAAACAATATTTGGAGAATAAAGAAAAATATAAAGACTGCTTATTACTCTTCCGAATGGGAGATTTTTTTGAATTATTTTATGAGGATGCTATAAAAGCTGCTCCAATTCTTGAAGTAACTTTAACTAAACGTGGGAAAAGCGAAGGACAAGACATTCCAATGTGTGGCGTACCACATCACAGTGTTGATTCTTATATTCAAAAATTAATCAAACATGGTTACAAGATTGCTATTTGTGATCAACTTGAGTCTCCAGCAGAAGCTAAAAAAAGAGGCTATAATGCAATAGTAAAAAGAGATGTCACGAGAGTCATTACTCAAGGCACTTTAACTGAAGATAATCTATTAGAGGGAAAACTTGCTAATTATCTTGCTTCTATTGTAGTAAATAAAGAAGATGTAGCACTTGCATATACAGAGCTTTCTACAATGGATTTTTTTATATTACCATCTAGTTTAAATAATTTAGCTGCAGATTTAGCTAGAATCAATCCTTCAGAATTATTAATAGCTGATGATCTGATAATAAAAAAAGAAATCAAGCAAGCACTAGTAGATTTCAAATCTAAAACCGTTACTTTCCCAATGCATTTTTTCAATATTCAAAAATGTACAAGAAGAATAAAAGACAATTTTTCTCTGCATTCAATTGAAAGCTTAGGAGAGTTTTCTAACTCACAACTCTCAAGTGCTTGTTCATTAATCGATTATTTATGTATTACGCAAAAGAAAGAAAAAATAACTTTAAAATTCCCTAAAGTAATTAAATGTTCTGACTATGTTGTAATTGATAGAAATACTATAAGAAATTTAGAAATATTTAATTCAATTGGAGAACATGGTCGTTCACTATTTCAAATAATAGATAAAACTCAAACAAATGCAGGAGGAAGATTATTAAAAAAGTTTTTATCCTTTCCCTCAAAAAATATTTCTACAATTAATGCACGACTTAATTTCGTGGAGCAATTTATTCAAAATAAATCTTTAACTGAAGAAGTTACAGAACAGTTGCAATCTATGCCAGATTTTGAACGTTCCATTGCTAGGTTAGCACTTAATAGAGGAAATCCTCGTGATTTATATCAAATTAGGCAAGCACTTGAAATAGCTGATAATTTAGCAAAAATCTTCACAAATTGTGAAAATAAGATTCTGAAAAATTTGCCAATTAAACTAGTAAAAGGACAAAAAATTTTGACATTACTAAATAGTAGTTTAGTTAATCACGAAATCTATATGAATCAAGGGGATTTAATCATCAGAGAATATAGTACAGAGCTAACAGAACTTTATAATTTTAGAGATAATTCAAAAGAAATTCTTGCACAATTAAAAGAAGAATACAAAGGTAAAACTGGCATCCAGAATTTAAAATTAGAATTCAATAATATGCTTGGATATTATTTAGAAGTTACAAAATCAAATCTAAATAAAATTAAATCAGAAGAATTTATCCATAGGCAAACTATGGTAAACGGCGTTAGATACGTAACCACAAAGCTAAAGGAAGTAGAAGAGAAAATCTTAAATGTTAAAGCACAAATTGAAGATCTTACAAATAAAATCTTTCTAAATATCAGTAAAACTATTATAGATAATCGCAAGTCATTAATTGAAGTTGCTAATGTAATTGCATTTATAGATGTTATAAATTCTTTTGCAAAACTCAGTTTAGAGCAAAATTACTGTCGCCCTATCATAGAAACAAATCATGAAATTGAAATCAAAGATGGTAGACACCCAGTTGTTGAACATGCCTTATCAAAAGAATCAGGTGAAAATTTTATTGCTAATGACTGTGAATTAAAAGAAGGACAATTAGCTTGGCTTATAACAGGCCCTAATATGTCTGGTAAAAGTACTTTTCTTCGTCAGAATGCATTGATTACATTACTTGCACATATTGGTTCATATGTGCCAGCAAAAACAGCCAGAATTGGTTTAGTAGACCGCATATTTACTAGAATAGGAGCGGAAGATGATTTAGCAAAAGGTCGCTCTACATTTTTAGTAGAAATGATTGAAACTGCAACAATTTTAAATCAAGCAACAGAACAGTCCCTTATTATTTTAGATGAAGTTGGACGAGGCACTTCCACTTATGATGGTATTGCAATTGCTTGGAGTTGTCTTGAATATATTCATAATAATAAAAAAACGAGAACTCTTTTTTCTACTCATTATCATGAATTAGTTGAGTTATCTGCAAAACTTAATAATTTAAAATGCTACACAGTAAGCACCAAAGAATGGCAAAATAAAGTAATATTTATGCGTAAACTGATTCGAGGTGTTGCTAGTAAATCATATGGTCTCAACGTAGCTAAAATAGCGGGATTGCCACAAGATGTTATTCAACGTGCACAAGAAATTTTAGCAACTCTATATAAACAAAATAAAAAAGAAATTCCTACAACTACTTCTACCACTACCAATATAATCCCATCATCTTTATTGAAAATTAAAGATGAATTAAATAATCTAAACATTGATAATACTTCACCAAAAGAAGCATTGAATATTTTATATAAACTTAAAACCTCAGCTATGGATTAAAAAAATGAACCACGTATCTTTGGCAAATAAATATCGTCCCAAAAATTTTTCAGAATTAAAAGGGCAAAAAGTTTTAGTACAAACTGTTACTAATGCAATCAAAAATCATAATCCACATCATGCTTATCTACTTACCGGAATTCGTGGTATTGGCAAAACTACCTCAGCACGTATTATAGCAAAAACTTTAAATTGCTCTGAGCTACAAACGGATGAACAGAACGCTATACCATGCGAAAAATGTAAAAGCTGTTTAGCTATTCAAAATGATACTCACCCAGATGTTATAGAATTAGATGCTGCAAGCAAAACTGGAGTAAATGATATACGAGAAATTATAGATAGCTCTCGTTATGTACCTGCTTTAGGTAAATATAAAATCTACATAATAGATGAAGTCCATATGCTATCTAATAATGCCTTTAATGCTCTTTTAAAAATTCTTGAAGAACCACCAGCTAATGTAATTTTTATTTTTGCAACAACAGAATTTAGAAAAATTCCACTTACAATCATATCACGTTGTCAAAAATTTGATCTTCATAGATTCAGCTCAGAAGAAATCATAAATCATTTAAAATATATTTCCGATAAAGAAAATATTAAATATACAACAGCTGGTTTAAAAGAAATCGCTAAACATAGTGAAGGATCTCTACGAGATAGCATTTCTCTTTTTGAAACTATTCATATCTATAAGAATAACCAAGAAATAATCATAGATGAAAAATTAGTCCATAAAGTGCTAGGCATATCTGATACAAATCACAAATATGTATTATTTGAAGCGATACTGAATGGAAACTTTAAAGAAGCTTTAGATATCATTAATGATATTTATTATAAAGGAAGAGATTTACCAGAAATTTTAGAGCAAATTTTATGGATTACAAATACTCTAAGTAAAACACTCACTATTAAAAACTATCTTGAAGATCTTGATTTGCTCAACTCTGAAAAAATAATTTTAAAAGAAATGTCTAAGAAAACAGATCTTATAAATCTTACAACTATTTGGCAAATGATTTTCAAAGCTACAGAGCAACTGAAAAATGCAACGAATATACTGCAAACAATTGAGATGATAATGCTCAAATTATGTTACCTATCAAGGCTTCCTTCACTTGAAAGCATTATTTCACAATCATATAAAAATCTACAAAATCCTACAATATCTAAATCCTATAGCAATCAACCTACTCAAAATACATCTTCCCCTAATTTAGAAAAAAACAGCATAAGATTCTCAAGTTTTGAAGACATAGTTGAGTTGTTCCGCAAAAATCAAGAAATCGTTTTATATCATCAATTAATGGAAGAAACGAATATTACTAATTTTACTATAGGTAAAATAGAAATAGTAATCGGTAAATCTTTACCAAGTAACTTCTCAAAACAAATTAGTGAAAAACTTGAACAATGGACTAATCAAAAATGGCAAATGATCATTTCTAAATCAGAAATTTTCCCTCATAAAACTTTGCGAGCACAGCAAGAAGAAAAAATTAAGAAGGAGAATACAATAGTCAAGGATATACTAGAATCTTTTCCTAGTGCTAAGATAAAAAGTATAGTAGATATTAATTAGTACACAAAACACAGGTAATAATATGGTAGATATGAATCAATTTATGAAACAAGCCCAAGCAATGCAAAGCAAATTTGCAGAAATGCAAGCAGAAATGGCTAATAAAGAATATGAAGGGTCTGCAGGTGGTGGCATGGTAAAAATAATAATCAAAGGTGATGGGAAAATGAAAAACATAAACATAGACCCTTCATTATTAAACAAAGATGAAGCCGATACACTAGAAGACTTAATAGTTGCAGCTCACAACGATGCTCTTACAAAGAAAGAAGAAGATTCTCAAGGAAATATGTCTAAAATGATGGGAGGGTTTCAATTACCTCCGGGGTTTAAAATGCCATTTTAAGCAATATGAATAATAAAACTCTTGGAAGATTAATACATTTATTTTCAAAATTTCCTGGTTTAGGTGAAAGAACGGCAAAAAGAATAGTATTACATCTCATTCAGAACAAAGAATTATTACTTGGACAATTAATCCATGCGTTAACCAATGCAAGTAATCTATTAAAAGAGTGCAGTATTTGTAAAAATATCGATGAATTAGATAAATGTAGTATCTGTTCTGATCCCAAAAGAGACCATAAAGTTATATGTGTCGTGGAATCAATAATTGATCTTTGGACAATTGAAGAAGCGAATTTCTATAAGGGACTTTATCACATTTTAAATAGCACATTCACCTCACCTCATGCTAAAAATACTCACCCTGTTAATATTAATTCTCTTATTGAAAGAATTGAAAAACAAGACATTAAAGAAATTATTATTGCCACAAATGCAACTCTTGATGGTCAAACCACAGCTTTCTCTATTACTGAAAGATTACGTTCCTATTCTTCAATTCGTATTACAAGATTTGCCCATGGCATACCAATCGGCGGAGAACTTAAATATTTAGATGAAGTAACTCTTAGCACAGCTTTTAATTCTAGGCAAAATTTCTAAAGAGGAATTTCTAAATTTAATTGTCCACCACCTCCTTGCATAGGAACTGCACTGATTTTGATATCATCTTTATACCGAGTAGTAAAAATATTTGCACATACTAAACTTATTGTTGCACTAGCAACTACATCAGCTAAATGATGCCTTTTTGCATTAATTCTACTTGCTCCAACTACTATAGCTCCTAAATAAGCTGGCACACCATATTTATAGCCGTATCTGAGAGCTAAAAACGAAGCTGCACCAAAAGCAGAAGAAGAATGCCCTGAAGGAAATGAATGACTCCCACCATTTGGACGTTCTGCATTAATAGTATATTTTAACCCATATGTCACAGCCATAGTAGATGCATAAGTCTTAGCAAACTGTTTTACTCCATCATAATTACTTTCTTTCACATACGGAATTATCGCAGCTGATACTGGCAATATAATTTGTCCCCAATCACCTATTTTTTCAAAAGTTTTATTTGGTTTTGCAGATACAACCTGTGTTAGACCAAAAATAAGAACTGAAAATACTACAAGATTTTTTTCATTTATTAACGCCTTATAACTAATAATTAATAGAATTACTGATCCGCTTTATAAAGTCAATACATATCTAATAATCAATTATTTAACTTACTACTAATCATTGTAATAAACTGATCAAACGGACAATATTCTTCCGAGCAAATTCTAGCATACTCATCTATACAGAATACTTTTACAAAAAATTCTTTCTCATCCTTTTGAAATAATTCAAATCTTAAATTTGCAAGATACGGCACATCTCCCAACGGAAAATCTAACAAACTCATAGCAGCAAATAGATTTATATCATGTCCCAAAAATAACACATACTTATACGGTGTTTTTTGGTTTTGCTTCTTATCTATCATTTGCTCTATCACTTGCCTAACTAGAAGCCCCGCACCTGCATGTGCTACTTCTGGCAACCTGAAAATATCTATAAAAACTAATTTGGTAAGATGTAAAATACTTGCTACTATATCTTCACCTAATTTTTCTAATAAAAATCTTCTTTGCACTTTATCAGTTTTTATTACATCCGCTATTTTAACAACATCACTTATATCATTGAACTTAGTGTCAAGCTTGTCATTTATTCTTCTCAGCAATACTCCAATTTCTTGCATCACATCTTTAGATACTTTTCCAGTAAAATCATGCTGTGGTCTTGTGAGTCCCTTCATTTCTTGCCCAGCAGCATATAAAAATCCTAAAAATAAAAAATCTTCTTGCTTAGGTAAAATACTAATTTTTACAGAACCCAATTGAGAATCATACATACCATGTATAATACATTTAGCAGTCTCCTTTGTGCGTTGAAAATCGCTTGATTTAATTATAATAGCTTCTGGCTCATATAAATGAGATAATAAAGAATGCTCTTCTATATAGTATTTTTTAAAGTTTTTACCCAGCTCTAATGCATCTTCTTTCCCCTTAGGAGTTAATTCTCCTAATTTGCTTTTTTCTGAATTCGTAAAAATACCAGGAATACAATGAATTGAAGTTCTATCTGCATGACGAATTATATCTATTGCTAATATTAGTTCCATATTATTAAAAATATTTTATAGTAATATTATGTAGTAAGTGTACTAATCATACATGAATATATTAATTTTTTAAATGCAAAATTAAAAACAGGGTTTTTCAGGCATGGTTAGTGCATTTTAAAATTTTTTTTAATTACAATAAAAATTTTTGTTGCAAAAAGCTACCTATTACTTTAGATATTAAGTAAATTTAAAATTTGAATGAAGTACGCACGGATACTGTTAAGCTCACTTTTAGGTAATACTCTTGAGTATTATGAGTTCACTATTTTTGCTATATTTGCTATTCAAATTGGTAAAACATTCTTTCCAGAATACGCTCCCGAAACACAGATCCTTTTAGCATTTTCAATATTTGGTACAGGTTTTATAGCTAGACCCCTCGGATCAGCAGTTTTTGGGCATATTGGTGATAAGATGGGGCGAAAAATTGCTCTTATCTTAACCATATTAGGTATGTCCATCGTCACAATTGGTATTGGCTTAATGCCAAGCTATAAATATATTGGCATATTCGCTCCTATTTTACTCTCATTATTCAGACTTCTACAAGGTCTTTTTCTTGGAGGAGAAGGGGTAGGTGCTGCAGTATATATACTTGAACATGAACTAGAAAATACCTTTCATTTAAGAAGAGGAATTGTAGGAGGTTTATTAATTACAGCTAATGTAACTGGAACTTTAATAGCAGGAATAGTAGGGTTAGTAATAAACACAACTATTGGATTAGATACTGAAAGCTGGAGATTAGCATTCATCATAGGAGGTATATGTGGCTTAGCAATTGGTTTTTTAAGATTAGGACTACCTGAAACTGAACGTTTTAATAAAACTCCTAAAGAAAATAAACCAAGAATCCCTTTGTTATATATGATACGAAATCACTTTAAAGAAGCGATTCTCGTAATAACATTTGCTGGCTTTACTGCAAGCATATCATATATAAATAAAGGCTACTTAGCTACATATTTTCAAGCTGTTATGGAATTTTCAACAAATATGTCTTTTATCTGTGTAGCATATGTATCCGGTTTAGTTGCTATATTATCTCCAATATTTGGTTATTTTTCTGATAAATATACATACAGAAAATTCAATAGAGTTATTATTGGCACAGTAATGATTTTATACTTACCAGCATTCATGCTTATTACACGTCATAACTACATTTGTGTGCTTGCTGGATTAACGATGATGGCAATATTGACTTCAGCAATACTAACCCCTACCTATGTTTTCCTTTCTGATTTATTCCCCCCTGAAGTTAGATATTCAGGAGTAGGAGTAAATTTTAATCTAGGAGTAACAATATTTGGTGGTTTTACCCCTTCAATATCAATTTATCTAACCCATTTAACTGATCTAAATTATGCTCCAGCATTTTACGTATTCTCCCTAGCTGTTATATATGTTATACTCCGCATAGTTTTACGTATCTTAAACAAAACAAACTAGGGCAAATGAATCGTATAATGTATGTTATAGCTTGCATGATAACCATGCAAGCTAGTATCGCTTCAACAACAAATATCATAGAAGTAGATTTTGACAAATCTATGGGTATAGAAGAACGTGGCAGATACAATTTAATGTTACGAGATGGAGAAAATTCAAAAAAAATCTTAGATGTCTTTAGGAAACTCTATAACACTAACTTACCTTCTAAAGTAACAGCTTCCAAATCCCCTAAAATACCAAAGATTATCCATAGAATATGGATAGGCTCTCGACCTTTCCCTAAAAAATATGAAAAAGCTGTCGAGAGCTGTAAAAAATTACATCCAGACTGGCAATTCATCACTTGGACAAATAAAGATATCGAGAATATTTTAAATATTAACCCTAAATATAAATGGCTTTTCAATGAATATAAAAATCGAAAAGTTGTCTATCCAGCTCAAAAAGATGTATTAGAGTCTCTTATCTTATATAAATATGGAGGGGTATATTTTGATGGAGATATATATTGCTTAAAAAATATGGATGAACTAGTTCATAAATACAAATTTTTTTCTGGCGTAGAACCACCATCTAGATGGTCTAAAATTCCTGTTCTGACAACTAGAGTTGTAGGGACTAGTCCAAATAATAAGATTATATCAGACTACCTAGAAATAGCTACTTCACACTATAAGAAAGTATATAAACAAAAAAATAGCAGTATATTAAAAAGATATATCCGAAAAATTTTTAAAGGTAATAGCATAAAAATGCCTAATGCATGTAGAACTTTCTTAGGTTCACTAGCACGAGCTGTAGCCAAAAATGGTGTACAACCAGAAACAATTATATTTCCTGCTACATATTTTGATCCTATATTCCTAAAATTAAGAAGATATGATCTATTGGATGAAATTAAATTTAGATTGGGAATTTATAAAAATAAAAACAAATTATTTCATAAACTAGAACCAGAAACAATATCTATATCAACAGATTTTGTATCACCTGAAAAAATGGCAAAAATAGAAAAAAATGATAATAAGGAAAAGATTTAATCTCCTAATAATAACTCTAGTATGTTTAACTATTATACAACCCAGTATTGCCACAAACATCATAGAAGTCGACTTTGATAAATCTATGGGTATAGAAAAACGTGGCAGATATAACCTTATGTTACGCGATGGAGAAAATTCAAAAAAAATCTTAGATGTCTTTAGGAAACTCTATAACACTAACTTACCTTCTAAAGTAACAGCTTCCAAATCTCCTAAAATACCAAAGATTATCCATAGAATATGGATAGGCTCTCGACCTTTCCCTAAAAAATATAAAAAAGCTGTTGAAAGCTGTAAAAAATTACATCCAGACTGGCAATTCATCACTTGGACAAATAAAGACATAGAGAATATTTTAAATATTAACCCTAAATATAAATGGCTTTTCAATGAACATAATTTCTTCTATAACGGTCAAAAAGATATATTAGAATATCTAATTTTATATAAATATGGAGGAATATATCTTGATGCAGATATATATTGCTTAAAAAATATGGATGAACTAGTTCATAAATATAACTTCTTTGCTGGCATAGAACCACCTTCCAGATGGACAAAGACCGCTGTTCTTTCTAATCGAGTAGTAGCAAGCATCCCAAGTAACAAGATCATACATGATACATTACAATTAGCAGAGTCGATTTATAAAAATACTTATGCAAGAAAAAATTCCTTTTCAAAAAGGATATTACGTAAACTCTTAGGAAAAAAATCTATAAAAATGCCTATGCCACATAGAAGTCTAATGTTTGCACTAACTCCAGCTGTAATCAAAAACTCTATACAACCAACAACCATTGTTTTTCCTGCTACATATTTTGATCCTATATTCCCAAAATTAAGAAGATATAATTTATTGGATGAAATTAAATTTAAATTGGGAATTTATAAAAATAAGAATAAATTATTTCATAAACTAGAGCCAGAAACAATATCCATATCAACAGATTTTGTATCACCCAAACAAATAGAAAAAAATGGTGGGTGATGACAGATTCGAACTGCCGACCATCTCGGTGTAAACGAGGTGCTCTACCAACTGAGCTAATCACCCAAATTTATATATCCCAAACCCCTATTCTATGTATATCAATATAATTATTTATCTTAATTAGTCTACTAAAAAATTTACCTATTTTTAAAACCCCAACTCATGCTCAGAAAGATTTAAAATTTTTATAAAAAAATCAAAATTTATTATTAATTAAATTAGTTGATATCATTTAATATTTAATTAACGCCTTTGCTTTATAATGGAGTATACATCCATCACACTTGAGGATATATGTTAATTAAACAACGAGGCTTATCATGGAAAGATGCAATAGAAATAATTACTGCTGCAATAATAACAATAATTGCTGCATACCTAAGGAAAATTTCTGTAATTCCCTAAACAATACTTGTCGTAATACAAGCTGCCATGATTGTTATGGCAAAATTACAAACCACATTAAATGTGCTGCAAATAAAGCGTGGGGAGATTTAATGAAAGAAAAAATAAAAAAAATCTATGAGAAGAAAATGGGTTCTAAAATAGATAAACTAGCACAAATTGCAGCAGAGTCAGCTATCAAATGTTTACAACATAAGATTTGCACTCAAGAATGCTGTAAAGAATATGAGTGCAAAATACATAACTGTATTTCAAAGTTTAAATAATTAACGCTTAGAAAATTGAAATTTCTTCCTTGCTTTCTTTAAGCCAGGTTTCTTACGCTCAACCTCACGACTATCTCGTGTAGTCAAACCTTGTGCTTTAAGCATAGGTTTAAAGGATTCATCAAGCTTTGCAATTGCTCTACTTAAACCATGAGCTAATGCACCTGCTTGACCTGAAAGCCCTCCACCGCTCACAGTACATTTTACATTATAAAGCCCTTCTGTTTGAGTCACAATAAAAGGCTTATTTACTAAAGCTTGAGATATTTTTCTTTCAAAATATTTATCAAATGGTTGCTTATTAACTATAAACTCACCAGATCCTTGAGTAATCCACACTCTAGCTACTGAAGTTTTCCTTCTACCTGTTGCATAAGAATCTTGAGAAACTTTAACATCTATCATTTAACTTACCCTGATATTTTTTCTATTAAGTGAACCTATATCTAACTTCTGAGGATTTTGAGCCATATGTTTATGTTCTGCATCGCCATATACATAAAGATTAGACATTTGCTTTCTAGCTAACTTATTATCAGAAATCATTCTTTTTATTGCTTTTATAACCACACGTTCTGGATGCTTAGAGTCTAATATTTTACTAGCTGTTGTCTCCTTAATACCACCTGGATATCCTGTATGCCAATAATATTTTTTCCCTTTATTTATTTCAGACTTATTACCAGTTAAACAAACATGCTTGGCATTAACAATAATTACATTGTCCCCACAATCCATATGAGGAGTGTATTTAGGCTTATGCTTGCCTCGCAAAAGCCCTGCTACTAAACTTGCAAGTCTACCTAATACAATATCTTTTGCATCTATTAATAACCATTTTTTATCAATATCTGCTTGTTTTAGAGAATATGTTTTATGAAACACAACGTATTATATTAATTAATTCAGTTAGTTTAATATGACAGAAATCTATTTATTGTCAACTTTTTTTACTAACTGAGTTATTACTAAAAAATCTCAACAAAGCAAGCTCCTTAGTATCACCAGCAATAAAATCTATTTTTTGATAACCTTGACTTATAAGTTTTACTTCTAACAACCTATGAACGTAAAAAGAAATTATCACCTGAAGTGCTATAGAAATAGTAGTTACGTAAAAAGTCAAATTTGGATAAAATGAAACCACTAATTTAGCTATTAGCATAAATAATGTATATACCAATGCTAAATCCCAAAGCTTTTTATATAATGCCCATAATATTCCAAAGAAAAAATTTCCCCAAGAAAAACCCCTTTTCACTAAAATAGATTTTTCCATTGGATCATTAGATTTTTTATATACCGAATAGAATTTCATTTTTTTATCCTAGTATTTGAATTAAAATAACTTATAACCCTAATGATGGATTAGAATATTAGGGTTTATATTCTATATCCTATTTACATTTATTAAAAAAACAAACAAGAAATTATGGATTTACACGGCACAACAATTCTAGCAGTAAAAAAAGAAAAAAAAGTTGCAATTGCTTCTGATGGACAGATATCTTTAGGGCCGACTGTTATTAAATCATCAGCCAAAAAAATTAGAACCATCGCTCAAGGAAAAATTATAGCTGGATTTGCTGGTTCTACTGCTGATGCATTAACTCTATATGAAAGATTAGAAGCCAAATTAGAACATTATAAATTACAACTACCAAGAGCATGTGTAGAACTCGCAAAAGATTGGCGAACAGATAAATATTTACGTAAACTTGAAGCAATGATGATTGTTACAGATAAAAATTCTCTATTTATATTAAGTGGTAACGGAGATGTAATAGAACCTGAAGATGGTATAGCTGCAATAGGATCTGGAGGAAATTTTGCAAGAGCAGCAGCTAAAGCCCTAATCAATGTTAAAGACTATGATGTTGAAAAAATCGTAAAAACTGCTATGTCTATTGCTGCTGATATATGTGTTTTTTCAAACCATTCCCTAACTATTGAAACTATAAAGTAAAATTATAATCATGAAAAACAAAAAAAATTTAAATTTAAAAGCCAAACGAATATTAAAAAATGCTCTCACCCCAAAACAAATAGTAGCAGAATTAGACAGATTTATTATAGGCCAAAATTTAGCAAAAAAAGCAGTAGCAATTGCATTAAGAAATCGCTATAGACGCAAAGCCGTAGAGGAGGACTCTTTAAGAGATGAGATCGTTCCTAAAAACATGTTAATGATAGGACCAACTGGTGTGGGTAAAACAGAAATTGCCCGTAGATTAGCAAAACTTGCAGAAGCTCCCTTTATAAAAATAGAAGCAACTAAATTTACTGAGGTAGGATATGTAGGACGAGATGTTGATTCTATCGTAAGAGACCTAATGGATATTGCTGTAAACATGCTCAAAACAAAAAGTAGAAGAGCAAATCATGCAAAAGCAAAAGCTAACGTAGAAGAAAGAATCATAGAAGTCCTTGTTGGTCAAACATCAACTACTGAAACAAAAGAAAAATTCAAAAAAATGCTTCAAGAAGGCGAGTTAGATAAAAAGGAAATAGAAATTAAGGTGCGAGAAACTAAAAAACTAAGCCCTATGATAGACATTCCTGGTTCACAAGGAGGACAAATGGGAATAGTCAATCTTGGAGAGATGTTAGGCAAAGCTCTCGGGTCAGGAGATCGTACAAAAAAGAAAAAACTAACTGTAAAAGAAGCTCGTGAAATTCTTTTTGAAGAAGAAATAGAAAAACTTATCGATGAAGAAGTTATAATTTTCGATGCAAAAGAATTAGTAGAAAAAGATGGCATAGTGTTTTTAGATGAAATTGACAAAATAGCATCCAATGTAAACACAAAAGGGGGTGATGTAAGTAGAGAAGGCGTGCAAAGAGATTTGTTGCCATTAATTGAAGGCACTACTGTTTCAACTAAATATGGATCGATAAATACTGAACATATTTTATTTATAGCATCAGGTGCTTTTCATATAGCAAAACCATCTGATTTATTACCAGAATTACAAGGTAGACTACCAATACGAGTTGAATTATCTGACTTAGAAAAAAATGATATGGTTAGGATACTGAAAGAACCAGAAGCTAGCTTAATTAAGCAATATACAGCTTTGATTTCAACTGAAGGAGTAAATCTAAAATTTACAGATGATGCAATAGAACAAATAGCAGAAATTGCTATCACCATTAATAAAGAAGTAGAAAATATAGGTGCACGGAGATTACATACTCTCATAGAAAAACTACTTGAAGAAATCAGTTTTACAGCTTCAGATTGCGATCTAAAAGAACTGAAAATAGATAAAAATTATGTAACCAAACATCTAAGCAAACTTACTACACAAATAGATTTATCAAAATTTATTTTATAAAATATTCAGGAAATATACTCCTCGTACTTGAAGATTACGATATTTTAAGAAAGAAAATAGAGATGATATCAAGCTTAAAAATCCAAGAATATTGGCGATATTTGAGGTATTTTTAAGCGAAGATAGCAGCTTTATTTTCAACCCCCTGCCTTCGCAAGGGCATGCTTAAAAATAGGAATGTTCAAGTACGAAGAGTATATACTCATTACAGAGTATATTAGATTTCTTTAATTAGCTATTGGAGTTACAAGCCATTTTTGTTTCAACTTTTCTAATTTACCAAGTTTTTTTAGATCTTTTATTGCTTTATTAAATTTACTTTTTAATGGAGAGCCCTTTTTAAACACAACAGCATAACCATATACAGTAGATTTAAATAGAGAGTAATTAATTAAATCGGGATATTTTTTCACAAAAACTTTAGCCTGAGACTCTTCAATTAATAATCCTTCTACTCTTTTCATTTTCAATTCTTCAATCATAACGGGAACTTTACTAAGAGACCGTAATTCAAAAACTTTACCTATTTTCAATTTTTCTTGTAAAAAAGACTCCATAGTAGTACCAGCTTGTGTTGCTATTACTTTTTGATTCAAATCCTCAATAGATAATATAGGATTCTCTTTTCTATATACCATCGCTAATTTAGGAACATAATACCTAATAGAAAAATCTACGTTCTTTTCTCTCTCAGGAGTGCTAGTTATACCTGAAATACCAAAATCAATTCTGTCTGTTTGTATTGATGAAATTATGCTAGCAAATTTCATATCTTGCACTTGCAATTTATAACCAAGTTTTTCAGCTATCATATGAGCTAACTCTATATCAAATCCTACCACTTCACCATTTTTAATAAACTCAAATGGAGGATAATCAGCAGATGTACCCATAACTAAAACTTTTTCTTTATCATCAGAAAAAGATTGGTTTCCTATAAAAGCAAATATTAATCCAAAAGATATACAAAAAATTCTTAAAACTTTAGACAGCATCATTTTTTAGTTTAATTAAAAGCTCAATCATATATTTATCTAACAATATTGTAAATGAAAATTTACATAAGAAACGGAAACAACACAAAAACATAACTTCATACTAACCATACCTGAAACCTTCAGTTTTTAACTTTGAAAATGAAACTACTATCTGTCTTTAAAACTAGGATTCTTCAAGTATGATTAATATATCTTTATAATGACTGGTTTTGAAAATTATGTTATAAAAACCCCTATAATATGTCTTACCTATGAAAAAAATATTATCGTTTATTTTTTTATTCTGCTTTATTACTTTAAATTCCTATTTTGCATTTGCAAATGAAAACCATAAACTAGTTTTTGCATTAGATCTAGTACGGCATGGCGATAGAGGACCTACAAAATATATGCCTGAAATCTCAAAAGCTTGGACTAAAGATGAGATATTAAAAATTACTCCACTTGGAAAAAAACAAGCAGAATTATTAGGCAAAGATTTTAAGGAATATTACATACATAAAACACATCTTTTGCCTAAAAATTTCTCATCAGAACTTATGCAAATTAATTCAACCAACTGTCAACGCACAGAAGAGACCGCAAAGGCAATATTAAAAGGAATGTACCCAACAACATATGATATAGCTCGAGTAATACCCACCAAAGAAGATTTTTTAAACTCTTCTAGATATAAAAAACAGAAAAAACAGAGAAATTTAATCAAAAAAGAGATAATAAAAAATGCTACCCCATCATATATCATAACTGGCATACAAAACCAACTAAGATATATAAACAATGTATTTAATACCAATTTTTCTACAATTAAGGATTTTAGCAGAGTTAGCGGTGTAATTAGAGTAAGTGAAATTCATAATAGACCTCTATTAAAATCTTTACCTAAAAGCTCAATAAAGGAAATTTTAGACCTTAAAAGAAAATTAATACTAAATAATTTTACCTATCCTAAATTAATATGCTTATACGGAAAAGATTTTATTTTACATGTAGCAAATTTATTAAAGACAAAACAATATAATAAAAAATATTTTTTATATGCAGCACACGACACAAATATCTTAACAGCAATGCCTCTACTTAATTATAAACTAAAAAAAACTCCATCTTATCTTTCCAATTTAAGATTTGAAGTATTTCAAAATACAAAAAATGGAAATCTTTTTGTGAAAACTTCTTTAGACAATAAAGATATAAAAGTTTGTAAATCTTCTTATGTTTGTCCTTTAGAAGAATTTGTAACAACATTAAAAAATAATGTTCAAAATAAATGCAATAAATCTGGTGTCTAAAAATGAAAAAATTTATATCATCTATTTTCTTCACTTTCTTTCTTACCATCACTCTCTATCCTGCATTTGCAGATGAAAATTTAAAACTAGTACTAGCATTAGATTTAGTACGTCATGGAGATAGAAACCCAAAAAAATATATTCCACAAATTTCAAATGCATGGAGTAAAGATGAAATAAAAAAAATCACTCCGCTTGGGAAACAACAAGCAGAGTTACTAGGAAAAAATTTTAGAGAATACTACATTGATAAAACAAATCTTCTACCACAAAAATTTTCATTAGAACTGATACAAGCGAATTCTACAAATTCTCAAAGAACAAAAGAAACAGCCAAAGCATTATTGAAAGGAATGTTCCCTAACCATGCAGATAAAATTAGCATAGCTACATATCATATCTTGAATCCTAAAGATAAAGAAAAAAACATTTCAATCATTAAAAAATTACGTAAAGATAAAACCCTTTCAAAGACATGGTTTATTCCTGAAATCATGCAAAAACTAAAATATATAAATCGTATATTTGGCACTAATTTTTCTACTATTCACGAATATGTACCTGTTGCAGACCTAATTAAAGTAAGTAAGATACACAATAAGCCTCTTTTAAAAAAATTGCCTGCTAAACAAGAACAGGAAATAATATCATTAAATAATAAGAGTAAACTAAAACTTCTCACATACCCTAAAATAGCTTGTCTCTATGGAAAAAATTTTATCATACATGTTATGGATATACTTCAATCACAAAGCACACAAAAATATTTTTTATTCGCAGGACACGACAATAATATAATTACTCTGACCTCTTTATTAGGTTATGATTTAAAAAATAAACCACCATATCTTTCTAATTTAAAATTTGAAGTATTTCAAAATGAACATAACAAGAATCTTTTCATAAAAACTTCACTAGACGGTCGGATTATAAAAGTTTGTAAATCTATCAATATTTGTCCTTTAAAAGAATTTATTACAACATTACAAAATAACATTAAAAATAAATGCAATATCTCTGGCACATAAAAAAAATTACATCTATTGTTTTTCTAATTTGCTTTCTTAGCTTGGATTTCTATCCTTTATCTGCAGATGAAAATTTAAAACTAATTTTTGCATTAGATTTAGTACGCCATGGAGATAGAAATCCAAGTAAATATCTTCCTCAAATCTCTAATGCATGGACTAAAGATGAAATAAAAAAAATTACTCCACTTGGGAAACAAAAAGCAGAATTATTAGGCAAAAAATTTAGAGAATATTACATAAACAAAACGCATTTGTTACCAAAAAAATTTGAGCAATCCCTTATATATGTTCGTTCTACTAACTTTCAACGCACAAAAGAAACTGCTAAATCCATTTTAAAAGGAATATATCCTGAGGAATCATATAAAATAAAAATCACTGTTCTACCATACAAAAAAGATATCTTAAATACTAACAAATATGCAAAAAAAAGTGTTCCTATTACTGAAGCCACAGATTTTAAAAACCATATTAAAAAGTCAGACCCATCCCTGATGACAGCTATAGAAAAGGAATTAGAAAATATAAATCATATATTCGGAACTAAATTTTCTGCTATCCGTAAATTTAGCCACATAAGCGACTTAATGCATGTTAGCAAACTTCAGAATAAATCTTTTTTAAAACCCTTCCCTGATGATAGAAGAGAAAAAATTATCAATTTAAGCCACAAGCTTATATTAAATAGTTTCACATATCCAAAATTCTCATGCTTATATGGAAAAGACTTTGTCCTATATATATCAAACTTATTAGAATCTAGGGAGCAGCACAAACAAAAATATTTTTTATATACCGCACATGACGGAAATATACTGGCTATTGCTCCTTTATTAGGTATGAATTTAAAGCAGATGCCACCCTATCTTGCCAATTTAAGATTTGAACTATTACAAAATACAACTAATAAACAACTCTTTGTTAAAACTTCTTTAGATGGCAAAATTATGAAAGTTTGTAAATCCTATAATGAATGTCCATTAAAAGAATTTGTAACAACATTAAAAAATAATATAAAAAATAAATGCTAAATAATTAATGATATGAGAAAACTACTATATTTTATTACTTTTTGTCTTATTTTCTTAAACTCCTACCTTGCAATTGCAGATACAAATCTCAAATTAGTATTTGCACTAGATCTCGTACGACATGGAGATAGAGGTCCTAAAAAATATATGCCAAAAATTTCAAATGCTTGGAACAAAAAAGAAACAGGACAATTAACCATACGTGGTAAAAAACAAGCAGAATTATTGGGTAAAAACTTTAGGGAATATTACATAAAAAAAATACAACTTTTACCACAAAACTTTCAATTAAACCTTATACAAGTTAGCTCTACAAGTTTCCAACGTGCACAAGACACGGCAAGAGCATTAGTAAAAGGAATGTTTCCTAGTAACTCAGATAAAATCCATATAAAAACATATAATATTGTAGACCCAAAACAAAAACCTAAACAAATTTCTGTTATTACAGAATTACAGAAAGACAAAGCACTGATGAATGCATGGTTGATCCCAAACATAAAACAACAGCTTAAATATATAAATAATATCTTTAGCGCTAAATTTCTTACTGCCGTAGAGTTCAAATATATTGCAGATTTAATTAGAGTCAGTGACATATACAATAAACCACTATTAAAACAACTACCTAAAAAAAAGAAACAAGAAATCACCCTATTAGCAAGCCAAAGTAAATTAAAATTTCTTTCTCATCCTAAAATAGCCTGCCTTTATGGAAAAGACTTTATTACTCATGTAACAAATATTCTAGATACTCAATATAAACAAAAATATTTTCTATATGTAGGACATGACACTAATATAATTACTATTACTTCTTTGTTAGGATATGATTTAAAAAATAAGTTACCATATCTATCTAACTTAAGATTTGAAGTACTTAAAAATATAAAAAACCAAAAGCTTTTTGTTAGAACCTCTCTAGATAATCGTATTGTAAAAATATGTAAATCTTCTGATGATTGTCCATTAAATGAATTTATAACAACATTAAAAAATAATGTTGAAAATAAATGTAGAGTTATTTAACTAACTTTATTTTTTATATAAAACAAATTAAATAGTCCCTGCTCTAAAACCATCTCTGCAAATTTAGTGTCATTAGATTTTATTTTTATTTCTAATTTTAAAAGACATTCTAAAATTTTTGTAATTTTTGAAATTGAATATTTTTTAAGAGCAAGCTTAAATATTGGCACATCCTTAAAAAACACTGGCGGTGTAAGTTTTCTTGGTACATCTACCTCATGAACTCCTTCACTCATCAACCCATGTGCAACATAAAGCCTCATAAAATATCGTGATAAATATCTTACTATAAAATGAGGTTTGACATCTGCTAATATCAGCTTTTTTAACTCGCTTTCCGCTAGCTGAAATTTTTCTTCTATCAAAAATGAAATATATTTATCACAACCCACATTACTGGAGAAGCCCCCAACTATATTTTTTACATCTTTAAGCGTTATTAGATTTTTCGTATCACAGAAACTAATAATCTTATCTATTTCAGCAGATATATAAGCTGAATCTCCTCCTATATTATTTGCAATATGTTCTACCACTTCCTGACTTTCAACCTGCATTCCAGCATCCTTACATTTTGCAAAAATAGTTTTCTTTATATCAGATGACTGCTCCGAATAACACCCTATCGCTGCTAAATCTTGTGCAGATAGAAAAACTTTATATATCTGATCCTTCGTAGAAATTTTATTCCCATAAAGAATTACTAACACATCAGTGCTCTGTCTTTCTAATAATATTTGTTCTAATTGCTTAGAAATATTTCCAATTACTTCATTTATTATTATGATTTTTCTATCACCAAAAAAATTTATAGATTTCATCTCGTTAAGTAGCAAATCTGGCTCTTTTATTATAGGCGAATAATTAAATATAATTTTATTTAAAGATTTTTGTTCTTCTGCAAAAGAATTTGCTAAAAATTTATCAGATATAGAAGATACGTATCTCTGGATAAGACCAGAATTATCTCCATAAAATAATATTGCTTTAAATTTTATGAAATTTTCTTCATCAAGAAATTTTTTGACGTTGTTTAGAGTTATTTTCATTTTTACTAGAACGTTTCTTTTGTGTTAATGATAAAGAAATTTTCATTTTTATTGATCTCATAACATCACGCAAGGCATTTTTATAAGCCTTCTCTGAAGAAATATAAGAAGACCAAGCGGAAGAACTTTCAGAAAAAATAATTAGCGATTTGACACTATCAGTAATTATCACTTTATTAGTTGATAACTCCCTTAAAGTAAAACTAGCAGACATTTTGAGACTCTTTCTTACAATTGTGCTATTTTCTTGTATTAACCACCCACCAACACTATCTGTAATTTTAATAGATAAGGAATATTTTTTATTTTTGTAAACATCATCTCCATTTATATAAAATTCATCCTGAAAACTCTGACGGATAAGATATGGATTTTTCCCACTTATATCATCTAAACTTATTTGAATTAATTTAGAGTATATTTTTTTATCATGTGCAGTATGCGTAACACATGCTGAAATTAAAAAAACAAATATTAAAATAAAGAATCTTTTCACTAAACTACCACATTGGCTATTTTGCCCGGAATATAAATAAACCTACGAATAGACTTTCCTACAATTTCTTTGTGTATTTTTTGATTTTCCAACACTAGTTTTTTGATATCTTCTTCTGAAGTCTTATCTTTATCAATTTCTATTGTTGTTTTCAATTTACCATTTACCTGTATGGCAATTGTTACTGTTGCAGTTTCAAAAAACTTTGCATTACATTTTGGCCAAACTGCATGTGCAAGTGCATTGTCATTTCCTAAATTACACCATAATTCTTCAGTCAAATGTGGAGTGATAGGATTTAATAATTGAATCACTGCTTCAATTGATTCTTTCACTATAAATTTATCTTCTTTATTATTAATAGATCCATAATGAAATAATTCATTTGTTAATTCTCTTATATAAGCTATAGCTTTGTTAAATTGAAATTGTTCAATAGATTTAGTACAATTAAAAATTGTCTCATGTGTTTTACTGCGTAACAACTTTTGCTTATCATTAAGATCCTTATGAGCAATATTTTGTTCTGTAAAATCTTTTAGATCAATACTATGCCCAGAAATAAACTCATATAATTTACTAAGAAATCTTGAAACCCCTTTTATACCTGAATCAGTCCATTCAAAACCTTTTGTCGCAGGAGTATCTGAAAGAATAAGCATTCTAATTGCATCACATCCATAACTTTGAATCATATCCATAGGAGATATAACATTTTTATATGATTTACTCATCTTCTTTACTCCTACAGAAAATACCTCTTCTTTTGTTGTTTTGCTAAAATATTGCTCCCCCTTTTTCTCTATATCGTCAATAGCTACCCACTTACCATTTTTATTTTTATATGCAGCATGATTGATCATACCTTGAGTAAAAAGACTTTGAAATGGCTCTTTAATATTTAAATAACCACATTCTTTCATAGCTCTAGTAAAAAATCTTGCATAAAGCAAATGTAATATCGCATGTTCAATGCCACCTATATACTGATCCACAGGCAACCAATAGTCACATTCTTTTTTATCTACAACCTCATCACTATAAGGATTACAATATCTAGCAAAATACCAAGAAGAATCAACAAAAGTATCAAGAGTATCGGTTTCTCTTTGTGCATCACCATTACATTTAGGACATTTTGTATATTTCCATCTTGGATGATTATCTAAAGGATTGCCTTTTTGACTAAAATCAACATCATCTGGCAACACTACTGGAAGATCTTCTTTTGGAACAGGGACTATTCCACAAGTTTTGCAATAAATAATAGGAATAGGACATCCCCAATATCGTTGTCTGGAAACACCCCAATCTCTAAGACGATAATTAACAGTACCTTTTCCTTGACCATTTTCTTCTAAATAATCAATAACTTTTCTTTTTGCTTTCTCTACAGTGAGACCATTTAAAAAATCTGAATTTACAAGAATGTCTTGTGATTTTATTTCTATATAACTACCTTCTGCATTTTCACTATTTTCTATAATTGAAGAAATTGATAATTGATACTTTGTAGCGAAAGCATTATCTCGCAAATCATGTGCAGGACATCCAAAAATAGCTCCTGTACCATATTCCATTAGCACAAAATTTGCTATAAATACTGGCAAATATTTATCTTTAATTAAAGGATGCTCAACTTTTATACCAGTATCAATTCCTTTTTTTTTCCTCAGTTTCCAAATCTTCTTCAGTAGTAGAACCTTTTTTACATTCCTCAGTAAAATTCTTTATATTTGGATTTTTTTTACTTAAGGACTCAGCAAGAGGGTGATTAAATGAAATTGCACAAAATGATGCTCCGAATAAAGTTTCAGGCATCGTTGAAAATACTTCTATAAAATCATTATTATCTTTAATTTTAAATTTTATATTGCAACCATGCGATTTACCTATCCATTCCTTTTGCATTAACCGAACTTCTTCAGGCCACTCTTTCAAGTCTTCTAAACCATTAAGCAACTCTTCTGCATAATCTGTGATCCGAAAAAACCATTGATTGAGTTTTTTTCTAATGATAGTTGCACCAGATCGCCACCCCTTACCATCAACAACTTGTTCATTAGCAAGCACAGTTTGATCCACTGGATCCCAATTTACAAAAGATTCTTTCCTATAAGCTATACCCAGTTTTAAAAAATCTAAAAATATTTTTTGTTCATGCTTATAATATTCAGGAGAAGATGTATTTGTTTCTTTATGCCAATCATAAGAAAAACCTAACCTCTGCATTTCTTTTTTCATTCTACTAGTATTAGAAGCAATCCATTCTTTAGGATGTATATTCCTTTCAATTGCTGCATTCTCAGCAGGCAATCCAAATGCATCCCAACCAGTAGTATATAATACATTATGTCCTGTACGAGTTTTATACCTAGCAGTCACATCCCCTATTGTATAATTCCGTACATGACCCACATGCATATTGCCTGATGGGTAAGGCAACATTTCTAATACATAATATTTAGGCTTATTTGACAGGAGATCATCCGTCTTAAAGAAATTATTCTGATGCCAAAAAACTTGCCATTTTTTTTCAATTTCTAAGAAATCATATTTATCTAGCATGGCTAGTAACCTTTTATTTCTGATCTCTTAATTCTTTAGCCTTAGAAAAGATTTTATTTCTCATTTTATTAGCCACTTCTGGATCTACCTTCATATCTTTCCAATTGCCCTCTTCAAGTTTTTGCTTGAATGCAGTAACATTAAGATCTTTGGCATTCATTGCATCTAATCTAACTAATATATTAAATTTATATCTTTCATTAGGAGAGTCTAACTTCTCATGCCAATCTGTTGAAATCAAACCACTTGACGAATCTGTCACTAAAATAGGCATTGATTGTACAAATTCTAACGCTGCTTGCCATAAATATGAAGACATTTTCCTAACCCCTCTTCCTTTATACCCAAGTCTTGAAGCACGAGATCTCACAGGCTTAGTGCTTTCTTTACCTTTTTGATTAGCAGATTGCTCATTCTTCTTCTCTCCACCTATTGTCTTGCCAAAAATTGTAACAGCACCGCTATCCTTATCTCTACCTAACACTGATCCAAATCCTTTTCTTCTACGTTCTCTAGCAGTTTCTGGATATCCATCATCCGATTCACTATAAACTGGTTGAGTTGTACAAATCACTAAAAAGCAAATAAAAAATAAAAATTTAGATTTCATAAAATAAACCTCTAATAAGTTGAGAGATACACCCACTACACTTGAAAAACTCTAATTTTAAAGACAGAAAATGGAAGTAATATCAAGTTTAAAAATTCGCAAATACTGTTAATATTTAAGGCATTTTTAAATGAAGATAGTAGTTTCATTTTCAAACTTAAAAACAGGGATCTTCAGGTGTGATGGGTGTATTATACATATTCATTAATTTTAAACAACTCTCTTCTTCACTTTTTTATCTGTTTGACAATAAAATAGGAACTCAGTATAAAGAAACTATATTCTAAAAAACATTTGGGGCGTAGCCAAGCGGTAAGGCAACGGGTTTTGATCCCGTGATGCGAAGGTTCGAATCCTTCCGCCCCAGCCATCCTTATGTAGACTAATCCTAAAGACAACTTCATCTTTTCTTACATACTTTATGTAAAAAATTTACTAAAAAACAAAACTAATGTATTTTTTTAAAATATTTCAAAATAATATTGACTTGAATTAATTTTTATGTTAGTAATAATACTACTTTACAACATAACCCTCTCTAGTGGCCCTATGGTTGATTAATCAATTATAGGGCCATGTTTTTTACCAAATTAGACTAGCTTATATATCAGATTTATCAACAGAATGAAAGCTATCTTCAATTACAGGAATACTTGAAAAAATCATAAATATATGCTAGCTTAAACACTCGAATAAATAAAAACAGTGAAATGGATAAAAAACACGACCAAGCACAAAAAGAAACTACAAAATCTGAAAATCATCCCAAAGGAAACATTCCTAAAGATAATTCTAAATCACTTAACTCTAGCACTGAAGAATTAAAAAAACTACAGCAACAAGTTACAGAACTCAAAGATCAATGCTTAAGAGCATATGCTGAAACTGAAAATTTACGAAAAAGAAACAGTAAAGAAGTTAGTGAGGCCAAGAAATTTTCTATATCCACAGTTATAAAAGATTTAGTTAACGTTATTGAGTCACTATATCAATCTACCGAACATATCAGTGAAGAAGATAAAAAAAACGAAAAGATAAAGAAAATTGTAGAAGGAATTGAATTAACTCGCAAAGAACTTATGGGCGTTCTATCAAAACATAATGTAAAACGTGTTGAACCAAAAGCTGGAGATATCTTTGATCATAATTTTCACCAAGCTTTATCTCAAGCTCCAGACGATAAATATCCTAAAAATTCTATTATAAAAATAATACGAGCTGGGTATCTAATAGAAGACAGGCTAATTAAACCTGCTCTAGTCATGGTAAGTGCAGGATCAACAAAATAATCCTGCTCTCTTAAAATTGCTACTTATACCATTTTTCGTTAATAATTGACCTTTTATCATTTCAATCTTTACGCCATTATCATCGTTTAAAAAAGTCTTGTATAGCAATGGCTATGCAATATTTTTGAAATTAATTCTGTCATTAAATCTTGAACCCTAAAACATCAATTATTAACGAAAAATGGTATTACAATAAAAATTTATGTGTCTTTAACATAAAATTTGCATATCAAAAAATATTTATCTTGCAGAGTACATTAGTTGATTTATTTATTTTCATGGATAGGCTAAACTTGTGGTTAAAAGAATCAAGATTGTAACAGCAAATTATGGATACTCCGCCAGATCTTACTGAAAAAATAATGAAAGCTATAGAATCAAGTGATTTTGATTCTGCAACAGTCTCAATAACTGGCATCACTGATGAAAATGATGATCGTTATGACAATGTTTTGGGAAGCATTGTTAAACTATTTTCCAGAGAAATTGTTTCAAAAGAAAAAACCCCTCAAATAATATCACAAATTATTGCAATCTACGATCAAAATAAAGATAGCCCTGAGCAACTACAAAAAAAACTTGATAACCTATTATCTAGTTTTGGTTTAGTAACAGGAAAAATATCAGAAGATCAGGAATTAGTAGAATTGTCGTCATGGACAGACATGCAATTAAAAGAAAAGATCACTGAGATACAACAAAAACAACAAGAACTATTAAGCTCTGGCAGAAGTTTAAATCCCAAAATAGGCCAACAGTTAAATAAGCTCTCAGAAGAATATAATAAACGATTAGGGTATAAAGGCAAAAAAATAACAAGTGCTGATACAGAAGAAAAAAATCAAACAATTAAAGAAAAACCAACTGGAGCCAATTCTTGGTTTGTTGTTCCCTCTGAAAAAGAATTAGAGACAAATATTAAAACCCATGTAATTTGTGGTTCTCCAATTATGAAAGTTTTACGTGATAGATATCAAAATGAATATAAAGTTAAAAAAATTACAGACATAAATCTTGATGATCTAGCAAATTTATCTGCAGATGAGGCATATGAAATGAAAAGAGAATCAAGTAAACAAAAAGACTTCGTCAGTAATTATTTAGAACCTACTTTAGTAGTAGATCAAGATATATGTGCATATGAAATTGCTTCCGAATTTATGACTGATCAATACACAAAACCTGAACTAGTACGAATAGATGAAGAAACATCTTGTTACATATTTAAATCTGGATATTTGAAAGATTCCTTCAATACAAATACAACTCAACACACATTCTCTGTAGAAGGAAATATTATTGGTAGATTTGCAATTTGTCTAAATAGAAAAGAACCAGATAGTGGCAGATTCATCAGTGATTCATACGATATTGTTGAGTTTCAAGATGGGCATCCATGCTTATATTTTTACTCTTCCAAAGGCGTCTCTGCTCTTTCTCATAAAATGATTGAAGCCATAAAATTGACAACTAGAAACACTAATTTTGATCTGAGGATTCCCGATCCAACCGCCATTGGCACAGCTATGTCTAAAGAAGACATAGAAACTTTTATTGCAAACCATCAAAAAGGAAATACTCCATCCTCTCAAGATAATACAACTACAACAGCAAAAACTGCACCAACTGAAAATAAAAACAAAACAACAGCAACCTCTCCATCAACAGAAACAGAAAACGCAACTGCAAAAGAAGATGATATTTCACCTGTGAAAGACAATATAAATAAAAAAGAAGTACCAGAAAAAGAAAATACTAAGGAACAAACACATACTAATTCATTTTCTGAAACTGAAGATCTTGATAACGAAATACCTGAAACTACAGATACTACTAACAAATTAGATCAAATCAACGAAAAACCAGTCCCTGTAGATGTTACTGATATACCAGAACAGCTCAATCCTGTAGAAAATAAAACAACCCCAAACATTCAACCCCTTCAAGAAGATAAGAATATAACAAATAATCATGAGGAATCAGATACTGATCAAATTATAAAAGAAGAGGATAATAAAGAGAAAATTACTGAATTAACAGAACCCTCAGAAAGCACTAATGACCCAAATGAAACTAAGGAAGACTCAACTCCACCAGACATTAATATATCTGACCCAATAAAAAATGAAGAAGAATTAGATAATATCGAATTAAATGAAACTAGTGAAGATACAAGCATATCAAAATCAACTGAAATTGAAGAAGATCAAAACAATCTAAATGCCCAAACCAAAAATGAAACTACAGAACCAACTGCAACTCAATTCTCTCAAGAAGATAATGATGAAATAAATAATCTTGAAGAATTAAATACTAGTCAAGCTACAGAGGAAGATGATAGCAAAGAAATACCTAACTTAAAAACAGAAACTTTAGAAAAACCTGATAGCCAAGATATAACTACTCCCAAGCCCATAAAAAACGAGGAATTAGATAATATAAAAACAAAAAATAAGGAAAGTAACACTTCACCAACAGATAAGGTTAATAATTCTACTCATATAGAAGAACCAACTCCAAAACTATCAGAAGAAGAAAAGGTTATTGAGAATGATATAACAAACAATAATAATGATACTCTAACAAATAACTTTGATAACGAAGAAGAATACCTAGAAGAATCAGAAAATACTTCCTCACAAGAACAATTAAAATTCAGAATAGATAGACTCGAAAAAATTGCCATTAATAGTCTTGAAGCACTGGATCAAATGGAAAAGAAAATTTCTAAATTAGATGAACTCTTAGATACTCTACAAGAAGATTCTAGTAATACAGCTAATAAAAACAAAAAAACAACAAAAAATGAAGGAAAATGGATATTGAAAAAAAGAGCCGCTACTATAAAAAAATCTATAAAGAAAAAAAAGGATGATAAGAACTGAAAATACTAATAACCTGCTCCCCATATACCTAAGCCTTCCATCCCAAAACCATCTGAATTATATCCAGAGCTAAAACTATCACTATGCCCATAGTAGGACATATAATTATTATCACTATTGTGATGATAGTAAGATACAAAACCTCCTGAATCATCACCATCAATAGTCTGTACCGAGTGTATGCCATCATGAGTATATGCTTCTTCGCTCGCCCCCATTTGCTTGTTAAGTGATGCTAGTAATTTCAGTGGTTCTACCAAAGCTTTTTCTGCATTTTGATACATAAGAATACCCCTTTCCGATATTTTTGACATTGTCTCATAGTCATATTCAAAATCACCTTTGTAGCCATCAAAGCAATGATCATCATTAAGAACAATATTTTCTTCATAACCACCACCAGATGCAACTCCTGCAAATTCATCATCATCTTTAGTAAGCTCACCAATTACACTAGTTGTCATCGTTATAGTTTTAATCATACCATCATGTACACTCTTCATACATTTCCTTCTCTGCATAGGATGTACACACCTAGTTAAGAAAAGACCAGCCCCTAATAATATACTTGCTCCTAGCATTATATATCCCCATCCCCAAGATGATGACTCCGAGTCTTCATTCTGATTATGATCTCTAGAATCATTTCTATGAATTCCTTGATATCCTACTAGCTGGCTCACTACTAATTCAGCAATTTCATCATCTGTAACTCTACTACTTATCTCAATATCATCTTGAGTTCTCTCTTTACACTCTGTTACAAAATGTTTTTCTTCCATTCCGTCAAGAAGATGAAAAATAGCCTGACCTTGAGGCGTAAACAAGTCAAATTCTGTATATTTCTTTCCTCCAAATACTATTCCATCCTGAAACATTTTTTTAATTACTGCATCTTTATCAAGATGAAAAGCTACAGCTACATCAATAGCCTTCTGGTGTAGTTGATATACCTTATGAGTTAAATTCGTCATAATTAATATATTTTAAACACCCTCTTGCATAATTTATGCAAGAAAGTATTTATACTGAGATTATTCAGCACATACAATAGAACAGTCTTTTCCAGACTCAAACGGTTTATAAGTAATTTCTCCTAGCAATGACTCTGTGTTACAAGTAAAACTCTGCCCCTCACATTTACATACAAAATACTCACGACCTACATGCTCTAAATTGCCATTATGATCAATGGTAGGACATGAAGAAAAATAATCAAAATCAGCATCTTCACCCATAAAAGTCATAACTCCATCAGAAACTTTTTCATCATCCATATCTTCTTTACATATATCAACTTTTGTATCTACAGCTGCAGAGGATGTACAAAAATATGAATTATCTAGACCATTCAAAAGTTTAAAAATGGCTTTAACTTTAGAATCAGAACTTGTTTTATATCCCTCATCGCTAATTTTATACGATTTACCAGCAAAATTTATACCGTCGTTAAACATTTTTTTTATAGTTTCATTTTTGTTTAACTTATTGTTTTTAGCAACGTCAATAGCTTGTTCATGTAAAATTTTTACCATATTAGTCAAATTCATAATAATATCACCTTATTATATTAAATTAAAAATTATAAATCAAAGAACCTAGAATCTGATATCCTCTCATTTTTTGCTTAACCCCTCTAATTTCCAATGCTGAAGAATCATTAGTACTTATGTTCCCTAAATCCATATATCTATACCCCAGATCTAGAACAAAATCTTTGCTTAAGGAATATTTAATCCCTATACCAACATTCCAAATAAGATTTGTAACTGTTCTACCTTTGAAAGACTCTTCAAATCCAAAATCTTTAATAAACCATTTTAAATCCCCTGCTTTATTTTTTCCTACACCAACTCCCGCTGTTAAATATGGTATAATATATTTGCTAAGTGCAACATCATAATAACCATTAATAAAACTAGAAATCATCCTAATTCGTTGTTTGATATTAACAATTGCATACCCAATATCCGTAGTACTCTTATATTCAGCTACATTAAACAGTAAATTTACATCAGTTTTTATTGCATTAGTAAACTTGTACCCTATTCCTATATTATAAGAAGATACCTCTTTAGGGGATCCCTTATCATACCCCCCTTCTCCTTTAAAAGGCTTGTAACGTATAATACTACTACCAAACTTTAAATATACTCTTCTAAAGACATCTTTTGTCGTCTTCTCAAAATATCTATCATCAAAACCGCTAGCATATCCTATATTTACACACAGCATTAAAATAACCAACTCAATGACTATTAATAGAACTAAACTACTCACAAAACTTACTCTTTGTTATTTACATTATACTAGAAAAACACCCATCTAGTTTTTACACGAATAAGAATAGACTTACTAAGTTATATTAGTTATTTACACTGTACCCTATTAATTGTCAACTATAGGCAGATACAATTGAATAACTAACAAAGATAAATTAAATAATTTTCTCTTGAATTACCTGAAGATTTTATTGATTTATAATAAATCAGCATCTAAGTTAACTAATCATGATTAAATTATTCGCACTAATATTATTTGTAGTAGTGATGGGAGGAAGTCATCAACTAGTATCTGTATTAATTGCTACTGTCATAGCAGTCGCTAGTATAACTTTATCACATTTCTTATGTAAAAATGAAAGATACAATAAAATAGGGATAAAAATCAATCACAAATTTTTTATTTATTTAATGCAGCTTCTGAAAGAAATATTCTTTTCTACAATCAGTGTCTGTAAAGCTATTTTTTTCAGAAAAAGATCAGATCTTCGCCCAGTAACTACAAAAATTACTACTAAACAAAAAACAGATGAAGCCAAAGTATTATTTGGCAACTCAATCACTCTAACGCCAGGCACAATCACAATTGATATTACTCAAAATACAGTTATGATACATGCAATTGATGCTGAATGTATCGATGGCTGTAGAGATTTAGACTCAAAAATAATAAAAAGCCAATCATGATAGAAACAGTACAAATAATTCTATTTTGCTTAATTGGTATTGCCACAGCATTAATGCTTTACAATTTGTTACGAACAAAACAAAAACTAATTCAATTTATTTCTGTAAATGTAATTACATCTTACGTAATTGTTTTCATATGCTCTCTTGTAGTTTTTGATAACAATAAATCAAGCTATGTAGATGTTGCTTTAATATACGCACTTGTTAGCTTTGTAGTAAGCGTAGCAGTACTGAAATATTATAAGAACGATAAATGCTAGAAATTTTAAAAGTAATCACTCTTTATCTTGGTTGGACATTTATATTTATCGGTATCTTAATAAGCATCACAGGAGCAATAGGATGTATCCGTTTTCCTGATCTTTACACAAAACTACATGCTTTAAGTGTAAGTGATTCACTAGGTGTCCCTATCTCTTTAACAGGATTAATCCTCATTAATGGTTTTAACTTTACCTCTCTAAAAATCTTTTTCATTATTGTGATTTTATTGTTTGTTAATCCATTTTCTACCCATGCATTAATAAGATCTGGCATAAAAAATAAAATTAAACCCTTTAGTAATATTAAAACACCTGTTTCAATCAATGAAGTTGAGGAATCAAAATGATATCTCCATATATAGATATGACTTTGTTAGCTTTAATCCTATTTCTTTCAATGGTACTTGTATTTGCTATTGATTACATGAGATCAACAATTATAGTTGCACTCATTAGTGTACTAGCTGCTACTACTTATTTAGTGATGCTAGCACCAGATGTGGCACTTACTGAAGCCGCAGTTGGAGCATGTGCCAGCACATGTATAATTCTAATTAGCATTAGACTTCTCTCTCCTACTGCTAATTTATTTTCTACTACAAAAAAACAATTAATGATAAGTGGATTAGCATGTTGTATCATGTTTATTGCTATGTGTTATTGTTCCATAGACCTTCATCAATATGGAGATCCCTCTGCGATTATAAAAGATGGAGTCAGTCGTCATTATATTCTTAATATAGAAAGAGATATCGGCATGAGATCACTCGTAACAGGAATTTTAGCCAGTTATCGAGGCATGGATACTCTTTGCGAAACATTGGTAATATTTACAGCAGGTATTTCTGTGTTCTTCATATTCGGTTACTCAATTTTAAATAATAAAACCAAATGAGAAAAGACTATCCATTACAAAGCATAATAGTAATTTATGTTACAAGATTTTTGCTACCATTTATTTTTGCTTTCGGCATTTATATACAAATAAACAGCAGTGATTCTCCTGGTGGCGGCTTTCAAGCAGGTGTTATCATGGCTTCAGGTTTAATTTTGCATAGTATTATATTTGGAGCTTCTTCAACTTTAAAAATTATACCATTTAATTTCTTACTAAATTTTGCATGTTTAGGAATGGCATTTTACCTAATAACTGGTGCAATCTCGAGCATGTTACAAAAAAATTTTTTAGATTATACCATATTCGACAATAAATTTATTCATGCTCAAGAAATAGGTATTTTTTTAGTTGAACTTGGTGTTGGTTTCGCTGTATTTTCAACAATTTGTATTATCTATTATTCCTTTATCCAGATAGAAAAGATAAAAAAATGACTATTATTTTAACTCATGGTGCATATTTCTTATGCTTAGCAATTATCTGTGTTGCTTTTTGGGGAATAATTATCAATAAAAATTACTTCAAAAAACTACTATGTTTGAACCTTTTACAAGTAGGTACAATTCTCTTTTTCATTACTTTAGGAAAGATACATAATGGCAAAGTACCTGCTTTAGAATGTTTTGACTTGAATGAATGTGGAGATATTGTTGACCCATTACCTCAAGTGCTGATGTTAACTGCAATAGTAGTAGGGGTTGCAACCATGTCAGTTGGGCTTGCTATTCTCATCAAAATTAAAAAAAACTTTAAAACGATAGAAGAGCAAAAATTAATTGAACTAGAATTAAAGTAAAATGACCTTTACAAACTTAATAGCTTTGCACATTATAATTCCAATATTTGGAGCATTACTAAATGTGCTCTCCAGAAATAATCTAAAATTAGCTAATATAATTACTTGTTGCGTATTAGTTTCATTATGTGCAGCTTCATTATCTACATTATTACTTGTTTTTCAGATAAATGAATACAGTTATAGCTTCGGCGGATGGTCAGCCCCTTTTGGCATAGAATTTAAAATCAATTATTACGGAGAGCTTTTCATAACTCTAATTTCAGTAGCTGCATTATGTTGTTTTCTCTATGGAAAAGACCTTATAAAAACTGAAATAGAACATGCACGCATACCAATATTCTATGCTTTATTTTTGATATGCATTTTTGGATTATATGGCATTATTATGACCAATGATTTCTTTAGTTTTTACGTCTTTATAGAAATAAACTCTCTTGCAACCTATACTTTAGTTTCATGGAACTCCACTAATAGAAATTCATTAATCGCAGCATTTTATTATTTAATCATAGGTGGTGTTGCTGCTAGTTTTTTCCTAATAGGAGTAGGGTATTTATATAGTGCTTCTGGCACATTAAATATCAGTCACTTTTTGAATAAATTTCAGTCTATTAAATATCTAAAAACTGTCCATCTAGGAGTATGCTTAATTGCTGTAGGATTGCTAATAAAATCCGCATTATTTCCATTACATAATTGGGTTTTAAAAATATATAAAGAAACAAATAAATTCATATTACCTTTTTTAGGAGCATCATCTAATAAAATTTATTTATTCATTTTTGCAAAGCTCTTTTATCTTGGATTATTTAATTTATCAATCATAAGATATCTACTGTTACCTGCTGGAGTAATAGCTATGCTAGCTTGTGCAATACGTGCTGTATATTCTACAAATATACGAACAATTCTTGCATTATCAGGGTTAGTTCAAGTTGGTTATGTCTTTATCTTAATGGGACTTGAATATAAATTCTCTTTCTTGCTTATAGCACTACAATTACTCAGCTATTGCATAACAGCTCTAACTTTATTCATGTTAACCGTAAGTTTTGGAGAAATAAGAAGTGGCTATAGTCTTGATAATTTAGGAAACCTTATTCATGAAAAACCATTTTATGTAATTTTATTCATTATTAATTCTTTGAGTCTCATCGGATTTCCATTAACAATAAGATTTCTTCCTAAATTTGCATTATTCATAGATTTGATTCACAATAAATCTTGGTTTGCTTTCATTGCAGTAACTTGTGCTTCCATACTTACTTTTATTTATTTAGCCAAAATAATTAATGCTTTAGTGTTTAATACAAAGCCTCCTATAGAATTATCTTTTAGAAAAACAACCTTTATCGAAACAGCTATTGTATCATCTCTTACAAGTGCCAATATAATTATTGGAATTCTCTCATTATTTTTCTTAAACATCTTTGTTCGCTAAACTTTTTTCAAAATACTTTTTATCCCTGTACTAAACAAAAAAATACTAATATTAGAGTCTATTTTGTTGCAAATGTGATCAATATTATGTGACAATTCTTTTGATACAAAAAAACTATTGACTATCACGTTACGTAATTCTGTATCATTTAAAAAATTATTATATTCAAGAGGGGTTATGACTTATACAGTAAGTCAATTAGCAAAAATATCAGGCACAACTGTTCGTGCATTACGTTGGTATGATATAAAGGGGATCCTAAAACCTGCATATTATGGTGCCAACAAATATCGTTATTACAAGGAAACACAATTACAACAGCTACAACAAATCTTATTTTTTAAAAATCTTGGTTATAATCTAAATGATATACGAAAATTACTTACACAAGATAATATACATAAAATCAAAACTTTAAAATCTCGTAAAAAAGTTTTGGTAAAAGATATAGCCGATAAAAAAAGTCTAATTGACACTATAGATAAGACTATTTCATATTTAACAAGATCATCGCAATTTAATAAAATCAAAACATAGAAGCATAAACCATCCTTCTCCTCGATTTAAGGCAAAAGTTTAAAGAGATTTATTTAATTAAAATAGACAAAAATTCTATAGCAAAGAATTTTACCATTACATAGAAATACTAAAGATCATATCTTAGGGAATTACACAGGGTGTAATAGAAAAAAACTATAAAACCTAAACTTCAGGAAACAATCTGATTAACACTTAGAAAATTGGTTGCGGGGGCTGGATTTGAACCAGCGGCCTTCAGGTTATGAGCCTGACGAGCTACCAGGCTGCTCTACCCCGCGATACATAAAGTACTGGGAGTTTAGCCTAGAATTATTATAAAAGTCAACAATCTTTTAAACTTATTTTAAATATACTCCTCATGCTTGAAGATTACGATATTTTACAAAAGACTCTCTGCTAAAACTGCATTAATTTTTTTATTGTCAATTGTTTTAAGAAGATTAAACAATTCATGTCTTGCTGCTAGATGCGAAACAGTCATATTAGTAGTAATTGCCTTATTTTTCAAATCAAGCAATGTTAATCCTTTCAAAAACAACTCTTTAAAAATAACCCTTTCTCCAAAGCCAGAAGCAATTTTACATCCAACTTTCTTACTAAGTTTTGAAATAACCTTTTCAATATTTTTCTTATTATTAGAATCTAAACTATGAAGCCTATTTCGCATTATTATCCAATCCATAGACTTACCATCCCTTTTAGCTTTATTAATTTTTTGCTCCCATATCATTTGACTATAAATGCCTGGTTTTACTACATCTAGATTTTCTGCTTTGACTTCAGCAAGAACATTTATATCAAAGAAACTATCATTTATTGGAGTTATTACTATATCTGCAAATGAATGAACTAACCTAGACAAACTATTATGAGTACCAGGTGTATCTATAATAATAAAATCTTGCACTTCATTCTCTTGTGATAAGATAGTTGTAATTTGATCATGCTCATTATTACTGATCTCAGCTGTTGTTTGTTGTTTATCTGACTTAATTCTGTAATGTTTTGGATTAGGAATATCAAAATTCTTAAATTTGGTTGTTGCTTTTCTATTTTCTAAATAATTAGTAAAAGAAGCTTGTCTAATATCAGTATCAACACTTGCCACTTCAAAACCCAAATATAGTAACGCCATTGTTAAATGAACAGCTACAGTGGTTTTACCAGCCCCACCTTTTTCATTTCCTATTACTATTGTAGTTGCCATATTTATCTGTATTATACTTTTTAATTAACTGCAATATTAGCAATTAACAAGCAAAAACTAAATAATTATAGTCTTTCTTATAGAACCACCTGAAAAAATGTATAAATCCATAAAATGGATTTTATTTTGATCAATACATCTTAAACCATTATTAATAAACTCAATATACATTGGAAGGGGTTATGATGGTTAATATTTTTCTTACTTGGAAGATATACTTAATAATAGTAAGCGTTTTCATATTGATCATATTATTTTTGAGATATATTTTTCCTAGAATATATTGCGACTTCATAAAAGATATGAACAATATATGACGATTTTCTAAAATATCTATTTTAATTAATACTATATGATACCTTACTAAGTTTCATAATTGTAGTGCTATGGAGTAACCTTGTACAAACTCAAAGGTTAGTATCAAAAGAAGCTTCCGCTATAGCATCTGCAATACACATACGAAACGATTACTCAGAAGCAAAAAACAATGAAAACATTACTAATGCATTTAAATGCTACATTCTTTTTATACCTAATAATATATCGACAAAACTACGCAATCAAAATTATGTATTAGAACTACAACATGCCTATAAATTGCTAAAAGCAGTACATTCCCTATATCCAAAAACCAAACAAGAACAAAAACTATATCCACAACTGAAACCTAGTATTCTCAAAGCAATTGATACAAAAAGAAAAAGACTATCCTTAAAAAATCAATTATCTATCCCAATATAGATAGTTTTATTTGGTGGTGGTGCAATGGCATCATTTGTATGTTGTATTGCTCACAACAAAAAATAATGATTTATTTTTTACACTAGGACATATCTCTGTGCCATATTGCTTGGATTTTGTATAGCATTGGCTATAGATTTAGATACCCCTTACTCAAGCAGTATTGGATATTTACATTTAAATTCTTCACCTTATATAGAGGAAATTATAAAATCTCTTCAACCTTGATCTACAGCCATAACTTGAAGACTCCGAATTCTAATAATTTATTTATAGCTATCTCTAAATAGAATCACAATAACCTTATCATTATAAAAAAATATAACTATTTAGAAATTAAAATTGAGCGAAACATTCTACATAGTCTAAAATAAAACTTTCATCGAAACAATTGATCTTAAGCTATGAAAACCACACAAATTTTGCATCGTCATAATCTTATAGAAATAGGTACAAATCCATATGCAAAATGTCAAGATTTCACTGTAATATTGCGTAATGGAGAACAAACTCCTTTTAGCTTTACAAAAATAAGTTATGCCATATTAAAAGCAGGACAAAATTCAGGAGAATTTGATAGAGAAATAGCAGAAAATTTAACTTCACAAGTCATAGGAATTTTAGTCAATTATAAGGAAAAAACATTTGGTATAGAATTTATCCAAGATGTTATAGAGGAAGTATTACTACGCTCTCCCTATAAGAAAACAGCTAAATCACAAATATTATATAGAGAACAAAGGGCATTTATCCGCAAAATGTCCTCACAAAATAAATTTGACTTAATAGACCAATATCTACAAAAAAAAGAACCATTAATAGAGAAAACCCATAAAGTAAATTATTCATTACAAGGCTTAAATAATTATATTGTTTCTGAAATAAGCCAATTATATTGGCTTGATAAAATTTATCCCGCTCAAGTAAAAGAAGCTCATACATCAGGTGAACTACATATACACGATCTTGGCAACGTATCTGTCTATTGTGTAGGGTGGGATTTAAAACAATTACTACAAATTGGCTTCTGCGATATCTACGGAAAAATGACAAGCAAACCTGCTAAACATTTGCGTAGTGCACTTGGTCATATGGTTAACTTTTTCTACACATTACAAAATGAAATCTCTAGTGCTCAAACTTTTCTTAACGTAGATACTTTACTTGCTCCCTTTATACGTTACGATAAATTAGATTACAAATCAGTAAAACAAGCAATTCAAGAATTCATATTTAACCTCAATATTCCAACACATACAGGGCAAGCACCTTTCACTAATATCAGCTTTGATATTCATCCCCCTGATAACTTAAAAGAGAAACACGTTATTGTCGGAGGAAAACAACAAAAAGAACTATATAAAGAGTTTCAGAAAGAAATGGATATGATCAATGAAGCATTTTGTGAAGTATTACTTGAGAAAGATGAGAATCAGAATGTTTTTCCATTTCCAATTCCTACTTATAATATCACTAAGAATTTTAACTGGGATAAACCTGAATTAAAAAATCTATGGAAAATAACAGCAAAATATGGAACTCCGCATTTTATTAACCATACAAACCCTACTATAAAACAACATAGATATATGTACTGCAGATTAAGCAGTGATATTAATAAAATTGATCATGTTAGACAGGAATTATTCACTGCACATCCTTTAACTGGCTCAATTGGAATAGTAACAATAAATCTTCCTAGAATAGGACTTCTTACACAAAACAAGTTAGATTTTATTTCTAGGTTAAGCAAAACTATGGATATAGCAAAAATCTCATTAGACACTAAGCGTAAAACCATTGAAAAATTTACAGACAACAACCTTTATCCATTTTCTAAATTTTACTTACAAAAAATAAAAGAAAACTATGGAGGATACTGGCAAAATCATTTCTCAACTATTGGATTTATTGGAATAAACGAAGCATGTATTAATTTATTAAACAAGGATCTTACAACAAAAGAAGGAAATGAATTTGCTGGACAAATTATAGACTTCATGAACAAAAAAGCATACTATTATAAAGAAGAAACTGGTACACCCTACAATATACAAGCTACCCCCGCTACAACTTCTGCGCGAAGATTTGCAGAGTTTGATTTAGAAAAATTCACTAAAATATTTGAAAAACACAGTCAAAAATATATAAATAAAAGTTATACAAACTCTTCCTGTGCACAAATATCCTATAACGATAGTATATTTAAATCTCTTAACTCATATAATACAATCCAATCTACACAACACGCAGAAAACACCATGCTTAACATTTCATTACATGAGGAAATAGATATTAAATCTACAAAAAACCTTATAAAACAAATTTGTAATGACTATAAAACTTCTCAAATTACATTTGCACCAATCTTTTCAATTTGCTCAGATCACGGACATATTCCCAGTAAAAAATTAAAATGCCCTATTTGTGATAAACATGTAGAAAATTATTCAAAAACTGTCCCCTCATTTATCATACCCACTCAATGATAGGCATTTCATTATCTTCCTAAGCCATTATTAGGTTTCACAATGCAAAAATAAAGTGAGATTTACACCTCCAACTTACTTATTGGCATTTCCCCCGCTAACTCCGAATCATCTATCTGATACTTTAATAATGTTACTATATCTGTATATTCCTGAACCTTACGTTTACACCACTCTATCTCCGTAAAATCTGCACAAGTTTTAAACCAAGCAAGCCGTGCTTCATTTGATTCAATTTCATAACTTTTAGCACTGTCTCCGTAATTATCTTGGTATAAAGAATATATTTTTTCCCCAACACCATATACAGCAAAACTAGATATGATAACTTTATATATTACTGCTCCATAACCAGGTAAAATAATATTGATGGCTGTAGGAGCTATCATATATGCTACAGAGTTAATTCCCTGTTGCACTGCTGATTCAATACCTTCCTTCCATGCCGTATATATAAAAAGCATACTAGATGAACTAATAGAAAAATAATCAAATCCTTTATACGATGCATATGTAGTGATAAGACTCTCTGCAACACTATTAGCATTACTAGATGTAGGACTCTTATACCATGTAAATACATCCAATCCTGTCTTTATAGTTTTAGCAGAAACAGTTACACTCTGGGCAATTTCTTTTACTTGCGTTTGAGATGTTTTTTTCAGTTTATAAAAACTATTCAAAATAAATGAATTAGATTGTACCGGTGCATGTTTCATTCCTAAGAAAGGCTTCCCCATTTTGCCTTGGTATAGACCACTACTATGTGGAAACATATCAATACCATGAGTATAATGACGAACATGAGAATGTACGTCACTATCTATTCCAACTAAAGAAGATTCCATACTTGACCCAACAAGACCAGTATGAGGAGGTATACTAGGAAAACCACTAGTGCCATACCCCATTTCTCTCATTCTCTCAATCATTGCTGTACTCTCTTGACGAAAAGTCCTAGGAGTAACATCACCAGACACGTCATAGGATCCAGATGATGGCCTCTCACTATCTATAGATGAATCACTATAATCATCTCGAACGTCTTCCTTTCTCTCAGAAACACCTAACTCTCTCTTCATCATACTACCCCCTATATTTAATTAACCACTTCTATATTAACCGCACTTGGCAAATCCGAAAATAAAAAAAAATAATACCAAACTTAAAAACCCTATAATATCACGAATATTTGAGGATCTTTAACTGAAGATAGTAGTTTTATTTTCAAATTTAAAAATCAGTATTTTCATGTACGGTTAATACTATTATATGTTATGTAACATCATGATCTATAATCCCACCTAACGGCACAGGCCCATATAGATAGCTTATACAACCTTCAAGAATTATGGGTATATCAATCATGTTAGGCGAACCATCCGCTTGGGAAACTTGCTGTGCTTTCACATTTAGTGAAACACATCTATACAAATTACTGTCTTCAAAATGTAAATTATGCTGGCTTAACATTTTTTGAGCAATAAAATAACCTTTTATACACTCATCAGCAGCTCTGCTCAAGTCCGTTAGAGATGTTTCTGAAGTATCCTTCCATAATAACTGATTCTTTACTTTAAGCATAAGGCATTTATGAAATTTTTCAGTCTCAAAAATTTTATCAAAACTATCCAATGTTGAAAATTTATCACTTCTGTTTGTATCTAACAATTTTATTGCATCTTCATATTTTTGAGCTTTTATCTTAAAAAACTCTACATCACTATTATCTGCTAACCATTCAATAAAATTAAGTTTCGCTTGATATGATTCTAATTCATAATTTCCACGATTATCCCCATAATTATTTTGATATAAGGAATGTAACGTTGCAATACTATTCCATACAGCAAAGCTGGCCATTATAATTTTATATCCCGTAATAGCATAGCCTCCAAAAGGAAACATTGTATTAATTATAGGATACGCCATAGATATCATGGAAAAAGAAGAAAACACATATTTTATTGCAGGCCAGATTCCTTCTTCATGCAATTTATATGCTGTTAAAGCAGAAGTTAAACCAATTGTAGTAAAATCAAAGCCATTCCATAGTATATGAACGTTGACAAGATTATCAGTAATTTTCTTTGCATGAGAATGGGTAGGAACTTGATAACATAGAATAGTATTTGCTACTGTATCCACTATTTCAGAACCAAAAATCGTATTCCGTGACCATTCTTGTATCTGTTCTTGGGATACATCATATAACTTCTTAGTATTATACGAAAAAAAAAATGATATTTTCGATGTCCATGTACTAAATGTAGAAGGCTGCTGTACAAGCATAGACGAAGGAAAATTCATATTATTTGTTGATGGAATATAAAATTGTCCTCTTTCATTATCATATTGCAATGACGGCATATGACCAAACTGTGCCTTTGGAGAAATAAAGCTATCATGTCTATGATGCATAGTATGCTCTATACCAGAAGAAGCCACTTCTTGCTCATGTGTAAGTTGTAATAATGCTTGACTCATATCACGTATTCTTTTTTTTTGTGATCCATATACAACTGTATCTGGAAATTTTTCTTGGTGTGCTAAAATACTATCTACAAAAGGAGTAAAGACATCTGCACCACTACTCGCACTTAGAGGTGTAAAACCATCTGGAACTACAACTCTAGAAACAGTTTGAGCTGCAGTATTGAAAGAACCTCCCAAAGTATGTAATGGAGGAGCAAAACTAGCTTCTCTTCCAGAAATTGAAGGAGTACTTGACCCCTCAGAATACACATCATCATCAATTATGCGAGGTGGCAACTTTATTGCTGTAGGTTTCTGCGGAGCTATTCTATCTCCAACTTGAAATGTAGTTACAGACCTTGTGATAACACCATCATTTTCAGACCCACTATCCTCCAGAGAACCTTGGCTTTCCTTTGCTGGCAATAATGACTCTAGATTGTCTAATTTTAGATCCTGTAACATAAATATATTTCAATAATTAACAATATAATACCTAATATTATAATAATAACTTCATAATATGCTCAGCATAAAAAAAATAACTTTATTGACTTAATAATTTTCACTCAAAAAAAAAAAGTGACATTAATACTACTAAAAGTTAATAGATGTATACAATGCCAAATCAACTCTTAAAAACTGATAATGGATTTAAAAAACATTATCAGGTTTAAACACATAAAATTAAGTTGTTACAGTCAATACACTTTATTATACTAACTATCTAAATTCACTAGGAAGATAGATATACTGAATAATGATTAATAAACAAACTATGAATGTTAATGATAAACAAGCAGAAACTGCCGTAACAACTTTATTAAAATGGTTAGGAGACAACCCAAATCGAGAAGGCTTAAAAGAAACACCGAAAAGAGTTTTAAATCGCTATAAAAAACTATTTAAGGGATACCAAACTGACATTCAATTAATTCTTAAACAACCAACTATCCCATGTAAAAAAGAAATGGGCATAGTAATAGTCCCTGATATAAAATTCATTTCATTTTGTGAACATCATTTATTGCCTATGATTGGAAAAGTCCATATTGCCTATCTTCCCTCACAAACATTGGCAGGCATTGGTAGTTTAGTAAAGATTGTAAATGCTTTTACCCATAGACTTCAACTACAAGAAAATCTAACCACACAAATTGCTGATACAATTAATGAATATTTAAAACCTAAAGGAGTTGCAACTATTATACAAGCAGAACACTATTGTACAGATCCGAATGAAACAAAAAATATAGCTACTACTCTTCTCACACATTATTTTTTAGGAGTATTTCAAAAGAATATAGAATTACAAAACCAGTTGCTATGTGCAATAAATAAAAAATCTTCATGAACTACATTAATTATAATCCTGAAATCGGTATCAATATTGCAGTAATAGGAGCAACAGGAATGGTTGGTATAACAGCTCTTAAAATACTTCAGGAAAGAAAATTTCCAATACAAAATATTTATGCAGTTGCTTCTAAAAATTCTGCCGGCAATAAGATCCCATTTGGTAAATATGAGCTTACAATAAAAGCATTAAATTCTTTTGATTTTCATAACGTAGATATTGCATTATTTTGTACTGGTGCAGATATCTCTAAGAAATTCATACCAAAAGCAACTAAAAGCGACTGTATTGTTATAGACAATTCTTCTCATTTTAGAATGAACCAAAACATACCATTAATCGTACCAGAGGTAAATTTACATGATCTTAAAGATGCTAAAAAAAACATTATAGCAAATCCCAATTGTGTAGCTATTCCACTTGCAGTAACCCTTGCACCACTTCATCAAAAGTTCACAATAAATCATGTTACAGTTTCAACTTATCAATCAGTATCAGGGGCAGGCAAAATAGGAATAGACGAATTACAGAACCAAACAAAAAATATTTTTGAACAAAAGAATATAAACAAAAAAAAATTCTCAAAACAAATAGCTTTTAATTTAATACCTCATATAGACTCTTTTGAAGAAAACGGCTTTACAAAAGAAGAAACTAAAATAAGAAATGAAATAAAAAAAATTATTGACCCAGCAATTGATGTAGTAGCAACATGCGTAAGAGTACCTGTATTCTATTCTCACAGTATATCTATAAATATTGAATTTAAAGAACCCATATCTACAGAAGAAATAACCTCTATACTGCAAAACTCTGCTGGAGTAACTATATCAAATGATGATTGTGCTCCGATAGATGCTGAGGGAAAGAATCTCGTCTATGTTTCAAGAATTAGAAAAGATCCTTCCCGATCAAACAGAATATGTATGTGGATAGTATCAGATAATATTCGTAAAGGAGCTGCACTTAATGCAATTCAAATCGTAGAATATTTATTATCTTCTGTTACCAAAGAATCTCAACATAAAAAGAAACAAGTTGATAAAGTCCATATATAGAGACAACGTTCCCATAATAGCAGCTTTTTCTCTTTGCTCACCTGCTGGTAACGCCCAGTAAATACGAGAAATTCTTTGTACATCCCAAGCAGTTAGACCTGTAAAAACAAGTACACCAATTATAGAAATAATAAAATTCATTGCAGAGCTTTGTAAAAACAGATTAACTAGCGAAGCAATAAGTATACCAACTAAACCCATAATTAAGAAAGAACCAAAGCTAGTTAGATCTTTTTTTGTCGTATAACCATAAATGCTCATAGTTGCAAACACAGATGCTGTGATAAAAAACGTTCTAGCTATGCTTTCACCAGTATACGCTATGAATAAAAAGGAGAAAGAAAGCCCCATAACAGCTGAAAAAGCAAGCAATGTCACTCTAGCAATAGCTACACTCATAGCATTAATGCCAAAAGAAAAACTAAGCACAAATATTATTGGAGCAAAGGATACCAAATAACCCAAGCCACTCATACCATAAGTGCCATCAGGTTTACTTGCATAAAATAATTTCATTATTGCTGGAGTAGAAGCTGTTAAAAAAGCAACAACACCTGTTATAAGCAATGCTAAACTCATATAACCAAAAACTCCGAGCATGTACTCCCTTAACCCTTTATCATAAGAAGTAGATCTCGCAGAAGTAACATTATGTCTTGTAAAATCCATATTATCCTCACAGTTTAATTATATTGAAATATTACCTCATTAAATAAAATATTTCAAGATAGTATTCCCTTTTTTTCGATAGAACCAATCAAAGCTTTTATATCTTGTCTCGCTCTTTTTAGCCTTTCTGCAGTCAATATTGCTTTAAGTTGATCTGCACATTGTTCTAATTTATTATTAATTACTACATAATCGTAATGAACACATTTTGAAATTTCATGTTTTGCTTCAGATAATCTGTTATTAATCACTTTTTCACTATCAGTTTTTCTATCTATAAGCCTCTTTTTTAATATAGCGAGCGATGGAGGAAGAATAAATATACTAACAATATTTTGTCGCTTTATTTTTTTCATCAAACTAACTCCACCTTGCCAATCAATAACACATAATACATCTTTTCCTTGTTTTAATACTTTTTCTACATGTTGACTTGGAATGCCATAAAAATGATCAAATACTTGTGCATGCTCTAAAAGCAAATCTTTGGCAACCATTTCTTTATACTGCTTTTCTGTTGTAAAAAAATAATCTTTACCTTCTATTTCTCCTTTTCGTTTCAGCCTAGTTGTAACAGAAATAGATTTTTTTAAATTAGAATCATTACTAAGAAGCATGTTAGCTAATGTTGTCTTGCCACAACCAGAAGGAGAGGAAATTACAACTATAAAACCCTGTGATTTAAAGTTATCCATTATATTTCTCATTTAAATTTCTACAGAACAGATACTAGAGTATACTCTTCGTACTTGAAGAACCCTAGTTTTAAAGAAAGAAAATAGAATTAATATCAAGTTTAAAAATTAGCAAATATCGTTGATATTTAAGACATTTTTAAAGGAAGATAGTAGTTTCATTTTCAAACTTAAAAACTAGAGTCTTCAGGTATGGTTAGTATATATTAATTATACCTAAAACAACTTACACACCAATCAAAAATAAACCAAATTCATTTGCTTTTTCTATTACCGAGTCAATATCAACAATAAGGCTATTATTAGCTTCAATTGCAATACCTCTTAACCCAGCTTTATAAGCATTCAAAATTGTGTTATTACCTATAGCTGGCAAATCAATACGTCTCTCCTGAGAAGTTTTCTTCATCTTAATCATTGCTCCAGACCTATTTTTCTCACGTCTTAATTTTTCACACCTCAAAATTAGATTATCTGTACCTTCTGCTGCCTCAATTCCTAAAACATATTTATTTTCTACAACTACAGCTTGCCCTACGTCTAAATTCCCAAGTGCTTCTAAAACATTTCTGCCAAGAGCAATGTCCTCATAATCTTGCTTGCTAGGTTTAACTTTTCCAATAACACCTATAGGTGTCACTAAATTTGGTAAGACTTTTTCTGGAGCAATTATTTCAAAACCTTCCATTTCAAGCAATTTAACCACTGAAGACAATATTTTATCATCACCACCTTTTAGAATGCTCATACCCATTTTAGCTAGAAAAGATAATCCCTTTCTATCCAGTTTCATAGACATAAGCGAAGGGCGTTGTATCTTACCAGCAAAAACTATTTTTGTAACTTGATGTTGTTTAAGAAAAGTTAAAGCTTTTCCTATTTCACCTAACTCTATAAAAACATGTTTAGTATTTTTAACATCTTTGCTAGAAGTGTTATTATTCAGACATAAAACAACAAAATCTTCTTTTATTTGTTGCAAGTGAGATATAAGAAGTGAAGGAAAAATTCCAGAACCTGCAACAACTGCAATACAATCTGTTTTATCCTTACTTACTTTGTCCATTCTCAGAAACCTTAGGTCTATATATTCCTCTTTTACTTTTAGTTCTTAAAAAATCTAATATATACTGAACATGTTCATTATCCTTAAATTTCTGCTCCAAATTTTTTAAACCAACATCAATATTTTTACCAGGAGAAGTATCAAATAAAATTTTATATGACTCTTTCACAGTACAAATATCAGCATCAGAGAAACCCCCTCTTTTCAATCCTACTGAATTTACCCCTATTACATAAGCTTCATTTCCCCTTGCCATAATAAACGGACTAACATCACGCCCAACTGCAGATGCTCCTCCAACCATTGCATATTTCCCAATCCTTACAAATTGATGTATAGCAGTAAGCCCACCTATAAAAACATTATCCTCAATATGAATATGCCCTCCTAATGTAGCATTATTAGCCATGATCACATTATTACCGAGAACACAGTCATGAGCTATATGACAGCCAATCATAATAAAGCAATTATTGCCAATGATTGTCTTCATCCCATCAACTTCAGTACCAATATTTATTGTAACATGTTCTCTTATTATACTATTATCTCCAATTATTACCTCAGCACCAACACCATGATGATTGATATTTTGTGGAGCACCACCAATCGCAGCGAAAGAATGAATTACTGCACCAACTCCAATAGTGACTTTATTTGTTACTACAACATGTGGTTTAAGCTCAACATTATCATTAAGAACTGCATCTTTTCCTACAAAACAAAATGCTCCTATTTTGACATTAGAACCTAATTTAGCTCCTTTCTCAACTACCGCAGTTTCATGTATTAAAGTATCATCTTTAGTTTTTGAATCACAATCTACAGTATTCATATGCCCAAACCTAATTAATTTGCTAACTTTGCAGTAAACTCTGATTCAACTGCAATTTCTTCATTTACACGAGCACGACCAGCACATTTACAAAATCCTAATTTATTTTTCAGTATTGAAACTTCTAAAATTAATTGATCACCAGGTATTACCACTCTTCTAAATTTAACAAAATCAATATGCGTAAATAACACACCTCTATTAGCTTTTTCATCTTCTAGCGATCTATAGACTAAAATTGCTGCAGTTTGTGCAAGAGCTTCTACAATTAATACACCTGGCATAACTGGTTTTTGGGGGAAATGACCTGCAAAAAATTGTTCGTTAATTGAAACATTTTTTATACCAACTGCACTCTTATTCTTATTTAATTCTATTATTCTATCAACAAATAAGAAAGGTGGTCTATGAGGAATGGTTTGTATTATATCTTCATATTCCAATATAGTTTTTTCTTTTTCTATGATCATATTTTTTCTCCTTTAGTAATTTTTTTTATTGCTACCACTTGTCTAAAAAAATCTTTTATCGGTTGTGCTGGACTACCCATAACAACTTCCTTCTCAAGGGTGTTTTTCATCACCCCAGACTGAGCAGCTATTTTAGAATAGCTTGCAATTGAAACATTATCTGCTATTCCTGCTTGACCACCAATAGCAACATAATCTCCAACAACAACACTTCCTGCTATACCAACCTGAGACACCACTATACATCCCTTCCCAAGTACTACATTATGCCCTATCTGAACTAAATTATCAAGCTTGCACATATCCCCTATGATTGTATTTGATATACTTCCTCTATCTATCGTAGAATTTGCTCCTATTTCAACATCATTGCCTATAATTACTTTACCAATATGAGGTACTTTAATATGCTGACCTAACTCATTTGTAACATATCTAAATCCATCTTTGCCTAATCTAGCTCCACTATGAATAATAACATCATTACCTGTAATTGTATGAAAAATAGTTGCAGCATGAAATATAATACAGTTATTGCCTAACTCAACATCATCACCTATAAATACATTTGGATATATCTGTACATTATCACCAATTTTTACATTCTTACCTATATAGCTTCCATGCATTATCTGACAATTCTTACCTATAATTGCTGACTCATCTATACAAGCATTCTTTGAAATATTTTCCTTTAACGTTTGAACTTCAAGATAAAATAACCTCATTATTTCTGCAAACGCCATATTGACGTCTTTAACTACAACAAAATATATTTCTTGCGGTAAATTTAAATTAAATCTTTCCAAAGAACTACGATCAATAATACATGCCCTAGCTTTGGTTTTTAATAAGGCATTTTTATGTTTTTCTTTACCATAGAAAAAAGAAATACTAGTTTCAGAAGCTTGTTCTAAAGTAGAAACACCATTTACAAAAATTTTTCCTAACTGTTCATCTTCAACAACAACACCAATATTATTACATATCTCTACAGATAAGTTAGTCTTAATCTCAAGTAAAGAGACTGACTTATTAAACTTTGCCATTATATATCTACCTCTAACTGACGTAAATTAACATTCAATTTTTCTAAGATAAAACTAGTTATATCAATTGAATTTGAAAAATACACTACTTGGTCTTTAGAAAATATAATATTAATATTATTTTGCGTTGCATATTCATAAATTAATTTATCTATATTTTCTCTAAGTATTGCAATAGCCTTATTGCCAGCTTTTTCCAAAACTTCTTTTCTCTTACGCAGTAACTTCTGTACTTTAACTTCATAAACACCTATCTTTTGCTTCACTTGTATCATATCTTTCTCGCTTACTCCTTTACTCGTAGCTCTCCTCTCTAATTTCAACAATTGAGATTCATAAAACTCTATTTCTTTTTGATATCTATCATTTATTTTAGCCCATTTATCTTTAAATTTCTTATATGCTATTGAATTATTAACAACTCTATCAATATCCAAAATAACATATTGTAAATTATTATCCACCTGCTTACGTTGAGAACCCTTCCAAGAAACTGCCGTAGAATAACTATAACTAGATCCAATTATCCCTAAAAAAACAGTTATCAAAAATAATGCTCTAACCATATTACTCCGTATCACTTGCGAATCATATGATAACATATTTTTTAAGAAATGGTATACAGGTTTATAACCCCAGTTATGGATTAGAAAGATTTTAGAGTTTTAGGATATTTTTAGCGAAAATTAGTACTTATTTGCAACAAAAATAGACAAAAATATAATGTTTTTGTAATCTATAACTGCAGTTTATAATGCAGTCTGATATGAGAATAAAATCAATTTTGTTTCATCAAATGATTCTTTTTTGAAAGCATGAGCAAAATCTATCCGCAAAGGACCAGCTCTAGTAATCCATATAAAACCAACACCTGCTGAAGCTCGAATTGTCTTCTTATTAAAGTAATCTTCCCTTGTATAATTAACATTCTTAGGTATATCTATATCCCACGCAGAACCAAAGTCTGAAAATATAGACGTAGAAAGATCTAAATCTCTTGAAACTCCTGGGAATGGGAACAGTAATTCTGTCGAACCTTTATAATATTTAACAGCACCCAATGCCATTTTTCTTTTACCTTTATCTCTAGGCCCTAAACCAGCATAATCAAAACCTCTGAAGGAAAAATCCCCCAAGTAAAAATTATCACTAATCCTTACGGCATCATCACCAAACATTTTATGTATATACCCTCCTTCTGCAGCAATTTTCAAAGTTAAATCTTCCATTATTGGATAATAATATGCTCCTTTCAACACATGTCTAAGATGCTTCACATCACCCCCTACTCCAGCTAAATGCTGATTTAATGTGATTATATAACCATCTGTTGGTTTGACCGCACTATCTGCTACATTATAAGTCAATGTATGACCGATAGCAGAAATTATATTTTTACCGACCTCTCTTTGAGTAATCTCAGGAATATCACTATTCGCAGATGAAGAAGTCTTGGTACTAGTAATCGAATAATCTACATTATGGTTAAGATATTCAGTCACATCATAATTCATAAAAACATTAGCAGAGTAGCTATCTTCATTAAATGGCACTTGAGAGTGATCTGATGCTAATCCAGCTAATCCTCCTTTAGTATCATTTTTCTGCTGAGAAAACCCTACACCTCCTCCTACTTCTACTTCACTGCCCATAAAGTTAGGTTCACTATACCCAAAATTTGCACCTAAAGTGAACGTAGTTTTTTGTATCCCAAATGATAATTTTTGCCCACGTCCTAACCAATTTATTTCTGAAAAATTAATCATTGCCATAGGACCATTGCTAGTTGAGTAGCCCACAGCAAGCTTTATACTTGCCGTAGATTTTTCTTGTACCTTTACATCTAAATCAACTACATCAGACTTATTAGTTTTAACTGGCGTAACAGTGACCTTTCTAAAATAATTTAAATTTCTTACACGTTGCTCAGACCTATCAACTAAGAATCCATTATAAGGATCTCCTTCCGAAAGTCTAAATTCACTCCTTACAACATAATCATAAGTTTTTTCATTGCCACTTATATTAATTTTACCTATATACACTTTAGGTGATCTAGATACCTTATAATACACATCAACTAATTTCTTTTCTTTCTTTAACTTATATTCATAATCAACTTTTACAAAAGGAAATCCTTTTTCTGCTAAATATTTTATTATTCTGGTATTTGCATCTTCTACAGCATTACCATTAAATGTTTTACCAGATTTTATCTTCACTAACTGCATAAGATCAGCTGTACCAATGGTCGAAATCTTATTATTAATATTGATCTTACCAAAATCATACTTGGCTCCCTCATCTATAATAAAGGTAATATATACCTTCTCCATGTCTGCAGGATCTATATCAGCACTTACAGATACTGTTCTAAAATTTGCATAACCCTTTGAGTTATAAAACTTCTTTAACAATACTTTGTCATATTCTATCGCATCAGCATTATAGTAATTAAGCCGGAATATATTAAAAATTCTGTTCTCTTTGGAAACAAGTGCCTGCTTTAGATCGTTACTAGAAAATCTTTTATTACCTATAAAAGAAATTTTTTCTATCTTAAGTTTGCTGCCCTCATAAATTTCAAACAACACATTGACTCTATTTTGTGCAAGCTTTGATATTTTAGGTTTTACAGTGACAGAAAATATACCAATCTTATTATATAACCCTAAAATACGGTTTACATCACTTTGTAATTTATTCTTAGAAAAATACCCTCTAGTTTGTAAAGAAATTTCTGGAAGAATATTTTCAGGCTTCAGAGACTTGTTACCTTTAAAACTAATTCTACCTACTATAGGATTCTCTTCAACTACAATAGTCACAATCCCTTTATCAAAGGAAACAGATACATTTGCAAAAAAACCTGTACCATATAATTTTTTTAAAACAGCGTCAGCTATAGTTGCACTATATACTTGACCCGTCTCAAGCTCAGAATAAGAAATAATTGTTGAATTTTCTGTACGTTTAGCACCTTTAATTTGAATGTCTTTAATAACATTAGCATCTTCCGCATAACCCAGATGAGCAAATTGCATCACAAAAATAGTGATCAACAGCAAAATAAGGTGCTTTATTCCTCTCATATCAAACTTATTTTGTATAAAAAATATCATTGAAAAGTCCAAATATCATAAGAGCTATTAACAGTACTATACCGATTCTTACCGTATAAAGCTCAATATAATTATATATTTTTTTGCTAGTTATACCCTTAACAGCGTATAAAAATATATGCCCTCCATCCAAAGGAGGCACTGGAAATAAATTTACTAAACCTAAATTTATGGAAAGTATTGCTATAAACCATATGAAGCTTGCAAAACTTTGTTTTATAACCATACCTGAATATTTAGATATTCTAATCACGCTAGCTAATTCTTTTGTACCTCTATGACCAGTAATCATCTGCCCTAAACTTTTTAATGTAAAAACACTTGTCTTTATTACCTCCTGAACAGAAACTATAACTGCTTTTGGTAAACTATATACTTCTCTTCTAACTTTATTTGAACCGATACCAATCTTACCAATTGTTATCTTTTCTACATCATTCTCAATCTCTACAGCTTCGGGAGTAATTATCTTCTTAATAACTTGACCATTTCTTTCTATCTCCAAATGAAGAGGAATATTAGGACTCGTCTTTACATATCGTTCAATATCTGAAAAGTCAGATACTTCACTTCCCTCAATTTTTTTAATTCTATCTCCTATTTCAATGCCTTCTCTCTGTGCAACACTATTAGGTGCAACAAAAGTTACCTCATTCTCTGAAACTAACTTGCCATGAAAAGCAAAAAAATAAGTAAAAATAATAATAGCCACTAAAAAATTTCCCATAGGACCAGCAGCAGCCATTATGCTTTTCTTCCATGAACTCTGTGCTACAAAAGATTGTTTCTTTTCCTTTTCAGAAAGTTTTTTCCCTGTTGAGCTAATACTACTAATATTAGTATCTCCAAAATATTTTATATAACCACCAATTGGAATTGCACAGAGTTTCCAATTAGTACCTGCCTTATCTTTGATACTAAAAATTTTAGGCCCCCAACCTATAGCAAAATCAATGACCTTTACTCCAAAGATTCTTGCCGCTATATAATGACCAAGCTCATGCGTAAACACAATAATCGAAATGACAAGTAAAAAAGATAGAATATTATACAAAGTCTCAATCATTTTATCTAAGATAACTAAAAAATTCTGTACGTAAATTATTTTGTTTTCACTTTAGACTTCAGTAAAAACTATTCTCCCAAGAAGAGTACTGACTATTTCAAATATATCAAGAAAATTTTTTGAGTTACTTAAGTATACTATCTTTTAATATGGTATTTTTTTATAACTAACATTAAAGTTCATCATGCAATAAAATATCACTCTTATCACCAGATAACTCATGACAAAAGTTCTGTATAAACGATATATTCTGCCCTAAAATGTTAGTTTGCTCATCTTCAGAACTATACTCAGTTAATAGCTTTACATAGGTTGAGTCAAATATTCGGTTTTGCATAATCTCAATATCACTGACGCTGAATCTCTCTACCCCTGAGGATATTTCATGCTTGCATTTATAAGATATCCCTACACCACTAGTGCTAGAACTCCAATCAATGACAGTACCTTGAATCGTAGTAGATTGTTCACACTCATATTCATACTGCTTTGGCTTATTATTAACTTCATCATGATAAGTATTGAAATTGCACTTTATATCATCATTAAAAATCATACTTCGAGAACATTGACTAATTTTATACATCATTTGATTATACGCAGAACAAATCGATAAATGTTTAGGTGCATTCCCTAATTTATCTCTATAACTTGAATCATAACCAGTTTCTAAAACATATCGTACTGTATTTATATTTATATTTTCAAACTCATCACTACTAGGATGTAATAATAGTGGGAACTGATCTAATATGCCTTTTTTACTTAACCTATCTATTTGTTCTTCTGTAAACTGAGTTTTTATAAAGTCACTTTGATCAATTAGATACTTAATTTCAGTATATTCAGTCAATATATCTCTGACAAATTCCAAATCTTGTAAAGCTACTATAAAAAAATTTTCATGCATTAGCATATCAAGAATTTTATTCGCAATGTGCTCATCTTCCTTTAAAGAAATAACAACATCACAAAGAATATTTTTTTGATTTTCATTAAGCTCTTTCAATCTAATTCTATCAAATACGCTAAGAACAAATTTAACTTTATTATTCCCATACTCTTCAAGCATCCGAATATGATACTGAGAAGTAAACTTTGGAGATTGACTAACATATTCTGTGTCTTTTAAAATCTCAAATGCTTGCCATGCATATTTTGGTTGACCATATGATAACGCTTTAATAGATTGATAAATTGATAAAGCTTTCTCATATTCTTCATGACCTAACATTTTTATAGTTTCCCAAGCTTTATTCTGTTGATTATACCCTAACGCATTTAACGCATCACCTATCTTAACTGCAATCAGTGCATGCTCCGACTCGTATTCCTCAAGCACCCATATATGATACTGAGAGACAAATTTTGGAGATCGATTAATATATTCTGTGTCTTTTAAAATCTCAAATGCTCGCCATGCATATTTTTTCTGACTATAAGATAATGCATTAATTTGTTCTTTTATATTTTGTAAGTCTACGGTAGTCATTTTATGAAAATAATTTTTTAATTACACATACCCTATTATCTTCATTTATATTACTATATCAATTTATTTTTTAAAAAATTCAGAGGAAAAATAAATATTATTAACATCTTCTAATAAGCAAAAGAATAACCTGCTTCTTTATATATACTTCTCTAAGATACTATAAACAATGTCTAAAAAAAATCAAAAATACAGCTAATATAACAGAACACATTGTCAAACTATCTACTCTATCTAAAATCCCTCCGTGACCTGGAATAATTTCACCACTATTTTTTATATCAGCCTTTCTTTTAACCCAAGATACAGATAAATCACCTAATTGAGCTAAGATACCCAACACTATAGTAAACCAAATAAATTTATAAGTATCAAACATATTTAAGCTTTTACTAAAAATGAGACCACTCACACCAGCAAACATTATCGCTCCTATTAAACCTGCCCAAGTTTTTTTAGGACTAATTTTGGGAACAAGCTTAGCGCCTCCTATTATTTTGCCAAAAATAAAAGCACCAGTATCTGCCATCCAAGTAGTAACAATCAACCATAATAATAAAGATTTACCCATTTCTTGATATCTAATCCAAACTAAAGACACTACAAATAAGGTGATATAAATTAATGCAAATACAGTCCATCTAAATTTCTGCTTTAGGTTTCTTATTATACGACGCCATTCTGTAGCCATTAATACAGCTATTAATCCTATGGAAGCATAAAAAATTATAGATCCATCTAAAATAATATAAATTACCAATGGTATTAGTAAAATAGCAGATATACTCCGCATAATTAAATTATTATTCTTCAAATTAATTTTACCTACCATATCGCCTCTCTCTTCTTTGAAATTCTAATATTGCTTCCTCTAAATCCTCAACAGTAAAATCAGGCCAATGTTTTTCTATAAAATATAGCTCTGTATATGCTATTTGCCATAATAAATAATTACTGATTCTAACTTCACCACCAGATCTAATCAATAAATCAGGATCAGGAACATCAACATACAGAAATCTTTTAAATAAATTTTCATCAATCTTATCAAGAGAATAAGATCCCTGCTTATATTGTATAGCCATTTCTTTGGCAGCACGTAATATTTCTTCTCTACTACCATAACTTACCGCTAATATTACATGTATCCCTGAATTTTTACTAGATTTTTCCATTAAGTCTTCAACCATCCTTTGAAGATTAGATGGAAGTTTAGATAGATTCCCAATAAATGTTACTTTAGCATTTTTCTCAAGTAACTTATTACTCTCTTTTTTGATATAAAATTCAAATAAAGACATTAAGCCTTTCACCTCCTCAGCAGATCTATACCAATTTTCTGAAGAGAACATATAAAAAGTAAGATACTCTATACCAATTTTATCAGAAACCTCAACAATCTTAGTAACATTTTGTACAGCTTTTCTATGCCCTTCTATAGTTGGTAGACCTCGTGATTTTGCCCAACGTCTATTGCCATCCATTATAAATGCTATATGTTTTGGAGCATTGAAACTTTTCATAAATATTTTAAATATAAAATTTAAAAATTAAAATCCTCAAACACGATGAGTGTCCCTATTTCAAACTGGCTCACAAATCATAGCTTCATTAGAAAAGAAAGTTTTGACCTTTAAAAAATTTTTCTTTTCAAAAAAGATTACTAAATTAGGTCCAGCATCTTGCGTATAAAATACTGGAATTTCCATTTTTGTTCTACAAGATTTTATTTTAGAAATTAATTTCTCCGTAGAGGAATTTTTGTAAATCAAGCTAGGAGAAGACGTAGCCATCATTTTATGCATGCTATTTGAATTAGCTTCCAAAATTTCACCAAATTGCACAAAGTTTTTTCTTTTTATTGCAGAAATAAGAAGATGTATATCTTGCATAGCCTTGTTAGACCATGTTTTAAAAAGAGGCGAGGTCTCTTTTGTTATTTTCATAGCATCCCTAGATGAAATATGTTTTTCCTGTTTACTCACGATCAATATACCACAACACAAATCAGACCAGTTTAATAAAAGTTTTTCTGTATAGCTATCCATGCCATCTTCCCTAGAACCCTTATGCCATTTAATAAAGCCTCTTTCAATAGAACGTGCAGCACTACCACTTCCTAACCTTGCCAATATAGATAATTCTTTAGTATTCAGTTGCCAATCAAAAAAATTATTAAGCACCAAAGTCAATGCGGCAAAACCCGCAGCTGAAGAAGCAAGCCCTGCAGCAATTGGAATATTCGACTGAATCTTAACGAACAACTTAAAGTTATTCTGTTGTCTAAACAAATTTATGAAATCAAATATTTTAGATGCAAACTGATCTGAAGAATTTAAAATATGTCCATTTAATTCAACTTTATCTTCTTCAGCTAAAGATATTGTTGTCTTAGACCCTAGATTATTTAAAGAAATAGACAAACTGCTATTTACAGGCAAATGCAATTCTTCATTCCTTTTGCCCCAATATTTACAAATAGCAATATTTGAAGGAGCAAATGCAGTTGCAGATCTTTTACTAGATTTATTATATAGTTTGTTGCCTAATATTTTCTTTACTATATCTATTTTTTTTAAACCTACCTCATCTTCCGTTATAGATATTTTATTTATAAAATTAGATGCTATAGAAACTGGCAATGTTTGCATATCCATAAAAACGCAAGACTTTGTGTTTTTAGAAAGAGCTATTGCACAATCACCAAGACCTGCTCCCGATATTTTTGCACCATAGATAGATTTTTCTTTTTTAAATTTTTCTAAGATATCTTGTAGCTCATCAGTCACTAAATTTAGCTGCTTGTAAAGAATATCATTTGAAAACTTCATAATCATTCCCAATTTAACATAATCTTTATTACGAATTGCTATTGCAGCTTCTTTGGTCAGATTACCATTTTTTAAATAAATATCATCGATATCTAAATGATGATCCTGAGATTCAAAATTAATTTTCTTAATCACATCTTCTGTTTTGGTTTTATATCCAGAATAGGCAACTATTATTGGTAAATAATCTGCTATCCTTTCTACTACATAGCTTCTAGGGTCAAAATAAATTACTCCCTCATAAATACTTGCTGCTATATCGCTACCAGATGCAGCTCCTCTAATTTTTTTAAGAATAGTAATAGCTTCTAGCAAAAGTTCTTGTTTTGTTATTTTTCTCTTAAGCATCAACATTAAACTAGAAATAACACCTACAAGCACTGCCGTAGAAGACCCTAGACCAAATTCAGGAGAAAAATCTGATTTAACCTCAACATCAATACCTTCGCTCAAAAATTCTCTATATTTTTCCAGAACCGCTAAAATAATATCAAAATCTTTAGATGGTTTTATTTGAGAAATATATGTTTCATATTTACCAAAATAATCAGAATTTATATGGATTTTTCTAAGATTATTTTTTTTTACAGTAACATAAATATATTTATCAATAGATGCTGCTATAGAAGGATGAGAATGCAAAACACTATGTTCTCCCATTATCATAATACTACCGAGAGTTTTTGTTTTATAAAGCATAAGCACCTTTACTAGATTGCTTAATTTTACTCACAGTATAACCAAATTTTTTAGCAATCTTGCTTATGGAGGTAAAATTACCCATTGAGATCACGACACCAGCATTCTCTCCTGCGACAGCACCACTACCGGATATTTTAGCGGCACAATTGTTTGCTTCTATTTCCTTTATGAACTCTTGAACTTTTTGGGGTACTACACCTAATTCTTTAAGCAAAGCATGGTTAGTTTTAATTTGAGACATAACATCTAATAAATTTTTATTCTCAATTGCATCTTTAAGCTTTAATGCAACTTTTTTAAACATTTGTAATTTATCTGATGTTTTTAATATATTCTTTACTTTTGAGATTGACTCTCCTGTAGATGCTTCAGGTTTGCCTGTAAAAATAGAAAAAAATTCAAAATCTTTTATATCTATAGCAGAAATACCACCATCCAAATAATTACTGCCACCTATCAAAGATGCTCTGACATCAACTCCACTTGAACTACCATGTATCAACTTTTCGCCCTTCAAAGCAATTTGAAAAAATTCTTCTTGATTCAAATTCAGACTAAAAAGGGCATCCAATGATTTAAGCAGACTAACAACAAAAGCGGCAGAAGATCCAAAACCAGCACCTATAGGAATAGTAGATTCTATAGATAGTTCTATGCCCTGCTTTATTTTAAACCTATCAAAAATATATCCAATTAAAAAACAACATACATCTACAGGAATCTCTAATACTTTATCTATTGACAATACTCCTGATAAAAATTGATTGTATTTATTTCGTATAAACAAATAACGTCTATTTAAAAAATATTGTGAGAAACTTTCTATTAAATTAAAATCTTTTAGCTCTATAACTACAATTTTATCCTCTAATAATTTCGCCGTAGTTGTAGTAGCCTTGTCTATTGTAAAAACAATTGCTGGCATGTTATAAAGAACTGAATACTCTCCTGTCAAAATTAATTTCCCTGGAGCTTTAGCTACTATTTTCTTCATATATTCTCATGTGTTTTTCAAAACCAGACAATCTATAACCATTTTTCTTCAAGATTGGTAATTCTAGTTTTGAACCATCCGTCGGATATAAATATCTATGCCATTTTTCATATTGCTCTACAGAAATTTTTTCTCGTCTATCTATAAGCTTCTTATTATATTCAGGATCAATATAATCTTTGTATTTTGTTTTTACTACACCAGAAAAAAATTCACTAATGCTACCTGATCCATAACTATAAAAGGCAATTCTCTTTCCAGAAAGATCACATGATTCATTGTCCAGAAGAGAAATTAAGCTGAGATATAAAGAAGCTGTGTAACAATTCCCTATATGTTTACCATATATAGACGAAGCCTCAATATGCCTCTTTAGAACCTCATTTGTTATAGATTTATTTTTAATATATTTATATAGACGCTTATGAGCAGTAATTGTCAATCTAGGTACAGATAAATGATAACAAAAATAATCTATATTATCTAAATTAGTACCGCCTTTTTTTATATAATCATCAAAAGACTCACATAAAAACTTCATATATAAATTGCAAGATAATTTACTATTTAATATTGGTTCCTCTGCATAATTAGGACGCCAGAAATCCATGCTATCTTCCGTGTATACGCCGCTCGGTTGTTCTATTTCTAAAATACGAGGGTTAACAGACAAGATCATAGCAACCGCAGCAGCACCACCTGAAGATTCAGCGGCACTACAAATAGTATATTTAGCAATATCAGCTGTAATTAGTAATATTTTCTTATTAGGATTTTGACGTAAAAATGGTATGCTTAACGCTATTCCACCTGTCCCACTATAACATGCTTGTTTCAACTCTAATACTCTGCAATCCTTCGGTAAATTAAGCAATCTATGAATAAACATCCCTGCTGATTTAGAAGCATCAATACCTGTTTCAGTCGCTAAAATTAAAAATCCTATCTCATCCTTATTAACATCTTTCATAACCTCTATAGCAGCATTTGCTGACATTGTAACAATATCCTCATCTATAGACGGCACAGACATTTTTTCCTGGCCATATGAATTTTTATACTTATTATCATGTATATTTCTAGCTTCTGCTAAATCAGACAAATTCAATACATAGTTTGGCACATAAAATTTTATTGCATCTATACCAACTTTATAGTTTCGTGATTTACAACTATGCATTCTTTGTACCTCGTTCATAATACATATGGCTTTTTGTAAGTTCACCTTGATTTGTTTGTGCAGCTAATAAAGAAAGCTCCCCACACAACACTGCTGCTGCAATTATAGAAGCAAGCTTTCTAGAAGTTGTAGAGTTATTCGCTATCTCTGCACATCCCATAATCTCGAGATTATTTTTCACAAAACTTAGATCTTTACCATTCCCAACTGTCCCTATTATTATATTAGGTAAAGTTACAGAGAAATATAAATTACCATTTTTTACTTCTGCATGAGTTACACCTTGAGATCCCTCCACAATATTAGCAGCATCTTGACCAGTACTTAAATAAATACCAAGTAAAATATTAGCAAAATGTGCATTTGCAGAACATACACTTCCTGAAACTATACTCCCTAAAAGATTTTTTTTGATATTAATGTCTACAATTTTTTCTGGTGTAGATCTTAGATATTTTTTACAAAGATCACGATTAATCTCTACATCCGCAACAACATATTTCCCTCGCCCCATAATGCTGTTAACTGCAGAATTCTTTTTATCAACACAATAATTACCCGATATTGAAATATATCTCAAACCATCATGTTTTTTTAAGATCCATTGAATTAAACTATCTGAAGCTTTTGTAGTCATATTATGACCTGAAGCTTCACCTGTATTAAAGGTAAATCGTAAAAATATTAAATTTCCTAATATTTTAGTATCAAACTTTTCCAACCTACAAAAAGCACTAGTAGACTTAGTAACTTCCTGCATATCAATAATTGCTTCTTTTAAACTTGTTTCAATCGAAGCAGGAGTGCTAACTCTATCTGCTTCCAATAATACAGAACGAGTCATAATATCTTTTAACACAGAAACATTGATTCCACCCGCATCACTTGTTACATTAGCTCCACGTTGTATACTTGGCCAAAGAGTAGTTTCATAAGTTGCAACAGGCACAGAAAAATCACCTTCTGCATAAACACCTTTTACTTTTATAGATTTTACAATCTTTGTCGGAATCATTGTGCCCGACTCTACGTCATTTAACATCAAAAATTTTCTTATTTAAGATTGAGTTTATTATTCTAGCAAGCTACTACTATATTGAAAAAAGGCTAAATAATCTATATATTTATGAAGGATACCATGAAACACATTTCTTATATCCATGATGCTTAAAAACTGAAAACTTCAGACATATTGTACACTACTCTGTAAAATATCAACAAGCCCAACTGACAAATACCTATGTAACCAGTTAGCAAAAATTTGCGGCTTTTCTTTAACTGCCTTCTCAAGATTATCTATGGATATCCAACTCACATCCATAACTTCTTCTTTATTAAAATCAATGACTTGGCTGGAATCCAAAAAACCCCTAAACCACGTTACCCTTTCATTCTCTATTAAATTTCCAACATCACATTTATAGTCAATTTTATTGATTGTAGTTAGGTTACTTTGTACACCAAGCTCTTCTTTCAATCTACGATAGGCACACCCCTCTTCATTTTCACCAAATGAAGGATGGCTACAACATGAATTAGCCCATAAACCTTCAGAATGATATTTACTCAAAGATCTTCTTTGTAATAAAAGCTCTCCTTTTTCATTAATTAAAAATATAGAAATCGCTAGATGAAATACCCCTTCAACATGTGCTTCAAGTTTATTAATAGGGTAATTTCCTTTTTCTTTGCTTACCCCCGTTATTAAAATATCATCTAACATCTTTAATGTATTTTTTATAGCCATGCTCAAAATTTATAACTTGCAAGATATGAATATCAATATATACTAAGTAAAATTTAACTCAACTTAAAAGCCATGTTAAAAAAAATTGCCTTCACATTAATGCCTATCCATAAAGATGAAATACAAAAATGTATCTCGATGGGCATGATGTTTTTTTTTATCTTGTTCAATTATGATTTCCTCAGGCCTTTAAAAGATTCTCTTATTGTTACAAATATCGGGCCAGAAGCCACTAATTTCGTAAAAATGTATGCAGTAACGCCTGCTGCTCTTTTAGTTGTCATTATTTATACTTATCTATCGGAGAGACTCAAATTTGAAACAATATTTTATTATTTTGGTTTAGTTTTTTTATTATTTTTCTTATGCTTTGGTTTTATCCTTCACCCAAATCAAGAGTTTTTTACTGCAAATGCCAGCACTATTGAAAAGCTCGTACAAAGCGACCTCAATTTATTTTTTTTTACGATTAATTTAGATCACTTTAAGTGGTTTTTAAAAATATATGGAAAATGGCCCTTTGCTCTTTACTATGTAATGGCTGAAATCTGGGGCTCAATTATGATATTTTTATTATTTTGGCAATTTGCAAACTTAACAACCAAAACATCAGAAGCAAAAAGATTATATCCTGCTTATTCTTTCATCGGACATATTGGTGCTTTTACTTCTGGGCTTGCTGTTACTTTTCTAACCTCAAAGATAAATAAAGAATATTTTATCCAAAACTCCATGATCATAGCAAGTTTTATGACTATAATGACAATGATTATGCTTAGATACAATATTATTAAAGCAAGAAGACATTATGTTAAAAACATTGTTGCTAAAAAAGCAGAAGAACTGAAACCCAAATTAACGGTTATAGAGAGTTTTAAGATAATTCTTTCATCAAAATATCTTTTATTAATTGTTATCGCAATAATGTCATATGGTACTTGTCTAAACTTATTTGAGGGTGTGTGGAGAATGAGAACTGGTCAATTATATACTGATACGGTAAGCTACTCTCGTTTCATGGGTCAGATTACAACATATGTTGGGCTAGGGGCTATGATTTGTCTATTTCTCGGTGGATTTGTATTGAGAACATTCGGATGGCTATTCGGCACTATGATACTTCCAGTTTCAATGGCTATTGTAGGAACGCTATTTTTCTTATTCTCGTTTTTTGGAGATTATATAACACCTTATGCCAACCAATATGGACTCGATATATTTTTTATGACTGTAATGGTAGGAGGTTTACAATACGGTCTAACAAAAACCTTCAAATATTCTTTTTTCGATATCACAAAAGAAATGAGCTTTATTCCTGCAGAACCACATCTAAGATCAAAAGGAAAAGCAGCAGTAGATGTGATCGGTGCAAGATGGTCAAGATCTATCGGTGCTTTGATACAATCAGGTGCCTTTATCATATTCCCTTTTGCTACTTATCAAACCTTGACCCCATACTTAATGGTTGTATATGTAATTATCATTACTATATGGATTTTTAATGTTAAGAAACTAAGCGTTGCTTATGCCAAAAAAGTAGAACAGCATGAACATGCTCATTAACACTAACCCCAATGATTACACCTAGTAAAAGTTATACAAAATATGAAAACTTATATCTTAAATATTGTCAAAAACTAGAGCAAAAAACATTACTCAGAAAACTATCATCATCACAAAAAAAGCTTCAAAATTATATTGATTTTTCCTCAAGTGATTATTTATGTTTAAGTCAACATCCAACTATAATAAAGCAGTCAAAAGAATTTCTTGAAAAATTCGGTACAACTAGCAGTGGCTCTAGGTTATTAAGTGGCAATTTACCAATTTTCGAAGAACTAGAGCAAAAAATAGCTAAATCAAAAAACACAGAAGATACTATTATCTTCAATTCTGCATATCAAGCTAATTCAAGTATAATATCTGCTTTATTAAACAAAAAAATATGCACCCCTCTTGTATTAGCAGATAAACTCATTCACGCAAGTATTCATGAAGGATTTACTATTGCCGGAATTAAACAACTTCGCTACAGACATTTAGATATGAATCACTTAGAAGATTTACTAAAAGAATATAAATCAGCATCTGAAAAATTTATTTTTTCTGAAACTGTCTTTAGCATGGATGGCGATGTTTTAGATATAAAATCTATCAGTTTTTTAGCACAAAAATATAATGCCTTTCTCTGCTTGGATGAAGCTCACAGTATAGGAATATACGGAAATAACGGTTATGGGATCTCATTAAATGAAGGAATAGCAATTGGATCTTTTAGCAAAGGTTTGGGAAGCTTAGGAGGATTTGCAAGCTGTTCTAAAATTTTCAAATCTTATTTAATCAATCAAAGCAAAAATTTCATCTACTCAACAGCATTACCTCCTGCAATAATTGGAGCAAACTTGGCAGCATGGCAATTATTACCTAATCTTGACAAAGAAAGAGATTCTATAACTCAAAACTCTTATTATCTAAGAAAACAATTACGTGATTGTGGCTTTAATATAGGAAACTCTTCCTCTCATATCATCCCAATTATTATTGGCTCTGAACAAGAAACTCTTTCATATGCACATTATCTTAAAAAAAGCAAAATTCTGGTTTCAGCAATACGCCCTCCATCTGTACCACCCAATACATCAAGACTTAGAATAGTAATTAACGCAAGTCATTCAAAGTCTGATATAGATAGCTTAGTAAACTTATTAAAAACTTACAAAACAAAATACGCTCATAAGGCTTGACGACTCACGTTTTTTAAGTACGATATATACTCAATAATAATTAGAGTCTTCATTACTCAAATCACTATCTTGACCTGATAAGCAAACTTTGCCAGTATCACTACAAAAACTGTGATTACAGTCCTCATTATTACAATCTTGATTATTATCTTTTAAACCACTTTGAGTATATGGCAAAATAAACAATTCACTTACAACTATACCCATTCTACAACCAAGAACAATTGCTGAAGGGTGATTCATAATCATTATATTATAAGCAACAGAACCACATACACACGCACAAAAATCAAAAAAAATTTCTCTATACTCCATAAGCTTCTCAATCAATTTTAATGTACTTGAAATTTCTAATCATGTACTAATCATACTTGGAAAGTCTAAGACTTTAAAAAAGAAAATGAATAATTTCTTGTAAAATATACTAAAATTAATCATGCAAAGATTCAACCTTCACATTAGTTGATAAGAATACTTTTTTACCTAACATTTTCTCAAGATCCATACGAGCATACATACCAATTCTTTTTATGAGTGATGCTTTTTTACCAATTAAAATTTTCTTATAATTTTGGTTTTTAACTAAAATATCAACTAAAATAGATATTAAATTTTGTTCCTGTTTCATGGAAAACAACCTGACTTCAACATTATAAGGAATCTCCTCATGAGTATTTATAAATATTTTTTCTCTAATAACTTCCGTAATTTGAAACTTCAACGGAGCATCCGTAATTTCATCTTCAGCAAAAGGCCAAGGTTCTTCAATTGCAGTTTGTATTAAATACTCAAGTAATTTATCAAATCCGTCTTTTTTTAAAGCTGAAATTAAAAAAATATTTTCAAATGGATAAAGGTCTTTCATAGCAGAAATCACAGGAAGCAACTCTTCTCGTTTTATTAAATCAATTTTATTAATAATAAGGCTTGCTTTGACATTTTCTTGTTTTAATTTTGCTATAAGCGACAAATTGTCATTTGAGTTATACTGTGATATGTCAGTAATAAGAAATACTTGATTAGAATCTACTACGTTTTGCCAAGCGAGCTTCACCATAAGCTTTCCTTTTTCATTTTTGGGTGCAAATATTCCTGGTGTATCTATAAAAATTAATTGAGTTGAGTTAATTATTTTTATTCCTTTAATCACATTTCTAGTAGTCTGTGGTTTTCTAGTTACTATAGAAATTTTTTGCCCCATTAAAGCATTTAACAAAGTAGATTTTCCAACATTAGGAGTACCCATTAGGGTGATCCAATTAGTTTTTTGCTGATTCATTTAGCTTTATAATTTAATTTAATATATTTTATCAATGCCTTTGCAGCTTCTTTTTTAGCAATCTTCTTAGAATAACTAGTAGCTGTAAACTCAGGCAACCCTTTGATTTTCACCGCCATTTCAAAAATTGGAGCATGATCTTCACCAGACTTTGAAACAAGTATATATTCTGGTACACCTAAGCCCCTTTTTTGACTCCATTCTTGCAGATATGTTTTAGAATCTTCTTCTGGAAGAATTTTTTTAAACAAGAAATCTTGCCAATATTTCATTATGAATTTTCTGCAATTTCTTATTCCGCCATCAAGGTATATTGCCCCCAAAAGGGCTTCCGTAGCATCCTCTATTACTTTCAGAGTTTCTGCTTTATTAAATTTTTCTATACCAACTGCAGTTAAATAATCTAAAATCTTTATTTCTTCACCAACTAAAATAAGCATTTCACTATTCACAAGAGTGGCTCTTCTTTTCGTTAAATTTCCTTCTGTTTCATCTGGAAAATTTTTAATAAGAAGCTCAGTAATAATAAAGGAAAGAACAGCATCCCCTAGAAACTCTAATCTCTCATAGCTATTTTTAGTAGATAAAGTATTATCCCCCAAACAGCTAGGATGTGTTAAAGCTTCCCTTAACAACTTATTATTCTTAAAGTTATATCCTATTGTTTGCAAAAATGGAGAGTATTGAGTCATTAAATTATCTTTTTAAATGCCCTGTTCCATTTAAAGCCACTTGCAATTCCCCACACATTATATAATTCAAGAGTTGGAGAAGACCAAAAAATTATTTCAACTCTCCCAAGAATACTATCTTCATGAACAAATCCTATACCAGATGGATCCCTACTATCTCTTGAATTATCTCTATTATCTCCCATAACAAAATAATGATTTTTTGGGACTTTAAATTGCTTAGTATTATCAAACTCAGAATAAGGATCAAAGTCCAACATAGGGTGTTCATAACCATTAGGAAATATCTCTAGGTACTGAGGAAATCTTTCAAGATCCCTATAAATAAAAGGATCTATAGATTCTTTTTCAATTCTTTGTCCATTTATATACAAATTACCATGCACCATTTGAATGGTCTCCCCTGGCAAGCCTATTACTCTTTTAACGTATTGCTTATCTTGTTCAAAAACTATTACTTCTCCTCTTTGAGGTTTATTAAATTGAAATAATCTTCCTTTAAATATAGGAGGAGAAAATGGAAAAGAATATCTACTGATACCGTAAACAAATTTTGAAATTATAATTCTATCCCCCTCTATGAGAGTAGGCAACATAGATCTACTTGGAACCACATATGGCTCGTACAAAACAGAGCGAAAAGTTCCAGCTATAAGTAATATAACAAACAGCTCTTTTATCGTTTTTCTGTACTTACAGAATGTATCCCATATTTTTTTAAACATTAAGCATAACTCATTTTATATTCTAATAGATTTTGTCCAGACATCTCTTTTGGTTTAGTTAAACCAAATAAATTTAAAATTGTTGGAGCAACATCAGCTAAACTTCCTCCTTTAAGCTTTATTTCTGGATTATTTTTTAAAGTTTGATTCGCAATAATAAAAGGAACTGGATTTGTTGTATGTGCTGTACATATAGTATTTGATTTTTTTGTTACCATACATTCTGCATTTCCGTGATCTCCAACAAGAATCAATGTTCCTTTCATTTCTTCTACAATAGCATGATATAACTTTTGTAAACATGCATCAACCACTTTAATTGCCTCAACAGTAGCTGAGTAATCTCCTGTATGTCCTACCATATCTGGATTCGCATAATTCAATAAAACAAAATCATATTTATTTTGTGTCAATTCCGAAACAAGAATATCTGTGATACTATGAGCAGACATTGCCGGTTTTTGATTATAAGTAGCTACTTTGGGAGATGGGATAAGAATTCTTTTCTCATTTGGATAAGAATTTTCTCTACCAACATCAAAAAAGAACGTAATATGAGCATATTTTTCTGTTTCAGCAATTCGTAATGAAGATAAATTCTGTTGATTTAGAACTTCTGATAAAGTATTTTTATGAACTTCACGACGAAATAGTGGTTCAGCAAACTTTTCTAACTCCTTTGAATAAGAAACTAAAGTAAAAGCTTTAGAAATATGTATTTCTTCACCTCTATTAAATTCAGTAAAACTTGGATCTAAAATTGCAGTACATAGCTGACGTATTCTGTCTGTACGAAAATTACAAAATATTATAGCATCACCATTTTCAATGGCTTTATATTGATTAAATACCAATGGCTCTATAAATTCATCAGTAATTTTTGTTTCATATGATGATAAAATTGCTTCGACAGGATCACTAAATTTCTTACCTATACCATGCATAATAGCTCTGAATGCTTTCTCCGTCCGATCAAAATTTTTGTCTCTATCCATGGCAAAATAACGGCCAGTAATAGTACAAATAGATAGCAACGGATTGTTATTCGCAAGTTCATTTAATTTTTTTACAAATTTGATACCAGAATTAGGGTCAGAATCCCTACCATCTGTGATCAAATGTAACTTAACTCCAATTTTTTGAGCTAATAAATATTTAGCAATAATTATCAAATGATTTATATGAGAATGAACACCACCATCAGAAACGAGAGCTATTAAGTGACATTGTTTGTTGGTTTGGCGTAGTTTAGTAATTACATTCTGTATTACATCCTTTTGTAAGACAGAATTTAAGCTAGAATTAATTCTCACTAAATCTTGAAGTATAACTCGTCCACTTCCCATAGTCATATGTCCTACTTCAGAGTTCCCCATCTGTCCTTCAGGAAGCCCAACATCTTTGCCAGAAGCTATTAAACTAGTGCTTGGAAATTGTTTGTTTAAGAAATTAAAACAATTAGGATTAGCATTTTTTATTGCATTACTATCACTTGCGTCTGCAATTCCCCAACCGTCTAATACACATAAAGCTATTGGACCATTGTTAAACATATTGACAAATTAATAGATTGGAAAGATATGACAAAGATCTTGAGCCTGACTGAAAGTAGCTTGTTGAACTTTTGCTATATTTGCTTCATCAGTTTTTAATGATTCTAAAATATCACATACCAAATAACCAATTTTTTCAAACTCTATAACATTAAAACCTCTTGTTGTACCCGCAGGCGTACCTAATCTAATACCAGACGTAACAAATGGAGAACGAGTTTCATTCGGCACAGTATTTTTATTACATATTATACCAACTCTTTCAAGCATCCGTTCTGCATCTTTTCCTGTAATTTCTTTATCCGTTAAATCAACAAGTATCATATGGGAATCTGTTCCATCAGTTACTATTTTATAGCCACGATTTTTTATCGTCTCTGCTAATATATGTGCATTTTTTATAACCTGTTTAGTATATAGTTTAAAATCTGAATGCAATGCTTCAGCAAAACAAACTGCTTTTGCTGCAATTATATTCATAATTGGGCCACCTTGAAGACCTGGAAAAATAGCAGAATTTATCTTTTTAATATAATCTTGATTATTTGAAAGAATCATTCCTCCTCTAGGACCCCTAAGGGTTTTATGCGTAGTCGTAGTTACAATATCAGCATAAGGAAATGGAGATGGATATTGATTTGCTGCTATTAAACCAGAATAATGAGCAATATCCGCTAATAACAAAGCACCTACAGAATCAGCAATTTGCTTCATAATTTTAAAATCAATCTTTCTTGCGTAAGCAGAGGCACCAGCAATCAATAATTTTGGAGAATTTTTTTTAGCAATATCCGCTATGATATCATAATCTAATAAGCCAGTTTTCTTATCTACCTCATATTGAATAGCATTAAACCACTTACCAGATAGATTAGGAGCTGCTCCATGCGTTAAATGCCCCCCCGCATTTAAATTCATTCCCAAAATTGTGTCTCCAGGTTTGAGAAAAGCAAGAAATACCGCTTGATTTGCTTGCGAACCAGAATGTGGTTGGACATTTGCATATTCACATCCAAAAAGTTGAGTTGCACGTTTTATTGCAAGATCTTCCATTTCATCTACATATTCACAACCACCATAATATCTCTTGCTAGGATAACCTTCTGCATATTTATTAGTACCAACATTGCTAAGTGCTTCAAGCACTGCTCGACTAACTAGATTTTCTGAAGCAATCAGATTAACTTGGTTGCGTTGACGCTCAATCTCTTTTTTTATCATCCCTGAGATTAAAGGATCTGTCTCAGCTAAACATGACTTAAAAATTTTTGTTGCAGTGCAAACCATAATAATAACCTAATAATATTACTTTTAAAAAAAAAATCCTAACTCTACAAGTTCTCAATTTTTTGCAAACGTTTAATATGCCTACCTTCCTCAAACTCTGTTGTTAAAAAATTCATAACTGCACTAAACGCTTCCTCTTCAGAAATAAATCTTGATCCAAGCACAAGAATATTTGCATCGTTATGCAATCTTGCCAATTTAGCATGCTCCGCTGTATAACATAATGCCGCTCTAATATTTTTTATTCTATTTGCTACAATCGACATACCAATACCAGTATGACAAATCAAAATACCTGCCATTGCTTTTTTAGTTGAAATTGCTGTAGCAACTTTTTTTGCAAAATCTGGATAATCAACTCTATCTGTAGAAGACCCACTACCACAATCCATTATTTTATAATTTTTTTTTAAAAACGCCACTATACCCTTTTTTAATAAGGCACCTTTATGATCATTCCCTATTGCTATTACTTGCATATTAAAATTTACAATATTAATATTTAAATGGTTATACTAATCATACCTTAAGACTCCAGTTTCTAAGTACGATTAGTATATGTATGTTACTAAATATATTAACATAATGCAATTTAAACTACCAACCCATCAAAATAATTCACATAAAGGCCAAGTAGGGAAAGTACTGATAGTGGGAGGCAACAAACAGTATTATGGAGCACCTATATTAACTGCACTTGGAGCAGAAAATTCTGGAGCAGACTTAATTACTCTATTTCTTCCTGATGAGCATATTAATGTCGCTAAAACTTACTCTTTAAACTTTTTTTTGAAAAGCTTTGAAAAAGAATATCTTTCTGAGCAGGATATTGAAGCAATTCTCACCACAGCCAATGATAATCATGTATTAATAATAGGCAATGGACTAGGAAAAAATTCAGAAACTAAATCTGCAGTCATAAAAATTTTAACGGACATAAAAATTCCTGTAGTAGTTGATGCAGAAGCATTATTTCCTGATATCTTAAATATAAATAATAAAAATCTCACTCTTACACCCCATCGTAGAGAATTTGAAAAATTATTTGACTGTAAGCCAACAAGTGAAAATGTACAACAACAAGCCATTCAATATTCGTCAAATATTTTATTGAAAGGATCAACCGATATAGTAGCCTCTGCACATGGTCACCTTTACGAAAATAAAAAGACCTGTCCTCAAATGAGAGTCGGGGGGACAGGTGATGTATTAGCTGGGATCGTTGGTAGCTTTATATCACAAGAATTAGACCCATATACAGCATGTTGTTCTGCTGTTTATTATTTTGGTAAATGCGGAGAAAAACTTATAAAACAAACAAAATGGCTTTCCGCGCACAAAATGATTTCAAATTTTAGTGAATCAATAAATCTTATTTGAATATCTTGTGAAACTGTAAAACTCATGTTTTTTACATGATAGTTTTAGCGACTAAACGATCATCAAAAAAAACATGCCTAATATCTAAAATTACAACCAATTTTATTCTTCACATTATATAGCTTTCCACTGCACAAGGCAAAATACCTAAAATTTGAGCTATTTCTTTTATCATTCTTCCCTGTGATAGTGTTGTACTACAACAATATTCTTGTACAAAAGCAAACACTTCTACTATCACTATGAAATCTAACAGTTACACAAATGGTTGATTTATCAGAATATTTTTATATTCTATTCACTTCAGGAGTGTATAGATGAATAAAATTAGAAAAGTTATTTTCCCAGTGGGCGGTTTAGGAACCAGATTTTTACCAGCAACTAAAGCTTTGCCTAAAGAAATGTTGCCTGTAGTAAATATTCCTCTAATTCAATTTGCGTTTGAAGAAGCACAAAATGCTGGAATTGAGCAATTTATTTTTATCACTGGACGCAATAAAAATGCCATTAATAATCACTTTGATCATGCTTACGAACTCAATTCTATACTCTCAGAACGTGAGAAAAAACTAGAAATATCTTTAACTAAAGATTGGTTGCCTGATGCAGGCAAGATAATTTTCATTAGACAACAAAACCCTGCAGGACTCGGACATGCAGTATTATGTGCCAAAGATGTAATAGGAAATGAGCCATTTGCAGTAATTTTAGCTGATGAATTACTTTATCAAAAACAAGGATTTCTAAAATCCATGATAGAAGCATATAACTCTCATCTTGGTAATTTTGTTGGTTTATTTCCTGTCGAAAAAGATAAGACAAAAAACTATGGAATAGTATCTGCAAAAAAAAGTAATGATACAATTCTAGAAATAAATGAGATGCTAGAAAAACCTGATCCAAAAGATGCACCTTCAAATTTAGCAATAATTGGCAGATATATTTTACAACCCACTATCTTTGAATTCTTAAATAAAACAGCACCTAATAAAAATGGTGAAATACAAATTACTGATGCAATGCAAGCTATGCTTTCTTCAACTAAAGAGAAATTTTATGGTATGATATTTCAAGGCGAGAGATTTGACTGCGGAAATTATTTAGGACTACTTGAAGCAAACATAGCTTATGCTTTAAAAGACTTAAAATTTTCTTCACAAGTAAAAAATATTTTAAAAAAACAAATAGCAAAATGTTACGAATCACAATCTTAGGAACAGGCTATGTAGGTCTAGTATCAGGCGTATTCTTATCAGATATGGGACATCATGTGACCTGTATTGATAAAGATCAAAAAAAAATATCTTTGTTACAAAACAAAAAGCCCCCCATATATGAGAATGGTTTAGAAGAATTATTAAAAATAAATATCGAATGTAATCGTCTCACTTTTTCAACTAAACTAACTGATAGCCTTAACAGCAGTGATGTTGTAATAGTTGCAGTAGGAACTCCTATTGCTGATGAGAAGACTGGCAATGTCAATCTAAGTTATGTTAATGCCTGTGTTTCTGAAATTGCAAATCATCTTAAAAAAGATATCTTAGTAATAATTAAATCTACTGTACCTGTAGGGACTTGTGACAGAATACAAGAACAATTAGATAAGCTCTCTGATTTTAAATGTGTTGTTGTATCTAGCCCAGAATTCTTAAGAGAAGGAAATGCAGTCGAAGATTTTATGAATCCAGATCGAATCATAATAGGTAGTAACGGGCAAGGCAATGAAGTAATTAAACAACTTTTTTCAAAATTTATTAGATATGGCAAAAGATTTATTTTCTGCAACCGTAGAACTGCAGAGTTAATAAAATATGCTTCAAACGCATTTCTAGCAATGAAAGTCTCTTTTATAAATGAGATAGCTGATATTTCTACAGAAGTTGGAGCAGATATGAAAAAACTATCTTTAGGTATTGGTAGTGATAAAAGAATTGGCTTTCAATTCTTAAATCCTGGCCCAGGATTTGGAGGCTCTTGTTTTCCAAAAGATGTTAAAGCACTAGAGAATATTATGACTACACACAATATTACTGGTGAATTAATTAAATCAATAGCTAAATCTAATACAAATAGATTCAAAAAAATTGCTACCAACATAATACATAATACCAAAAAAGGAGCAATCATTACTATACTTGGGCTTACTTATAAAGCTGGCACAGATGATGTGCGTGATAGCCCATCCATAGAAATAATAAAGCATCTTTTGTTAAATAACTCATACAAAATAAAAGTTTGGGACCCATGTGGAATGTCTAATGCACAAAAAATTTTGGAGCATCAAGTTGAATATTATAACACTATCGATGATGCATGTATGAATTCTTCATTAATTGTTGTTGCCACTGAATGGCAGGTTTTTAAAACAATTGATCCTATTAAGTTAAAAAAACTCGTCAAAAATTGTCATATTTATGATCTTCGTAATATCATTAATAGAGAGAATTTTTTAAAGAATGGTTTCAATGTAACTTCAATAGGATACACACCACATGTCTCACAGCTTTGTCCATCTTAGAGCACATAGCTCTTACTCAATACTACAAGGAGCTATCAATGTATCTCAATTAGTAAAGCAATGCATAACTAAAGACATGCCAGCAATTGCTTTAACAGATACTGGTAATTTATTTGGAGCTTTAGAATTTTCCATCACAGCATGTAAAAATGGCATTCAACCCATTATAGGATCTATTCTTAAATTTGATCCTGGTGAGCAATATAGAGTATTCGGAAAACACTCAAATTATGATGAAGTATTGTTATTAGCAAAAAATAAGCTTGGATATCAAAATTTATTGAAATTAGCTAGCAATTATTATCTTAATAATACAAACGGCAATGAACACATAACATTTACACAGCTTGCAGAATTATCTGAAGGTCTTATTTTGCTAACATCAGGTATAAAAGGCACTATCGGTAGACTGATACTTGCTAATCGTAATAAAGATGCTGAAAAATTTTTATTAAAATTAAATGATCTTTTTAAAGATCATTTATATATCGAATTAATGCGTCATGGGCTAGAAGAGGAAGCTACAACTGAACATAAATTCATAGAGTTAGGACTCAAGCATAATATTCCATTTGTAGCCTCTAATGATATTTACTTTATTGCACCAGAAATACATAAAGCTCATGAAGTGTTACTTTGTATTGCTGATGGCAAATATATACACGAAGAAGATAGACACAGATCCAGCCCACATAATTATTTTAAATCTGCTCAGGAAATGCAGAAATTGTTTTCCGATATCCCAGAGGCAATAGAGAATAGTTTAATAATTGCACGCAGATGTTCTGTAATGGCGGAAGAACGCCCAACAGCATTTCCTAAATATGAAACCTCACGTGCTAAAACTGCTGCTGAAGAATTACGCATCCTAACAGAAGAAGGACTGCGTAACCGTCTAAAAGAAACTTATAAAGACGATAATAAGTTATCTAAAGAACAAGAAACAATTTATTTTGATAGATTAAATTATGAACTTGAAGTAATCATCAAAATGAATTTTGCCAGTTATCTTTTAATTGTTGCAGATTTTGTTATATGGTCTAAAAAAAATAACATTCCCGTAGGCCCAGGTAGAGGATCTGCAGCAGGTTCAATTGTTAGTTGGTGTTTAAGGATCACTGACCCAGACCCTGTAAAATTTGGATTATTATTTGAAAGATTTCTGAACCCAGAACGTGTATCACTTCCCGATGTTGATATAGATTTCTGTCAAGATAGACGAGATGAAGTTATTGATTATGTTCGTAATAAATATGGAGAAAAACGAGTAGCCCATATTATCACTTTTGGTAAATTACAAGCTAGAGCAGTAATCAGAGATGTTGGACGTGTATTACAATTACCTTATAGTACAGTAGACAGAATTGCAAAATTAATACCTTTCCATGCAATTAGCCCTGTCACTCTCTCACAAGCAATTGAAATGGAACCTGAACTAAAACGTATCCAGTCACAAAATGAAACCATTGCAGACCTACTTGATATATCTTTAAAACTTGAAGGACTCTATAGAAATACATCTACTCATGCAGGAGGCATTGTAATTGCTGATCAAGACCTTCTTAATTTAGTGCCTCTCTATAAAGATGACAAATCAGATATGTTAGTTATTCAGTATTCTATGAAATATGCTGAAGCTGCTGGATTAATCAAATTTGATTTCTTAGGTTTAAGAACCCTAACAATGATCTCGAATGCAGAACAACTTATTAAACTTTACAATAAAGATTTCAATATTAATCACGTAGCTTTTAATAATCAAAAAACCTTCGATATGCTTTCAAGAGGTCTTTCAACAGGTGTATTTCAAATTGAAAGCGGCAAGATGCAATCCGCTTTAAGTAAAATGAAACCCGACTCAATAGAAGATATTATTGCTCTTGGCGCACTGAACAGACCAGGGCCAATGAATAGTATTGCTGACTATATTGACTGTAAACATGGTCATGCTATGCCTGACTATCTGCATCCTAAGCTAGAAAAAATTTTAAAGAGAACTTTTGGAGTACTTATTTATCAAGAACAAGTTATCGAAACAGCACAAATTCTTGCTGGCTACACCGTTGCCGCTGGAGACCTCCTTCGTAGAGCCATGGGTAAAAAAATCAAATCTGAAATGGATGCCCAAAGAGAAATCTTCATTAAGGGAGCTGTTGAAAGAGATGTTGAAAAAGAACAAGCAAATCACATTTTTCATTTAATTGAAAAATTTGCTGGTTATGGATTTAACAGATCACATGCGGTAGCATATGGCATTATTTCTTATCATACTGCATTTCTTAAAGCAAATTATCCTCATGAATTTTTTGTATCAATCATGAACACAGAATTAAATGATACAGATAAAATTAATATTTTTATTCAAGAGATAAAAAATTTTGATATCAAACTAACTGCACCAGATGTGAATCAATCAGAAGCAATCTTTTCTATTCAAAAAGAAGGAAATGAAAAAGTTATTGTCTATGGATTAGGAGCAATTAGAAATATTAGTATTCATGCAATGGAGACATTGAGTAATGAACGAAGAAAAAATGGACTTTACAAAAATATTTTTGATTTTATTGCCCGATCAGATCCCAAAATAGCTAATAAAAGACAACTTGAGTATCTAATTAAAGCTGGAGCATTTGATTCAATACATAATAACCGTAAACAGCTTTTTGATTCAATTGATATATTGATCAACTACAATAATTTAAAAAGAAGCATAGGTTTATCATCTTCCCAGATGGATTTATTTAAGAAAGAAGAGATAAGAGATGAGCCAAATCTTACTAAAACAGAAGATTGGACCAATGATAATAAATTAAACTTTGAATGTGACTCCTTCGGATTTTACATGTTTAGTCACCCATTAGATATTTACAAAAACTATCTTGACCAAGCTAATATATTTTGTGCTTCCCACATCAATAATAATTTAACACAAGGAATATCTCAAATACAGATCGCTGCTATCCCTGTTCAAGTTAAAGCAAAATTATCACAAAAAGGAAAATACATGCTTACCGTAATGTCTACCATTACTGGCATTGTGAATGTTGCTATATTTGATGAAGTATTGCTTGAAAGAACCAGAGACTTAATCTACTCTAAAGTACCTCTTATTCTCGACGTAACAGTTATTAAAGAAGGTGAAATTGCCCGTGTAATTGTCAAAAACATTTATGATTTCAAAAAATATCTAAATGAACGCAGATCAACCATAACATTTACTATTAAAAATGAACAAGAAATGATACATACAAAAAATTTACTAGATATATCTGATAATGTTGATAGCTCTTCTTTTGTAAAAATTATTCTGAATGTTGAAAAAAATAATAAAAGAATTAAAATAGAATTACCTGAAAATACTTCATGTGATATGTCTAAAATTAATCCAAAACAATTGCATACCAACTCAATATCTATAAAAACCTAATTTATACCCTAAATGCTCTTCCTCTTGTCACCTGAAGTTGCTCTTCTTGCTTTTTCTTTCTTAGCAAATTTACCTTCTACCTTTTTCTGTACCTTAGATGATGAAGGAGCTACCACAGAACTTGCTGAAGCACGTACTGAAACCTCAAGAGTATCTTTTTTCTTTGTAGAAACCTCCATTCCATGTTCTACATCTTTCTTTCTATCCTTCCCTTGTCCAACAGATTGTTGAATTTCCTGCTTTTTTTCAACTTTCTTATCGCCTCTGAATCTCTTTGGAAGTATAGAAACTATCTTATCATCATATAAATATCCCCCTATAAATCCCCCTGCCGCTGCAGTCATGCCAGCAGTAGCAAGTGTTGCTTTTACAGCCAAGGCTCCTCCTGCTATAAAAGGTATAGCTGGAGCAGCATATATAGCTGCTGCTGTTAAACCAACAGCAATAGTTGCCAAAGCAAGTCCAATTACAACTTTTCTCATTGTTGGCATAATTTTACGCCAAATACCCTTAGCACGTGTAATACTTTCTTGATAAATATGCTCTGGTCTAGCACCTACTGGATTTTTATCAGTATATTTTTTGTCATCATATTCGTATAATCTCTTCGCAGTATCAACACCTGCCCATGCACCTCCAATGGCTGCTCCAGCTGCTGCACCATATGCTACTGTACTTAAAGAAGCTCCCATAGATGAAGCACCAAAAAATGTAGCTACTGCACCAACACCACCTAAAACTGCACCTGTAATTTTTCTCCATCTAGATTGTTTCTTAACCCCACTTATCGCAAGCTTTGCTCCGCCTAGAGTAGTACCAACTCCTACAGCAGTTAAGGCTGCTCCTTGTGCAACTCCAGCAAATGAACAAACCAATCCTGCAGCCGCACCATCAATTGCTCTATCTGCTGCACCTACACCCATACTCATAGCAATAGCCCCTACTTCTGCAAGCCTATCTCCTAATGCATTATTTACATAACCTAAATCACCAAAATACTGATCTTTAGTAGCAGTTAATACTTTATCACTTACTAATACTGAAAGAGTAGCAGCTGAAACACCAGCCAAAGGTCCTGCTAATACTGTACCTGTTCCACCACCTATAGCCGCACTAAGCACAGCAGCACCCAATCTTTGGCATTTAAACCTATCTTCCCTCTCACCTACTTTTGGCACACCATATCTACTTCTACCAAACCATTGTTTTTCTAATGCTTGTTGTTCTTCTTTTTGTGCCCTTAAACCTGCTACAGTTTCTTTATCACCTATGATGCCTGTCAAATTTGCATCAAGTAATATCGTTGATGGATCAGTTTCCATATGACTAACATTAGCACCCTCAAAATCAGCACCTAGGAATGCAGCACTTTTAGCATCTGTACTTGATAAGTTTGCTCCTTGAAAATTTGTACCAACAAAACTCCCTTTTGCTAATTTTGCTTTTTCTAAAAACGCCTTTTTAAAACTAGCTCCTCTTGCCTGCACATCTTCCATCACTGCTTCACGCATTTTTGCTCCTTCAAAATCTGCTTTTTCTATTACCGCTCCGCTTATATCTATACGCTCACCTTCAATGTCTTTTAATGTTGCATCCTTAAGATCAGCCTCCCTTGCTTTTTCATCTGTTAAAATTGCACTTTCAAAATCAGCTAATTTTGCATCTACTCTATCTAATACTGATTTCTCAAAATTGGCATGTTTTGCTTTAATTTCCTTTAGATCTGCATAAGAAAAATCAGCACCCTTAGCACTAACTTTATCCAGACTTGATTTTTTAAAATCTGCATGGGCAGCACGCATTCCATCCATTACAGCACTTTCCAACTTAGCTTCTTGTGCACTAAAATGCTCTGCTACTGTATCACTTAAATCAGCATGTGCCAAATTTGCACGATATGCAACTGCATGACTCAATTTAGCTCCTTGTAATTTTGCATATTGAGCATCAACATATCTTAAATTGACTCGTTCTAAATCAGATTTACGCATATCAGCACCACGAAGCTTAGCACTTTCCATATTTGCACCTGTAAATATAGATCTATATCCTACAACAGCATTCATATTGGCCTCTTTAAAATCAGCAGCGTGACCACGCACTCGTATCATATTAGCTTTTTCAAAATCAGCTCTTGATACAGTACTCCCTATCATATTAGCATCCATTAAGGTTGCTTCTCGAAGCTTTGCTTCTGTCAGATCTGCTCCTTCTAAACAACTACCTTGAAGATTTGCTTCGTTAAGAACACAATTTTGCATGTTAGCATAAGCAAGATTGACACCTGATAAATCCAATTTAGATAAGTCCATCCCAGATATATCTTGTTTAGATAGATCTGCAACAGCTACAACCATTTTGCCTGGGTTAGCCTCTTTTTGTGCTTGTATCTCTGTAGCATTTTTCTTAGCTATAAAGTCATTGAAAGAAATAGTAGGTTTACTGGCTATATATTCTTGTAAATCTGCTTTTGTTGCCTTAAGAGATACCTTAACAGCACTTGCTCTCTCTGCAGATTGATTTGGGGTATAGGTTGGATCAAGAATAGGATCAACAAATCTGGTAGCACATTTTTTAGATGATTTTGCTATTTCTTCCTCACGTATCCCTTTATATTTTTCCTCTATTTTCGAAATACGTTCTTGTAAATCTACGGGCAGATCCTTTTTTGTATAAGTTATATTCCAACGACTGGGCTTATATGCACCAACTACAGCATAATACTTCCAATTCTCATCTACATATTTTTGTATCTCTGCTTGAATATCAGTTAATTGTTGCTTTTCTAACTTAGTATCAATATTCATTTTTGCATGGTCTAAATTAGCATTATCTACTAATTCAAATACCCCCTTGTCTTGTACCTTATCTGGGCTAGCAAGACCAAGTTGTACACCTCTTAATGCAGACTCCCTACTATAATCAATAAATTCACATTTACTAAAATCAGAACCTCTAAAATCTACATTTGAAAGTCTTCCTCCAATAACACTAACCTGATCAAATAAAGCATCTCTAAGAGATACGTTTTTCATTTCATGGAGTTCTACTTTACTAAATCTACACCCAGTGAAATCACCTCCATCAATACTAACTTCATCTTCAGAATATTTGAAACTTTCCCCATAAGTTTCATTTGCTCTATATCCAAGAACTACCCCGTCTTTTCCTCCGGTAATTTCTGCTACGACTACTTTACCTTTACATTTACTCTTGAAATCTTCATGTTGTGATAAAAAATCATTAAAACTTAAATCCTTAACCTTTTTTTTCTTTGTCATGTACTGCCCTAAGATTCTTCTAGATGAAGGCACACTTAGGTCTATAGGGATTATTTCTGTGTTTTGCTCTAACTGTTCTAAATAATCAATTGTTGCTTTTGCAGATTTTCCATGTGGCATAACTTTACATTAATTAATACATTAATAATAATGATATCAATTAAAGTTTAATATTTAATTAATGCTAATAAAACTAAAATCACGAGAGAATAACTCAAGAAATCTTTGGTTTTTCTGTACGAATAACAGAAAGCATCCATCCAATTGCAAACCATATAGGAATAGCGTACCAATTTTTGAAAAATCCAGAAGATGGTAAGGGCAATAATCTTTGAAAAGCAGCAAGAGCTATTCCTATAATTAAAGCATTTTCAAAAAGATCACAAATTATATAAAATCTTATAAGCTTTTTAATAACTATATAAAGAAAAGCCGCAAATAATATAACACCTATAAGACCTGACTCAGCAAACAATTCAAGCCAAATATTATGAGGGTGAAAAAATATTTGTCCAGAAGCACCACACAAAGCTACAGTAGGATGAGGATTCCCTTGACAAAAAGATGCAAATTGATTAGGCCCAATCCCAAATAAAATATTTGAAAACCCTGCTTTTAACCCTGTTTTCCATAAAAAAAGATACGGAGAAATATGGGGTTGTGCTATTTCATTACGTATCGGCGACACAAGCTGTCTATCTACATTACCTATCTTAAATAACAAAAAAACTTTTAAAAGCATGATACTGCATAGAACTCCAGCAATTGCTATAATCCAAAAATTCCTTTTAGCACTGTTATCCTTGGCTTTCAAAAATAACATAAACCAAAGCAAGGTTATTGAAACTAAAAATCTCAGGAATGCCGCCCTCTCCCCTGCAAGAAAAATTATTATATATATTAGAAAACCACCAAGAAAAATATACAGGAAATAATATCTTGACCTTTTTAATAACGAAATTAATCCAGCTATTACTATAACTCCTAAGGTTGCTATAGTTGTACCTAGAACTTGTTTTGAAAAAGGCCCTGTTAATCTAACACAACCTGAGATAGACCCAATTCTAACTCTACCAAATAAATCATGCCCCATAAAAAACTGTATAAAACCATCTAACACCAAAAATGCAACCACAACTGAGAGCACAACAAAAATTTTTGAAGTCGTTTTCTTATCTACTAAAAACTGCAAACACGCTGCCAATAAAATAAATCGAATAAAAGGAAAAGATTTTTCCAATGAATGTTTTACATCTGGAGTAAAAAAACTACGAATAACGAAATAAAGCCAGAAGATACTTATTACAATAAACCATTTTTCCTTTAAAAATCTAAAATCTTTTGCAATCACAATATAAACTACAAAGCATAAAGCCAGAGTTATTGTAGCAATTTCTGCTGGTGCTTTTCCTGCTACAATTAACAATGGAAATAAAATTGCGATCCATGCTGTAAATGATTTAATAATATTTAAACCAAGAAAATTTTTCATTCTTTTAATATATGTATTAGTCTTTGCATATCTTCAGGTAAATCTATGTCTAAGTCAATTAATTTATCCGTATTGGGATGAGTGAAAATAATACGTTTTGCATGAAGCATTTGTCTAGAAATTGTGCAAATATGAGTAGCAGCATCCTCAGATAACATCTGAACACGTTTCGTACGTATAGTACCATATTCAATATCTCCAATAATTGGATGTCCAATATGACTTAGATGTACTCTAATTTGATGCGTTCTACCTGTTTCTAATTGACATTCTAGTAATGCTACCGCTCTCCTTTGAAATATTGTAAGAACTTTATAATGAGTGATCGCAGATTTTCCTCCTATAACTTGAGTACTCATTTTTTTTCTATCACGTTGACTTCTACCTATATTAATTTCTATTGTTCCTTCTAAATGTTGAGGAGTACCCCAGATAATTGCATTATAAATTCTTTTAATTTTTCTCTCTTGTAATAATTGCGAAAGTTTTAAATGAGTATGATTATTTTTCGCAATAATCAAAAGACCACTAGTATTCCTATCAAGCCTATGAATAATTCCTGGCCTAGTTTGACCATTTATTGAAGAAAGATTATCTTTATAATGTGCAAGCAAAGCATTCACCAATGTATCATTATGATTACCAGCTCCTGGATGTACTGTTAAACCAAATGGCTTATTTATCACAGCAAGATCTTCATCTTCATATATTATTTCTAAATCTAATTTTTTAGCTGTTATTTCACATGGTTCTTCAGGAACTAACTCAAGTGAGATCAAATCATTTTGTTCTATTTTAAAAGAAGGATCTTTAACAAATTCATCATTCACACTAACATATCCTTTTTTGATAAGAGCTTGAATTTTTGTTCTTGATAGATCTTTTAACTCAATTGTTAAAAATTTATCTAGACGTGAAATATTTTTATCTGTAGCTTGTATTTTAATTTGTTTATTCATATTATGACTCAAAAAAATATAAAGTTACTTGAGTGGTATTACAATATTGGTGTTACAGATATTATATCCAACTCTACTAGAGAGTATTTAAAAAACTACTCCGATGTAAATAACAAAGAACATCAATCTTTGAAAACCATGCACAAAGAAAATACACAACTCTTACAAAAGAACAATACCAAATCAATCACATCATCAAGAGAACTTGCCAATAAATGTTCTACTATCTCTGAATTAGAGAAAACTGTACAAAATTTTGAAGGATGTGCTTTAAAAAAAACAGCTACCAACACTGTTTTTTCAGACGGCAATAGAGATGCAGAAATTATGCTAATCGGTGAAGCACCCGGAAGATACGAAGACGAAAAAGGTATCCCATTCTGCGGAGATAGTGGACAATTATTAGATAAAGTTCTTGAAACCATCGGACTTTGCAGAAAAGACAATATTTATATCACTAATGCTATTTTTTGGCGTCCACCTGCTAATAGAAAACCAACAGATGAAGAATTAAATATTTGCTTACCATTTGTAGAAAAACATATAGCTCTCATGGCTCCCAAACTAATAATTATTTCAGGAGGTGTAGCATTATACTCACTGTTTGGCATTCCATCAGCCATTTCGAAATACAGACAGAAAATTTTACAATATACTAATAGATATCTATCTTCTCAAATTCCTACAGTTGTAATTTACCACCCCTCATATCTACTCCGTCAACCAATGCAAAAAAAACTAGCATGGCAAGATATGCTTTTCATAAAAAAATATTTACAACAATCTATATATGCTGACAGTTAGTCATGCGTTAATCACCCCCAATATATTTTCTACTCTTTCTTGAGGTAGTAGAGGATTTTTATGACATGTATTTTTCTTGAGAAAATCTTGAGTGGTAGCAATAAAAACATTCACAAGTTGTGCCAATGAATAATTTTTAGAATTTGCATCCGTTAAATAAGGAGACCTTATATTCTGTGTGCTTTGTTTTAAATTTGAAACTACATATTCTGCAAGTTTCATAAAGTCATCAGGAGTATCCTTTTTAATTGGTGTCTTTATGTTGTGAATATCATCAAAATAAATATTCAATTCTCTATGATTACATATACACTCTGGATAAATCATCTGAGGAAATAATGAATGCTGATAATTGATATGCATAAGATCAATACCACGCTTTTGAAATTGGTTTCTTACCTCTTTAGACACCAAATACCCATTACCATAACCTTGTAAAATTATTTTATCTGGGTGGATATCCTGATCCAAAATATTATTAACAACTGCAATCCCTGAATAAATAAGATCTGCTTTCTCAGGCGATGGAAAAATGTGATTAAATAAATGTATTGTCGCTCCAGTTAAAAAAGCTTCTTTTGTAAAATCATGCCAAAATGGTTCATATCCATCAGTATGATGAAAATGAACTATATGCATTTTTTCTCTCTTCCCAGGTCTTAAGAACTTATCAAGTTTTATATTTTCATCCAACGAGAATTCTGCCCCTTTGTGTATTTTATGCAAGAGCTCATCAAATCTTTTCCAATTATCAAAATCATATTCTAATAATTTCTGCTCTTCTTGAATTCTTTTAAGAGCATCTGATATTAATAACATAAAAACTTTTTTATCAGCAAGATGTGTAGGTTTAATAGTTATTAACTCAAAATTTTCTGTCTCAAAATTACAAGTTCTCTGTAAAATATTTTCTCTTTCTATAACAGAAAATTTTAAAAATTCTATTGATCCTGCTCCCAGATTATTTACTTTCACAAATTCATCAAAATCTCTATACCCATTCTGGGAATACCAATCCTCCTTGATTTCTTCAACTATTTGTCCATCTTGCTTATTTGAAATATTTTTAGGGGTAAAAACGTAAGCAGCAAGTTTCTCTGATTCCACATTACTATCAACTATTCTTTCTTCAACTAAAGACTCAATTCTATTCAAATTCCACACAACAGCCGTAGAAAAATATTTCTTATACTCTTGTATTAATACAATAACTTTACGCACTAAATTAAGAATATCTTTTTTAGTAACTGGAACATTATTCTTTAATGTAGTTATAAATTGAAAAATTTTTTGATTAATATCTTGATGTAATTTTTTACTTACTGATGAGGAAAGATTTCTTAAATCTAAATATTGTTTCGATAAAATCATTATATCTTGAGACACTGTTTGTGCTATATTTTGATCAGGATTACATACAATTTTATTATCCAACAACTCAATTAATGAATTAATAAATTCAACAAGTTGATCGTCTAAACACTTTACTCCTACATTAACAGCTTTACCTTGTGAAGTTCCATATTCCATTAATAGATCCACACATTCTTGATATTCAAGGTTCATTGCAACATCAATAGGGGAGCTTTGACTTGCATCACTCTTATTTAAATCAGCCCCCTCTTCTAATAACCTTCCTACAATCTGTAAATTATTTTCCTTAATGGCTAGTAACAAAGGTGTATCTTTATTTCTGTTATACTTATTAATATTTATACCTTTATCAACCAGATCTTCCAATGTCCCTAAATCATTATTCTGTATAGCTATATGTATTGGATACATACCATCTTCATCAGGTGTTTCTATTAAATGTTCTTTAAATCTTTTTGTCTTAGTTTTATGATTAACACGTTTACCTTTTCTTTTTATTCGTTTCATTATTCATAATCATTAAATAAATATACTTTATTAATACGTTAACCAAAAATTAAAGCGATTAGATTTTTATCAATTTAATATTTAAGTGAGATTTCTTTTAATTTATGTGATATTTTTGAAGCAGTAAGTACATTGGTTTGTATATGAAAAAATTCGCAATATTTTATGTCACTGCTCCAAATCAAAAGCTAGCCGTCAAAATAGGAAAATCTTGTCTCAAAGAAAAATTGGTAGCATGTGTTAATATAATCAATAAAGTTACCTCATTATACAAATGGCAAGGCAAATTTTGTCAAGATGACGAATGTATCTTAATTATGAAAGGCCTACATAAAAACTTTCCTAAGATAAAAAATCATGTCCAGAAATTACATCAATATTCTTGTCCTTGTATATTAGAATTGCCAATCTTAGATGGAAACAGAGATTTTCTAGATTGGATTATTCAAAATTGTAAAAATCCCAATTGAGACAAAAAATTTCATTATTGAGATTTAAAACTTGAACTCTTCAGCTGTACTGTATAACTATACATCGCAATTGCACTAGCATTTGAAGCATTAATACTTTCTGCAGATTCATTTATAGCTATTTTTAAAAGTAAATCACAATTTTTTTGTGTTAATTCTCTTAATCCTGAACCTTCTGCTCCAATAATAAAAGCAGTTTTAGGTGTAAATTCAAATTTATGGAGGCATTCTGTAGCCCTACTATCTAATCCTAACACCCAATACCCCTTATCTTTCAATAATTTGATTGTAGATACTAGATTTGTTACAAGAATGACAGGAACATGCTCTATTGCTCCACAAGATGTTTTAGCTAGTGCTGGAGTTTCAGAAAATGATTTATTTTTTGGTGCAATTATTGCATCAACATTAAAAGCATGTGCAGAACGAATTATATTCCCTATATTTTGCACATCTGTAAGCTGATCTAATATAAGGATAAGAGATTGTTGTTTTTTAATCTTATCTGAAATTTTATTAATATTATAATGAAGTATAGAGCTAGTTTGTAATGCCACTCCCTGATGATTTGCTTTTTTGAACAAATTATCTAGCTCTTTATTTGTAATAAAAATATGTGAGTGCTTACGTTTTTTTAAAACGTGTTCTATTTGCCTATACGTCTCTGAGGTAATGAACAATTTATATATCTTTCTGCATTTATTTGACAAAGCAGCAATAACCGCATGTTTGCCATAAATCCAAATTTTACTTCTTGCATCCATAAACTAATACTAACTAAATACTTAACTATACTCGTCGTACTTAAAAACCAGAACCTTCGAGTATAATGAGTATAGTTGCTAAACCTATAAAAACAGCATATAATTGCCAATTATTTTAAAATCTCAATTACAGATATGTATACAACTCTGTTTATTTATTTAAGCAAAAGATTCATACAATCATTCTTGATTGTATTAATAACTATGTTTTTTGTAATTATATCCATTGATTCAATAGAACTAATAAAGGAAAGTGCCCCCCATGTTATTACATTAAAAGACCTGCTTACAATTACAATAACAAAACTACCATTTATTGTACAAGAAACTTTTATCTTTGTAATTTTTTTTTCTACAATACATACTTTCTTTTTTTTATCAAAACATAATGAATATACAGCACTCAGAACTGGAGGAATTTCTATTTGGCAGTTTTTATACCCCCCCATGATTATCGGAATACTCATTAGTATATTACTAATTACCGTTTTAAATCCATTTAGTACTGTGTTATTAAATTACTCTGAACAACTAAAAGCAAGAATAAAAGGAGAAAGACTTAATAAGTCTATATCTCTTTTAGGAGGAGAAGTCTGGTTATTTGATAAAAATCAAATAAATAATGAGAACTACATCATTAATGCATCTTCATTACAACTTGCAAATAATAAGGCTAAACTTACTAACCCCAATTTTATTTTTCTTGATAAAAACTACAAATTCTTACGTATTTTAAATGCTCGCACAGCAATACTTAATAAAAACAAATGGCTTTTAACAGACTACACAGAATATATACCCAAAAAAACTCCAAAACTTTACACTGGTGAGACATATATAATAAGCAATAATTTGGATCTAATTAACCTTCAAAATAATTTCAAAAGCCCCCGTGGTATTTCAGTATGGGATTTGCCTTATTTTATTACTGTACTTAAGGCTACTGGCTATCCTACTCATAAATATTACTCGTATTTTTACAAACTTTTAATAAAACCTTTCTTAATACCAAGCATAATCTGCTTTGCTGCATCTTTCACATTAAAACCATCACGACATTATAATGTAGGTGTATTAATTGCCATAGGAGCATTAACGTTTATATTCCTATACTGTTTGACTGAACTTGCTTTAAGTGTAGCTTTTGATAATAAGATATTACAAATATTTAATGTAATAGCTATTACCCTTGCCTTAAACATAGGTGGAGTTATGACAGTACGCTATTTTGAGAATAAATAAATACATTTATATTCTCCTAAAATTATGTTCTAATATTTGTATTATATCTAATACTAAACACAGATGTTAAATGTTATGAACCTATATAGTTAAAAAGTTTTTATTGACATAAACCTTATATAGTATAGATTTTACCTATCAATTTTTTAGGATATTCAAATGGCTAAGAAAAACACTATTTTAGTAAAATTAGAAAGCACTGCAAAGACTGGGTACTTTGTAGTTAGAAAAAGAAATCCTAAAAAGCTTACTACTAAGCTTGCTTTCAAAAAATATGATCCTGTGGTAAGAAAACATGTTGAATTCAAAGAACAAAAATTAAAATAAAAAATTATGGCAGTAAAATTACGTCTTGCAAGGCATGGAGCAACTCATCGTCCTTTTTATTGGCTGGTAGCAGCTAGCTCAAGATTTGCCAGAGATGGGAGATATTTGGAAAAACTTGGTACTTACAATCCTATATTGCCTACAGAAAATTCTGAAAGATTAACATTAAACCAAGAGAGAGTAAAATACTGGCTCTCTGTAGGAGCTCAGCCTAGTGAAAGAGTTATAAAATTATTAAGTTTAGAAAATATCGATGGTATTGATAAATTCAAGAATAAGAAAAAATCAACTATCGGCAAACCTAAAACAACCAAAAATCCAGACAAAAGAAGAAGCACACAAAATAAAGAAGAACAACCATCCCCAGATTCAGCTACTGCTACAACTGAACAATCAGCTTCTCAGAAAAACGATGACACCCCTAAAACAGAAGCTCAAAAAACAAATAATGCCACCGAACAACAAGAACAAAATATTGATCATTTCTCAAAAAAACAAGACTCTGTAGCAAACACTGAAGCAAAAGAAAATAGTTCTACTGAGAAATCAGCAAAAGATGTAGACAATGTTACTGAACAACAAAAACCTGAAGAAAAAGACACCACTAAAGAATCATCTACATCAACAGATAAGTCAAGCAACCCATCAAAACCTGAAGCTAAACAATAAATATACTCATTGCACTTGAGGAGTCAAATTCTTTAAAACTAGGAGTATTCAAGCATGGTTAGTACACCCCCCAACTCTGATTTCTTTAAGGTGAAATTTCCTACCTTAAAATCCTTAACCTACCAATAGAATTTAATATAATTTATATTGAAATATTTACTGTCCTCCTATATAAAAGGCGGATGGAAAAGATATTTTTGTTCATTTGGCCAATTCAAAAGAAAGAATTAGGGAAATTCTTTCCACTAGCCTTTATGTTGCTCTTAACAATCCTTACTTATAAGATTCTTAAGTCAACAAAAGATAGCCTAATTGTACCAGCAATTGGTGCTGAAGCTGTTAATTTTGTAAAATTTTATCTAGTTATTCCCTCGGCTGTATTGTTTACCATGCTATACATGAGAATTGCGAATATTTTCTATTTTAAGCAGATTTATTTTGGTTTAGGGATATTTTTTATCACATACTTTATTCTATTCGCATTTATAATATACCCAAACCAGACATATTTACACCCATCCCCTGAATATATAACTTCACTAGTCAACAAAGAATTGACAATTCTAGGATTAACACTACATACTTCACATTTAAAATGGTTTTTATTAATATACGGAAAATGGTCTTACGCTTTATTTTACGTATTAGCAGAGTTATGGGGATCTGCTATGATATTTGTTATGTTTTGGCAATTTTCTAACCAAATAGTTCCAACACACCAAGCTAAAAGATTTTATCCTATGATAAATTTAATTGGAAGTGCAGGAACTTTTATTGCTGGTTTATTTATAGAATATCTCACTAATAACCAACTAACAGGAAATAATGCAGCAAATAATACTTTTCTTATACAGCAATTACTTTCAATTACAGCCATTTCTACATTGCTCTTATTACTAATATTTACTTATATAAATAAAGTAGTATTAATAAAAGACCACTATATTGGAGCATTAAAAGCAACACAGATAAAAGAAAAACTCTCATTCTTAGCAAGTTTAAAAATTATTTTCTCATCAAGATATTTAGGATACATAGTCATATTAGTGCTATGCTATGGAATGGCAATTAATTTACTTGAAGGCCCGTGGAAATCTGAGATTAGAGAACTCTATCCAACCACCACTAGCTATCTACACTTCATGGGACGAGTAAACCAATATAATGGTATATTTGCCATATTATTCTCTTTAATTGGTGTTACACTCTTGAGAAAATATAGCTGGTTTGTTACTGCCCTTGTTACTCCTGTATTAATATGCATTACTGGAATAGCCTTTTACTCAGCAATGGTATTTGAAGATTTTGCAAATTTATTTGTTCATGTCCTATTAAATATGGACGTTCTATTCACCACTGTAATGCTAGGTGCAGTTATAAATGTTTTTGCTCAATCCTCAAAATTTGGTCTATTTGATTCAACAAAAGAAATGACCTACATACCTATTGGAGCTGAGCTAAAATCAAAAGGAAAAGCTGTCATAGATGTATTAGGATATAGATTTGCAAAATCCTTTTCTGCTTTTATACAATCTTTACTATTTATATTATTTCCTTTTGCAACCTACGCCACTATAACGCCTTTTTTAATGATTATCTTCATTATCATTTCTATAATTTGGATTCTAGATATTAGAGTATTAAATAAAGAATACTTACAATATTTAGACAAATCACAGAATTCTAAATAAAAAAAACCTGTTTTTTTAAAGTATCTATTGAAAAAGCTTATAAAATCTATAATATTCATAATTGTTAAATTTAATCAATTAAGGAAATTATATGAGTTTAAAATGGCTTAGAGATTTATGGCCAATCGAAAATCATGAATTTAAAAAATTCTTCCCAATGGCTTTTATTTTTTGCTGTGTTTTATTTAACTACAGCGTCCTACGATCTATCAAAGATAGTTTAGTTGTAGCAAATATAGGAGCTGAAGCTATAAGCTTTATTAAACTTTATTTAACCTTTCCTACAGCAATTTTATTTGCAGTCATTTATGCAAAGATGACAAACTTATTGACGCAAAAACAAATATTCTATTGTTTCTGTTTTTTCTTTCTAGCCTTTTTTATGGTTTTTGCATTTATACTTTACCCTAATCAAGACTTCTTTCATCCAGATCCAAAATTTATTGCTACACTTCCAGAAAAGTCTATGTCATTTCTTGGTATTAATATACATTTCGCACATTTCAAATGGTTTATTCTAGTGTTTGGGAAATGGTCTTATGCAATGTTTTACGTTTTTGCAGAATTATGGGGTTCTATGATGCTCAGCTTATTGTTTTGGCAATTTGCAAACAGTGTTACTAAAACAAATGAAGCAAAAAGATTCTATCCTATGGTAGGATTTTTAGGTAATATAGGCTTAGTAGCAGCTGGCCAGGTGATAAAATTTCTCTCTGCAGGTGGAGCGGCAAAAGCTGGCAAGGTAGCTGTTTCTACTGCAAACGAAGCATTTCTTATATCATCTGTTGCTTGGGCTGTAAGTATTGCAATTTTGATATTAGTAGGACTATATACATACCTAAATAACGTTGTGCTAACAGATCCAAAATTTATGCCTGCGTCTGTTGCCAAGAAAAGAGAAAAAGTAGAAATGTCGCTACTAGATGGATTAAAAGTAGTTTTCTCTTCTAAATATCTTGGGTTTATAGCAATATTATTACTTTGCTATGGTATCTCCATTAATCTTGTAGAAGGTCCATGGAAAGATTCTGTACGTAGGGCATATCCTACAACAGTCCAGTATGCTAACTTTATGGCTGAGTTACAGACTTATACTGGAATCTTTACGATGTTAGCTTTCTTTATAAGTGCACAAATCTTGAAGAAAATATCATGGTTTTCTGGTGCAATTTTAACACCTCTAATGATTGCAGTATCAGGACTTGGTTTCTTTACCTTCTTATTCCTAAATAAAACTAGTGGTGGTGGTGAAGCTTTTGGTACATTCTTCATGGCACTTGATCCTCTACTTCTTGCAGTATTTTTTGGTTTAGCACAAAATGTCGCTAGCAAGGCAACAAAATACTCTTTCTTTGACCCAACAAAAGAGATGTCTTATATACCTCTTGATGTAGAATTACAAACAAAGGGTAAGGCTGCAGTAGATATAGTGGCATCAAGATTATCAAAAAGCTCTGGTGGGTTATTACAATCAACCATCTTCATTCTTTTCCCTGCAGCAAGTTTTGCAGATGTCGCTCCTTATTTTATGATAGTATTTGCAGCTATATGTTTAATTTGGTTGGTAGATGTTAAGCTTCTTTACAGTGAGTACAGAAAGCTTGTAAAAGAATAAAATAATATAGTCCTTTTATATATAGAAATACATATAGAATTTATTTTCTATGTGTCTTTTTTTTTGATTACTACATTTAAAAAATCAAAATTTTGAAGAAAGAAAAATATTGGTTAAGATATTTTTTTAACTAGGCAATTCTTCATGAAAAAAATAAATTCCTTTTCTGAGAATTAAGTTACTACTAATTTTTTTATAAGTTTTAGCATTATATATCAGTATTCAGTTCTATAAAATATTATATATTCCAATTTTTACCTTACTTAATCACACCTGCTTAAACTTATACTCATCTCTACCATTTGCTTTAATATATCTTTTAACCAATTTTTAATATCTAATATGTTATTATTGATCAAAATAAAATAAATATGTTTTGGTTAATAACAGATGCTGGAAAATGGAGTGCTTCATTAAATAAAATTGCTACTTCCATTTCCCAAGTAAAACTAATTTCCGCATATAATTTTCAAAACCTTAAAACCAGCTTACAATTTTTTAAAAAACTTAAATTGGGAGCTGCAAAGAGTGGTTTGAAATGGGTTCTTACTCATAAAAAATTACCTCAAACACCAAAGGTTTTCAACCCTATATCTCAAAAAGTCAATACTATATATCAAAACGTTAGATGGAATGTTGTTAAAATTAGCAAACCATTAAAAGATATTGTAATGAGTAAAAAGGTTTCAGCTGCATTATCAGCCCTTGGTACAGCTGCTGTAGCTACCCAATTAGGAGTTACAGGACTACCTATAATATTATTACCTCTTGCTTCTGCTATAGGAACTTACGCCAGAGAAAAAAGACAAGAGAAAGCAATTCATGATGTACAAAGATTAGAAAATAACCTGATGAATGCACATGGATATGATCAAAAACTTTCTAGTGTTTCATTTACTACTCCAACAAAAAAAACTACTTTAGAAAAAGAACTCCCATCTTACACTCCTCCTAGCCCTACAGAAATAGTTAAGGCAGGAATCGATATCACTTTATCAGGATTAGTATGTGGAGTGGCAAGTATTAGTTTTATTAGTACAGTCGCACCTTATGCCTATTCTGTATATTCTGAAATAAAACAAAGTTATAAAATACACTCATTGAAATCACAGCTTAAAAAAACTCAAAAGCTTCAAAAACCTCAAAAACCTCAAAAACAAAAATGGACAGATAAAATAAAATCTTCCAGAAAACATTCATCATCCAGAAGAATTTAAATTTTTATTAATTGACCAAGTATATTAATGATTGCCATATGCACATCAGGTATTTCTTTATGATTCTCAAAACTCCATCCCGTTGCAATCATAGTATATACATAAAGCCAACCATCAATCTCCCAAGAGTTATACGGAAGCTCTGCACATAATATATCACGTCGTCTTTTTATAACTTTTTCTAAAGAAGTATCTTTGGGAAAACAATCCCATGGATTACGCAACATTGCTCCAACCTCAAAAGCTTTAGGACCAACATATCCATGAGGGTCAATCGCCTTCCAACTATCTTTTGTAGAAAGAATATTATCATGATGTAAATCTCCATGTAAAAGTGCATCATCAGATCTATCTGACGTTAAATCTTTTAACAAATCTTTAGCTTTATCTAATAATTTTTTTTCTACTCTATTATCTAAAATATTAAGACTACTCTTTAAATCAGATACATGTTTAAATCTATTATCTGCAATACGTAATTCTCCTAAGTTTTTTATTGTGGTGCAAATTGCTTTTGTTGCTACATCATCATTTTTTTGAACAACAAGATTCTTTACAGAATCTCCAGGAACTAATTTTTCCATCAATATAGCTCCCATACTAGGATTAGCATCATATAATTTAGGAGTAGCAAATTTTTGAAGCCTATACCATTCAATCTCAGCATCACTACGACTACTGCAAGGAGCAATTTTCAAAATTCCTTGAGAGCTATCTTCTAACCTCACTGTAGCAACAAAACTGTAAGTTAAATTTGGTGCAACAGCAACAATAGATATTTCCCAATCTCTTTCAAATTGTTCAATGATTATAGGAAGTTGTTCTAACCATTCTTCCCCTATTTTTCCATAAATATCTTTAATGTTCGAAACAAACTGTGATTGGTAATAATGCATTTATTAATTGCTATTATTAAATCAAGATGGTGGGCTCGGCAGGACTTGAACCTGCGACAACACCGTTATGAGCGGTGCGTTCTAACCAACTGAACTACGAGCCCAAAGATATTAGATATACCAATAATACCTAAATATGATTAGTATATATATTACAGGACTGTATGAGTCAAATAATATTACAATCTTCGTGTTTCAAAAGAAACTTACATAGTAAGTTTCTTTATTGAGTTTATGACAATATTTTATATAGTAGGGTTAGTAATCCCAGTTGGGGTTAAAAGTACCCGTAGCTCAATTGGATAGAGCGTCAGACTACGGATCTGAAGGTTGAGGGTTCAAATCCTTCCGGGTACGCCACTTCCAATCATGAATGCCCCTGTGGCGGAATTGGTAGACGCGGTAGACTCAAAATCTACTGTCCGCAAGGACGTACCTGTTCAAGTCAGGTCAGGGGCACCAATGTTAGTCTTGATAACTTTCTCCATTTTTTAAAACAAAAAATTCATTTTCAGAAATATTATTTTCCTTTATTGCATAGTTTAAATCATGAATTGGGTCATCAATTCCCTCATTTGTAAGCTGGAAGGTACCAAAATGAATGCCTATTGATTTTTTAGAATTTAATTCTTTATGAACAATAATTGCTTCCTTTGGATTTACATGAGCTTTTTTCATAAACCATCTTGGTTCATAACCTCCAATTGGTATTAGACTTAAATCAAAATATCCAAATTGTTTTTGAATCTCTTTAAAATGACCTGCATAGCCAGTATCTCCTGCAAAATAAATTTGCTTTGTCCCTACAATAGCAAATGATCCCCATAATGCTTTATTAGTATCATCAAGCCTTCTTTTAGACCAATGTTTTGCTGGTAAAAAAATAAATTTTAAATTCTTATACTGAAATTCATCTTGCCAATCCATCTCAATTACATTGGAATCATCTCTCTTATCTAAATAATATGCATTCCCTAACCCAAGTAATATCTTAGGATTATCTCTGACTATTAATTGATTCAATGTTTTAATATCAAAAGAATCATAATGATTATGACTTATTAAAATAATATCAATTTTAGGTAAATCTTCAAATTTAACTCCTGGCAATTTAACTCTCTTAGGACCTAAAAAACTTACTGGTGAAGATCTATTTGAATAAATAGGATCCGTAATAATATTAATACCATCCATTTGAATAAGTACTGTAGCATGATTTATGAAAGTAACGCTTAACTCTTTATTCTTAACTCTATCAAATGGAACTTTTTGTTGCTTTATCTTAATCCATTTTGGCCATTTTGTTCTCTCAGAGAAAAATCGCCATTTAAAAAAATCCTTTACACTTTTTCTTAATCTAAGTTCATTTAAATTATGAAAGACCTCTCCATCAAAATGATCTGATTTCTTTATATTGACGTTTGGATCACCGCAAGACACCAAAATAAAGAATACACTAGCTAATATTAAATTTCTTATCACTTTCTATAGTATAGATATTGCAATAACTTATTGTAATTTAAAAACATTTTACTCCAATACTTAATGTGATAATATGCGACATAAAATAAAATTTAAAAAATAATGATTAAAAATAAAAAACATAAGCGAGTTTTACTTAAAATATCTGGAGAAGTGTTACAAGGAGATGCTCAATTCGGTCAAGACCTACCAACATTAGAATATGTTTCAAAAGAAATTGCTTCACTTGTAAAAAACAATATACAAGCCTGTCTAGTAGTGGGAGCTGGCAATTTCATCAGAGGCAAACAATTCATGGATGAAAAATTAATTAACCACACAACAGCAGATTATATGGGTATGTTAGCCACAGTTATGAATGCCTTAGCATTACAATGTGCTTTAACTACTATGGGCTTTAAAGTAAAAATATTTTCTTCCATCCCAATGCATACTGTATGTGAACCATACTCATATAACAAAGCCCTTCAAGCACTTAATGAAAATTATATAGTAATTTTTGCAGGTGGCACCGGAAATCCATGTGTAACAACTGACACAATCTCTGTTACCAAAGCTATTGAAATGCAATGTGATATGCTACTTAAAGGCACGCATGTAGATGGAGTGTATAATAAAGATCCAAAAGAAAATAAAGATGCTAAAATTTACAAAAAAATATCATATGATGAAATTTTGTCTAACAACTTAGAAATAATGGATCTACCAGCTATTTACATAGCCAAAAAATATAACTTGCCAATTTTAGTTTTTAACTTGCATGAAGAAGGTAATTTGATAGAAACTATTAAAAATGGCACTACAAAAAGCGGAAACTTTTCTTTAATCTCATGAGTGATAGTAATGATTGAAAATTTAAAATCAGATTTAACAAATAAAATGGAAAAAGCTTTAGAAATGCTTAAAAAAGAATTTGCTGGTATACGAACAGGACGAGCATCAACTAGTTTAATAGAGTTTATTCATGTTGAAGTATATGGCAATAAAACTCCTATCAATCAACTAGGAACAGTAAGTGTTCAAGATCATGGCAAATTACTTACTGTACAAGTTTGGGATAAATCAGCTGTCAAAAATGTAGAAAAAGCTATTAATGATGCAAATATTGGCGTAAATGCTTCTTCAGAAGGTCAGTTAATTAGAATTCCAATACCACCCCTTAGCGAAGAACGCCGCAAGGAAATGGTAAAGCTTGCTTCAAAATATGCAGAACAATCTCGAATTTCCATTAGAAATATTCGTAGAGAAGGAATGGATGTAGTAAAGCAAGCAGAAAAAGAACATCAAATATCGGAAGACGAAATGCATAAACAAGGTGATGTGATTCAAAAAGTTACAAATGAATATATTGGAAAAATTGATGAACTCTTCACACATAAAGAACGTGATATCACAAGCATTTAAATTAAAAAAATATATAAAATGTCTGCGTCAAATTCATTCCAATCTATAGTCAATAAACTTCAAAATTATTGGAGTAAATTTGGCTGTGCGATTATCACACCATATGATTTAGAAATGGGAGCAGGTACGTTTCATCCTGCAACAGTTTTATATTGTTTAGGAAAAAAACCTTGGCGTTGTGCATTTGTACAGCCATCACGTAGACCAGCAGATTCCAGATTCGGCAAACACCCAAATAGACTTCATAAACATCACCAATTCCAAGTAGTGTTAAAGCCAGCTCCAGCAAATATTCAAGAATTATATTTAAACAGCTTGAAAGAAATAGGACTTGACCCAAAACAACATGATATCCGTTTTGTAGAAGATGACTGGGAAAGCCCAACACTTGGAGCTTCAGGGCTAGGCTGGGAGATATGGTGCGATGGTATGGAAATAACTCAATTTACCTATATGCAAAAAATTGGTGGCATTGAATGCGAAGTCATAGCTGGAGAGCTTGCATATGGTTTGGAGAGAATTCTAATGTATGTTCAAAACAAGGAAAACGTCTATGACCTAGACTATAATGAATATACTGATCCCAAACTTCGTATAAGCTATGGAGATATTTTTCAAAAAACAGAAGCTGAGTTTTCTGATTATTCATTAGAGAAAGCAAATACCAAAATGTTACTTTCTCAATTCAGTGAATGTGAAAAAGAATGCAATGAATTATTAACCCATAAACTAGCATTACCTGCATATGATTTATGCATGAAATCTAGCCATTTATTTAACTTACTTGATGCTCGTGGTGTTATAAGCACCACTGAAAGAGCTGCTTACATAGCACGAATTCGTAATATGGCAAAGGGATGTTGTGAAATTTGGCTTGATAAACAATAGAAATAAAACCATGGAATTAGTTTTTGAAATTTTTTCTGAAGAAATACCAGCTAGAATGCAAGCAACTGCTAGAAAGCATTTAGCAGAATCATCACAAAAAATATTTAAAGCTAATGACATTAACTTCGAATCCTTAAATAGCTTTGTTACTCCACGTAGACTCACTTTAATTGCAGATGGTTTAGATTTTTCTAAAGCTTTAGCTGATAAATTTATCTATAAAAAAGGACCAAATTGCAATGCTTCCTCAAAAGAATTAGATGAGTTTAAAGCCTCATTTCATGAACAAGATTTTGAGATTATTACAAAAGAAATTAAAAATGAAAAATATTTTTTTGCTAAATTAAGTAAACCAAAAGAATCACCTGAAATACTTATCAAAAGAATTCTTGAACGTATCATGGCTGAATTTCCATGGTCAAAATCAATGCGTTGGGATGAAAGCTCTGTAAAATGGGTCAGACCTATCAGAAACTTATTATGTGTTTTAAATGGAAAAATAATTCCTGTACAATATGGTAAAATTATTGCCAATACTATTTCTTATGGACATAGATTTTTAGCTCCAAAAAGTTTTATAGTTAACTCAATCAAAGAATATTTTTCTCATTTAAAAAATGGCAAGGTCATATTAGACTCAGAAGAAAGAAAGACCAAAATAAAAGAGGGAATCACTGATAAGATAAATAAACTAGATTTAACTCTTGTAGAAGATGAATCACTACTCGAAGAAGTAGCAGGGCTTGTTGAATATCCTTTTGTATTACTTGGAGAAATTGACAAAGAGTTTCTTACATTACCTGAGGAGATTATAACAATTACCTTAAAAACACATCAAAAATATTTTACATTGCGAAATAAAAACGGCAAATTAGCACCATATTTCATTATAGTTGCTAACATAGAAACGTCTAAAAATAGCCAGCAAATTATTGCAGGAAACCAAAAAGTTTTATGTGCCAGATTAGCTGACAGTCAATTTTTTTTCAATGAAGATACCAAAACAACACTTGAGTCTAAAGTTACAAAACTTAAAAATATCATTTTCCATGAAAAGCTTGGTACAGTTTTTGCTAAAGTCTGTTACATGGAAAAATTTATCAAACATATATCAGATCTTTCTCAAATAAAATTTGACATTGCTCTAGCAAAAAGAGCAGCTCATCTTTCTAAAACAGACCTTACAACAAATTTAGTAAAAGAATTACCAGAACTACAAGGAATTATTGGTAAATATTATGCAGAACTAGATGGAGAAAATAAAATCGTTAGCCAAGCAATTGCAGATCACTATCTACCAAAGGGAAAAGAAGAAAAACTTCCATCAACTATTGAAGGAGGAATAGTTGCAATAGCTGATAAAATTATTACTTTAGTTGGTTTATTTTCAGCAGGAGAAATTCCTACCAGCTCTAAAGATCCTTATGCATTGAGAAGGCAAGCATTAGGAATTATCAAATTGATATGCCACTTTAAAATTAATTTAAATACCTTAGAACTTATCAATAATGCACTGTCTCTACTCGTTAAAAAAAATACCACAGAAATTTCTGGAGTCGTTACAAAATTCTTATTTAATAGGTTTAAGTTTTTTCTAAAAGATCACTTCAAATCGGATTTAATTGAATCAGTGCTATCCACGTCAACTGATAGTTTTTACAGTGACTTTTACAAACTTGAATGCTTAACCGAATTCGCAAACTCAAAACAAGGTCATACAACCTTTCTTAACATTAAAAGAGTATCAAATATTTTAACTCAAACTGACAAAATTCCATCAATATTAAATCAAAAATTGTTTAATGACCAAGAAGAACTTCTCTACGCTGCTCTGATAAAAACACAAACTAAAATCAAGCCAATGCTTGCTCAAAATAATTACGATTTAGTATTAAAAACCTTTGCAGAATTTGCTAAAGAAATTGACGTATTTTTTGATAAAATATTGGTTATGGATAAAGATCCCAAAATACGTATAAACAGACTTGCATTACTCAAAAAACTAGAAGAATGCTTTCTAACTTTCGCTGATTTTTCATGTATTGAAATATAATATGCTATATAAATTTATTTTTACAAATAAACGAAAATATTAAGTAAATTCCAAAAGCAGCTAATGTTAATGCAAATAGTAGTTCTAACTTATGGGTATATTTTAAAAGCATTTCCCTAACACGATTTGACCCCACTAGAAAAGATACTATACCAAACCAAATAGTTGATACCCAAAACACTATCAAAATAATAACCAGACCACATAAAAATGTATGGCATTTCAATATAAAAATGGGCAGTATACTAACAAAAAAAATAATAGCTTTTGGATTTGTTAAATTACAAAAGAAACCTAATAAATATAATTTAACTTTAGAAAGATTCTTTAGATCTGTTTTATCTTCATCTAAAGGTATCTTACGACTAGAATCACAATAGCACATATAAGCAAGATACAACAAATAACACCCACCAAATAAAGAAATCCAATGAACAATAAAAAGTAAATTTTCTTGTAAATAGTCTAATAAAAATACAATGGAAGCTACTATTACTAGGGCTCCTGATGAAATACCTAATGCCACAATAAACCCCGATAACCTTCCATAACGCAGAGCAGAACGCATTACAATAAAAAAATCTGGGCCTGGTAATACTACTGCCAATATTTCAATAAAGAGAAAACTAATTAAAGATAGGAGCATTATTATAATACCAACATTTGGACTAAATTAATTTTACTTAATTATACTAATTAACTTTATTGAGAACAAAAAACTCATGCTTTAAAAGACATTTTCTTTACAACTTTATCTAACAATGCATTTACAAAACCTGCTTCTTCTGGCTTAAAAAAATCTTTTGTAATCTTTACATATTCATCAATAGATACCTTAGGCGGTGTTTTGAAATATAAAATTTCACAAATACCATTTCTTAAAATTGCCTTTAACAGGTTATTTACTTTTGCATCAGTACGTTCTTTATCTAGGTTTGTATTTATTATAGAATCAATTTCTGTTAAATTTTGTACTGTAAGTTTAACAAGGCGTTTTAAAAATTTAGAGTTAAGCTTTTTATAAACTTCATTTTTACTATAAAGCTCTGTATAATATTTTTGCATATTTTCTATTGCTTTTTCAACATCATCAATTATAAACTCTCCCTTTGAATCAAGCATGTATAAAATCTGGATTGCCGCTAATCTCGAAAGAGTTTTATCAAAATTTGTATCCATTAACTACTTCAATATTTGTAAATTATTTAAACTATGACTAAAATAAAATTAGTAGACTTCTATTTTAACTAACTCTAACATATATTACATGAGACCGTTATTATTTTTTATTTTATTTATTTCGTATTGTTCACTAGCTACTTACGCTAATACTTCTAATACCCACTCTACAAAAAAACTTGATTTAGGTGCTCCACCGAAATCTTCTAACCTTAAAACAAAAACTAAGAATCAAGACAAAAGTTTTGTCAAAAGCATTTTCGCTTCTTCTATTAAAAAAGAATCAACAGAAAAATCTAAGACTACAACCCCTTCCAAAAAAAATATTATAAAAATAGATCAACTAAAAGAAATAATCGATTCTCTACCAGAACAAGATAAGAAGACATTAGTAACCATACGAAAACAAATATCAACTTGGCCTAAAGAAGTTTTTGATGAAATTAGTGATTATAGGGAGTTTATAATTAACTCTAGGAATATTGCTCAACAAAAATATGAACTCCTCTCACAAGAAGCAAAAAAAGCTTTAGAAACTGAAAGACATCTAAAATCAAAACTCTCTCAAAGCACAATAAAAACTTTAGAAAATCTAGAAGTAGACATAAGTTAATGTGTACAAAATACTTAATAAATCAATAATAAGATGACAAAACACCCAATTCTAATTTTGATGGGGCCACCCGGTTGCGGCAAGGGCACCCAAGGAATGTATATAGCTAAAACACTAGATATTCCAAAAATATCCACAGGTGATTTATTAAGAGACCAAATTGCTTCTCAAACTCCTCTAGGTAAAACATTGAAAGCAATAATGGATAAAGGAGAACTTATAAAAGATGAAGTAGTTTTAGAGCTACTTCAAGAAAAGATCTCAAGCAGATCATGTAATAAAGGTTTCATTCTTGATGGTTTTCCTAGGAATATATCTCAAGCAGAATCACTTATGGTACTATTAAAAGATTTGAAAAAACCATCTAATATAATTGCTATTGATATAGCAGTATCAGATCAAGAAGTAATAAATAGAATAACTAACCGGTATTATTGTACAAAATGTAAAACTAATTATAATAAACTATATAAAAATCCTATACATAAAAATATATGTGACGTTTGTGGCACAAAGAATGCATTTGCTGTACGTAATGATGATACAAAAGAAACAGTTAAGAACAGGCTTACTAAATATTACGAAAAAACTTCTCCTCTTATTTCACATTATAAAAATCAAGGAATTTTGTATACTGTTCAAGGAGATAAAAACATCAATGAGGTTAAAACACAAATAGACTCTATTCTCAAAACCCTAATAATGAATTAGAGCTTAAAAAGATATTGACTTGTTAGATTTTTAACTTATTATAACCTCTTCAAAATAGGTATACAAAATCCAATAAGAAAAATAGTCAACTATAAGATAGAAAATGGCCACACGTATCGCAGGTAAAAATATTCCTGAAAATAAAAAAACAGAAATAGCTCTCACTTATGTATATGGCATTGGTCGATCAGTAGCTAAAAAAATTTGTAACGATCTCTCAATTAGTTATGATAAAAAAATCAAAGAACTATCTCAAGAAGAGATAGCTAAAATACGTGAACTTATTGATAAACAACATTTAGTTGAAGGTGATTTACGCAGCCAAATCTCTATGAATATTAAACAAATGATAGATATTGGTTGTTATAGAGGAGTAAGACATAGAAAAGCACTACCAGTAAATGGGCAAAGAACGCATACAAATGCTAGAACCAGAAAGGGGAAGAGGGTGACTATTGCTGGTAAGAAGAAAACCATAAAATAATTTAGGCATTATGGCAGCAAAGAAACAAGAATCAAAAGAAAAATCAAAGAATCAAAAAATTGTAAGAAAAAAGAAAGTAAAGAAGAACATTCCAGTTGGTGTTGTACATATTTGCTCTTCATTCAATAATACAATTATTAATATTACAGACCCTCAAGGAAATACAGTTTCATGGGCATCTGCAGGAGGGCAAGGTTTTAGAGGAGCTAAAAAATCAACTCCCTATGCAGCACAAATCATCGCTGAAGTAGCTGGAAAGAGAGCACAAGAAATAGCAGGAATGAAAACTGTATCTGTAGAAGTAAAAGGTCCAGGTAGCGGCAGAGAATCCGCAATCAGAGCTTTAATGGGGATTGGCTTTACAATTACAACCATACAAGATATAACACCAGTTGCACATAATGGATGTAGGCCTCCTAAACAACGAAGAGTTTAATTTATAAGGTTAACTTAATAAGGTATTAAAGAAGTGGTAGTACTGTCAAAAAATTGGAACGCACTAATAAAATCAAATTTGAAGGTTTTGAAAAGTAAAGAATATGTCTGCTCAGATATAGAAAAAACTTTTGTCATAGAACCTCTCGAGCGAGGATTTGACATGACACTAGGTAATGCTTTAAGAAGAACCCTTCTTTCATCTCTACAAGGTGCTGCCATTGCAGCAGTTAAGATTGATGGCATCCTACATGAGTTCTCTTCCCTACCTGGAATGAAAGAAGACGTTACCGATCTAATCTTAAATTTAAAAAATGTTGTCATTCGAATGAATGCTTCAGATAAAAAAACACTTTGTTTAAATGCTGTTGGTCCATGCACAGTGACAGCTAGAATGATTGAAACTGGTCATGATGCTGAAGTAATCAACCCTGATTATGTGCTTTGTCATTTAGACGAGGGAGCTACGTTAAATATGCAATTACTATGCAAAACAGGAAAAGGATATGTTTCCGCTTCACATCATACAGAAGAAGAAATGCCTGTAGGCATGATTCATATTGACTCACTTTTCAGCCCAGTAAAAAAAGTTGCGTATAAAGTAGCAAATAGTCGTGTTGGACAAGTAACAGACTATGGGAAACTAATTATTACTGTTTCTACAAATGGTTCTGTAACCCCTGATATCGCACTTGGTTTAGCTGCCCGAATATTACAAGAACAATTGCAAATATTTATTAGCTTTGAAGAAGAGCAACTTGTTGAAGAAGATAAGAAAGACGAATTACCTTTTGATAAAAATATGCTCAAAAAAGTTGATGAACTTGAGCTTTCTGTAAGATCTCAAAATTGTCTTAAAAACGCTGAGATAGTTTATGTAGGTGACCTTGTTACTAAAAGTGAAGGTGAAATGCTTAAAACCCCTAACTTTGGTAGAAAATCACTAAATGAAATAATAGAAATTCTTGCATCTTTAGGATTGAAGTTTGGTCTCAATGTTCCTGAATGGCCTCCTAAAAATATAGAAGAATTATCTAAAAAATATGAAAATCCATTTGAATAAGATTTAAAAAAGAAAATTATAAGTCATGAAACACGGTAGGAAATTAAAAAAGCTTAATAGAACCCCCTCTCATAGAAAAAGTCTACTAGCTAATTTAGCAGTATCTTTATTCAAGCATGAGCGTATTCAAACTACTCTTACCAAAGCAAAAGCTCTTAGACCTTTTGCGGAAAAACTTATTACAAAAAGTAAAACAAAAAATCTTCACAGATTTAGACAAGTCTTATCTGTAGTTAAAGATAAATCTATTGCAAAAAAACTAGAAGAATTAGGAGAGAGATTTAAAACAAGACCAGGTGGATATACTCGTATCTATAAATATGGATTTAGAGCTGGTGATGCTTCACCTATGGCTTTAATTGAATTAGTAGATTATTCAATAAATGCTGAAAAACAAAAGAAAACTAAGTCTATAACTGCTCAAGACAGTCCAAAAACTCCTAAAAACAAATCTTCAGCAACATCAGATAAAACATTAGAAAGCAATTCTAAATAATTTTTTCTTATTGAAGAGAAATTTTTAAAAATCTCTCTTTATATTGTCGCCATTTATTTAACATCCGCAATATAGAAGGACTAGAAGTAGGAAGATTTTCTTTATCAGGAGCAAACCATCGTAAGGAATTTGCTTCATCATTCATTACAAGATTATCATGATTAGTTTTTAGTAAAAAACGTATATCAAAATGATAATGTGGTTGATCTTGTTTAATCTGAGGAATTAGATGCATATCTATATCAAAAATGTCATCTCGAAGCGGTGTAATATCTTTTATACCAGACTCTTCACAGGCCTCTTTTACGGCGACCCTCATAACATTACTATCACCATCACAATGCCCTCCTAATTGCACCCAAAAATTTAATTTCTTATGATGCATTAAAAGAACTTTAGATAAATCTTTACTCACTAACCAGCTTGATGCTGTAAAATGACCAACCCTACATGAACGGTCAAAACAATCTTCACAACGCTCAAGAAAATCCAACATTTGCCGTTTAACAACCTGCTCTGTTGTATCATTTGAATGATATTTATCTAGTAAATCTTTTAAACTATTTCTATGTGCCATTTCTCCTCTTAAATTTTTTCTTGATAGCGAAATAATCCCTGTAATATTCCCATTAAAGTACTTACTTCTCTCTTAGTTAAACCATCTATTCTTTTAAATAAACAATTTATATTTTGTTGCATCTTTTTTTTCTTTTCTGTAGTTTGATAAAAATTAATCTTATCCAGCATAACTTCTAGGTGATCTAATAAAACCATAATATCCTGCTGAGATGCAAGCTCTTTATTTTTAGCTGGCAACTTAACTGGTATTTTTTTAACTTTAGACAATTCATAACAAATAATACCAACTGCAACTGCTAAATTTATCGAGAAAAAATCTGCATATACAGGAATAGAAACTATTTTATTCAACGCTGCAATTGTTTCATTATCAAGCCCAGAATTTTCTGGCCCAAATAATATTCCTATTTTATTTTTTGCAATTTTTAATTTTTGTATGTCAGATTTTAAATCAACTGAAGAAATAATAGATTTGTTTAAACTTCTAGACCGAGCTGTAGTCCCATATAAAAAATCTAAATCTGCTACCGCTTCTCTTACCGAATTAAATAACTTTGCTTGTTTAACAACATGTGCTGCATGAGTAGCACTAGAAACTGCACTCTCGTTAGGCCAAGTTCTAGGTTGTACTAATCTTAAAGAATTTATGCCAAAATTAAACATAGCTCGTGCAGCCATGCCAATATTTTCACCAAGCTGAGGTTTTACTAAAATTATTACAACTTCTTCCACGTAGTTTTGCCATCTTTATGATCTTCTAAAACGATTCCCATCTGTTTAAGTTGTTCTCTAATCTTATCTGCTTCAGCCCAATTTTGTTCTAATTTTGCTTTAGTACGTAAGCCTATCAATTGTGTTATTTCAGATTCATCTAAACTTTCATTTTTATGAAACCATTCTTGAGGAGAATTAAAAAATAATCCTACTAATCTTCCTGATACATAAAGCTGTGAAGCAATAGAAAGTTTTTCTTTTATAACTGTTGCTTTATTATAAGTTTTAGCTAGCTCATGTAAAATTGAGAGAGCCTTAGGAGTATTAAGATCATCATAAAGAGCTTCAAGCAGATCATTATTTATTTTTGCCTTCTCAAGAGAACCTTTAGGATATAGTGCTAAAATACGATAAAAACTATCAAGCGATTTCTTCGCTTCAATAATAGAATTATGGGTCCAATTGAGAGGTTTTCTATAATGAGTGGTTAAATAAACAAATCTTACTGTCTCTCCTTCCACTCCCTTTTCAAATAAATCATCAAGTGTAATAAAATTGCCTAAAGATTTACTCATTTTCTGTCCTTCAACTTTAAGAAAACCATTATGTATCCAGTATCTTGCATATCCGCTCTTGGGATAACAACTACGGCTTTGAGCAATTTCATTTGTATGATGAGGAAATATAAGATCAATCCCTCCACCATGAATATCAAAAGTTTCACCTAAATATTTTGTACTCATAGCAGAACATTCAATATGCCATCCTGGTCTACCTTTTCCCCATGGACTATCAAAAATTGAAGATATATCATCCTCATCATCTGTTGGTTTCCATAAAACAAAATCAGCTGGATTCTTTTTATCCTTTGTTATTTTAACTCTACTACCAGCTATCATTTTATCCATATCTTTACCTGCAAGCTTGTGATAATCAGGAAAAGAATCAACAGAAAAATAAACATGACCATTTAGAAAATAAGCATTACCACGTTCAATCAATTTTGAAATCATATCAATAATCTCTGATATATGATCTGTCACTCTAGGTTCTAAATTTGGCTCAAGACAGTTAAGCTCACGCATATCATAATTAAACAACTCAATAACTTCTGTGGTAAGATTTTTTATTGATATTTTCCTCTTTATCGCAGCAGTATTAATTTTATCATCAACATCCGTAATATTACGCACAAATATAATATTCTGTTTACCATAATATTGGATTAATAATCTATATAACACATCATAAACAACTGTAGATCTACCATTACCAATATGTGGTCTATCATAAACAGTTGGACCACAAACATACATGGTAACTCTATTAGAGTTAAGAGGACTAAATGACTCTAGTTTATTTGATAATGTATTGTAAAATTTAAGCATGTAGATTTGAATAATTTACATTACTATACACTTTATTATACAATACAAAATGTAAAAATAAAAAATACTGAGCTATATGTTCAAAACTATAACGCTAGATGATGTCGCTAGGTTAAAAAATATTCCAATAGCCTTGTTATTAGTTATAACACTACTTCTTTCTTGCGGCTTATTGATTATGAAATCCGCATCTATTGAGGGTTCAAACTCTATATATTTCAAAAAACAACTTATATATGCAGCTATTTTCTTCTTTGTAATGATTTCAATTACATTAGTTGATATCAAATTGATATTTAATTCTGCTTATATACTATACGCAATCTCACTAATATTACTGCTTAGCGTTACACTGATCGGTCATACTGCAATGGGAGCAACAAGGTGGTTAAATTTAGGTTTTATAAAAATGCAACCATCTGAAATTATGAAACTTACTATGGTAATAACTTTAGCAAGATATTTCCATTTTAAGACAGCAGAAGAAGTAAAAAATATAAAACACTTAATTATTCCTGCAATACTAGTAATATTACCCACAGCAATAATTATTAAACAACCTGATTTAGGAACTGCTATTACTTTATTATGTACTTTTATAATAATATTTTTTCTAAGCGGAGTAAGAATATGGAAATTCTTAGCTTCCTCCGCAATGGTTATCGCAGCTTGCCCAATCATTTGGAAATATCTACATAATTACCAAAAGAAAAGAATTTTAATTTTCTTAAATCCTGAAAGTGATCCATTGGGATCTGGATATAATATTATACAATCCAAAATTGCTATCGGCTCTGGAGGATTATGGGGCAAAGGAATGCTTGGTAGCACACAAGCTCACTTAGATTTCTTGCCAGAACATCGAACTGATTTCGTATTCTCACTTTTTGCTGAAGGATTTGGCTTTATTGGCTCTCTTTTACTAATAGGGCTGTTTTTAATACTTATTTTTTTAAGTATCAATTTAGCATTAAAATGCAGACATCAATTTGGCAAACTACTTATTTTTGGTTTAACATCAGTTTTTTCAGTAAATATGCTAACAAACTTAGGAATGGTTAGCGGTTTACTACCTGTTGTAGGAATTCCCTTACCTTTTTTGTCTTATGGCGGAAGTTCCTTAGCAACAACTTTAATTTTATTTGGCATTATCATGAATATTGCTATAAATTATAATGCAATATTACCTAACAACCAATAAATGGAGAGAAAATATGATATTAAACATATCTGGACAACAAGTAAAAATTGGTCAAAGCCTACAAGAATATGTAAAAAATAAATTAGAAGCAAAAGTCAAAAAATTTTTTAAAGAAGCGATTTCTGTACATGTTACTTTTAAAAAAGAAGGAGCATTTTTTTCTACAGAAATCATAGTTAATGATGGCATAAAACACCAAGCTATTTTAAGAAGTGATGGCAAAGGAAATGATGCTTATGCTGCATTTGAAGATGCAATCCATAAAACAGATATGCAATTAAGAAAACATAAAGAATTAATAAAAAGCCATCATAAAAATCATCATAAGAAAACTCGCAAGGATGATTATGAAAATTTTTAAAATCAATTATAAAGGCTACTATCAATGAGTGTTGCAGGACAATATCTAGATTATGCAACACTCATAACAAAGCCTGTAAAAACCACATAATTCTTAAATATACTCCTCGTACTTGAAGATTATGATATTTTAAGACAGAAAATAGAGATGATATCAAGCTTAAAAATCCAAGAATATTGGCAATATTTGAGGTGTTTTTAAGCGAAGATAGCAACTTTATTTTCAAACTTAAAAATAGGAATGTTCAAGTACGAGGAGTATATACCTCTAAAGAAATAGAAAAATTACAAATACAAAAAAAAGCCAGTATCATGCCTAGTACAACATGTGTTATCCAATCTATTCAACTTGAGTTACAAGCTTACTTCTCAGGTAAATTAAAAACTTTCAAGACCCCTATTCATATGCTAGGCACTTCTTTTCAGCAAGAAGTGTGGTATGAATTACTTAATACACCATATGGCAAAACCAGAAGCTATTTATCTCAAGCAAAATCAATTGGCAAATACAAATCTGTAAGAGCAGTAGCAAACGCCAATGCTGCTAATCAACTTGCTATCATAATTCCATGTCATAGAATTATTAACAATAATGGAAAACTAGGAGGATATAGTGGAGGTTTAATCCGCAAAAAATGGCTTATATCTCATGAGCAAACTCACTAACAATAATTATTAATTAGCAATATCACAAACTTTCTTTAAAAATTCCTTGGCTCTAGCAGTCTTAGGATGACTAAAAAATTTCTTTGGTGGAGCAGACTCAACAACTTGTCCATTTGCAAAAAACACTACTTCATCAGCAACTTCCTTAGCAAAAGACATTAAATGAGTAACTATAATTATGGTAATCCCAGTATGTACTAAAGACTTTATTACCATAAGCACTTCCTTAACCATTTCAGGATCAAGGGAAGAAGTAGGCTCATCAAATAACATAACTTTTGGCTGCATAGCAAGAGCCCTCACAATAGCAACTCTTTGCTTTTGTCCTCCTGATAAATTTGCAGGATATGCTTGCTCATATTTTTGCATATGAACTTTTTTAAGCAATTCTTTCGCTTGTTTTACTGATTTTGTCCTAGACAATCCTAATACTTTCATAGGAGCATAAATTATATTATCAATTACCCTCATATGAGGGAATAAGTTGAAACTCTGAAACACCATACCTATATTTTTTCTAGCTTTAGAAATATTATTTCTTGTAATTAAATTGCCATCTATTTCTATGATTCCACTATCTGGTTCTTCCATATGATTAATACATCTTAAAAACGTAGACTTACCACTACCAGATGGACCAATTATTACTGCTACTTTGTTTTTTTTGACAGTAAGACTAGCACTATTAACCACATGCATATCATTAAATTTCTTACAAAGATTTTTAATTACTATCATGATGTTTTCAGGCTTTTTTCTATAAATTTTGCAATATTACTTAACATAACCACTAATAGATAGTAACACGCTGCTGCTGTGAGCAAAGGAACCACATAATCATATTGTTCAGTTGCTATGGCATCTGCTCGTTTCATTATGTCCTTTTCTCCAAAAAAAGATATAATTGCGGTTTCTTTTAATAAAGTAATAATTTCATTAACAAGAGCTGGCAAAATATTCTTAATAGCTTGCGGTAATATAATATCCTTCATGATATAGAAATATGGGATACCCAAAGCACGTGCACTCTCAAATTGCCCCTTATCTATTGAAAGAATACCAGCTCTAATTATCTCAGTGATATAAGCAGCTGAATTTAAAGAAAAAGCTATAATACCAGCTTCAAAAATAGAAATTCTATATCCTGTTAAACTTGGAGTGATAAAATATACTATAGTTAATTGAACTAAAATAGGCGTCCCTCTAAATATAGATATATATATGCTAACAACTCTACTTAACCATTTATTTCCACTAATCTTTATAAGAGAAAAAATAGTTCCTACACATAAACCGAATAAGAAAGATATAAAAGTATATTCTAACGTAACTGGAATACCTTTTATAATATATAAGATTGAACTCAGGTTCACTTAATGTTCCACTTTTTTTTAAGGTTACTAAATTGTTCAGATATTTTTAAAGATACAAGCTCATTATTAAACTCATCTCTTAATTTAGAATTTTTTTGTAGTGCAATTGCATAACTGTTAGCATTTGAATACTGGGGGTAGTAAATAGTAAAATAAAATAATCCATCATACCATGCCTTTTCTCTATATGCCAAAGCGTCTTCACTTAAAATCGCATCTATTTTCCCTTTCTCAAGGGCTTGTATCATAAAGTCTCTACTTATGAAAGACATAATTTTCATTTGTCTTCCTAAACTAAGAGTTTGAATCAAGAACTCTTCCATAACAGTACCTGATACAGCAGCAACCGTTTTTCCTTGTAAATCTTTTAGAGAATCAATGTTATTTTTTTCCATAGTAAGAACAGCAAGTTTTGGAAAATAATAACTAAGAGAAAAATCTATGAGTTTTTTCCTTTCTTTAGTAGCTGAAATCGCAGATATTGCAGCATCTATTTTTTTGTTTCTCAGAGCTGGAAGAAGTTCTCTAAATGGCATATCTTTAAACTCCAAATCATAACCTAAATTATTTGCTAAAATAGTTATTAAGTCTATTTCAAAACCTACGATCTCTCGTTCTCTTATAAATACAAATGGCGGATATTGTGCTGACACCCCTACAATAAATGTTTTTTGTTCTGCACGCACATGAAACGCAGAAATTAAAACAAGCAGAAATATAAATATTATATTATTTAGAGTCCTTCTTATCATCGATTTATTCCTATATAACAAGTTCAATCAGATTGATATAATCAATCTTTTACTTTATTAAGTCTATTCAACCCCTTTATATTTATCATAACATATTCCATTTCTAAACCTAATTTTTACTTTTTAAACAAGCTACTGCAAATTAAAATAACAAATTGGCCATTAACTCAAACACCCCCTTAATAAACGAGGATAAAGTCAGATTCACTTAACATTCCATTTCTTCTGAAGCTTTCTGAATTGCTCAGATACTTTCAAAGCCAAAAGTTCGTCATTAAACTTATCTTTTAACTCAGAATTTTTCTGGAATGCAATTGCATAGCGATGTTCATTGGAGTACTCTGGATAATTAATAATAAATACAGAAAAATCACTATTCAACATAACATCTCTATTAAGCAATGAATACTCTCCTAAAACTGCATCCACTTTATCTTGTTTGAGTGCATTTATCATCCAGCTTCTCTCCTTAAAGGATACAACCTTTACATTTCTCGTTGGATGAAAAACTTGAATTAAAATCTCTTCTGTACTAGCTCCTAATATTGCCCCAATAGTTTTATTTTGTAAGTCTCTCAAAGAATGGATATCTTTATCTTTCACACTAAGAATTGCAAGACGCGGAAAATGATAACCTATTGAAAAGTCTACTAATTTCTCTCTTTCTTTGGTGTCTGCAATAGTAGTAATTGCAACATCTACTTTTCTGTCCTTTACAGATAATATAAGATCCTCAAATTCCATATCTTTAAATTCCAAATCATAACCCAACTTATTTGCTAAAATAGTTATTAAATCTACTTCAAAACCCACTATCTTTCCTTCTTTCATGAATACAAATGGCGGATATTGTGCCGATACCCCTACAATAAGTGTTTTTTGTTCTGCATTCACATGAAATGCAGAAATTAAAACAAACAAAAATATAAATACTATATTATTTAGAGTCCTTCTTATCATTGATCCACTAACATGTTATATGCCAAATTAGATTTATGCCATTTGTATTTTAATCTATCAAGCTTATTTGATATTTTAAAATTCACCATAGCATTATCTATTTTTGAAATTAATTTTGATCGTTTAGGAAAAGCTATTGCATAATTAGAACTGTCAACTGGAGTATTAATTGCTGAATATCCTAAGTTTTCATTTTCAGCACTAAAAATCTTTGCTTCAGCTAATTCAACTAATACAGCATCTACTAATCCCTCCTTTAAATCTTCTATAATTAATGATGTATTTTCAAAAGAAACCATTTTAGCATTTTCAATCACATTCAACCGTTCTTTCAAAAAACCTTCCATAGTAGATGATGATTGCACAGCAACTACCCTACTTTCTAGCACTCTTACAGAAGTAATAGGGTTATTTTTCAAATAGAGCAAAGCAAATTGCGGCTGATAATATCCTACTGCAGAAAAATCAACATATTGTAATCTTTGAGAAGTAATCGTCATAGCTGCAACAGCAAAATCTATCTTTTTTTGTTGTAAGGCTGGGATGAGTTCACTAAAACTCATATTTTTTACAAGCAACTCATAACCCAACTCATTAGCAATTTCTTTTGCCAAATCTATATCAAAGCCAGTAATTTGTTTGTCTCTTGTAAAACTAAATGGTGGATAGTCTGCAGATGTACCAACTACTAAGTGAGTTTTCTTTGTATTTTTCCACCCACATAACGTTATTAAAAATACTATACTAAGAATTTTAAAAAAACGATTCACTATATTTCAATTGATAATTAGAAGTTCATACTATACTAATTATCAATTAATCTATAAAATTAGAAAATATTTTTGTTAACCGACACTTATTTTATCTAAAATTTAAATAATTATAATACTCTTTATTTGACCTCTATTTTACTTAAAAATCAGAGATTTTAAGTATAGTAAATACTCAAATCTAGTAAAAATTTATAAGCATAAATACAACAATTAGCAAAGAAATCATATATTAATATAATTTCTGTTGAGTATGTTCTCTCATTAACTAACTAACATGTTAATATCTGTACTTAAATTTGTCTTAATAGTTTATTAACTAAATAATGACAAGCATACTGATTGTATTTGAAAAGCTTGATAATTTAAAAATAAGCATTTCCAAGTATAATTTAATATATATAAAGAGTTTTTTATGCAGTTATACAAAAAACTCTTTACATTTTTGAATTCAAATATATTTTGAAGTAAGTTATTAACAGCGTAATTAAGTATGGAAATTTCTAAGGAATTATTAAAAATTTTAGTTTGTCCTGTAACAAAACAAAAATTGATATATGACAAAGAAAATTTAGAGCTTGTTAGTCCAAACGTTGCTTTAGGTTTTCCTATTGTTAATGGTATTCCTATAATGCTAGCAGATGAATCTAGGCCTGTAAGTCAAGAAAGAATTAAAAAATTACTTGCACAAAAAGCAGAAAAAAAAGCTGCTGAAAAGAGAGAGCTTGATAAGCAAGATCCAGAATTATTTGAAACTAAAATTGCCTAAAAATAACAATTGTATTTAAATAATAAATTTTTACTGGAAAATATCAAAAAATAAATATAATTTGTTAGAGAACTAACTGATTTATATATTGCCCACGTGATGGAATGGTAGACATAACGGACTTAAAATCCGTGGGGCTTATGCCCTTGCCGGTTCAAGTCCGGCCGTGGGTACCATAACTTTTATTTTACATAATCCCTAGTATCAGTTGAAATCACACAAGAACCATTTTAAGTTATACTGTATAAAACCTTAAAAAATCTTATTAATAAAAGAAATGCTAGGAGTATCTTTTTCAGAATTAGCAATTACGTGCATAGTAGCATTTGTTCTGATGCGTCCCCAAGATATAAAAAAATTTGCGTATTGGTATAAATATTTTTCTAAACAAATTATGGAACTCAGAGCCACAGTACAAGACTCCCTTGATGAAATCAATAAAGACTTAGAAGAAGAAAAAACAGAGTCGACAGTAACAAAAACTGACTATGTTATAAGTAAAAACAACAGACTACAAAAAACATATGATGATAATCCTTTAGCTAAAAACGATTAAAAATTCCAAAATTATGATTTTTTACAACGTGTCGCTCTCAGGTTTTTAAGTTTATTTTGTTTAGTTTTACTTAAAGTATTTATATATTTAGCATCTAACTTATTAAGCAACGGACAAATCTGATCATATTTTTTATCAAGCTCAAGAGCATCTATTAACCCTATGAGAGTATCATTTAATCTAACATTTGAATAAAACTTATAGCTTTTTGCAAAAGAACTAACCGCCTTATTTGCATCTTTCTGATTCACATAAGCTTTACCTAACCAATAATAAACTTCTCCCTCATTATCCAATTGTATCTTTTTCGATTTAGCTTTTTTAAGATAATCATTTAATAATTTTATAGCCTCAGCATTTTTTCCTATTTTCACTAAGCCAATTGATCGCTTTAGACTATCTGGATTAGAACATTTACTGCAGCTTGTCTTTTTTTGTTTTAGATTAACTTTAGAATTATTAGTAGCTATAGTCGCCAACTTAATATTCAGTGTATTTATCTGCTTTGTTAGTTTTGAATTAGAAAATTCTGCATTTTCTAAACGACCATTCAACTCTCGTATCCGTTCTTCCATATCTATTACTTTTGCAAATAATTCTGAAGTGTTACTCGAGACAGCATTTCTATGTAAAGTAGTTTTTGATGCCGGCAAAACACTCTGTTCTGTAGCATTTTGCTCTAAATATGTTTCATCATCATTATCAGTAGTTTTTGACATAGACGAAGAACCCTGATGCACTACATCTTCTTGTGAATAAACATTATTGGTAGCTTTATGATCCTCAGTTACCTCTGCAGATAACACCTGATTAAAGCCAACCGTATAACCAAGCAGAACACCTAAAAAAACAAAAGAAAAAATATTACCAATTCTCAATTTCATCACTTTAATTAATTACCGTAACAGCTCTTCTATTTTCTCGCCACACATCTGAACCAGTACCCTCAACAACTGGTCTTTCCTTGCCGTAAGAAATTGTTGATATTCTTGAAGGGTTAATTCCTGAAGAGATTAAGTAAGACCTAACAGAATTTGCTCGTTTTGCACCAAGTGCTAAATTATATTCACGAGTTCCTCTTTCATCACAATGCCCTTCAATGATAACATTTATATCCGAGTTCTCTCTTAACCACTCACTTTGTACATCCAACATATTACGTGCTTCTGAATCTAGCCTTGCTGTATTAACAGTAAATAAAACATAATTAGGAACATTTTCAGCAAGTTCATCTGATTCGCTATAACCAAAATTACTAGATTTTATACTCCTACAAGAAACAGCTAATAATATAATAGTGAAAGATAAAAATATTTTCTTAAAGAACATTATAAGACCCCTATGGTAAAATTACTTACTTGTAAATATTATAGTTGATTACTAAGTATTGCAATTTAAAAACTGAAAAAATTTTCTTACTGACAAGATCAAGGTTTTTATCGTAATATCTTCTGGTACTTAAAACTCCAATAACGAATTAGGGTTTAAAAAGTCATAGATTTTAAATGTGATAAAAACTTAAACTAACTTCAAAAATAAGACCTATAAAACAATAGAGATGGGCATAGATAACATAATTATTTTTTTCATATTATTGCTTGTTGCAACTATAATTTTCCTTGTCAAAATACAGCACAAGTATAACACACGAAAAATCATATTAATAATTCAAGCTACTATAAGTTTTTATATAACATTGTTTTGCTTCTATTTAACTTTCAATCTCTATAATACGCCTAATTTTTCATTTATAAGCATTTCAACATTTGGATTAAATTTTAACCTAGAACCCATAGGAATCGTCTTTCTAAATATGGTGAGCTGTTTGTGGTTTCTAACAAGTTTATACTCAATAGGCTATGTAAGCCTAAAATCAAAGATAAAAGTTAATAGATTTTCTTTCTTCATGATCGGTGCAGTTGCAAGTGCATTGCTATTATCTATCTCTGGAGATCTGATAACTTCATTTATATGCTATGAGTTACTCACAATTTTGACGTTCCCTTTAATCATAGCAACCGGATCACAAAAAGAAATTATTGCAGCACGCAAATATATTCTTACCTTAATCACTTGTTCTCTAGGATTATTCTTACCTGCAATAACAATAATTTATTATTTTACAGGAGGAATTGGCTATGCTACTGGTGGAACATTAGAAACTAGCAGTATAAGTCCAGTATTAGCAATTATCACGTTTCTAATGTTCATGTATGGAATTGCTAAAACTGCAATTATGCCTATACATTTTTGGCTACCTTCTGCTATGGCGGCACCTATTCCAGTCAGTGGCTTGCTCCATGCTGTTGCTGTTGTTAAATCAGGTCTATTAATATTAGTAAAGATCATTGTTTATATTTACGGCATCAATTATCTAAATACTTTGTCAAATTTTTTTAGTTCTATTAATTTATTTACTGCATTATGTGCGGTTTCCGTATTATTTTCTGCTATAATTGCTTTATATCAAAGCAACATAAAAAAACTACTGGCATATTCAACAATAAATCATCTGTCGATTTGTGTTTTATCAGCATTAATGTTTTCTGCTACAGGAATTAAAGCTGCAATCATTCATATGATAGGACATGCAATAAGCAAGTTATCGCTGTTTTTTGCAAGTGGTATCTTAGAAGCAAAATATAAAATTACTGAAATTGACGACTTAAAAGGCTTTGTTAATCGTTCAAAAACAGTGGCTTTTATATTTACTCTTGCTACGATTTCTATGATTGGAATTCCACCTCTAGCAGGTTTTATAGGAAAAGCTTATATTTTTTATGCAGCTATAATAGAAAAAATCGATTATATTACCCTAGTTATCTTAACTATTAGTATTTTGCTTAGCGTAAAATATTTTACTCCCTTAATATATAATATTTACTTTGATAAACAAAATATAACTTCACAAACAAACAAAAATCTGTTTGAAATTACTATTATGAAATGGGCAACTTTATTAGGGTGTATCGGCATCACATTTTATGTGCTTTTATTACTGACTCTTGTAAAGTTCTTAGATAAAATACAATTTGTAAGCTCTTAATGATATCTTATAATTTTTTAAACCCTGGAGTATTTTTAATATTAGCAGGTATTATTCTAAATTTTATTCCAAAAAAATTATATAAAACTTCTGTATTAGTCTGTATAGCTTTATCTTATTTATCTTTTATTACTAACAAATGGAATTTTTATAATCCTGCATCACTGTTATTTTCGGATATGCATGTTTCGTTTATTCTAACCAGTATATTCTTTCTAGTATTATTCGTTAGTGTTTTATTAGCATTTTTTTCAAAAGATAAAATCTCAGTCTATATTTCCCTATTTTTTATTTATGTAGGTTCTACCATTGCCATTTTATTTACAAAAAATTTACTTTATATCTTGTTTTTTTTAGAAATCATGATGCTTGCTACTGTTTTTATTATTTTCTCCAAGAAAGATACATTATCCAAAAAAGAAGGGCTGAATTACTTCAAATTTCATATGTTTGGAGGCACTCTGTTACTTGCTGGAGTTATGAGTTACTATTTTAAAAATAATTCTCTTGATATAGACCTACTTAATAAAAACAATTTCTATACATTATCTTCCTCACTGCTTTTAGTTGGGTTATTAGTTAATTTAGCTGTCCCACCATTTTCATCATGGCTACTGGGAGGATACTCTGTAGTACCATCTTATGCTAGTATCATTCTTGCAGTTTGCACTACAAAGATTTCTGCATTACTGCTCATGAAGATTTTCTTAGGTCTGTATATTTTAATTCCTATCGGTATTATTACCGCTTCATACGGAATATTATTCTCATTATTTGACAATAACATCAAAAGAACAATATTATACATAATAATAGCTGAATTAGGAATTCTACTAATTTTTATAGGAGCAAATGAAAATAACTCAAATGCAGCACTAATTGCTATTATAAACGACTTACTATGTGTTCCGATAATTTTGTGTTCTACACAATTTGTTATCTATTTTTTCAAAAAAGAAAAAATGACAGAAATAAAAAATACACTTAATAATACAACATTAATAATATTCCTAACAAGTATAGCCCTGTTTTCCCTTGCAGCCCTTCCATTTTCGTTAGGGTATGAGAGCAAACGATATTTATATACAAGTCGCTATTTTGCAAATAGTGACTGGCTTCCACACATAATGGGTATAATATCTGTAGGGATAATTCTCTCTTTATGCTTTAGATTCATGAGTTTCGTTTTTCTTAAAAGATTTTCCTTGAGCAATATTACAAAAAACTCAAAGAACAGATTAAACACCAAAGAATATTATTCATATATTTTTGCATTAGGTTTTCTATGCATAGGACTAATAACATTTACTGCATATTTCATATCAAAATCATCAAAACCAGTAATCTTATATAATTATTTTCTTTTACATCAGATAGAATATGTATTAATCGCTGGAGTAGTTTTTTTCATAATAAAAAAATATCTTATTTATAGCCAAAATATCCTTCTATTAGACCTAAATATTAGATATCTAATTATAAGCAATCAGATTACTACACAATGCATAAAGCATTTAAAACATCTTTACACAATAACCACCAATAACATAAAGATTTATTTATCTAACCTTCAGAAAAACAGCTTATTGTATATAAGAAATAGATCAGCTTTAACACAAGAAATAAGCTTAATTATCATACTAATGATAGTAATATTTCTCATAATTCTGTATCCTTTAAGAGGATAGCATTTTATAATAAAACTTGTAAAAAAAGAGAAATTATGATATATTAACCCTTTGTTAATATTTTTGTAAAAATTAAGTAAGATATGAGTAAAACTAAAATAGCTTTTTCTCTCACTATGCTTTTAAATTTAAGCATTGCTGCATTGGCACTAAACTACCCATTTTCTGGATCTTTTTTAATGCACAACACAACAATTTTTAAAAAAAACATCTTTAGTTCTACAAAAGCAATACAAAACACAAAATTCTTTACAGCATTAGGCTATAAAGAGTCAGGATCCAAATATAAAAAAGTAAATAAATTTGGTTATCTAGGTAAATATCAATTTGGAGAATCTGCACTTGTTGGCTTAGGATACTATAATAAAGACGGATCTGCAAAAAATGATTGGAAAGGTAAATGGACTGGAAAATACGGTGTTTTTTCCAAACAAGATTTTTTAAATAATCCTATAGTACAAGAAATAGCCGCACGTGAATTAGCAACAACTAACTGGAACATTGCCAAATCTTATAAGCTTGATAAATTTATCGGCAAAAAGGTTTATGGCATACACATCACTAAAGAAGGAATTCTTGCTGCAATGCATTTAAAAGGACCTAATAGTGTAAATAAATTTATTTTCCACGGTATAAACTCTACAGATGCATTAGGAACTGGCGTAAGAAAATATATGTTTTTATTTTCTAATTACGAAAAACATATCCTATAGACCTCTAATCTCTTTAGCATGAAAGGTTGTGTTTTTTTATTAAAAATATTACTTTATTTTGAAATGTATTAAATATTAAAGCAGTTTGTAAAAAAAATGTAGACAAACTTATTTTTTTTGTAACATAATTGATAACCAAATAATCTGAAATCAACTTAATTATACAAAATTATGGGAAGAAGAAAACAAAATGTAAATTATGGTGCTGAAGAAATGATCATTGATGATTCCGTAACTGAAAAAATCATTGCTAAAGATTATGACGGCTTGAAAAATTTAATTTCACAAGGCACAAGCTTAGATAACAGAAACAGTCAAAACCAACTACCAATAGAAGTTGCATTAATTAATGCAGACTTTGATGCAGTAATAGCTTTACTTGAGGGCGGAGCTAACGCAAATTCAACTAATAAGCTAGGTTTAACTTTTCTACATATTGCTATACGGAATATAGAAAAATATATCCAATCTGGATATTCTCAAGATGTTATTTTATCTATAATAAAAAAATTAATAGATGCAGGCATTACTTTAAATACGCAAGAAAGAAGAGGAAACACCCCTATAAACTTTATTGCACAACTCGCTAAAGCAAATAAACCTCTTACAGAAATATATACAAAAATAGGAAAACTACTTTTAACATTAGATAAAAATGTTTCTGCAACTGTGCAAATTAAAAATAATATGGGTAAATCTCCAATGGATTATTTATCCAGAAACGGTAATCTTGTATTAAAAGAGGCTATATACGAAAAATTACCTTCTGTACAAAATAGAATTACTGCACAACTTAAGGAGAAAGATTTAGAAATAAAGAAGCTTATGTCACTTGATAAAGAATTAGTGAAATAACTTTATTTAAGTAACATTACTCTTGAAAGCTATCTATAGAATATTTATTAATTCTTCTTTTTATAATGGATGAATCTGCTCCAAGTTTTTGTCTTAATCTATGCATATGAGTTTTAATAGTATTAGTGTTTGATAAGGCATGATAACCTAATACATTAGTTGCAATTTCCTTTTCAGTTACAACCTCTTCAATATATTTCTGCTTTAGCTCTATAAGATATTTTAAAATCTTATATTCTATTTGTGTAAGTTTCGTTTCAATCCTTTTCTTATCTAAAATTTTAATTATATTTAACGTCTTAGTATCTAAAAATAAACTATCTGAAAACCTATAAAGACATACAGCACTGCAAGAATCAATTGTTTTAATCAAAATACGACAATCTAAAGGTTTGGGTATAATAGTAACCAAATTAGATTCGAGTTTTTGTGTTGATTTTATACCATCTGGCAAAAGAATAATAACAGGATAAAGCACTGGCAAATCCAAGTATAGCTTAATAAAATCATCAAAAACCATTTGATTTTTTATATCAATTATGGCTATACTCTCTGTATTTGTAAAAGTAAGAGCAGAATAAGAAAAAGTCTCTACAGAAATTTCTTCGTAAATCTGTGCTAAAAGATCCTGTATAAATCTAGACTGGCTATAAATTTCAATAATGTTAATTTTACCTTTTTTCATATATAATTAAAAATATACTTATGAAAATTTTTTCTAACGACGAGATAAGAACACATAAAATCATTCGAGCAATAAATGACTTGCAACGAGGTCTACCCATTACAATAAAGCAAAAATTTCTTATATCATCTGTTGAAACTCTCTCTGAATATAATTTTAATAAACTTCGAACAGCTTTTAAAGATAAACTTACTTTAGTAGCACCAACCCCTAATGGCTACGCTTTACAAGAACTTTCTAATTTCTCTCTAAAACAAATCAAGTCTTTCTGTGAATGTAATAAAGATCGAAACTTGTTAAATTATAATTCTAAATTATCTGATGAATCATTTACAGAAGAATATTATTTATTCGTAAAAAGAATTTTTACATTTGCAAAATTACTGCCAATATTCTTATTCACAAAACTAAATTCAAACCACAACCAATTCATCAACGATCATATTTTAAAAATAGAACAACAAGATCTTATATTGTACGAAAAAATGATTAATTCAGACGTTGAGCCAATAGTTACAAATGTTCCTATACAACTGAACCATATCGGTAAAATTACAATCACCATATTTAGAGTAATATCTACAGGAGAACAACATATTGCAATAGCAAGTGCAAATATAGTGCATAACAAAACTCCCTTAGTGAGACTACATTCTTCATGTTATACAGGGGATTTATTACAGTCTTTACAATGCGATTGTAATTCACAATTATTTTCAGCACTGAAACTTATGAATTCATCACCAGAAAATGCTGGAGTAATAATTTATTTAGCCCAAGAAGGACGTGGTATAGGTTTAGCAAATAAACTACGGACATATGCTTTACAAAACAAAGGTTATGATACTGCTGAAGCAAATATACAACTAGGCTTTAATATAGATGAACGAGATTATTCTGTTGCCGCTGAAATTTTAAAACAATTAAAAATAAAAGAAATTAAACTACTTACAAATAACCCAAAGAAAACTACTGCTCTTACAAAGGCAGGGATTAATATTCGAAAAATTTTACCTTTAATGACTGAAATGAATAATTATAATAAAAGATATATGGAAACAAAAAAACACAAAATGGCTCATACTATTTAATTTTTATATGGCAAGATATCAGTCAACCACCAAATATAATAAAAAATTTAGCTTATATAGTATTTCTAGCGGTATTTTTTATTTATGCATTGCAGTAACTTTGCTTCTATCATTAATTTCTTATTCACCTAATGATGTATCTTTTAGTTATGCAACTAATAACACACCTAAAAACTTCTTGGGTAAATTTGGCTCTTATACCATAGACTTCTTACTACAATCTATTGGTCTTGCAGTAACATTTTTCATTTTAGTGCCTTTCATTTGGGGCATTAAAAATATCTTTGGCTACCCAGTGCGAGCGTTATGGTTTAGGATAATCATATTAATGGTAAGTATTCTCTCATTTGCAGGATTATTATTTAATTTTGAATTCAATTTTATATCACTCCCATTAATATCAACTGGTGGCACAATTGGCAGCCTGTTTTCTCCTTATTTAAATCTAATTCCTAAACAATTTTCTCTATATATAGAAAGTGGCGTTACCTTATTATTACTTTATTTAGCCTTAGATATACGAGTAAGTTCTGTTTACTCATGCCTTAAAGCATTTGGAATATTACTTTGGAAGTCTTTGCTGTTATGCTTCTATGGAATAAAAATTTCTTTAAGAAACTGCATCAGAACTATTAAACATAGATATAACCATCACAATACAAATGAAGCAGAAATAGAGGAAGATCAAGACAAAGAAAAACTTCTATCTGTCTTTAAAACTAAACCAATATCAAGACAAAACACCCCTATAAAAGAAACAGATTCTACCTATGCCCTACCTAAATCTGATCTACTCAAATGTTATAAACAAAGTAAAAATAATATAAGCCGAGCTATTCTCAAGAATAATGCAGCTGAGTTAATAAAAATTCTAAATGATTTCGGCGTAAAAGGTAATATAGAAAATTATTTCCCTGGTCCTGTTATCACTCTATATGAATTAGAACCAGCAGCAGGAACAAAATCATCCAGAGTAATAAATTTATCTGATGATATAGCACGAACAATGCGTGCCATTTCAACTCGTGTTTCTATTATTCCAGGTAAAAATTCTTTAGGAATAGAATTACCTAATAAAATTAGAGAATTTGTCTATTTAAAAGAATTAGTTGAATCAGAAGACTATATTAGTGCAGAACAAAAATTACCTATTATTCTAGGAAAAGATATTGGTGGCAAAGTAGCTATTAGCGACTTAGTTGAAATGCCTCATCTATTAGTTGCTGGCACAACTGGTTCAGGTAAATCTGTTGCTATTAATGCCATGATTTTATCATTATTATTTAAACATACTCCAGAAACATGTAAATTCATAATGATAGATCCCAAAATGCTAGAATTATCAGTTTATGATGGCATACCTCATTTACTTACTCCTGTGGTAACAGAATCTCGTAAAGCAGTTTCAGCACTTAAATGGGTTGTAAGAGAAATGGAAAATAGATATAGGGTAATGTCTTATTTAGGTGTTAGAAATGTACATGGTTATAACCAAAAAATAAAAGCAGGCGTAGATTTAAATAGACAAGTACAAGTTGGTTTTGACCAAGAAACCGGCAATCCTATCTACGAAACTGTTAAAATCGAAAATAAGATCTTACCTTTTATTGTGGTAATTGTAGACGAAATGGCAGATCTCATGATTGTTTCAGGTAAAGAAATAGAAGCATCAGTACAAAGATTAGCACAAATGGCCAGAGCTGCCGGCATTCATATTATCATGGCAACACAAAGACCTTCTGTTGATGTTATAACAGGAGTGATTAAAGCCAACTTTCCTACTAGAATAGCATTTCAAGTTTCATCCAAAATTGATAGCAGAACAATTTTAGGAGAAATGGGAGCAGAACAACTTCTCGGCAAAGGTGATATGTTACTTATGTCTGGTGGTAATAAAATAAAAAGAATACATGGTGCATTTGTTGATGATAGCGAAGTAACGAGCATTGTTTCCTTTTGGAAGTCACAAGGCAAACCAGATTATAGAACTGATATAATGTTGGAAAATAAAGCTACTAGTAGCGATGGTTTGATTTCAAATAGCCATGATCAAGATGATCTTTATAGTCAAGCAGTTGCACTAATACAACGTGAGAAAAAAGTTTCAATAAGCTACCTCCAACGTTGCTTTAAAATTGGTTATAACAAATCTGCTTCAATTGTTGAACAAATGGAACAAGAAGGTATTGTCAGCAAACCTAATCATATGGGACGTAGAGAAGTGCTAATAAAAGATAAATAGATATACTAATCGCACCTAAAAACTTCAGTTTTTAATCTTGAAAATGAAGCTACTATCTTCATTTAAAATTAGAAAGTAGAAATATAAATGATCCTGAGTAAGATATACCCAGGATCATAAAAAATAATTATCAATCACTATCTGATGATGAATCCTCCATACCAGTACCAGATTGACCTACAAGTGGAATACTACCAGTAATAGGTGATGTTACAGATAAATCATCAAGACGACCAGCAGTATGTGTTACACCTGACATTACAACTCCATCATCATCACTTTCTTCTTCCCTTGCTCTGTAATCTTTTCTTATAGAATCCTCTTCATATTCATCTACTGAACGTTTGCAAAATAATGTACTAACAAGGAAACCAGTAGCTTTATCTATATTGCTAATTATTAGCTCTTGCAAAGGTAGTGGGGTCATAGGAATAATTCCTGCAGTCACAAAAATACTTGTTACTTCTTGGCCTTCTTCAGAAAGATTCAAGCTAAACTTTTCATTGACATAAGACATACTAGATTTTACTCCATAGTAAACCCCATAATATCCTGCTCCTAAAATTGATGTTGCCATTGCATTTGCGATAACTCCATGATCATTATCAAATTGATTACGAAAAGCACCAAAACTTGTTAAACCAAATACAGTTGCTTTTATTATAAAATCAGAATTCTGATATGCGTAATTAAAAGTTTGAGGTATAAAAGGTGTCCCATAAAATTGAGCCCCAAGATATGCTGCACTAACAGCAAGAGTTTTGATAGTTGGTATGCTTGGAGTAACATAACCAAAGTTAATAGAATCAAAGTAAGAACCCATAAAATATCTCCTTAATTAAAGATTAATAAGCAGCCAGTTTATATCGGCAATATTTTCTAGTCAAGGTTGAAATTATTTATTGTGACAAAATTTCTATCCCAATTCAGAATTGCAAATAATTTTAAGTTCTTAAGTTAGATATTAACTGTCTTTTCTATCTTAAAATGCCCGTGTCCCAAGCATAAATAGTGACTTGTTTTATTATATAACATGTATAGAATATAAATATTACTCAATAAACTAAATGTTAATATATATTTCTAATTAACAAAGAATACTTAAACAAAAATTAAAATGGTTAATAAAAACTTAGTAAGAACAACCATATTAATGGTAATTACTGGGCTATTTGCCTCAATAGCTTTTATGTTCTTTAATGCACAGAATTTAAAAAAACTTTTTATATTTACCTTAAAAAAACCTATAGGAGCAATTTGTCCAAAATGTAATATTAAAGTATCAGATTTCGATATTACCTCCTATAAACCTTCAAAGTTTCAGCTTATTTCTAATCTGGAAATCAATACTCAATCCAATAATACATCTGTTCTACATACCCCAAAAATCAAGTTAGAACTTAATTTCTCGAAAATATTTTCCAAATTAACAATTCCTATAAAAATAGAGATTGATTCAGCAAAGCTCAATCTGGATACCCTGAAAAGTAAAGACATCAATGACAAAACTTTTGCTAAATTAATCAATATATTCAGCAGAAAAAAATTATTAGCTATAGAGTACATAAAAATAAAAAATTCAAAATTATTAATAGATAAAGTTCATTATTCTCTGGATTTAAATAAAACTTCAATAACTCCACTATCCTATTCTAATTCTCTTACTATCACATCAAAAAATTTTCAATCAAAAATAGATGCTATTGCAAATCACGAAAATAATAATATAACCACAACTACCAAGATATATAACTTCCCTGCAAAACTTATTACCAAAATCATTCCTAATAAATTTCAAAATGATTTCCTAAGTCAAATTAACAAAGATTTATTTATATCAGGCACAGTCAAAACAACTCATAACTCAAGCAACAAAGTCCTTAACGCAAAATTTTATAACCAAACACAAAATAACGACAATTCCTCCATAAAATTTTTATTATCTTTAAGTAGTAAAAATTGGCATGATAGAATTGATATTAAAGACTTTAATTTATCCCTACCTCAAAAATCTCAGTTACTTTATGCAAAAGGATATATACAAAATTATTCAAAATTATTAATGCATAAAACTGCATTATCACTTTCATTTAAAACAAAGCAACTAAATCTGAATTCTATAAACTCTCTATATCCTTCAAAAATATCATCAGAAACAAAAGATTGGATAAATAATAGCATTAAAAATGGAGAACTTACAAATTTAAAAGGGAGAATTTATATAAAAGATATTTTTTCTAACTCTCCTAATAATATATCAATTTACAGTCATTCTGAATTCCACAATTTAAGCTTAAATTATATGCCTGAATTTCCTCAAATTGATGAATTAAATGGAACAATTACTTTGAATAATTCAGCAATCCTCTTTAATATTGATGAAGGCAAAATGATAAATTCATTAATTAAAAAAGGTAGCTCAGTAAAAATTAATCTTAAAGACCCTGAAGTTCCTTTAACAATTAACGCAAAATCTGATGGACCAATAAAAAACTTTATTAATTTCATTGATAGAGAAAGCCTAGTACATCTTAAAAACAAAAAGCTAGATTTACAAAATATACAAGGATCAACAAATGCTTCTATCAATATAAAAATTCCTTTATCAAAAGAAATATGCCTTGAGAACTTAATCTTAAATATAGATGCATCTCTAAATAATGTAAAATTATCAGCTTTCGATAAATTCATGCTTCAAGGCTCACTTACCTTAAATATTAAGGATTATTTATTATCAATTACTGGCACCCCTGTAATAAACAATAGTAAATCAAAATTTAGTTGGCAAACTCATTTGAAAGATAAAATGGAGTTCGATCACAAACTAGATTTAAATACCGTATTTGATGCTTCTCAAAAAGACCTTTATCTATTTCATGATATAATACATGCATCCAATGGAAAAATATTTCTAACCACACAATATATACAAAAAAATCAAAACGAAAAATTTACTGTCAATGCTAATTTAGACAACCCAAATATTCATTTTTCCAATATAGACCTCGTAAAAAAAGAAAACAAAAAATCAAGTTTTAATCTAATAGCAACTAATATAAAAGAACAAGGTTGGAAAACAAAACACTGTGATTTTATTTCAGAGGAAGAAAACATCAAAGCTTCTTCATATTTTGAACTTTCTAATAACTTAGAAGAAATAAAAAAGTTTGATTCAATTATTGAATCACCTAATAATAACATAAAATTAAATCTAATTTTCAACAAAAAAGAAGGAAGATTTTTTATAACAGCAGACCATATTACACCTAATAAAAATCATTTATTACAGTTTTTAAATTCTCAAAGCTTTTCAAAAGATAGAAAGACATCTGTGCAACTTAAAGTAAATAAGGCAACAATGAAAAATAATATTGTATTTACTGATATAGCTGGCAATTTTGCATGCTACAGAAATATTTGTAAAAATAGCTCTCTTTCCATGAAAATAAATGACAAGAATAAACCAAATTCAACTTTAAAAATTTATAAAAATAATAACTTAGTTGTTTTACACACAAATAATGCAGCTGCTTTGCTAAAAGGATTCGATACATATAACAATATAGAAGGCGGCATCATGACAATCTCCCTTCGTACTCCAACTAAGAATTCTCTACAAAAAAATCAACTCAAAGGAAATATTTATATTAGAAATTTTAGAGCATTTAAAACTTCTATTCTTGCAAAATTAATTTTAATGACTCCATTCACTCAAATAGTAGAACAACTTAAAGGGCAAAACTTGATTCATTTCAAAGATTTCAAAGGATCCTTTGTAATAGAAAACAATGTAATAAAGCTACGTCAATCTAGAGCAACAGGAGACTTAATAACTATTACTCTAAATGGCTCTATAGACCTAAATAAACAAGCTATTAATTTGGAAGGTGAATTAATTCCTAAATGTTTCTTCAATGAATTTATATCAAAAATTCAAAATGAGAAACAAAACAACTCAGAAAAATATCAATTAGCAACCCATTATAAAATTTCTGGTAACCTTAATAAGCCTAAAATTCACGTAACACCTATAAGTATATTAGTTTCTTTGTTTACAAAGCCTCTATCCATAATATAATCTCAACCTAATTTATACACCATAACTATGAATACAGAATTGTTAGGCATAATTTATAAACTCTTTAGTGTGTTGGGCTACTCTATTACAATATCAATTAATAAAGGAGCAATAAGCAACTTATCAACATTTCAAGTCTTCTTCTTATCTTCTCTCTCATGCTTATTATTTGTGGTGACCATTATTAAATTTCAAAGACGTGAATCTCTTCTTACTCTTACAAAATCATTAGACCAAACATATTTGATCATTTCCGCAATAAATTTTATTAGTGTTTGTGCTACATTGTATGCGATAAAAGTATTGGATATTGCCATAGTAACTTCTTTTGGCTATCTTACACCAGTATTAGTACATGTACTGGCATTATTAATATTTAAAGAAAAATTTTCTGTAAAGGCATTATTAGCATTATTAATTAGCATTACAGGAGCACTCATCATCACAAGACCAATTATAACTAACACCACAATGCTAGGAATTGTATCAGCCTTCATTTTTACTGTCGGATGGGCTATTCATGGTCTTATTTTAAAAAAACAAACAATGAAAGATCATTGGACTAAACAAACTTTTCTCACATTAATTATAACTATTTTACTATCTTTACCATTTGCTCTTAGCACTTGGCAATCACTTACTTTCTATAACATATTAATTTTTATTTTATTAGGCTTTCTTTACACAATAAGCAAAATGTTCTTAGTAAAAGGAATCAGACGTACACCTTTAACTTTACTTACACCAATTGGATTCACAAAATTGATATTTAATACAACTCTTGCATATTTCTTCTTTAATGAGATAATAACTGCTAACACAATAGTTGGAAGCAGTTTAATAATTTTTGCCACTCTTATTATAATGCCTGCAAGTAAACCTTTATCTACTAGTCTTCAAACTCAGAAAAATAAGTTACCTTAATCACAATCAAGTTAAACTACATGGGAAAAGAAATATCTGGAATAATTTTTAAAATATTAAATATATTATGCATAGTATTAGTAGGTCTTGCAAATAAATGGGCAATGAAAGACTTAAGTACTTTTCAAACTTTTTTTCTTTCTTGTTTATCTAGTCTTATTATTGTCTCCACAATATTAAGATTTCAAAGAAAACAATCTATATTAGCTAATATAAAGAATATAGATAAACCTTTTCTTTGTATTGCAGTAATAAATTTTACAAGCTTCTGTACATTCCTATATGCTTTAAAATTAATAGATCTAAATATTATTACTGCTATTTTTTATTTAACCCCTGTTATAGCCAGCTTACTAGCTATACTTATCCTGAAAGAAAAAATGTCTTTAAAACTAGCATTAGCACTATCAGTAAGCATTATTGGTACAATCATCATCACAAAACCGCTAGCTGAAACCTCATTTGTAATCACAGGAGTGACAGTAGCATTAATTTCTGCGATAGGTTGGGCTTTGCACGATCTTTTATTAAAACGACAAGCAGCCATACATTGGACACAACAAAGTTTTAGGATATTATTCTTATGCACAATAATGTCTCTGCCACTTGCTGTTATAACATGGCAACCATTAACTTATACTCACATAAAATTTGTTATAATTTTAGGATTAATCTATACAGTTAATAAAATGCTTTTAATAAAAGCACTCGCTAATGCGAGGTTGGTACTGCTTGCTCCTATCAGCTATACAAAACTAATATTTACAGCTATTTCTACTTACTTTCTCTTTAACGAAGTAATTAGTTTCAATACTATCATTGGTAGCACTTTAATAATTGCTGCTACAATTCTAATAATGTACTCAACTAAGAAAACTACTGATATGCCCATTCCACAAAAATAATAAATTCTCAAAGTTTTCAAGTGAAATCAGTAAATAATATACTAATCGAAGAATCCACAGAAAATGGAATTAATATCAAGTTTAAAAATTAGCAAATATCATTGATATTTAAGACATTTTTAAATGAAGATGGTAGTTTCATTTTCAAACTTAAAAACTGGAGGCTTCAGGTATGATTAGTATATTACTATTTAGTTTTCAAAAAATATTTCTCATTTGTATTATTTTCTATAAAAATCAAAAATTTACTGTCATACTTAAATAAACGAAATAGTAGTAAAAAATGACTACAAAAAAACAGATCCTAGAAAGTTTAGCTGGAAACTCACTTGCTGAAGAAGTTGATAGAGATGTTAATGCTACAGCTAGAATGCTAAGACGTGCTCCCACTGCAAAAGCAATGGGAGCTGACAAAGCAATAGTAGAACAGGAAAAAAGATCAGCTGATGTCTATAAGAGAGCATTAGTACTAATTGGAGCAAGCGGCACAACAGCTACTTCTCCTGATGGCACTACAAAATCTCTAGCTGAAAATGGCCTACCTGTATCATCATATCTCTCACATGGTTCTAGAGTTATGATTCAAATACCTCCCAATGGTGGGGATAAATTATTTAACTGGCTTACTTCAGGTGATACACGCAAAAGCGGGGCTTCAAGATCACAAACACAACAAGAAGCTATAGAGGAAGGAAAAATAGTCTATAATAGATCAGCAGCAACCCATGGAATTGATGTAATTGATACCAAAGATGGTTTAAAAGAAGTACGCGAGCTTAAAGGATTTGCAATTGGTGCCGGAGATTACTTTAAAAATAAAGTTTTGGGAAAAGATACTCAACATTGGGGAGTTGATTTAGCTATGGATGCTGCATTTGGCGGCCCTGACTCTGAAGGAAATATTGTTAGCCACCCAGATGGTGATCATGGTCATTTATACATATACTACCAACCACCAACAGAAACCCATCCGGGAGCAATATTAATTGGTAACGAAGGAGGAGCACCAACTTCACATAAACACTCAAAACTTGGTAAATCTGATCCACTAAGCCCAACTGGAGGCTCAAAATGGCAAGATTTGCATGCAAAGAAAGAGGCTGCGGGTGAATTAGCATTTAAAGATACCATCATTCCTCGAAAATATAATGGTTTAATTGCTAGACCAACCAGTGATACACTTGATAAAATCACTAGCATGACACCTGATAGTATAGACAAAATCGGACCAGAAATAGCAGCAAGAATGCCTAGTAAAACTCCAGAGGGTTTTCTTGAGAAAGAAAAGACCCATCTCTACGAATTACCTGCTCATATGCCTTCAGAAAAACTTAAAGAACCAGAAAAAGTATCGAAACCAAACTGGGGTAAGCGAATTATTCATTTTCTTACTGGCGGAAAGTTTTTCAACCAACAAATTAAAGATTACAAACAATATAAGTTAGATAAAAAAAAATATATGTCAGCACAGAAAGTTATATCCCAAGATCAAAACAGGAGAATAGCTCGCACAGCATTATCTAAAGCAAAAGCAGCACATGCTCATGAGAAACCAAGAAAAATAGCAGGCAAATTTACTCGAGAGACAAGAAGAAGAAAATCAACTCCAAGAAGTAGCACAAGAACACATCTTAGATAAAAAAAGAATGGTGGGTCTGGGAGGAGTTGAACCTCCGACCTCACGCTTATCAGGCGTGCGCTCTAACCACCTGAGCTACAAACCCATTCCAAGAAAAACTTTCATACTCATCATACTTGAAAAGTATGAATTTTAAAGACATAAAATAGAGTCAATATTAAGTACAAACACCTTAATGCATTCTTGCAAAGCATTCTCACACTTAAAAATAGGAATCTTCAAGTATGAGAAGTATATACAGGAACTAGTGCTTTATTAAAAGATTAAAATGGCACTTCGTCATCTAACTCTTCCATTAATTCTGTATTCTTTTTGAGTTGAGAACGATCTTCATATATTTCTTGCCCTCCTTCTTGTCTTGGCTCTCCTTTAATAACCTGAGAGCTTACAGACTGCTTACTATTATCTAAAAGAATTAAATTAGAATTATACCCTTGTAATACAACTTCTGTTACAGTTCTTTCTACACCATCCTTACCTGTATATTTTCTTGTCTGCAAACTTCCTTCAATATACATTTTTGTCCCTTGATCTACAAAATCCTTTATGATCCTCACTAAACCAATTGAAAAAACTATTACCCTATGCCATTCTGTTTTAGTCTTTTTTTCACCGGACTTTTTATCTTGCCAAACTTCAGATGTAGCAATGCTAAAAGTAGCCATTTCCTTACCATCCTGCATAGTCCTAATTTCAGGTGGTTTTCCTACATTTCCAATCAAGGACACTTTATTCAAACTAAATGCCATAATACTCAAACCTCGCCAATAAATTATTTTACAATTTAGTTAATAAGAACTATAATGTATGATTCTGTTACTTCAAATAACTAATAGTAAATATACAAATATTACTAAAAAAAATTTTAATGTCTAGCAATGTATTCCGATTTTATAGAAATAATTAAAGCAAGCGAAAACAACTTAAAAGAAATCAGCTTAAGAATTCCCAAAAATAGACTAGTAGTAATAACTGGCATAAGTGGCTCGGGAAAATCTTCTTTAGCATTTGACACTCTTTATGCAGAAGGGCAAAGAAGATATGTCGAAAGCTTATCTGCTTATGCAAGACAATTTTTACACTTGAATAAAAAACCAAATGTTGAAAAAATTACTGGTCTTACCCCAGCTATTGCTATCGATCAAAAAAGTCTTTCAAAAAACCCAAGATCAACTGTAGGAACAGTAACAGAAATATATGACTATTTAAGATTGCTTTATGCTAGAATAGGCATTCCATATTCACCACATACTGGCAAACCTATTGAAAGTCAATCTGCATCCCAGATTGTAGAAAAGATAAAAGCTTTAAAAGAAGGATCAAAAATTATAATAATGGCTCCCATTATTAGAGGACAAAAAGGAGAACATCAAAAAGAATTATTTGCGTTAAAGAAGCATGGCTTCCAACGCATAAGAATAGATGGCCATATTTATACTTTTGATGAACTACCAAAAATGGATAAAAACAAAAAACATACTATCGAACTCATTGTAGACAGACTAATCATCTCTGAGAGTACTGGAAACAGACTATCTGAAAGTATTGAGACAGCTCTTAAATATGGCAATGGCATTATAATGCTAGAAGTAGACAAGCAAGATGCCAATCAAAAACCTATTCCGCTAATTTTTTCAGAAAAATTCTGCTGTCCTGTCTCAAATTTTCAATTAGAAGAGATTGAACCAAGAATTTTTTCTTTCAACAGCCCCTTTGGGGCATGTCAAAAATGTCATGGTTTAGGCATCGAGAAATATTTTGACAAAAAATTGATTATACCAAATCCAAAATTATCTATAAATGAAGGAGCTATAGTACCTTGGGAACGCTTTAAATCCAGATTCCAACTCAATATTTTGCATGCTTTAAGCACCCATTATAAATTTAATCTTGATTGGCCTTTTGAGGATCTATCTCAAGAAGTGCATGAAATTCTTTTACATGGCACAAAAGGAGAAGAAATAGAAATCACTTACCATGATGGTATCGTAACTAAAACAACCCATAAAGATTTCAAGGGAATTATTTACGATTTAGAAAACAAGATGGAAAATGCTATGGACAATAGAATACAAGAAGCAATAGCCAAATTTCAAAGCTCCAGACCATGTAAAGCATGTCATGGCTATAGATTAAAACAGGAATCATTATGTGTTAAAATTTTAGATAAGAACATTGGAGAAGTTTCTAACCTAACAATAAAACAAGCCCTAGACTGGTTTGAAACACTACCAAACAATTTGAGTGAAAAACACAACAAAATAGGTGAAAAAGTAATACAAGAAATTACTAATAGGCTAAAATTTTTATTAAATGTTGGTCTAGAATATTTAACACTCTCCAGAAAAACAGACTCCATTTCTGGCGGTGAAGGGCAAAGAATTAGACTTGCATCACAAATAGGATCAGGGTTAAGTGGTGTTTTATATGCATTAGATGAACCATCTATCGGTCTCCACCAACGAGACAATATGAGACTTATTGCAACATTAAGAAATCTGGTTAACTTAGGAAACACAGTAATAGTAGTAGAACATGATGAAGAAACAATTTTATCAGCAGATCATGTTGTTGATATTGGACCAGGTGCTGGCATACACGGCGGAGAAATTACCGCTCAAGGATCAGTAAAAGAAATCCTATCATCTAAAGGAAGTTTGACTGGGCAATATTTAAGCGGACATAAAACAATTGCTATCCCTAAGATATGGAGAAAAGGCAACTATAAGAAAAAAATAAAATTAAACAAAGCTACAACAAATAATTTGAAAGATGTTTCCATTGAAGTTCCTCTTGAAACTTTTGTAGCTGTAACAGGAGTATCTGGCAGTGGAAAATCTAGCTTAATTTTAGATACACTCTATAAAGCAATAGAGAAAAAACTAAATAAACAATCTTCAGTTACTCCTGGAAAACACGACAGTATCTCAGGTATAGAGTACATTGACAAAATAATTAACATCAATCAATCACCAATAGGACGCACACCAAGATCAAATCCTGCAACCTATATTGGAGCATTTTCACCAATCAGAGAATGGTTTGCAAACCTTCCTGAATCAAAATTACGAGGATATAATATTTCTCGCTTCTCATTCAATGTGAAAGGAGGAAGATGTGAAACTTGCCAAGGAGATGGGGTTATAAAAATAGAAATGCATTTCTTACCAGATGTCTATGTAAACTGCGAAGAATGCAAGGGGAAAAGATATAATAAAGAGACTTTAGAGATAAAATATAAAGATAAATCAATTGCTGATGTATTGAACATGACAGCAGAGGATGCCTTAAAATTTTTTGAAAAAATTCCTGCTATAAAAGACAAACTAAATGCATTAGTAGAAGTGGGATTAGGTTATATGAAGATTGGTCAATCTGCTCCTTCCTTATCTGGTGGAGAGGCACAACGAGTAAAATTAGCAAAAGAGCTATCAAAAAAATCTACTGGCAAGACTTTATATATTTTAGACGAACCAACAACTGGCTTGCATATTGATGATATAAAAAAATTACTGAAAGTATTACACCGCCTTGTTGATCTGAAAAATACAGTTATGGTAATTGAACATAATCTACATGTCATAAAAACTGCAGATTATATAATAGATATTGGTCCAGAAGGTGGGGATCGTGGCGGAGAAGTAGTAGCTTTTGGACCTCCCCAAGTAATAGCCAAAAACAAAAAAAGCATTACTGGAAAATATCTATCCCCTTACTTGCAGTCAGAAGTGGTTCTCTATAGCTAAATATATAAAGATATTTGTTATCCATAACTAGCTATGTTATACTCCTCGTACCAATTGGTTTTCGAAACACGATTAAAATAAATATGTAATAAATTATGACAACTCATCTCGAAAGAATTAAAGAAGCGATATATGAAACGCCAATGTTAGAACATGAACTTTATCAAAAATGGAATCGTGGTGAATTATCTCCAGAGGTACTCAAGTATTATGCCAAAGAATATTACCATTTTGAAGAACTCTTTCCCAGATGCGTTGCTTTAGCTTATAGTCAATGCAACAACTTAAAAGATAGAAATATTTTATTTGAAAATTTAAAAGATGAATTATCAACTCCTAAAACTCATCTAGATTTATGGGTAAATTTCGCACAAGAGCTAGGTATAGACCCAAAAGAATTTAATAGTCACAAACCTAACACTCATACACAAGAATTATTAGAAGAATTCTGGAAACTATCCACTAGCTCTTATCATTCTGCTGTAGCAGCAATGTATGCTTACGAAACTCAAGTGCCTGAAGTTGCTGAAAAGAAAATTGAGACTCTAAAAAAACACTATAATATAAACTCTGAAGACGCCTTATCATTTTTTTCAGTACATCTTTCTGCAGATCAATGGCACTCTAAAGAATGTGAACAATTAATAGATAAACTTCCTGAAGATAAAAAAGAAGAAAGCATAGCCGCAGCACGTAAAGCTAGTAAATTACTAAACATATTTTTAGATGGTGTATTGCAATTCGATAATAGCTGTCAAATACATTAATTACACTTAGAATCTCTAAACCATTTTTGGGATTTTAAATAATTAGGAAATTGTTAAGTACATTGTGACTCTTCTTTGAGTTTTCTGTAAAAAACAATAATACTTATAGGAATAGAAGTTATATAACACACACAAAGAATTATTAGGGTGATCCAAGGCTTTACAATTAACAATACAATTAACGTGCCAATTAGCACTAATAGCAGCTTTATATTTTCTTTTGAAACATGAATATTCTTTATTGAAAAAGTTGGTGTCTTACTTGCCATGACAAAAGCTATTGCTAACAAGTAAATTATATTAAATGCTGGCAACTTAACAAAATCAATATTAGGGAATTCAAAAGAAATCATCATTGGTAATATAGCAAGTATTGCTCCAACGGTTATTGGTACACCTGTAAAAAATTGCTTCTCTACAGAAGATCTTGAAGTATTTGTGCTTACATTGAAACGAGCTAATCTAATGGCACCACATATTGCAAAAATCAAAACTCCTCCCCATCCTAGAGCCTTCACTTGTAAATCAGCAAGTGTCCACATATACATTATCAATACTGGTGCAATGCCAAAATCTACAAAATCAGCTAAAGAATCTAAATTCGCTCCAAAAGGAGTAGTGGCATTTAAATATCGAGCAATTCTACCATCCATAGCATCAAGAAAAGCAGATATAACTAAGAATAATAAACTCTTTTCCCAATTGCTATTTAATGCATATTTAATCGCGGTTAATCCAAAACATAATGCAACTATAGTAATTATGTTAGGAACAAGCTTATAAAAAGGAAATGAATTTCTAATATTTTTTTTCTTGAGCTTCGTATTATTATAAGTAACCAATTTTTTATCTTATTACTCCGCTAATAGTATTTTTATCTCCCATAACGGATAATATTGTTTCACCCGCTATTACTCTTTGTTCTTCAACTACTTTAGGAACTTCTCCTTTAGGTAAATAAATATCCATACGACTTCCAAATCTAATTAAGCCATATCTCTCACCAGCAGACACCTCTTTTCCTTTTTTAACCTCACATAAAATTCTTCTTGCAACAACTCCAGCTATCTGAGTAAAAATAACATTTTTGCCATTTTTCATACTTACCACTACATAATTTCTTTCATTATGTTCACTTGCTTTATCAAGAGCAGCATAGAAAAATCTACCATTAACATATTTTATTTTTGTAATTGTACCAGAAACAGGTACACGATTTACATGCACATCCAAAAGTCCAAGGAAAATACTAATACGTACTCTTTCACCTTGTTCCTTCATGGCAAGCTCTGGAGGAACTTCCACTTTCTCTATTTTTTGTACAACGCCATCAGCTGGGCTAATTATATAATTTTCATTCTCTGGAGTAACTCTATCTGGATCTCGAAAGAAAGCAACACACCATAATGTAAGTATACCACATATCCACCCTAATGTAGTTTGGAACATACCTGCCAATGCAGTTATAGCTACAAATATCCCTATAAAAAGATAGCCATCTTTATGCAACCTAAATAAATTAGTTTTTTGAGTCATATCTATTTTTTATAATCAACTTTTAAGATTATTGATGTAACCTACATCAATTTTAAATGTGTACTAAAGGAAAGATAACCACTATTTAAATGGTCTATTTTCATTAAACACACAAGTGATATCACTACCATATCGCAAAGTAAATTGAGATGCAACCATTTCTACAGCGATGTATGGCCCCACTACTTGGTAGTTAATAACAGATTCATTTCTATCTCTATCAACCTCAAAAATCGCAGGCACTGGCATGTTTTTATCGCTAAATTCAAAATAAGTAAAAAGACCATCATCAAATATTCTTATAGGTGCAATGGCATCTGAACCACTTACAGTATAATTAAAATTATATTTATTTGGTTTAGAAAGATCAGGAACTACATAAGATGAATGATAAGAATAAACAGAATTTGTATCACTATCTGGATATAAAAACTTCACAGCAAAAACTAACCCTGGATCATCAGGACCACTTGCATCTTGAGCATGTAATTCAAAAAAATATAACCGCCTATTTGTTATAACAGTCATATTAGTAGTTGCATCTTCTTCAATAGGTTTCAAAAACATTCTATTCCCAGATGGCACTATTTGCCAAGCGGTCGTATCACCCATTGAGATAGTTTCTATCGTTTCATCAGTATCAAATTCTATATTACTTTGATAGCCAAAATACCCTGTATATTTGAATATATCATTTGGGTTATATGTCATAACTCTAAGACGGCTATCAACCGCAGTAGCTCTTGGTTCTTTAACTGCAAAACTAGGTAAAGTTATCCAAATAATTGCTAAACACAAAATAAAACTTTTTAAAAAAAGTGACTGAGCAATATTTAAAATTTTTTTCATGATTTCTTCATTTCACTAACTGTATATTTAGTAACAATAAAATCTAACTTAGCATTAGTTGATTCGCTAAAATCATAATTTGATAAATAAAATTCTATATCAGCTTTCCATTTAGAGCTAGATTGAAATGCTCCAAAGATATCAAATATAGTTTTCTCAAAAGTTACTGTTACTTTATTAGCATCAGAAACAGATTCTTTACTTAAAATCTTTACTTTTGTGATCTTATTATCAATACTAAGACTCAATGGACTACCTAGATCTTTTGAGCTTATATACTTATAGTATTTATCAAATACTTTCTTAGAGGAACTTTTTAGAATAAATACATAGTCATTTTTAAATCTCCTAGAATCATAGCTTTCTCTACCATTCACATATCTTGCCGCAAGCTCCTCGGTTACAAATTGTCTAGTTGTTTTTGAATCATCTGCTCTAATTATTCGTGGGAAAAAATTTATTGTATCGCTAAGATGTGCAAGCACCTCCACTTTCTCCGTTAATGGAAACATTCTGTAAATATTTATCAGCATGAATGCTAAAATGCCAATAGCAACATACCCTATTAAACGCATTATCACAGAATCTCTAAGTGGGTAAACAAATACTCTGTTATACCAATTCATTGCCTCAGAAAAATACTCCCCAGTGTCTACAGCTTTTGCTATTTCCTTAGCCCTCTCATCCATAGAATATTAATCTTTAAATCATTTCATTTATTAAAATTGTACCAGTTTATTTCAAAAGGAAACAGATTTTTAATGTGATTCAAAAAATTATTTACATTTATAACCCTAATAATGAATTAGGAAAATTTTAGGACTTGACCTATAAAATAAACATTGTTATTTATATGGTGATGCATCTACCTTAAGGAGATGACTAAATACATAAAAATTAACTTTAGGACTTGATCTATGAGACAGGTACCACATTACCTGATAATAGGTAATGGCAGAGTTGCAAAGCATCTTTGTTATTACTTTGATTATCTTAACTTATCTTACAGCAATTGGTATCGTAATAAAGATAAGAATAATCTACAATTATTAAAGTCATTACTCAATAGATCCTCTCATATTATCCTTTTAATCACAGATTCTCAAATCGATTCTTTTATTGAGAGATATGTTCCACATAGTATTCAAAAGAATAGGGTGTTACTCCATTGCTCTGGGAATTTACTGTCTAAATATGCTTTTACTGCTCATCCATTACAAACGTTTTCTTCATCATTATACGATTTTGAAAATTACTTAAAAATTCCTTTTATTATTGAGCTTGAGGGGCCAACATTTTCTGAGCTGTTACCTAGAGTAAGTAATCCACATTATAGGATTAAGCGGTTAGAAAAGCATTATTATCATGCCCTATGTGTTGCTGCTAATAATTTCACTACGTTATTGTGGCAAAAATTTTTTTTAGAAGCTGAAAATAAATTTCAAATAAAAAAGCAATCTATATTGCCATTCTTAAAACAAACTTTCGCTAATCTTGAACAAGACCATCTCAACGCATTAACTGGTCCTCTAGTAAGAAATGATAAAAAAACCCTAGATGATGATCTTCAAGCCTTACAAGGGGAAAATTTTTACAATATTTTTAAAGTATTTATAGAGACTTTTTATAAAGGTATATAGTTATGGACATAAATTTATTCTTGCAACGTAAAAAAAACAATCAAAAAATTACAATGGTAACTTGTTATGATTATACAAGTGCAAAAATAATTGAGCAAAGTAAAATAGATTGTATATTAGTCGGAGACAGTGTTGCAATGGTAATGCATGGATACCCTAACACCACATATGCAACTATGGAAATGATGGCACAACATACTCAAGCTGTGTCCAGAGGATTACACACAAAGCTTTTAGTTGCAGACTTGCCATTTATGAGCTACAGAAAATCTGCAGAGGACACTATTAATAATGTACAAAAATTAATACAATCAGGAGCACAAGCAATAAAATTAGAAGGATCTGAAGGGAATTTAGAAATAATAAATCATATTGTAACATCTGGCGTTCCTGTAATAGGCCATATAGGATTAACTCCACAACACGTACATAAACTAGGAGGGTTTAAGGTACAAGGGAAAGATAAAGAATCTTGGCTAACTCTAATACATCAGGCTAAGTTATTAGAACAAGCCGGTTGTTTTGCTATTGTCATTGAATGTGTACCTTCCGAATTAGCAAAACAAATAACAAGTGAATTATCTATTCCAACTATTGGAATAGGTGCAGGACCTTATACAAACGGTCAAGTCTTAGTGTTGCAAGATTTGCTAGGAATGCAAATTGAATTTAAACCTAAATTTTTAAAACATTTCTTAACTGGACATACATTAGTAACTGAAGCATTAAATAAATTTAGTGCAGAAGTAATTTCTAAAAAATTTCCTTCCGAATTAGAACATATATATCAATCAAAACATGAAAATTATACGTAATATACAAGAATGGATAAATATTAGACGAAATATTAGCTTCAAAGCACAAATTGGTTTTGTTCCTACCATGGGGTGTTTACACAAAGGTCATTTATCTTTAATAAAAAAGTCGATAGCACGTAATGATATAAATATAGTAAGTATCTTTGTAAACCCTATCCAATTTAACGATCAGAAAGATTATGAAAGTTATCCCAGAATACTAGATAAAGATATTGAACTTCTTAAAAATCTAAAAGTTGATTTTGTATTTATTCCTTTAGAAAAAGAGCTATATCTCAATAACCAATTTAATATTGTATCAGATCATCCATTATCAAAAATTCTGGAAGGTAAATTTAGACGAGGACATTTTAATGGTATGCTAACAATAGTTTTAAAATTATTGCTTCTAACTAAACCTAATAATGCATATTTTGGAGAAAAAGACTACCAACAATATGTATTGATAAAAGAAATGGCAAAACATTACTTCATAGACACAAAAATCATTGTTTGTTCTACTATAAGAGACAAGTATAAATTACCTAAAAGTTCAAGAAATAATAATCTTTCTAATGCAGAAATAAAGACAGCAAGAAGGTTTGCACAGGTATTTCATAATAATATTAAAATGAATATTGAAGAAATGCAGAGTAAATTATTTGATGCAGGAATAGATATTGAGTATCTGCAAAAAGTTCATAACAGAATATTCATTGCCGTTAAAATTGGTCATACTAGGTTAATTGATAACGTAATTATAGAGGCATAAAATGTTAATCACCAAATTAAAATCTAAGATTTCTTATGCAACGATTACTCATAAAAATCTATATTATGCTGGCAGCATTACAATTGATAAAAATATTATGGAGAAAGCTAATATAGTACCAGGAGAGAAAGTGCAAATTGTCAATCTTAATAATGGAGAAAGGTTTGATACTTATGTTATTGAAGGAGAGCCTAATAGTAAAATCTTTGGATTAAATGGAGCAACGGCACGCAGAGGAGAATTAAAAGATCAAATCTTTATAATATCATATGCATTGATTAATCCTCTGGAAGAAAAAATAAACCCTATAATAATAGATTTAAAAAATGGAGAATGAAATGATATTATGCATAGACGTAGGTAATACTCATATTGTATGTGGGGTTTTTATTAATAAAAAAATTAAATTAAAATTTCGTTACCCCACACACCCATATTGTACTTCAGATCAGTTTGGGGTATTTTTAAAAAATACATTACGTGAAAATAATATGGATACAAAATCCATAGAAAGTATTATAATTTGCTCAGTAGTTCCTTCCGTTAATTACTCTATAAATGCTGCATGTATAAAGTATTTTAATATTGTACCACTAGAACTAAGATCTGGTCTTAAAACTGGATTGAAATTGAATATAAAAAATCCTTTAGGACTCGGAGCAGACAGAGTTGCTAACGCAGTAGCAGCACTTCATAATTTTCCAAATAAAAACATCATATTAATTGATTTTGGAACGGCAACTACTCTATGTTGCATCTCTAAAAACAAAGAATACCTAGGAGGTAGTATCTTGCCTGGATATAAGATTTCTATGGAGTCATTACATAAAAATACAGCAAAACTTATGCCAGTAAGTATAAAAAAACCTGAAAAAGCTCTTGGACGATCAACAGAAGAAAATATTCAATCTGGTTTATATTACTGTCAATTGGGAGCAGTGAAAGAACTGATTGCACATTTTCTCGATATTGTATTTAACAAGTCTAAACCTATTATTATTGCGACTGGAGGATATGCATATCTATTCAAAGAAGAAAATTTATTTACTGTTACTGAACCAGATCTTACTCTCCACGGCTTATTAATAATACAAAACAAAAATAATGACTCCAAATCATAAGTTACCACTCAATATCTACCATTGTTTTGATAACAAAACTGGACTAAATGCTTATATAGGAGTAGTGAATAAGAACCCTCATAGAGGAATTGGGGGATGCAGAGTAAAAAAATATTTAAATGAAGATCTAGCAAAACAAGACTTGATATCTTTAGTAAGTGCTATGCACAATAAGTCAAAATTTAATAATATCAATTTATGTGGAGCTAAATGTGTAATAAATGCTACCCCACAAACAATAATAAATAGAAAAATGTTTTTCCAAGCTTTAGGTAGGTTTATCGAAAAGCTAGGTGGTGAATATATTGCCGCTATGGATAGTGGTATCACCCAAGAAGACATGAACTATATCGCAGAAGAAACATCATATGTAACAAATCATGATATCGTTGGAGGTGAACCATCTAAATATACGGCTGAAGGGATATATAGAACTATTAATATTTTAACTGATAACTTTCTTCAAATACCTACAAAAAAAGTTAACATAGCAATTCAAGGCATAGGTAATGTAGGCAATATATTATTGCATAAATTGCTAAAGAAAAATTACAATATTACAATTACTGACATTAAAAAAGAGGTAGCATTTGATATCTTAATGCAGCATCCACAAATTAAGTATGTTGCTCCAGATATAATTTATGATTTACCATGTGATTTTTTTGTGCCTTGTGCATTAGGACAAGTAATAAATCATACAACAGTTAAACGCTTGAGGTGTAAAATAATATGTGGTGCTGCTAATAATCAACTCTCATGCACATCTTTAGATAAATATTTATACGAAAAAGGAATTCTTTATATTCCTGATGAAATAATTAACTGTGGTGGATTAATGTATTGTACATATCAATACTTCAAAAACGAGAATTTAAAAAAACAAATATATAACATTTCTTCTAAAATATTAGAGTTAGTTAATTATAGTAGATCTAACTCTATATCACCATTAAGTGCAATACAGAAGCTGTATAATATATTCTATTATAACAGTACTCACTGTGAAATAAACGATTTTACAACATTATAACAGCCCTACTTTAACATTACTAATTGAGGTTTTTAGAATTAAGATTTCAACTGACCATGACAGCGTTTATATTTTTTTCCTGATTTACAAGGGCAAGGTTCATTCCTACCAATTTGCCCCCAACTTGTAGGGTCTTTTAAGTCAAATTCTTTGTTAACAATAGTTCCCTTAGCATCATTACCTTCATCAACACCAGACATAGCTACATCATAACGTAAAACCTGTAGATCTTGTTCTGGTTCTTCTAATAGATCCTCTTCATCTTCAATATTAGTAATCTGTACTCTGCTAATTCTTGACACATAAGTCTCTTTAATATTAGAAAGCATAGTAGAAAAATGAGTAAAAGCTTCTTGTTTATATTCATTCAGTGGATCTTTCTGACCATAAGCACGTAAATATATTCCATGTCGGAGATGATCTAACACAAGCAAATGATCTCTCCAAAGTTGATCTATAGTAACCAGTAAAATGCGTCTTGCCACTGTATTAAAAGCCTCTTCCCCAAAAGTTTTTATTTTATCATCAATAAACTTATCAGATTTCTTATCTAAATATTCTGTTATCTCCTTCATACCTATCCCATCATTCTTATGTATGAAGTCTTTTATTGAAAAGTCAGCACCATAAGCAGTCATCAACTTACCTGTGAAACCTTCTACATCCCATTCCTCTTTAAATTTTTCTTCTTTAATACAGCTATCTATATACTCCTTATTTAAATCAGCACATAAATCTTTAACAACTTGCAACACTTCGCTTGTTGTCATTATATCATTTCTTTGTTCGTAAATTATTTTCCTTTGATCATTCATCACATCATCAAATTTAAGCAAGTTCTTTCTAATTTCAAAATTTCTTGCTTCAACTTTTTGTTGTGCTTTAGCAATTGTTTTGCTTATCATAGGATGAAATATTGCTTCATCTTTTTTCAGTCCTAAAGTTTTCAGAATAGATGAAATTTTCTCAGAACCAAAAATACGCATTAAATCATCCTCCAAAGAAATATAAAATATGGTTCTCCCTGGATCTCCAAGCCTGCCTGATCTTCCACGCAACTGATTGTCTATACGTCTGCTTTCATGGCGTTCAGTACCTATTACAAGCAACCCTCCTGCAGATAAAGCAATTTCTTTATCCTCTTTAACTTGCTCTCGTATTTTTTTATATTCCTTCTCATGTTTTGAAAGATCTGAAGTATCCAAAATTGATTTAGCAAGCATTTCTGGATTACCACCTAACATTATATCTGTTCCACGGCCTGCCATGTTAGTAGCAATAGTTACAGCTTTAGGTTGGCCTGCTTGAGCAATAATTTGTGCTTCCTTTTCATGATATTTTGCATTTAAGACTTTATGTCTAATATTTTTCTTCTTAAGGCATTTAGAAATATATTCAGAGTTTTCAATACTTATTGTACCTACTAAAATTGGCTGCTTCTTTTTATAGGCTTCTTCTATTTCCTTAATAATAGCTCTATATTTTTCTTCTGTGGTGCGGTATATAATATCATTTTCATCTACACGTATTACAGGATTTTTTGTTGGTATTGATACTACTTGCAAATTGTAAATATCTTTGAATTCAGACGCTTCTGTTGCTGCAGTACCAGTCATACCGCTAAGTTTTGGATATAATCTAAAATAATTTTGAAATGTAATAGAAGCGAGCGTTTGTGTCTCATTTTGCACTGGCATATTTTCTTTTGCTTCTAATGCCTGATGTAAGCCCTCTGAGAATCTTCTACCATCCATGATACGTCCCGTAAACTCATCAATCAACATTACTTGATTGTCTTTCACTATGTAATCAATGTTATTCTTAAATAAATGATGAGCCTTTAAAGCTTGATTAATGTGGTGCAACACAGAAATATTTTTAATATCAAATAAGCTGGACCCCTTCTCCATTACCTCCATTTCTTCAAGTAACTTCTCAACATGAGTAATACCTATATCAGTTAAAGAAATATTTTTTGATTTTTCATCAATTTCATAATCTTTGCTAACTAATTTAGGAATTATTTTATCTATAGTGTAATAAAGATCCAATTTATCCTCTGCAGGACCAGAAATTACAAGAGGAGTTCTTGCCTCATCTATTAAAATAGAATCAACTTCATCAATAATTGCATAATTAAAAGGTCTTTGTACAAAATGATCTGGAGAATATCTCATATTATCCCGCAAATAATCAAACCCCAGCTCATTATTTGTCGAATACGTAATATCACTATGATATGCGTTTCTTCTTTCCTCTTCAGAAGAACTATTTGTTATGTACCCAACTGTTAAACCAAGAAATTTATAAATAGCACCCATCCATTCTGCATCTCTTTTGGCTAGATAATCATTAACAGTTACTATGTGAACACCTTTACCTTCTAAGGCATTTAAATATATAGGCAAAGTTGAAGTTAGCGTTTTTCCTTCACCCGTCTTCATCTCCACAATCATTTTATTATGCAAAACTATACCGCCAAGCAGTTGTACATCATAATGTCGTTGACCTAGAATTCTATGAGCTACTTCTCTTACCGTTGCAAAAGCTTCCGGTAATATTTCATCTAAACTCTCACCCTGCTTTATCCTTTTTTTTAAAAGATTGGTTTGATTTTTTAAATCCTTGTCAGAAAGAACTTGAATTTTGCCTTCATAAGAATTTATTTCTTCTACTACCTTAGAATAAGTTTTTATATAACGCTCATTTACAGTGCTAAATAATCTCTTTAATAAAAACCCGAACATATTATTTTTTCCTTTACCTAAAGCTTATGTTAGTGCATATTATATCTATCGTACTTTAAAATTCAGAGATTTTAAGATAGAAAATATAGATGATATCAAACTTAAAAACCCAAGACTATTAGGGGTATTTAAGATGCTTCTCAATGAAGAGAACAGCTTTATTTTCAAACTTAAAAGCCAGAGTTTTCAAGTATGATAAGTATATATATATATTATTTTTTAAGCGGCATTTAAAGTAAAAAGGTTAAAAATGATTAAAATAAGAATTATTGCACTGCTAGCACTCCCTGTATTTATCTCAAATATATGCTTTGCAAAAGACAGAATTGTAGCAAAATATAAAGACAAAAATGTTTTAAAATCACAAATAGTGGGAGAAATTAAGGAAATCTACGGAAAACTACCAGATAACAAAAAAGATTTCGATGATTATGATGCAAGAGCAAGAGAGCATTTTATTTATAGCTTTATACAAACAAAATTATTAGCTGATGCTGCAGACTCTGCAAAAACTTACCAAGATTCTAATTATAAAAAGCAGTTAAACTTGCTAAAAAAACAACTTATGGTCAAAACATATTTAGAAAATTATGTTAATAAAAAAACAACACCTTTAATGGTAAGGGATGCTTACAATCAATATGTTGATCAGTTAAAAGAAAAAGATGAATTAAAAATAAGTCATATCTTATTAAAAACAGAAGCAGAGGCTAACAAAATATTAGCTGAAATAAAAGCAGGTAAAATCAGTCTTGGAGAAGCTGCAAAAAAATATTCTATAGATCCAGCTAGTAAAGATAAAGGAGGAGAATTAGGATTTATTTCGCCAGGACAGACTGTACCAGAATTTGAAAATACAGCATATAATCTAAAGAAGGGATCAATTTCTGCTCCTGTAAAAACAAATTTTGGCTGGCATATAATTCAACGATTGGATTCTAGAAAAAGAAAAATCCCAGCTTTTAATAAAATCAAAAAAGAAATTGAACAGCAAGTAAAAAGAGGTCTAATACAACAGTACATTTCTGAATTAACTAGGAATGCAAAAATAGAGATAGTTCCTAAGAAAAAATAGTTTTTTCTAATAAAATTTCTAATACATTCTTTTGCTAGAAAATTGATTAAGTTATAATTTAAAGTAAGATTTATTTATAACTCTAATTATGAACTAGAAATACTAGTAAAAATGTATGAAACCAGCATCACTACTTAAACGATTCATAGCCTTTTGTATAGATTATATAATTTTAACAATACTCTCATTTATAGTAGTATTGTTATTCACACAATTATTTAGAGACCCTTCAAATATAATATGGGAATCTACAAAGGCCTTCCTAGAAACAGCCACTGAACTCCTACCAAGATATCAAATATCTTACTTATATAAGTTAGTCACAACAATTGCCTTCTACTTAACACACCTAAAAGAAGGTATTATTATTTATAGTATAATAATACTTTTATATTTTATTTATTTTGAAAGATCTAAATCACAAGCAACTATTGGTAAAAAGCTTCTTGGATTAAAAGTAAAAACTATCGCAAAAAAAAGATTATCATTTTTAAAAGCCACCAAAAGAACTCTTTTCTTTATTACACCTGCTTTATTTTTTTATTTCCTCGTTTTTGCTATTTATCCACGCTGTTTAACCATAATAAATGTAAGCTTCCATTTACTACAATTTAAAATAAAAATACCTCAATCATGTATTAACATTTTAATCGGCTATATAAGTTGTTATTTATTATGGTTTATTCCTGTCTTCTTCACAAAAAATAAAACAACAATTTACGATATTTTAAGCAATACCAGAGTAGTAAAATAGCCTGCTGGCTTTTCTATTGACTGCTGGTGCAATTTCCTTATAGTGTAATTTTATCAACTATTAATAGAAAACTTAAAAATGTTTAAAATAATATGTGACGTTATATTAGCAACCCCTGATAGCCTAAATATGGACTTATCAAATACTCCTATTGCTCCAGCAGCAAAAAAATATAATGTGATTATAAAATATAAAAATTGTATTCCATGTCCCGTCTCTTATTTACCTCTGACTTCTACCACTAAAATACCTCCAGCAGAATATATATTTGGAATCACCAATGCATATAGTAATCAAGGTATATTAATGCCAACAAACCATAATTATTATGAAGCTTATGAGAAAATTCTAGATAAAATACATGATGATAGTTTTGATTTCAATAATATGAAATTTATTGGTATTTTTGCATCAGACTCAGGATTGTCTAACTTAGGCAATATATCATACTTAGAAGTTTTTCAAACTATAATCGATACTACATCTTCACGTGATCATAGATCTGTTTTTACAAGACAGGATAGCTATGAAACAGGATATCAACAATATTTTAAAAAATATGTTATTATGCAGGTCACCAACACCACTGGTGATAGTTTTTTTACACTACCACTGCTGGAAGACCACGGTGACAACGTATATATCATAACTAAGAGTACAGTAGCATATCTACTACGCAACTCTGGTGCTATGGGTTGCCCAGAGTTAACTTATAATCCGCATAATATTAAGAACTTTGATGAAATTGCAAACCAATATTTTAAGTTTATAGAACAAGATATCATAGAGTCACTACAAATAAATTTATCTTCCTTTAGACTATGTGCCTCAGATAGCACAAATATAATGCTCGCTAACGCAGATCCATCCTTTACATATCAGGATCAAAAAACTTTATGCGAGAACTTAGGAGGTGCATTAAATTCCATGCGTGAAATGATAAGAACAGCTTGTAATACTGATCCATCTCTTACATTAGCACAGAATGAAGTACTAACTATTACATGTGAAAACTACAAATCCAACGTATATTTTAATAAAGAAGGAGAAATAGTAAATACGAAATTTATTGAAATGAAGTTATCAGAGTTAACAGGTCAAAATATAGAACTAAATCTTCATGAAGAATTATAAATCAAAATAGTCACCTATTTATTTTGTCATTTTACAGTTGAAGTGGTTTAACTTTTCTTCTATGGTGTTTCTATAAATTAATAATAAATCAATATGACTGTAAACACATTATACAAATATTATAAAGAAGGAACTCTAGAACAATTGGCATCACAAGCTATCAAATTACAAGACTACCCAACTTTAAAAGATATTTGTAAAACTCATACTTACGCTAGATTTATAGGATTAAGAGACACGGGAGTACATTTAGATTTAGAAGCCGTAAAAATAGTATTTCAGAATACAAATTTCACAAATACAGAAAGCGAACTTACAGCATTTGATCATATACCATGGTTTTTTCCAAACGGAAACAGACATGATTGCAATTATTACAATGATCAGAAACAAGTAGCAAATATAGTTTTATATACTTTAGAATGGAAATTATCTAAAAATTTTACGCTTTCTTACAGAGACACCTATAATATAGAACTTCTATCTTTCTATGAAATTAAAAAATTTTTAAACAAACATACGATTGAAAATTTAAAAGCATTTAGTTCAAAAACTGAATTGAAACTTATCAATAACGAAGTAAAAGAAGATATCAATCAGTTCTTACCTCAAGATACATGTCCTACCGGAGAATTTGGACCTATTTTAAGCCATACATATTCAACTACAATAAATCTTGATCAAGCATTACACATATACCAAACAATTTATAACGTAAATACAATAGGTAGAACCATTATATCACAGCTAAATAAAAATATTATAGACGGAGATGATGTAATGATATTTTTTATAAACAATAAATCACCATTGTCGCATTTTCATATTGAAAAAAACTCAATTACAATAAATTTAGCAAATAAATATATACCTGCAGAAACAATTACTGCACATGAAATAGCACATTACATAATTCAAACTATATTTCGTTTTTATACACTTCCCAATAATATTTGCCATAGCCTGAATGATGAAGACCCCAAACTTCAATATGTAGGAGAATGGAAGAACATAAAATCAAAAGAGGAATTCTATGGTTGCACAAGCTACACACTCAATAGATGTTTTGATGTGCGAATATCAGAATTCATAAAAGCATATAACGATGCTACAAAAGATATATTATTTAAAACAGCAGATCTTTTACAGATTACAGAACAAGTACAAGAATATGAACCATATATAGCACAAGATTTGGCTACATATATAGCAACTTCTCATCCAATTATTAGCATTTTATTTGCAGATCCAACAAGAAAATTAGAAACCTTTAACATACCACTAGATGACGATACATTCTTGCACAATACTATAACAAGCATTATGACATTCCCTGAGTTTGCAGATGATTTACCACATGATATTATGGTTATAGGCATAATAGATACTATGAATGAAAGAATTAAACATAAAGATAAAGTAATCAAAGACCAAGCTGATTTAATAAATCAACTTAAACATACTAATGCATACCCAAAACCTATTAATGAAACAGTTGATGCTCAAACAACAGAAACAGATAAATGGCTTACTTCTGGCATGTTAGATCACATTAGAGAACTTTTAACTACTAAATATTTGCCAAAAATGATAAAAAAATTAGGCTTGAATGAAGCACAAACATATTTTTTATCAAGAGCAGCTGATTTAGTTCATAGGAAAGGTATTGATTTTGAAGCTGAGCCTGTTGTAAGATGCATAGAATTAGCGACACAAAATGAATTTATGGATATACCACAAGACATCATCGATAGTTGCAGCAAAATGAATAAATTTTGGGAGGACTATATACTACCTCATATAGATGAAAATTTTAATCTATAATTGAGTGCGTTATAACTCAGCTTTGGCTTGCGGACAAAAATCTAAACTATCAAATAGTCCTTTTTTATATCTCTCAACACCAACCCACGCTATCATTACAGCATTGTCACCACATAATGACTTAGGTGGAACTAAAAATTTTATATCATGAGTTTTACAAAATATATCAAGATGTTGACAAAGATATTTGTTAGCTGCTACTCCACCTGAAAGCACAAAAATTTTACAAGATTGTTGTGTTTTGGATTTAAATAAATCAAAAGCAATAGATAATTTTCTTTTGAGAACCTCTATAACTGTTTTCTGAAAAGAAGCACAAATATCATTAATCTCTTTTTCTCCAATATTATCTAATGATTGCATTTTTCTAGTAATATCTGTTTTTAATCCTGCAAGAGATAAATTACAATTCCCAGAATTCCACATAGGTTTTGCAAAATCATATTTATCCTCATTTCCTAATTTTGCTCTTTTTTCAATCTCTGGCCCACCTGGATATTTAAGACCAAGCATCCGTGCAACTTTATCAAATGCCTCACCTAAAGCATCATCAACTGTTTCCCCAAGCTTTACATATTTATCTACATCTCTAACAATCAAGAATTGACTATTACCACCTGAAACAAGCAATGTAAGGAAGGGATATGGTACATCATCTGTTAACCTAATTGTTAAAGCATGACCTGCTAAATGATTAACGGCTAATATTGGTTTGTTCAATGTAGCAGCAAGTGCTTTAGCATACATCACCCCTACTATTAATCCTCCTATTAATCCTGGGCATGCTGTAACAGCAATTGCATCTATATCCTTCAAGTCAAAACCTGAAGCAATCAAATCATCTAAAATAATATCCAAATTTTTCAAATGATTTCTTGAAGCTACCTCAGGAACTACACCGCCATATTCTAAATGTGTCTTTGTTTGAGAAATAGTTTTATGAAATAAAACTTCCTTATTTTCACAAACAACAGCAACTGAACTTTCATCACAACTTGTTTCTATTCCTAAAATTCTTAACATAATTTGTACTCAACAATAAATATATAACGTTTAATACACTGTATCTTTGGTTTTCAATATAATATAGATTTATAAAAAGAGCAAATTTGATAAAAAGCTACTAAGTTAAACAACTCTATACCAAACCTTATAATATAGACATTGATTTTTAATGCCAACTATGTATAAATATAGAATTACTTTAAAATAAATTAGTAAAGGGGATGTAGCTCAGTTGGTAGAGCATCTGTTTTGCAATCAGAAGGTCAGCGGTTCGATTCCGCTCATCTCCACCATTTATTACTCCACACATATGTCCATTTTCTTAACAGTTTGTATCTGATCCCAACCTACCTCACTATAAATTTGTCCTGAGAATGCCATTTTTATTGCTTCCCCAACATAAGAAATAATGTTATTTGGAAGTTTATCGATACTGTAAAATTTCAAGCCACCACATTTACTAGGTTCTTTATTTTCTATATCCCCTAGCCAATTTCTGCATTCTAAAAATATATCAATATATTCTCGATTAATATTCCGATGCATTACATGTAAAACTTTAAGATTTTCTATTTTTATTTCAATACCAACTTCCTCTCTAGTTTCTCGTACCATAGCCTGCATAACAGACTCTCCTACTTCTTGATGGCCAGCTACAAGTGACCACTTATTATCTTCATAACCCGTATTTTGCCGTAATGATAAGAGTATTTTATCATCTTTAACTAATAACAAATTTGCGGCTACATTAGCTTTAGACTTTACCATAATTTTATATAATAATATTTTCCTTAAATGAAATAAAACTGCTTATTCATATATCTCATTGTACTCAAAAGTTCCGAAATTTTAAGAAAGAAAATAGAGACTACACAAAGTGTAAAAATTACCTTATAAATATAATGATCAGTTATAAGTTGATAATTTAATATTAATGAGAGGAAAGATATGTCGTTTTACAAAGATGCAAAAGAGTTATGTTTTAGTACAGTCAATAAAGTTGTTGATACCGGTTATGTAGCATTAGCAGGAGGTACAGTAGAATGTGCAGCAGGAGCAGCAATTGCGATGCATATTCACACCAATGCACCATTGAAACATGCAGGTGATTTTTCACATTATGGAATACTCGCAGGGCTACAAGCAATGCAACATAACCTAGGAAGTATATTTTTTCAACCTGCTGCTAAGGCAATCAATGGATGTATTATTGGTGCAGGAATAGGCATAGCTACAGCTGTAGCTATCAAGTCATATAACGATCAAACCAGTGATCCTATTCCAGAGCAAGATATCGCAGGAGATACAAAATCTGAGTTTCATCAAGATCAACATGATATTGCTTAAAATATGTACTCGTCGTAAGTACGACGAGTATAGTATTTTTTGGGTGTAATTAAATAACAGTCCTAGCAATTGTTACAACTAATATTTTATTGCACCCAGCTTTCTTTAGAACTTTACTGCACTCATTAACTGTTGAACCAGTTGTATATACATCATCTATCAGAATTATATTTTTACCTTTAATGCAGTTAATGTAATCTTCTGCTATTACAAAAGAATTCAAAACATTCTTTTTTCTTCTATCTCTGCTTAATTGACTTTGTGGTACATCATATCTCTTTTTACTTAAAATACTCGGTAAAAATTCTAATCTAGCAAGTTTTGCAACATGTGACCCAAGAATAGCTGACTGATTGTATAGCCTTTCTCTAATTCTTCTAGGATGTAAAGGCACTGGTACAATAAATCTATACTCATAGAAGTTTTGTAATTTATTAGCAATCAATTGTGCAAAAAAATAGGCTATGTGTAATTGATCATTATATTTTAATTTAAAAATTAGAGATTTACTTACAGCTGAATATTTAAAAATCGTAAAAGCCTTATCAAAATATGGGTTATTTTGATGACATGGAGCACATAAAGAACCCTTACCACTATCAAAACCAAATGGATAACCACATATTTCACATTTAGGATCAGTAATAAACTCTATCTTCTGCCAACAACTTGAACATATTAAAATTCCTTTATTACTCCATGAAGCACAAATTAAACATTTAGACGGAAAAATAACTTCGATTGCCTGGTCAAAGAATTTCTTTACAGCTGACTGCATCTTTACATGCTAATATATTTAAATTATAAGATTAATATATTATTTTTACTTGGTTACATACTTAAATCTCACTTAACATATTATTTATGATTTTAAATTTCATACATATTGTATTTGTTGCTTTTCTTCTCATAATATCGCCAATTTCTAATGCAGTTACAAAAATTGATATAACTAGAAGCAATGTTTCAGCAGTACCAATTGCCATTCAAACATTTTCCTCTGACACATCAGGAGGAGGAGATTATTATGAAAATAGCATACATAAAGTTATAAACAATAATTTAGAAAATTGCGGCTTGTTCAAAATAATTGATCAAGAAAGCTATATTGAAACGTTGAATGATTTAAATAAAACACCAAACTTTATCTCTTGGCGACAGATTAAAGCAAGCGTTTTAATATTGATAGATGTACAAAACATTGATGAAAATTTATCAATCACTTTCAAAATATGGGACGTTTTTTCCCAGAAACCTTTAATCTTTAAAAAATTAGAGGGAGAAGCAAAATTATGGCGACGCATTGCCCACAAAATTTCTGATGAAATCTATAAAAGATTAACAGGAGAAAATGGTTACTTTGATACAAAAATTGCCTATGTATCCGTGCAAGGAGAAGGAAAAAATAAAACTCGAAAACTTGCTATTATGGATCAAGACGGAAAAAATCACTCTTATTTAACTAATGGCGATGCAATTGTTTTAACTCCTAGATTTTCTCAAGATACAAATCATCTGTTATACTTCTCTTACGAAGACCCTTTAAGCCCTGCGGTGAAATTATTTCATCTTAATACCAATAAAAGTAATTTGCTCAGAACATTCAGAGGTATGTCATATGCACCAAGATATGCTCCTGATGGGAAATCAATTCTTCTTGTGGTTGAAAAAAGAGGAATAAGCAATATTTACCTATATAATTTAAAATCAATGAAAATAAAACAACTAACCTTTTGTACTTCTATCTGCACCTCTCCATCATTTTCACCAGATCAAAAAAAAATAGTATTCAACTCTGATATGGGCGGAGGAAAGCACTTATACATTATGAACACTAATAATAACTCCTCTAAAAGAATAAGCTTCAACAAAGGAAGCTATACCAGTCCTGTATGGTCTCCAAAGGGAAATCTAATTGCTTTTACAAAGATGCTAGGAAAAAATGACTTTTATATAGGAATTATGCGTCCAGATGGTTCTAATGAAAAAATAATTGCACATGGTCAATTAGTTGAAGGTCCTGCATGGGCTCCTAATGGTAGAGCTATAATCTTTGAGAAACAAATAATAGGAGAAGATGGATACACACATACTAAACTTTATAAAATAGATATTATAAGCAGAAAAGAACAAGAATTAACTACACCACATGATGCAACGGATGCGTATTGGTCTAACTTATTGCATTAAATTTGACAATTAATAAGATATAAAAAATGTATAAACAATTTTTTGATAATCTTCCTCACCCAACAATAATGATGTTTAGTGTTGCCACAGGAATATTAATAGGAGCAGGTGTATCATACTCATTAGGTTATAATGCAGAGACACAAAACAAAGCAGCTGGTCTTGGTTGTATAGCTTCCTTTGCCATACTATCTTTCTACAGCATTGCTAGTCAAAATTACAATACAATGCTCCAACAAAACAACATAGAACAAGATATTATTGGCGGCAACTCTCCAGATAACTAGGTTTAAAGAAACTGATCCACATCTTTTTAATGATATTTATTAAAAACTATCCCATCCCTTAACCACTGAACTTTGATTGTAGGCTGACACATTAGACTCAAAGAAGTTGGTTTTAACACTGCCCTCCCCTCTTTCATCAGATATATTTACTAAATGCAAATAAGGATTTTCTGTAAATTCTTTATAAATAGGTTCAATATTAAGCTCTTTTAATCTTTTATTTGCCAAATACTTAGTATATTTTTCTGTGCTTGTTTTGTTAATCCCAAGCACACCATCGCCAATAATATGATTTGTCCATTTCATCTCTTGTTCTACAGCAGTCTTAAACATAGATATAATTTCTTGTTCATCAAAGAAATCAGGTCTTTCTTTTCTTATTTCTTTAATCATATTTGAAAAAATTACACAATGTGTAAGTTCATCTCTATTGATATATTTAATCTCATCAGCAGACCCCATCATCAATCCCCTAGAAGCTAAATTATAAAAGAAAGCAAAACCATTATAAAAATATAGTCCTTCAAGTAAAAAATTTGCAATCAACACTTTTGCAAAACTCTTATCAGTCTGATTATCAACAAAATCTTGATAAATCTGTGCAATATATTTATTACGCTCAAATAATACAGAATCTTTACGCCAGAAATCATAGATTTCATTACGCCTATTTACAGGAATAATGCTTTCAATCATATAAGCATAACTTTGTGAGTGGATAGCTTCTTGATAAGTTTGAATTGCTAGCAACAAACAAATCTCTGGAGCAGTAATATAATTGCTTATATTAGGAAGATTATTTGTTTGTATGCTATCTAGAAAAGTTAAAAAAGATAAGATCCCATCAAAAGCTTTTTTTTCTTGTGTGGTTAAATTACTATATTGCCTAGCATCGTCAGCAAGACCAATTTTTTCAGGAATCCAAAAATTCTCCATCATTACTCTATAGAGTCTGTTCGCCCAAGAATATTTAGCATTATTTAAATTAAAAATATTAGTAACATTTCCTGCAAGCACTCTTCTTTCTTGCACCGTATCATTCCCATCTGGATTAAATATTTTTTTTCTCTTAAAAGTATTTTTAATATTTTTCAGCACTGATTCTTTCTCTGAAACAAAATCATCATTTTTTATATTAAAGACATTTTTTTCTTTTAAAGTAGTATTCATAGTTAAACCTTAATTAAGATGCACAACTGACACATTCCTCTTTACTTGTTACATACCCATCTTGCTGGACGCTTCTAGTATAATAAATAGTCTTAACCTCCTGTTTCCAAGCTTTTATTATTGAATTATAGATAGTTTTAGCAGTTACTCCTTTATTTAGATTATAGATCAACTCCATTGATACTCCTGTATCAATCCACTTGCTAATCCTCGAAATTACATCTACCACTATCCCTTGATCAAGATTTTTATTCTCCTGATAATACCAAAATTTTTCCTTAATAAATGGTGGGCAATTAGGAATACTTCCTTTGGTATGAGTGTCTATAAAAAACTTACTATATACAGGCAATACAGAAGCTGTACAACCCTGTAATAAAGATGTACTCGTATTAGGTGCTATTGCACTAAGTTGACTATTGCGAATACCATATTTTTTCAGGTTTTCAAACACTTCTTGCCATTCTTCAAAATGCTTAGCATTTTCTTTAAACCATTTATAATCATGACCTAATATAATACCTCTATCCCAATCCGAACCTTTATATGCTTCAAAAGGACCTTTTACTTTAGCAATTTCGATACTTGCTTTAATATTATATAAGGCAAATTTTTCAAAAATTTTATCGATATAATTTGCAGACTCAGAATATAAAACATTATTCTTTGCAAGTAAATCTGCTAGACCCATAACACCTACACCTATTGTACGGTAACGTGCATTATGTGCTTTCCCTTCAGGAATAGGTACGTCAGTTAAGTCAATAGCAATATCTAAAATCTCAACAGCTGATTTACACACGCTCTCTAATTCAGTTTCTATATCAAGATTCGCAAAATTAATAGAGCAGAGATTACAAACATGCACTAACCCTCCTTCTGCGTCTTGCTTTACCGCAGTCCTATCTAAATATTTATCATGTACCATCGCTGGCTTAGTGTTACTATGAGATTCAGTGCAAAGATTGGTAGCCAAAATTAGACCATCATGTTTATTAGGGTTGTATTTATTTAAAGTATCCTTAAATGCTATATATGGCATTCCAGTTTCTACTTGAGAAAGCATAATCTTCTTTAGTAGCCCCTTAGCAGATACAAATTTATAGAGCTCTAACTTACCTTCCTTAGCATCATTAGTTAATATATTATAAAATTTTGTAAATTCTTCTCCCCATAAATTACTTATCTCAACTGCATATTTCTTTCTTACTTCTTGAGGATCAACTAAAAGCCATTTTGCATTAGCTTCAACCTGCTCCATAAACATATTAGGAATCACAACTTGAGGAAAAATATCGTATGCTTTCATACGCTGGTCGCCATTTTCCGTCTGTAACTCAAGAAAATCTTCAATATCCATATGCCAAACATCTAATGAAACTGTTACAGCTCCTTTTCGCTTACCCTGTTGATTCACTGCAACTGCTGTATCATTAATTATTCTAATCCAAGGAATTACACCTCCTGAAGCATTTTTTGTATCTCTAATACGTGCTCCTTTACAACGAACACGAGACACATTGCAACCAACTCCTCCACCATGTTGAGAAATTGCTGAAATTTGATCAATGGTATAAAAAATAGATTTTCTACTATCGTCCATTGCTGTTATGAAGCATGAACTTAAATTGCCATCCAGTTTCCTCAAATTCATCAAGAGAGGAGTTGCAAGAGATATCTTAAAGCTTGCTAACTTTTCATAAACATCTTTAATGACCTTTAATCGATTTGATTTATCTATATCTTGAGCAATCATCATTGCTACAGTTATATACATCTCTTGAGGCAACTCCCATATCTGATCATTATGCTCTGCAAGATATCTTCTATTCAACAGATTAATTCCTGCATAATCATATAATAAATCATATTCTGCTTTTATTAAGCAGGCTATTTGATCTAGCTCTTTCGGAGTATATTTTTTTATTAAAACATCTGTATAAATTCCTTTATTAACACTATCTGCAATATAATCTTTAAAAGAGTTATTATTATTATATAAAGGATATCCCTGCTTATGTAAGTTACGCAATATTGCTATATCTTTATAGATATCAAATAGTTTCAGTCTACCAGCAACATATTTCCAATCTGGCTCTTCACTTGTAGTAAGAGATAACGCACTCAAGATGACTGCTTGTTGAATTTTTCTAGTTGTAATGCCATTTTGTAATGTCATTTCAACATTTGATTCTAATTTTATAGAATTTAAATCAAAATCTTTTGTAGCCCACTCAATTACTCTTCTAATTTTTTTTACGTCATAACTTTCTGGCTGACCATTACGTTTTATAATCTTATATTTGTGGGGCATATTAGAAATAAAATAGGTTTGTTGAACTTTATTTAAGGATAAAAGAAACAGATCATCCCGTCAATCTTCATAATACAAAACTTTAAAAATAATATATCTAAATTGAGCTAAATAAGTGACATTTTTTGTCTCAAAACAAGCCTAGACAAATAACTTGTTAGCTTATTGTAATATCTAAAGAATATTTATTTTATAGAAATTTTTATGTAAAATCTATTATTTAGATTAATAATTTGGTTATATGAAAATTATAAACTTATAATGAAAAATCAGAATATATAATTTTTATTCCCATTCCATAGTTGCAGGAGGTTTAGTCGTAATATCGTAAACTACTCGCGATATATGTGGCACTTCATTAACAATCCTAGAAGAAATCTTTTGTAACACCTGATAAGGAATTTTTGCCCAAGTAGCTGTCATAATATCTTTAGATTCATAAATACGCAGTGCTATTACTTCATCAAACGCTCGAGCATCCCCCTTAACTGCAGTGCTGTAAGCACCTGTCATAACCGCAAAACCTTGAAAAACATGGGTATGCAAATTGTGATTATACAACTCGTCAGAAATAATTTTATCTGCTGCTTTCACTTTCTCAAGACGTTCCTGTGTAACCTTTCCACGGATTCTAATAGCATATCCAGGTCCAGGAAAAGGTTGTGTCATTATAAACTCTTCAGGCAACCCTACCATTTGACCTATTTCCCTCACTTCATTCTTATAATAATCACGCAATGGCTCTAAAAGCTTTAGGGACATTTCTTTTGGGAGGCCTCCTACATTATGATGAGACTTGATTTTAGATGCCTCTTTAGACCCTTTAGATTCAATAACATCTGAGTAAATTGTACCTTGCCCTAAAAATTTAACTCCTTTATGCTTGATAGCTTCTTCTTGAAATATATCCACATATAACTTGCCTATTATCTGACGCTTTTCTTCTGGATCTTCCTTATTTTTTAATGCATCTAAAAATCTTTTTTTGGCTTTTACTATTACTAATTGAGAATTAATAACTTTAGTGAAAATAGCTTTAACATTTTCTTGAGTGCCATCTTTCATTAAACCATTATCCACATAAACAGAAATTAAATTCTTTCCAATAGCTTTACCTATTAAAAAAGCTGCTACTGTAGAATCTACTCCTCCAGAAACAGCACAAATAACTTTATGATTGCCAACCGTTTCTTTTATTGATTGAATCATTTCATTTGGATTAATTTTCTCTTTCCGAGAAACAGCTTTACAAATATTGCTAACAAAATTCTGTAATATCACTGTACCATATTCAGAATGATTAACTTCAGGATGAAATTGTATCCCAAAAATCTTCTTCTTAAAATTTGCTGCTCCAGCAAACTTTACTTTTTGTGTTGAAGCTATAATTTCAAAATCTTTAGGTAAAGACACCACAGTATCACCATGACTCATCCATACTGTAAAACTTTCTGATATGTCAGCAAATATCTTATTATTAGACTTACAATTCAATACTTCTGGACCATATTCATTAGCAGTATTTTTAACCTGTGCCCCCAAAATTTTTGCTATTAATTGCCAACCATAACAAATACCTAAAACAGGAATCCCCAATTCAATCACTTGCTTATCAATTTGTGGAGCATTTTCTTCTAAAACAGAAGAAGGCCCTCCTGATAAAATAATACCTAGTGGTAAATGTTCCCGTAAATATTCTAATGCTCCTTTGTGAGAAATAGACTTAACAGCAAACCCTAAAGTTTGTAGTCGTTTTTTTATAAGATGCGTAGTTTGAGACCCAAAATCTATAATAACAATCATAATTTACATATTATAATTTTTTTCGTAATCTTTGATCTTTATAGAGTGAGGATGATTTTCCTGCATCACAGAGGTAGTAATTCTGATAAATTTCGCCTTTTCTTGGAATTGTTTTAAATTTTTACCTCCTACATAAAAGAACGATGACCTCAAACTACCTTTAACCTGCTGCAAATACTCTTTAACAGATCCCTTCTGCTCTACTAAACCTGACACTCCCTCTGAAACTACTTGTGCTGGATTATTAATATTGGTTTGCCCATATCTCGATGACCCACTTAAAACTGCTTCCGTAGAACCCATACCACGATATGTCTTATATTGCTTTTTATTAATAGTAACAGTTTTTCCTGCTGATTCTGTACGACATGCTAGCAAAGACCCTAACATAACAGCATGTGCTCCAGCAGCAAGAGCTTTTGCTATATCTCCAATCTGCTGTATGCCACCATCTGCTACTACAGTGACCTGCGTATCTTTACATGCTTTAGCTACCTCCATGATAGCAGTAAGCTGAGGAACTCCTACACCAGTAACAACTCTAGTAGAGCAAATACTGCCAGGACCAATACCGACACGCAAAATATCTGCCCCCGCTTTGATGAGATCTTTTGCACCAATAAAAGTTGCTACATTACCAGCCATAACTGGTATATCATATTTACCTTTGATATATTTTATTATTTCAATAATTAAAGAAGAATGCCCTTGTGCTGAATCTATTACAAACAGATCTGGTTTGGCTTTTACTAATTCTTGTAACTGCTGTTTTATATTCTGGTTTATTCCAATTGCTACTCCAACAGATAATGTATCATTATACTCCTTTATTTCACTAATCATTGCAACCTGCTTTTCAATAGTAAGATTACGATGTATTATTCCTAACCCACCATTTTCAGCCATTGCAATAGCCATATTCTTTTCTGTTACTTGATCCATTGGAGATGAAATTACAGGCATTGATAAAGTGATTTTATCATGCAATCTCGTTTTAAGATCTACATCTTCTTTCGCAAAAGTTACATATCCAGGCACAAGAAGAACATCATTAAATGTTATCCCTTCTTTATCTAAGCATATTGCCATTCCTTTTGCTCTCCTCGAATAAAAGATACTTTTCTTGAAAGTTTTTTTATGTTTTCAATCTCCTCTGCAGATAATATATCTCGTTGATAAAGACTATGAAGTTCTTTTTTTACATTAGTCTGCAAAAAAGCTGGCCCATCTGAATTAATAGTAAACGGTATCTTGTATGCCCTGAATACATCAATAATCTTTTTGAATTCTTGCCAATCTTTTACAACAGATGTTCGAAAATTTGAAGTAGGACATAACTCCAAAACTATTTGTTTATCAGCAAGTAATTTTAAAACTTTAGGATCATCTACCGACCGAATACCGTGCCCAATACGATCTGGATTAATTAAATTAATTACATCTAATACCTCCTGAGAAGATGTTACCTCTCCAGTATGAAATGTAGTTTTAAGACCGTATTCTTTTACTAGATTATAGGCGTCCACAACATCTGAAACTTTAAAATCTTCATGTATAGGACCACCAGTATCCAAGCCTATTACACCATCATTTCTAAGCTGAACAGCTTTTTTGGCAATCATTAAATTTTTCTTTGGATCAAATCTTCTGTCCATCATTAATATTAACCCTGCCTTTACAGGATATTCAAGACATGCTTTTTTCATACCAATAGCAGCAGCTAAAATTATTTTATCTAAATCATGCTGATTATTTCTATTGCGTAACATTGGATTGAATCTAATTTCTAGCAAAGTAACATTGGCTTTTCTATATGAGAGACTAATAGCATGATGAACAGCTTTCTCTACCGCCCAAAGAGATGATTGAATTAATTCTGACAGATGAAAATAATTTAGATATCGATCATAAGAAAGATTTTTTGTAACTAGAGCAGATTTAATAAATTTATTGTAGTTTTTCTCTGGTAATTTAATTCCTTGCTCATGTGCTGCTTCCCATAGAAAATGGGGCGTAGAAGATGAACCTAGATGAACATGTAGGTCTATAAGATCATTAAATATATGTGTCCGTTCCATGTTGGAATGTAACATATGAGAATTTTTTTTCAACTAAAATATTTTAATCTTGATAGTGCTTGCACAACATTTAGAAAAAAAATGTTACGTATAAATTATTTACAAATCAAAGTAGATATTACATACTAACCCTAATAATCACAGTAATGGATTAGAAAAACATTACTGAAGTTACTATAGTAAAAAATTGAAAGAAATGGCTATTTTATCGATTCAGTCACATGTTGCATATGGCTATGTAGGGAATAAGGCCGCTACCTACCCATTACAAGCATTAGGTTATGACGTATGGCCAGTAAACACTGTACAATTTTCTAACCACACAGGTTATAAAAAATGGCAAGGTGAAATCTTCCCAAGAAAACATATAAAAGAGGTAATTCTCGGATTAGAAGAATTAGAAGTTATCAATAAATGTCAAGCTATTCTATCTGGCTATATGGGTAGCTCAGAAATATGTGAAGAAGTACAAGATACAGTGAACAGATTTAAAAAGAAAAATGAAAATCTGATTTATCTATGTGATCCAGTAATAGGCAACACATCTTGTTATGTAAGACCAGAAGTATTAGAGTTCTTTAAGAAAAAACTTAAAGCAGACATTATTACCCCTAACCAATTTGAAGCAGAAATTTTATCTGGGATAAAGATCATCGACAAAAATAGCATTAAAATAATAGCTCAAAAATTTCATTCTTTAGGTATAAAAATTGTTATCATAACTGGCATAAAATTTACCAATGATACTCCAGACCACTCTTACACATTCATTTCAAATGGTAAATCAAACTACATGATAAAAACTCAAGAACATAGTTTTTCAATGCCTATTAGTGGCACTGGAGATTTATTTTCAGCATTATATCTAGGATATTATCTATCAAGCAAAGAACCAATTACAGCATTACAAAAAACAGTTACTTCCGTAGACCAAGCAGTACGAAATACTCTTCAAAGCCAAGAAAGAGAATTACAAGTGTTGAGCGTAGATTACAAAATGCTAAAATCTCCTCTTCCAGAGCTTGAGCAAGTTAATTAAGATGTCTCAGTTAACACCTTTGTAACTTGGTTTAATACTGGCAAAGTACCTTTTTCTAACCATTTCAAGAAAGCTCCACCTCCTGTAGAAATATAAGTAAAACTATTGCTAAGCTTAGCAGAATTTATTGCTGAAACAACATCACCACCACCAGCAATACTAACTATATTTTTATGAGAAGTGACTCCTGCAATTGCTCGAGCTACTGTCGAAGTACCTATATCAAAAGGAGTATGTTCAAATGCCCCTAAAGGACCATTCCAAATAATAGTATTTGCTATATTTAAACATTTTAGAATATTAAAAATAAAATTTGGCCCTACATCTAAAATCATCTCATTTGACTTTATTTCAGATACATTCTTTACCTTACAACTCGAATTTTCATTAATATCACAAGCCGTTATAACATCACTTGGAACAATCACTGAACAATTATTTGCTTTAGCATTATTGATAATTTTTTGTACTGATTCAATCTGATCTGATTCACTTAAAGATTTGCCAACATCATATCCTTGAGTTTTTAAAAAAGTATTTGCCATAGCTCCACCAATAACAAGTATATCTACTTTATTAACCAAAGAATTTAATAAACCAATCTTAGAGGAGATTTTAGACCCACCAGTGATAGCAAGCACTGGATGTTGTGGTTTACCTAAATATTTTTCTAAAGTTTCAATCTCTTCAGCAAACAAAAAACCCCATGCAGTTGGTAAAAATTTCTGTAAAGACACTATTGAAGCATGCAACCTATGAGAACAAGAAAAAGCCTCATTTATGTATAACTCTCCTAAACTTGCAATTTTCTTTGCAAACTCTAAATCATTAGCTTCTTCTTCCTTATGGAATCTAAGATTCTCCGCCAAAATTATTTCTCCTGGTTTAAGAAAACTGATTTTTTCTTGTGCATCAGGAGCTAAAATATTCAATAAAAACTTCACTTCTTTACCAGCAAGTGCTTCACTTAATCTATCAGCAATAGGAGCAAGAGACATTTCTCTACAAAATTTTCCTTCAGGTCTTCCAAAATGAGAAATTATTATTACTTTAGCTTCGTTCTGAATTAAATATTTGATAGTTGGTAATGACCTCTCTAGCCTATATAGATCTGTTATCTTTCCTTGTACTATAGGAAGGTTTAAGTCTAATCTCAAAATAACCTTCTTATTCCTAACGTCTAATTCTGTTATTTTTGTTAAACCTTTCATTTTTTGATTACCCTTATACTGATGCAATCGCTAAAGTTTCACTGAGCAACGCAACATCTATCATTCTATGAGTAAAACCCCACTCATTATCATACCATGCTACTACACGAACCAATTTTTCATCTACCACTTGAGTTTCAAATGGATCAAAAACTGCACTATAAACAGAATGATTAAAATCAATCGATACAAGTTTTTGCTTAGCAACAGCCACAATATTTTTCATAGAAGATTCAGACGCTTGTTGCATAATTTTATTAATTTCTTCTTTAGAAGTTTCACGTTTAGCTGAAAAAACAAAATCAATTAAAGAAACATTTGGTGTTGGAACACGAATTGCTGAACCAGCAATTCTTCCTGCAAGTTCAGGAATAATTACACCTATCATTTTTGCTGCGCCAGTGGTTGTAGGAATCATTGATAGATGGCAAGCACGTGCACGCCTTAAATCATTATGACTACCATCTAAAACTTTTTGATCATTGGTATAAGAATGCACAGTGGTCATATATCCCTGCTCTATACCAATTGAGTCATGAAGTGTTTTTACAAGAGGTGCTAATGCATTTGTTGTACAAGATCCAACTGAAATAACATTGTAATTATCTCTAAGCAAATGGTTATTCACACCAAATATAATTGTGGCATCAACATCCTTACCTGGAGCAGATATAATCACTTTTTTTGCACCAGCCTTTAAATGCTTGGCAGTTGAATCTTTATCCTTAAATTTACCCGTACACTCAAACACTATATCAACATTTTCTTTCCCCCACGGAATATTACCTAAAGAACGCTCATTAAAAAACTTAACTTTATTCTTACCAACAAACAACGTATCAGTATCAGTGCTAATTTCTTGTGGAAATATTCCATGAACTGAATCATATTTTATTAAAGTTTTATAAGATTCAATAGGCATAGTGCCATTAACAGCAACTAACTTTATTTGTTCTGATGACTGCTCACATACAGCTCGCACAACACATCTCCCTATACGACCAAGCCCATTTACTGCTATCTTTAAAGTCATAAATTTGCACCTTCCTTTAATTTCTCAAATACAGAGCTTACCACAGTTTTTGAGTTAATGTTAAAAAATTCATATAAGTCTTTACATGGAGCAGAAGCTCCAAAATTACTCATGCCAATAAAAATTCCATCTTTATCAAGATATCTTTCCCAACCAGCTTGGAGTGCTGCTTCTATAACAATTTTCACAGTTGTATTACCAAATAATTCTTTTTTATAATCTTCCTCTTGCTTTTCCAACAACTCCATACAAGGTACAGAAATAACCCTTGTCCCTATTTTTTGTTCATGCAAAATATTCTGTGCTTCCATAGCAATTGATACTTCAGAACCAGTAGCAAAAATTGTTACTTCATGCTTTCCTTTATATTCAGAAATAATATATGCCCCTAAAGCACTTTGATTTTTTTTATTATCTTTCTTGCGTATACATGCAACTTTCTGCCTTGTTAAGCAAAGAACAGATGGCGTAGTTCTACTTTTAAGAGCTAACTCCCAACACTCAGCAGTTTCAACACTATCAGCAGGACGAAAAACATTTACATTCGGTATAGCACGCAAATAACTGAGTTGCTCAACTGGCTGATGAGTGGGCCCATCTTCACCTACTCCTATTGAATCATGAGTCATGACATATATAACTTGCAACTTCATTAATGCAGCCATCCTCAATGCTGGCTTCATATAATCCATAAATACTAAAAAACTTCCTCCGTAAGGAATAACACCACCATATAGAGCAATCCCATTCATAATAGCACCCATAGCGTGCTCCCTTACACCATAACAAAAATAGTTTGCAAGCCAGTTATCTTTACTTATTCTTTCTACATGCCTAGGGTTAGTATGATTTGACTCAGTGAGATCTGCTGATCCCCCTACGAAAGGAATAACATCCCACAAAGAATTCAATATTACACCAGATGCTTTGCGAGTCGCTTGTGAATCATCTGACAAAATAAATTGCTTCTTCAAATTTAAAATTACCCTTTTTAGATCATCTTCTGGTATTTCAAAACTTTTCAATTGATTTAAAATTTCTTTTTTTTCATCAGAAATATTTTCTATTTTTTCTTGCCAGATTTGGTGTCTTATTAAGTTATTTTTACCAATTTCTCGCCAAATTTTTAATAACCTCTCTGGAATGAAAAACTTCTTATCTGCTGACCAACCATAATTTATTTTTGCCTTCATTACTTCCTCTGCACCAAGAGGTGCACCATGAGAACAGCTTTTCCCTTCTTTCGTTGGAGCTCCATAAGCTATTTTAGTGTTACATATGATCAATGACGGTTTTTCACTGAGTTGTGCATTTTGAATTGCTTTTCTTATTTGAGAAAAATCATGCCCGTCTATTTCTTGAACATACCAACTATACCCTTGAAATCGCAATTTTGTATCTTCAGAATCAGATAAAGATTTATCACCATCAATTGTGATATTATTACTATCGTAAAATACAATTAGATTTCTCAATTGTAAATGTCCAGCAAGAGAACATGCTTCATGCGAAATACCTTCCATTAAACAACCATCACCAACAATTGTATAAACATAATGATCGAGTATTTCAGTTGTGCCAAGTTTTGCTCTATTTAGGTTGCGAGCAATCTCCATACCCACTGCATTAGCAAGACCTTGTCCAAGTGGGCCAGTAGTTGTTTCTATTCCTTTTAAAAAACCACATTCTGGGTGGCCAGCTGTTTTACTATGTAATTGACGAAATTGTTTTATATCTTCAAGTTCTATATCTGGATACCCTGTCAAATATAACAAAGAATATAAAAGCATAGAGCCATGACCAGCTGATAAAATAAATCTGTCTCTATTTAACCATTCAGGATTATTTGGCAGAAAGTTTAAGAACTCTGCAAAAAGAACTGTTGCAACATCAGCCATACCAAGAGGCATTCCTGGATGACCAGATTGAGCTTGCTCTACTGCATCAATTGTTAAAACACGTATACAATTGGCAAGTTTTCTATATAAAAAATCCTTAGAAAAATTTGTAACTGAAGATTCCAACTCTACATCATTATATCGCATCAAAACTTTTAATATTTTTCGTTAAATAATTTGTAACCTAAGTTATATCTCATCAGAAATAGCATTACAAACGAAAAATACCTTATCTCAAAGTGTAAAAACCATGTTTTTTATATTTTCTCTGCTTCATCATCTGCCAAATACCCCTCCATTTCTTCTTCATGTGAAAGATAAGAATAGTTATTAGGAATAATATATGCCATGTCTTCAAATGGCATTCCCATCATTGTTTCACCTACTTGACCCTCTTCACTGTCAATAGTAAAATTCCCTTCATTATTTGCTAACCCTGTTGGCTGACCTTCTTCAGAAAATTGAACACCTGCTAAAACTACATCTGCAATATCCATACCCATAACAATTACCTGTCTTTTATTTTTAAAAAAGAATACCTTTATCAGGGCAAGAGTCAACTACTTACTAAACTACAAACCCCAATAATGGATTAAGAAAACACTATATTTTTGTCTATTTTTGCTGCAAATCAGCAGTTTTTTCTTGAAATAACCCTGCTATTCCTTCATAAAAACTGCTAATTTTCACTAAAAATATCCTAAAAATCTAAAATCTTCCTAATCCATTATTGGGGTTACAAATTAACAAAAATGTTCAAGTGCGAGGAGTAAAAATAGCTTTTTTAGACAAAGGATGAAATTTTTCAACTGTTTGTTTTAACTTCTCATTTGCTACATGAGTATAAATTTGAGTAGTGGCAATATCTTTATGCCCTAGCAATTCTTGAATCACCTTTAAATTAGCACCATTATTTAACAAATGGGTTGCAAATGAATGACGAATTTTATGAGGAGAAATTTTTTGAAAATTTAATCCCGCTTGATAAGCAATTTTTTTCAGAATTTTACCAAAATATTGTCTAGTCATATACCCAGTTTTAGATTGCTTTGAAGGAAATAACCACGGATTGTTTTTATCTTTTGTAAAACTACCTATCCGAGACAAATATTTATTAATTGCTTCAATTGACTTTTGATTTATTGCAACCACTCTTTCCTTACTGCCTTTACCCTTAATAATAATATAAGGACGAATATTTGCTGTATCATTCAAATTCAATTGAGATAATCTCAGAGAAATAAGCTCAGATACTCTCATTCCTGTTGCATAAAGCAATTCAAGCATAGCAATATTTCTTAACCCAATAGGAGAAGTATCCTTATAGCACGAATCAAGAAGTGCCTCTACACAAGATTCATCAAATATTGTAGGAATATTCTGAGCAAGTTTTGGAGTCTCTAAGTTACCAGCAACATTTGCTTTAATAAATTTTTCTTCATGAAGAAACAAAAAAAATTGTTTTATTGCAGATATTTTACGAGCAATTGTTTTAGGTTGTAAAAAACTCTTCTCAGTAAGAGAAGATATATAATTTCGTAACACAGTAAGAGAAACTTCCGTCAAATCTTCATGGTTAGTTTTTAATAAAAATTGAAAAAGGTCTTGAATATCACGTTTATAAGCGATTATCGTATTGTTAGAACTTCCTCTTTCTACAATAATTTTTTCTAAAAATTGCTCTAATATATTTTGATTTTCAACCATGCCAATATCATCTATCTATTGTCGATTATAACATAATAATCACAACATAAAATTAGCTTTCCAAAATAAAGCAAACAACACGGTAAGCTATCTGAATAAGAATAAATCCTTAAGAAATCATGGAGGCCGAGATCGGAATCGAACCGATGTATAGTGGATTTGCAGTCCACGGCATTACCACTTTGCTACTCGGCCATATAGCCACTTTCCTTGAAAACTCCGATTTTTAAGTGCAATGGATTTACAATTTAATTTAATGTTGTGGATAAAACTTATCAAGGCTTTTTTTTTACAATATAGTTGTATATACTTTAATTATGTTAACATCGGGGTAAAAGTTAAAAACTCATATGCAACAAAAGATAAAACAAATTACCATATCCTTATTAATTGCCACAATGTCTATAACTGCACATGCAGTAACATTAGAAGATGCATTGATTAATACTTATAAAACAAATCCTGAATTAAATGCACAAAGAGAAAGTTTAAAAGCATCAGATGAAGCAATTATGCAAGCATTATCTCGCTGGCTTCCTAACATAACTGCAAAAGCTACCAAACAATATACAAAACAAAAAAAAATTGTAACTTCAACGCGAGCAACAAATAATTCAACTGATGGAAAAACACATTCTTTAACAATCTCACAAAATCTTTTTAGAAGTGGTGCAGATATAGCTAGTATAAAAACAGCTCGCTTCTCAATAGAAGCAGCAAGAGCTAATCTTGATAATAAAGAACAAGAAGTTTTTTTAAAAGCTACTGATGCTTATATGAATACCTTAGCTACAAAAGAAATATTTCAGATTACTCAAACTAAAGAAAAAGATAATGCAAGACTTTTAAATGGTACTAGGCAACGTTTTAAAGCTGGAGATGCTTCCAAAACAGATGTTGCTCTTGCAGAAGCAGAACTTTCAAAAGCTAAATCAGAAAGAGCCACTGCTCAAGCTAGTTATGAAACTTCCAAGGCAAATTTTCAATCTACCATAGGTTTATCTGCACGCAACTTAACTTTACCCAAAAATAATCTCTTATTGCCTAAAACTATAGGCGAAACACTAAATATAGCTGCTACAAAAAATCCTCAAGTAAAATCTGCAAGAAACTCTGCTGACGCAGGAAAACAAAATATTAATGTAGAAAAGGGCAATGTATTACCAACTGTTGACTTGCAACATTCTATATCTGATGACACTAAACAAGGGTATGCAACAACTAGAGGGTTAAGAAACTTTACCACAACAGTTGAACTATCTATGCCATTATTTCAACCAAGTAGCTGGTCTAAATTAAGAGAAACTAAACGCAAAGCAGCTCAAGCTCAAAATGAAATGAATGCTACTATTAAATCTACAAGATCACGTGCTACTCAGGCTTGGGCAACACTTCAAGCAGATAAAACTAGTTTAAAAGCACGACAAGATGAGTATAAAGCACGAAAAATTGCCTATGACGGAGCAAAAGCTTCTGAAAAAGCAGGGCTTATTTCTACTTTAGATATAATTCAATACCAAAATGATTATTTTACTGCATATATAAATTTTATCCAAGCACAATCTAAATATTATGTGTCTCTTTATACTTTAAAATCTATAGTGGGAGAATGCACAGCAACAGGACTAAAATTAAACACCCAATATTATAATCCATTGAAAAACTATAACTCAATTAAATGGCAATTAATTGGAGCTTTCTAACCTATACTAATCATATATGAGAATACCGACAAGTATGGTTACTATGTCTTAAAAGAGGAAGGTAATAATGAGTAAAACTACAGACGTAGATTCAATAGACCAAATATTAGAAAAAATAAAAAAAACCATTAATGAGGATATAAAAAAAACACAAAGTCCTCTTCCCTCTTCTAATGAAGTTTGTGAAGATCAAGAAATATTGGAACTTACTAATGTCGTTACAAGTTCTTCCACACTAGAAGATAATAACTTAGAAGATATAATTGAAAAAAAGAATTTTGATCCTATAGCAAAACACATCAAAAAATTTACTCATAGATTAAATACTTTAACAAAAAACACTCATAACATCTCAGAAAAAGAAATAAGAGAAATTTTTAAAGAAACATTACGACCTTATCTTAAATCATGGTTAAATAATAATTTAGAAGGCATAGTAAAAGAGGTTTTAGAAGTAGAAATAAAAAAAATACTTAAAAAAATTATATAAAAAAATAAATGCACAAATTTTGGAAATATACCCATTGGCCTTGGAAAGTCCGAGATTTTAAGAAAGAAAATGAAGTCAATATCAAGCATGAAAATTCGATAATATTGGCGATATTCAAGACATTTTCATGTGAGAATAGTTGCTTTATTTTTAACCCCTGCCTTCGCAGGGGCATGCTTAAAAATCGGAGCCTTCAAGTCCAATGGGTATCCTTATTTGTAATATTATTTCTATCCATATTTTATGATAGATTTTGTTGTGCAAACCCTTTAAATAAATCACCAAAAGTAATCAATCCATCATTCGTTTCCCTTACTGATAGAAATATTCTCCCTAAAAAGCAAGATATCAAAAACTCTACCTATAATACTGTGCAACTAGCTTACTTTATTAAAGAAATAACTAATTTTATAGATAAAGACCCAAGTGTTTATTTTTATGACTACATTAACCCAAACATTCCAGAACAGGCTTTTATATCCAATAGTTTTAACATATATAAAAAAATATTATTACTAAAAGACATTGAAAAATCTCCTAAAGAACAAGCAGCTATTCAAGATATAGCCAGATTTTCAGCAATTAACTATAAAACACAAACTTTACCTGCATATGTGCATGTAGATAATCCCCATTTACCAAAGCCCTTATATCTATCCCAATTAGCATATAACGCTTTTCAATCAATTAAAACTGGGGACAGAGATGCTTTACATGCTTTAGTTAATAATTACCATTTACTTTCTGTTAAAGACAAATTAGGTAATAGTTTACTTATAACTGCAATTTTACATAATAGAAATAATATGGCTAAATTTTTAATTTCCAAAGGTGCAAACGTAAACTTATCAAACGAAGAGGGAATGACTCCTATTATGATAGCTGCAAAAATGAAAAACTTTGAAGTAGCAAATTTTTTAATTAAAAAAAACTGCAACCTGAAAAAATTAGATAACTCAGGCAATTCAGCTTTAGACTATGTAGCCGAAAACAAAAATTCTCCTATATATCTTTTAATAAAAAAGAACTTAAAAAAACAAAATATGCGGAGTAGAACCAGAGCTAGACGATCAAAGAAACGTCATAAACTATAATTTAATACACTCCATCATGTTTAACGTTAAGGTTCTTACTATATTTCCCCATCTATTTCCCGGCTCCCTTGGAATATCAGTTGTCGGTAAAGCTCTTGAAAAAAAAATTTGGAATTTAGAAGTAATAAACATTAGAGATTTTGCAATAGATAAACATAACTCTGTAGACGATTCACCATCTGGCGGTGGAGCAGGTATGGTTTTTAGACCAGATGTGCTAGGAAACGCAATAGAGAATGCTCAAAAAAACTTTACTAACCCTAAAGCTACAGTAATATATCTATCTCCACGAGGAAAATTACTAACACAAAAGCTTGCTAGTAAGATTCTAGTCCAGAAAAATATAATCCTAATTTGTGGAAGGTTTGAAGGAGTAGACCAGCGAGTATTAGATTATTATCAAGCAGAAGAATTAAGTATCGGTAACTATATTTTATCTGGTGGAGAAACTGCTGCTTTTGTTGTAATTGATACTTGCGTCCGTCTTATGCCAGGCGTATTAGGCAAGGACATTTCAAATAAGGAAGAAAGCTTTGGTACTGATACTGATTATGAAGATTTAGTTGAATACGACCAATATACAAAACCAGCAAGTTGGAAAGGACTAAAAACTCCTGAAATACTTCTAAGTGGCAATCATGAAAAAATCAAGAAATGGCGTTTAGAAAATGCAAAAACACGTACCAAAAAATATAGACCGGATCTATAAAAATAACTATGGAGAAAATCCTCACTAGCAAAGAAATATTCGCTTTGGAAGAAAAAGCCATCCAATCAGGAATTTCTATAACATCATTAATGGAAAGAGCAGGCACATCTGTATATGAAGAAGTAATTAAATATTACAAACCCTGTAAAATATTAGTATTATGTGGCCCAGGTAATAATGGTGGCGATGGATTTGTTGTAGCAAGACTTTTAAAAAATAATGGTTGGAAAGTTAAAGTTGCCTCAGATACATCAATTGATATCAAAAAATTGTCTGAAGCATCAGCAATTAACAGAGCTAAATGGCAAGACAAAATTATAGATTTTAAAGATCTAAACTTAGATAATTATGATCTAATAATAGATGCATTATTTGGTATAGGCTTACATAAAGAGGTTAGAGGAATATATAAAAAAATCATTAAAGCAACAAATGGAAAGAAAATAATCTCTATAGACATACCAAGCGGCATTGATAGCGACACAGGAAAAATACTCGGCTGTACAATACAAGCAGTTTTAACAATTACTTTTGAATATAAAAAACCTGCTTTTATTCTTCCAGATCCACAAAGATATTTTGGAAAAATTATTATAAAAAATATCGGTCTTATCTAAAACCAAATTAGAGAAATATACTCCTTGTACTTGAAGATTACGATATTTTAAGAAAGAAAATAGAGGTGATATCAAGCTTAAAAATCCGAGAATATTGGCGATATTTGAGGCATTTTTAAGCGAAGATAGCAACTTTATTTTCAAACTTAAAAATAGGAATGTTCAAGTACGAGGAGTATATACTAATCGTATTTGAAGAATAACAGATATATAACTACAGCAGGCAAAGCTGTATAAAATATTAACTAGCTCCTGTAGTTTTTTTAATAATCTCATCTGCAACATTATTTGGCACTTGCTCATAATGAGAAAATATCATTGTATATTGAGCACGTCCTTGAGAAACAGATCTTAGCGTATTAACATATCCAAACATAGACCCCAAAGGAACCGTACCATTAATTACTCTAGCATTACCGCGTGTTTCCATACCACTTACTTGACCACGTCTGCTATTTAGATCACCTATCACATCACCCATATATTCTTCAGGAGTAATGACTTCAACTTTCATGATTGGCTCAAGCAACTTAGGGCCAGCCTTTGGCACTCCTTCTTTGAATGCAGCTTTTGCTGCTATTTCAAAGGCAAGCACACTTGAATCCACATCATGGAAGGCACCATCAGTTAATGTTGCTTTCCAATCTATCATAGGATATCCAGCTACCACCCCACTTTCCATAGAAGCTTTTAAGCCTTTTTCAACACCAGGAATATATTCCTTAGGAATAGCACCACCAAAGATTTTACTCTCAAATATAAATCCTTCTCCTGGCTTTGTAGGTTCTAGAGTCATTATTACTCGAGCAAATTGACCTGCTCCTCCAGATTGTTTTTTATGCGTGTAATCTATCTCAGCTGATTTAGTAATTGTTTCTCTATACGCTACTTGAGGTGCACCAATAGTTGCCTCAACTTTAAATTCTCTTTTAAGCCTGTCAACAATAATTTCAAGATGCAATTCTCCCATTCCTTTTAAAACAGTCTGATTTGTCTCTTCATCCATTGATACCCTTAATGAAGGATCTTCAGCAACTAATCTACCAAGTGCTACCCCCATTTTCTCGTAATCAGCTTGAGTTTTTGGTTCTATAGCAACCTCTATAACAGGCTCTGGGAACTCCATCCTCTCCAAAATAACTACACTGTTCAAATCACATAAGGTATCTCCAGTATTTGTATTTTTCAAACCTGCTAGAGCAACAATATCACCAGCCCTTGCTTCTTTTACATCTTCCCTATCATTTGCATGCATAAGAAGGATACGCCCTATTCTTTCCTTATTCTTTTTGACTGAATTATAAACAGTCTGACCAGATTTTAATACTCCAGAGTAAACCCTACAGAATGTAAGTGACCCTACAAAAGGATCTGTCATAATTTTAAATGCAAGCATTGAAAGTGGAGCATTAGCATCAGATTTTCTTTCTATTGGCTCATCTTTTTCATCTACTCCCTTAATTGCAGGCACATCTATTGGACAAGGAAGATAATCAATTACTGCATCAAGTAATGGTTGAACTCCTTTATTTTTAAATGCACTACCACATAAAACAGGAATAAATTTACTATCAATTGTACCCTGTCTAATACATTCTTTTAATTCATCTTCTGAAATTTCCTCCCCTGATAAATATTTTTCCATGGCAGAATCTTTTGCTTCAACTGCAGTTTCAATAAGTTTTAACCTCATTTCTTCTGCTTGAGATTTCATATCAGCAGGAATTTCTTCATAAGAAAAGCCAACGCCTAAATCATCTCCTTTCCAAATAATTGCTCTCATCTTTATTAGGTCGACTAAACCCACCAGCTTATCTTCTGTACCAACTGGCAACTGCATAACTAGGGGCACTGCTCCTAGCCTATCTTTAATCATTTCTACACAACGCATGAAATCTGCACCTATACGATCCATTTTATTTACAAAACAAATTCTCGGCACACTATATTTGTCAGCTTGACGCCATACTGTTTCAGATTGTGGTTCAACCCCTGCAACACCATCAAATACTACAACGGCACCATCTAAAACACGCAATGATCTTTCAACTTCAATTGTAAAATCAACGTGACCTGGGGTATCAATTATATTAATGCGATGATCATTCCATGCACATGTAGTTGCAGCAGAAGTAATAGTAATCCCTCTCTCTTGTTCTTGCTCCATCCAATCCATAGTAGCAGCACCCTCATGCACTTCACCAATCTTATGAGATTTACCTGTATAATAGAGAATGCGTTCTGTAGTAGTTGTTTTTCCTGCATCTATATGGGCACAAATACCTATGTTCCTTACTTTTGAAATTTCTATCTGAGACATAACTTAAATATTAAAAAATGGATTACTAAACATATACTAAGCATACCTGAAAAAGTTTGGTTAGTATAATTAAAAGCTAGATGCTACTTTGTTTTCAACAATCAGTCAAGAATATTATTCTGCTAGATAAGTTCTATACATCTTACATACTTAAGACTTAAACTTATACCCAAAACTAGTGTTTATATGAGTTAACACCCATGAAACAAATTGACAAAACTACGCAGCTTTGATATGACTATATCTATAAAAATTTAACGTATTATAAAATCTTATGTTTCAAAATCTCAAATCCACCCCTAAATATCTAAAACATATATCTTTAACCCTATTGTCTATAGCCCTATTGTCTGGTGTTATTAGTAACACGGTATACGCAAAAGCACTTTGTATAGAAGGTTTTGAGATTTTAAGTGAATCTGAAAGAAATGTATTAAAAGAAAAAAAGACAAAATTTGGGGTCACATTAGACCATATTTTAAAAAGTGGTGTAGAAAACCCAGACAGTAAAATAGGATGTTATGCAGGAGATGCAGAATCTTATACAATGTTTAGTCCTATTTTTTCTCATGCGATAAAAAACTATCATAACTACGACCCATACTCTCTGGATAACAAGAATACAAAAATAGTAAAATTTAATTTCACAAAAGAAGATCGAAAAATACTTTCCAAAAATGTAATCTCCACAAGAATACGAGTTGCAAGGAATTTATCTTCTTTCCCTTTCCCATCTTCTATGACAAAAAAACAAAGAATACAGGTGAAAGATCTTGTGCTTACTGCAATAAAAGAATTACCTAAAAAATACCAAGGCACATATTATTCCATAGGTTCATTATCTGAAGATCAATACAAAAAAATGGTAAATGAACATCTGATCTTTAAACCTATGAATAAGGATAAATACTTACAATCCGCAGGTATAGCAGATAATTGGCCTGTAGGAAGAGGTGCTTACATTAGTAAAGATAAAAAATTTATAGTGTGGATTAACGAAGAAGACCATCTCAGAATTATATATTTAGAAAAAACTGCTGATTTAGAAAAAATACATAGTAAATTTGTTCATGCCCTAAATATATTAGAGAAAGATTTAAAATTTGCACATGATGATAAACTTGGATATCTCAACAGTGACTCTACAAACATAGGTACAGGAATGCGTGTAAGTGTTCACATAAAACTTAAAAATATTGACATCAAAACCATTAAATCAATTGCTAAGAAATATAGCCTAGCTGTACGAGGCACTCATGGAGAACACAGCAAAGCCTTAGATGGAGTATATGATATTTCAAACGCAAGAAGGTTAGGTATCACAATAGATGATATATTTACCTCTTTAGTTAACGGCACTGTTTCTTTAGTAAAAAAAGATAGAGCGTTAAACAAATAATTATATGTTAATGTATAACCTGTAGTCATAAGCAACTGATTTGCAGGTTATACAATATTCTTTTCTTTCAGAATGATAGTTTATACTCATTACACCTAAAAATTCTTTAGTTTTTGAGAGTAATTTCCTATCACCCTCCCCACTAAATACACTGACTACATTTTTAGTACACTTAAAATTCGAGGTCTTTAGATGGTAATATAAATGAAAAGACTGACCCAGTTGGTTTACTTTCATTATCTTTCACTTGAATAGTACTCCCGTGTAAAATCATTATCTTTTGTGCAATAGAAAGTCCAACTCCTTTACCTCTAGCTAAACTCTTGGTTCTACTACCTTCAAAAAATGGGGTAAATATCTCTAACTTTTCATCGTCAGGTATACCCACTCCTGGATCTGCTATAGATACTCTTACATAATCTTTTTTAGTATCAATAGATAGTTTAATTGTACCATACTGGGTATATGTAATAGCATTTTTTAATATACTATCTATTACTTGACTTATTCGTTTAGAATCACATTTAACAATTGCTGGCTTTGAGGCTTGTATTTCTAACTCAACACCGATATTTTTGTTCTGTTTTATAACAAGAGGTGAAATTCTATTAATAGCATCTTTAGCAAGATCAATAAGATCTACTCCTTTTTTTATATCAAGAGGCATTTTTTCCTCTTCCAATAAAGCAAGGTCAAGAATACTTGAAGTATAATCCATCAAACTTTTTTTACTATCGATCACTCCTTTAATAAATGTTTGCCTTTCCTCTTCTGACCATTCATACCACGAATCATACATGCCTTCTGATAAGGCAAGCATATTATGTATAGGATTTTTGATTTCATGGCTTAATTTATTTAGGAATTCTTTTTTTATATTGAGAGCTTTCTTAAGTTCTACAGCTCTTTCTTCAGTTTTTCTATCCACTTCTCGCATTATTTCCCTATAAGTATTCTTAGTAATAGTATGACGATTATATATTTGTATAACAATTGCAATTAACATTGCAGCACATGAAATATTTCCAAACTCTCTTGATACTAAACTTACATTGAAATAAAAAATCTGAGAAAGGAGATAGCCAATTGACCCAGCAATTGCTGCAAATGCAATACCAACTACAATATCACTCATCACAATAAATAAAATTGTCGACAGTATAAGATTACATAACCAAAGCATATGAAAGTCATGTGCAAAAAATATGTAAGAAGGAACAAATAATAGACCAATGGTGAGACAAGCCTTCCAAATATCAATGGAATACCTCTTTAATCTATAATTCCAGAATTCATTTAGTAAAAGCAACATCAATAAACTTGATATAACAATAAGAGTAACATTAAATGGAGTAAAGAAATCTAAATTTGCAAAAGCTACTCCAACTAAAAAATTACCACAAAGAACTACACCAACCCTATATAAAGAATTAATAGAATAAGAACTATTTAATACTTGCTCATTTAGTTTATTAAATAACAAATTCACATTAATTCTAGGAAAAGAAAATACAGACTCTCCTTTATTTCTTTTGTGTAAGATATACAAAACAATAGCTGAAGTTACCATACCAACCGCAAGACTTCTTGTATCAAATACTCCTGTAACAAAACGTGTAATTACTATGGCTATAAGTGAAAAGATCACTACACCAATAAATGAACTTTTATTAATTCGTGCTCCGATCAGTCCTGCCATTAATGGAGTTGCTACTAATGGTGCTGAAAAACTACCAGCAATCCATATCATATCCATAATACCCTTTGTTAAAACAATCATTGAGATAGAAATTAAAGCTATAACAACACAAGAAATACGAGCAATAAATAATTCTTGTCTATCCGTCAAAGAAGGCCAAATTTGCTTGCAAACATCATGTGATATCAATACACCTGTGGTATTTAAGTAAGAATCTTGAGTAGACATTATAACTGCCAAAATCCCAGCTATCATAAACCCTTTCAAAACTGGAGGTAAATAATTATCTATAAAATGATACAATACTTTACCAGATTCAATATTAGGATTATCATGGTAAGTTACTGAAGCTATAAAACACACTATCATCATTAGAGGAATTGTTAAAATTGCTACCCCTATAAAAGCCCGCAATAATTGCTCCCTATCCTTCGCTATTAAAACTCTTTGAATACTTGAAATATCAATATAAGGCAGTGATGAATAAAATATGAAACTAACAAATAAAGGAATATTATCTACTTTAATATGTGTATGTGTTTCTGGTAGTGAATGCCATATTTTTTCAAGCCCTCCTGTGTCCTGATAACTAATAAAACAAGCGATAGGTAGGGCTATAAAAAATATTAAAAATTGAAATACATCAGTAAAAGCAACAGAAGTTATACCTCCAAATGCAGAATAAATTGTAACAACACCTAAACCAATAATTATGCCTATAGTTTCTGAGATACCTAAAAAGTGATGCAGGAGATAGCCAATAGCTATAGCACTACTTGCAGCAACTGCAACTGCTATCAATATTGATATGACATTAGTTACCCATCTGCCTAACTTACCATACCAATATTCCATAATATCGCTTAATGAAATAAATTTATGTTTACGAAATATTTGAATATTAGGAAGAAGCATTCTTGTTAGAATAAGCCAAGATATAGGAACAAAAATAAAAGAAATCATATAAATTATTCCTAATTCATATACTTTCTCTGTATTACCAATTATACGCCCTGTGCCTATTACAGTAGCAAGAGTTGTTGCCATTAATACGATAGTTGGAAAAGGTTTAGTACCAAGTGTATAGTCACGTATATTTTTAATCTTACCATATTTAAGCAACCCTATTACCAAACAAAAAAACATATAAGCAATTACTATCGCTATATCTATATGAGATACCATTCTTTTCTCCTTTTACTTAAACTTATAGTAGATATTATTAGGGTGATTTATAACTTCTTTTAGTTATAAAACAAGAATTTTTATATTCATCACATCCAAAAACTCAGAAGTTTTTTAAAGTTGAAATTTTAGATAAATATATTATAATGAACAGCTTCAGAGTAAATAGAATAATGAAGACAAAACAAAAATCATTTTATGAATTTATAGACAGTTATATTAGTGAATTTGTTCCTAATAATATAGATAGTTTAAGGAGTGCTGATTTATATAGAAAAATGCTTTTTCAATTTGAAAAGAGCTTGTTTTGTTCAACTATAAAAGCAACAAAGGGAAATCAATCACAGGCTGCTTCAGTTCTCGGGTTAAGTAGAGCAACACTACGTAAAAAAATTAAAGCACTAAAAATCAACCCAAATGCAAAAAGTTAAACACTTTTTTTCTTTCATAAAAATAAGAGCAACGTTTTTAATACTCTTATTAGCTGTGTCTCTCACAGGCACCTTCTTCTTGCTTGAAAGCAATTGGGACACAGGAAAGTATAATCGTTACCTTGTTTTTATTTTGATTTTAGATCTGCTCCTCTTTGTTTTTCTTATGTCTTTCGTATTTAGAAAAATATTTTTCAGTAGAATAAATAAGAAACGAAAGCTTTATGGATCAAGATTACAAAAAAGAATCCTATTAATTTTTAGTTTGCTCTCAGGTGTCCCAACTTTAATTTTAGCAATAATTGCTAATTTCTTTCTTTATTATGTAGTTGAATCTTGGTTTGATAAAAAAATTACAACAGTGCTAGAAGAATCAGTTCTTGTAGCTGAATCATATCTTAAAGAAAATCAAGAGATGATAAAAATGAAAGCTAAATCTATTGCTAGTGAACTAGACGACAACATAATTAAACATGATTTAGCCTCTAAACCTAAATTATTTTTTGACGTAATTAACTCTTTTGTCGAGTTAAATGATATGTCTGAGGCCGCTATATTTTATGGACATGCCCCAGTTCTTAGAAGTAGATTTGGTATTTCATTGTCTCTTGAGAGAATACCTGATGAATATTATAAAAGGGCAGCAAATGGAGAAACTGTTATATTTAAAAAACTTAATAAAATTCGTGCTATAACAGCCTTACATAGCACGCCAAATAGTTTTTTAGTTATTGGTAAGCAAATAGACAATGCTATTGTAAAACATATAAAACAATCCCAGAATGCTGCAACTAAATATAATTCCATTAAAAGCAATATAATGGAATTACAATTAAAGTCTTCTTTTGCGTTTTTAATGATCTCCATAGTGTTGCTTTTAATCGCAGGCATTATTGGCATATCTTTTTCTAAAGCTATACTTGATCCAATTATAAGGCTTGTATTAGCAACCGAAAAAGTAAAGAAATGAAAATTCGCAGTTAAATTACCTGAAGGACCAGAAAATGACGAGATAGCAAATCTTTCCAGAGCTTTTAATCTAATGACTGAGAGAATATCAGAACAACAAGAAAAACTGATCCATGCATATAATGAAATAGATCAAAAAAGAAAATTTATGGAGGTGGTATTATCGGGGGTTTCTACAGGAATTATCGCAGTTTCTTCTAATCGTAAAGTAACACTTATCAACGAATCTGGTATGAAACTGCTAGGTCTGAAAAAATCTGATATAAAGAGTTTAGATTTATTCCAATTATTACCTGAATTTCTTGGTTTAATAAATAAAATCTCTAACTCAAAAACTAAAGAAATTAGTGGAGAAGTAAAATCTAGAATTAAAGGACGTGCACTGACTTTTCTGGTTAAAGTAGGTAAGGATGTTGATAAACAAAATAATGTTATAAGCTATATTATAGCATTTGATGATATGACACAGATTATTCAGGCACAGAGATATAAAGCTTGGTCTGATATTGCACGAAAAATTGCTCATGAAGTGAAAAATCCTTTAACACCAATACAGCTTGGAGCAGAAAGAATTAAGGAAAAATATTCAAAATATATAAAAGATAAAAAAGATTTTAACATGTATGTCAATACAATTATAAGACACTCTCAAGATATAGGAGAAATAATAGAAGAGTTCTCCAAATTTGCTAGAATGCCTACTCCTATGTTTGACAGAGTAGATTTGAGTAGGTTAATTACTGATGTAATCTTTTCTCGTAAAATTATTGGCAAAGATATTAAATTTGAAGCAAATATAGAAAAAAATATAATAGGATGTTTCGATTCGACACAAATACGCCAACTATTAACAAACGTAATCAAAAATTCAGAGGAAGCATTACGAGGTATTATAAATCATAAAAAAGAAAAATTTATAAACGTATCTTTATATAAAAAATCTAATGCCGCACATATTATTGTAGAAGACAGTGGCCAAGGTTTTAAAAAATCCTCAATAAACAAAATTATTGAACCATATTTTACTACTAAAGCAAAAGGAACAGGGTTAGGACTTGCAATAGTAAAAAAAATTGTTGATGACCACGAAGGTGAGCTTATAATCAAGAATGGCAATTATGATAATGCAATAGTTGAAATTATCCTGCCTACTAATTTAAAACATAAAGATATGTTGTTGAATTTAGAGAGAGAAAAAGAGTTAACTTAATAGCTGTAAACATATGATGTATGGTACCACCGTTCTTATAATAGATGACGAAGAAGATATCTGCACTCTTATTTCAGATATCTTACAAGATGAAGGATTTTGCTGTTCATCAGCTAAAAATAGCGATGAAGCACTCGAGAAGATAAGTAAATTATCGCCAAATTTAATATTATTAGATATATGGCTTCAAAATAGTAATCTGGATGGATTGGGCATTTTAGAGTTAGTAAAACGCAAATATCCTTTAATTCCAGTGATTATGATTAGTGGACATGGCACAATTGAAATTGCTGTAAACTCTATTAAGATGGGTGCATATGATTATATAGAAAAACCATTTACTTCCAGTAAACTCTTAGTGACTGTAAAACGTGCAGCAGAAACTTTAATATTAAAAAAGGAGAATGCAGAACTAAAAAAGAAAATAACAAAAAAAGCAGAATTAATTGGCAATAGTCAACCCATTGTTAGTTTAAAATCTACAATAAATAAAGTAGCAAACACTGCTTCAAAAATTTTAATTGAAGGTGAGTTTGGCGCTGGTAAAGAATTAGTGGCAAGAACCATACATAAACAGTCAAATAGACGTGCTCCCTTCATAAAAATAAATTCTTCTGTTTTATTACATGAGAAAGCAACACAAGAAGTATTTAGTGATACTAACAATGGATTGAATCTTTTGGAGTTATTAAGAAATGGCACATTATTTATAAGTGAAATTGGACTATTACCTCTCAATTTACAACATAAAATTCTTAAGCTTTTGAAAAAACATAGTTCGAAACGCGAGAGTAATATGGATGTAAGAATAATTGGATCTTCTTCTATTGATCTAAAAAAAGAAGTAAAAAAAGGAAATTTTCTTCAAGATCTTTATTACAGATTAAGTGCCGTACAGATTACAGCACCATCCTTACGAGAAAGAAAAGATGATATTTGTGCATTATGTACATATTTTATAAGTTATTTTGCAAAAAATTCAAACTTAAGAAAAATAACTATAAGCGAAGACGTAATGGAGAAATTTAGAAGTTACGAATGGCCAGGCAATGTTAAACAGTTTAAAAACACCTTAGAATGGTTAATGATTTTAGCTAAAATTCAAGGAAAAACTACTGTTACTACAAGTATGTTGCCATTATATTTTTTAAATAAGATAAGGTCTACAGTACTACAAATGGACGCAGAGATTATGTCTATTCCTCTAAAAAAAGCTAGAGAAATGTTTGAAAGAAGATATTTACAAGAACAAATGAATAGATTTGGTAATAATATTTCAAGAGCTTCCAATTTTATAGGGATGGAGAGATCTGCTTTACATAGAAAATTAAAACTTTTAAATGTAAACACTTATGAGGGTACTAACAGTATAATTAAAGAACCAATAGAACCAGTTGTTAAAGTAAAAGAGCCAGCTTAAATGAAAATTTTAGTCCAAAATATTGAATTAACTAAACCAAAACTAATCATATTTGATTGGGATAATACTCTTGTAGATTCATTGAGTTTAATTTGTGATTCTATACAAGATACTCTTATTAGATTTAACTCACCGCCGATGTCTGAAAGAGAGTTAATGGAACATAGGCGTATGTGTGCAAAAAGCTTTATAGAAAAACGTTTTCATAAACAAAATCATGACGAGGTAAGAAAAGTATTTATAGAATCATATAAGCAACTTGCAAAGTCAAATATCGCTTTTCTACCAAAAGCAGAAAAGGCATTGGAAGAAATAGGAAAGAAAGATATAAAAATGGCTATTGTAAGTAATAAAGCTAAAGAATTATTGATAAATGAACTAAAAGATCTAGGAGCAGAAAAATACTTTTTATCTATTGTAGGTTCTGGTGATTTAAAAGAAGATAAACCATCACCCTTACCTGTATTTAAAGCTCTTAAAGATATTGGTATGGAACCAAATCAAGAAGTATGGTTTGTTGGTGATTCAGCAACTGATATGGCAGCAGCACATAATTCTCAATGTCTTCCTGTATTTTTTGGAACAGATGATTATACATCAGAGGCGTACACAAATTACCAACCTACAATACATTTTTCAAATCATGACGAAGTGATTAGATATTTCTCCTCTTTAAAATCCTAACAACTCCAATGCGTATAACAGATTTATTACGTGAAGGAACAAAAATATTAAATGAAAATAATATAAATTCTGCAGCTCTAGACTCTAGGATTATACTTTCATATATTACGTCATATAACACTGAAACTTTATTATTAAAAAGCAATGAAGAAATTTCTTCTGAGCTAACTACAAAATTTTTTAAACTTATCAAGAGGCGACAATACAATGAACCTATCGCTTATATAATAGGCAAAAAAGAATTCTACGATATTGATTTTATTGTTGATAAGAATGTACTAATTCCTAGACCTGATAGTGAAACCTTAATTGAATTAGCACTATCATATTTGCAAACACAAGCAGCAGGTTCAATTCTTGATTTAGGAACTGGATCTGGGTGTCTAATTTTAACATTGTTAAGTGCTATACCACATACTACTGGTGTTGGAGTTGATATTTCCGAAGGTGCTATACAAATAGCAAGAAAAAATGCTGAATTATTAAATTTAGTAAAAAGAGCAAAATTTTTAAAATCAAATTGGTCTGACCTGAAATTAGAAAATAAATTTGATTTAATCATTTCAAATCCTCCTTATATAGAAAGTAAAGATATTGTCACTCTCCAAAAAGATGTAAAAAATTATGAACCTATAACCGCTTTAGATGGAGGGAAAGATGGATTAGATTGTTATAGAAAAATTTTTGAAATTGCAGGAAACTTTCTAAAAGAAGATGGCATTTGTATAGTTGAGATAGGTGCAGGACAATTTAGTGAGGTTACTAAAATAGCCTCTTACTATAATTTCAAATTACAAGAATTTAGAAAAGATCTGTTAGGAAAAATTCGATCATTATCATTTAATTTAATTGCCTAGAATTTCTTTACCATCAATAAATGTGGAACATCAATAAAAGCCCCTTCAGTTGGATTAAACTTACCAATGTATTTAAAACCTGCTTTTTTATAAACGTGCTTTGCACGTGAATTATTTTCAGAGGGATCAATAAAAAATGTATTAGCCTTGTTATCTATTTGTTCTTGGTAATATGAGATAAATTTTTTAAGAGTTGAAGTTGCTAACCCTTTACCAAGATAGTCTTTATTTCCTATACCAAAATCTATTGATATAGCATGCCCATGTTTAGGCATATGATTTTCCTGAACTAGAGGTAAATTTTCTTCAGGACTTATAACGTCAGCAAGCAAAAAGGCAAATGGCTCATTATTAATAAGACCAATAAAATATTGTGTTGTACCAGAGAAATAATGTTGTTTTCTATTATGAATGAAATTCAAGATATCATCTTTATGTTCTTGGCTATTATCCCAAAATTCTATCATATGAGGCTCGTCTAGCCATGAGAATATTATTTGCTTATATTTTAAACTTGCTTTTATAAATTCAATTTCATTCATAACTCTTACTGCTTTTTTTATGCAGTCTATTATACTTAAAAACTCCTAGTTTTAAAATTCTAATAATGAATTAAAATATTATGAGTATAATATACTAATCATACCTGAAGACTCCGGTTTTTAAGTACGATTAGTATACTAATTAATGAGGAGAGTTATGGCCTTTAATCTTTTTGATTTTATAGATAATCTTGTTGAAGACGAGGATGATAGAACAGAAAAATGTTTTGAAGCACTCAAAGCAAAAAATATAAAAATCTGCAATAAGCAAGGTAAAGAAATTGAATCTTGGCAAGAATTAGGAGATGTTGATATATTCAAGATCTCTGGAAATTACAATGCAAAGTTTTGTGTTAAAGCATTAGAAGAAGAGGGGTTCATTACTTGTAACAAGATTGCACCAGTTCAGAGCCAACATATACCTACATTATCTTACTCAGAGGAAACACCACCCAAAATTATACAAGATGATTCCGATATCATCACAAAATCAACAGCTGACACTGAAAATATTCCTAATGTAAACTCTCAGTATAGTTGGATATATTCATTTGGTGCTGGTGTGGGAGTCACTATATTTAGTGTCTTAGCATATCATTGTCTTCAAGGAAAAGGACAATTTCAGTTGCCAATGGAGGGAGAAGGATTTCCTGCAGGTTTAATAGGAGAACCAGGTGCAGTAGAAAATCCTTATGGATGATCCATTATTAGGATTTATAGCGTAATGAGTATGAATTAAGAAAATTTTTATTTGCAATCAGGGTTAGTAATAAAGCTAGCAGCTTGATCTAACGCCTCAGGTGTCCCTACATGCAACCATTGACCAGGGTAAGTAATCCCATATGAATTTTCTAAAATATTGTTATCAAGAAATTTCTTATATATTTCCATCAATTTTATCGGCTCAGCTTTATGATCTTTAAAAATTTCTGGTCTAGTTATATGAGTGCTTATATATACATGTGATGGATTAACAAGATCATCTTTAGGTAATATTAATTGTTTTTCAGGACCTAAGAAAAAATCACCTTTACCATCATGACCTATTGTTCTTTCTAGTGGTGCTAATAAGAAAAGTGTTTTCATAGAGCTATCCCAATTCTTATTAAGAAAAGAGAAAACATTTTCATCTCCTATGAAAACTGCATCACTATTTACAACAAAAAAAGGTTCGTTATTAAGATATTTTAGAGCATTAACTATACCTCCTCCAGTATCTAGTAATTCTGACTCTTTAGAAAAAAATATTTCTACTTCACTGGAATTCTTTTCCATATGTTTTTTTACATGCTCTATTAAATAATCAGCTTTATAGAAAGTATTTACAATAATCCTAGTTACTCCATGCGCAATAAGTTGATCAATTAATCTCGTAATAAGAGATTGACCTATTACTGTAATCATTGGCTTAGGAATTTCTTTAGTCAACTCCCTCATTCTAGTGCCAAGACCTGCTGCTAAAATAAATGCTTGTTTTATCATTTTAATTTATAAAGTAGAAATGTTCATAACAGGAATATTCGCTTTTTGAAACCAAATCCTTAAAGGCTCAAGTATTGGATGATTAATATGTTTTTTTATATACCCCCACACCCTTGATAAATGTTTTAAGTATCTTGTATCATTATCACGTATTGCTTTTCTAGTAAAAATCCCTACAATTTTACAACTACGTTGTGTCCCAAGTATTTTATAATCAGATAGAAATTTCTTTCTATCCAATATCTCCATTTGACTTATATAATACTCCAACAATTCTTGAGACATCTTTTCATTAACATCACGTCTTGCATCTTCAAGAAGAGAAACTACGTCATAAGCATAAGAACCTTTAACAGCATCTTGGAAATCAAGCAAACCAACTTTTTTTATTCCTTGTCTATCTTCTAACCACATTAAATTATCAATATGATAATCTCTTAGAACTAAACATGATTCAGCATAATAAATATGATTAAAAATTTTATCCCATGCCTGTATATACTCTTGTTTTAAATTCTCTGAAATTGGACTTCCAGTCAATGTTGGAATATACCAATCTACTAATAAAACAGCTTCATTAGTAAGAAATTCTTTTTTATAAGAAGAGACTTCTATCTTATTGACGACTATTTTTTTATGTAAATCAATTAAAAGGTCAATTGCTTTTTTATAAAGTTTTTTTTCTATTTCTGCTAAATCTTCTTTAGAAGGATTTGTCAATAAAGAAGCATAGCTTATCTCGCCTAAATCTTCTAAAAGTAAGAAACCAAGATTTTTATCTTGTGTAAATATCTTAGGTGCAGAATAACCATTTTTATATAAGAGGTCTGCTATAAACATGAATGGTTTAATAGTATTTTTATCTAAAGAAGCATCCATTAATATAAAAGTTTCTTGAGATGATGTTATTCTCTCATATCTTCTAGTAGAAGCATCATAAGGAAGTGATTGACTAGAAAATTCTTTTTGATTTAAAGACTTGCTCAAGAAAAGATTTTTATCTGCAGTCGTATAATTTTGATTCTCTACGGTCATTTTAGCTACTATAAAAATAAATATATTATTTAGCATAACTTTTTTGCATAGAAAAATCTATGTTAACTATTTCTAAAGCAGATATTTTTAACCCAAATAATGGATTACAAGAATTTTATATTTTTAAACTGCAATTAGCAATCTTAAGCAGCTTTTTTAAACTCTTCCAGATTACGTTTTGTTGCCAAACCATCCTCACTTGCTACTTCCTCAGACTCACATGGCAATATAAATGTAAATATAGACCCTGAATGTTTGCTGTCATTATCCTTCACTTTAATAATACCATGATGTAAAGTAATTATCTTTTGAGCTATAGATAAACCAAGTCCTTTACCTTCAGCAGAGCTTTTAGTTCTACTGCTTTCAAAAAATGGCGTAAATATTTTTGACTTTTCACTTTTTGGTATTCCTACCCCTTCATCAGAAACTGAAATTGCTATTTTATCTTTAGCAGGTTTAATAAGTACTTTTATAATTCCATGATCACTATATTTAATAGCATTTGATAGTAAGTTGCTCAGCACTTGCTGTATTCTTTTTTCATCACAGCTAGCAATTGCCATTTTAGCATTTTTTACTTCTAATTTGATTTTAAGATTCTTGTTAGCATCTACAATAAGTGATGTTGCTTTATCAATAGCTGCTTCACTTAGTTTTACTAAATTAACATTAGGTTTTATATTTAGCTTAAATCTTTTTTGTACTAAATCTGCAAGATCAAGAATGTTTAATGTATAACTTTCAAACCTTTTCCTGTTGTCAACAACGTCTTTAAGATATTTTTTCTTATCTTTGTCGGATAACTTATCCCACATTTCATAAATACTATCTGATGTATTAATCATCACGCTAAGAGGTATTCTTAGTTCATGATTAAGTTTATTCAGAAATTCTTCTTTAATATTTAGAGATTCCATTACTTTTTCTTGCATGATTTTTTTTAATTCATACGTTATTTCTTTATGGCTAGTTTTAGCAATAGTATGACGGTCATACAGCTGCATAGAAATTGCAATTAATATTGCAGGGCATGATATAATGGCAAACTCAATCGTTATTAAATTACCATTTGAATAAAAGATTTGAGACAGTAAATAACCAAGAGGGACTGCAATTGCTATAAATGCGATACCAATTATAATATCACTCACTACAATAAATAAGACTGCTGATAATATAAGGTTACATAACCAAAAAATGTGAAAGTCATGTACAAAAAATATGTAAGAAGGAATAAATAACAAACCTAAAATGAGACAAAATCTCCAAATATTAATTAAATATCTCTTCAAATAAAAATGCCAAAGTTCATTTAATAATAGCATAAGGAGTAAAAACACCATTACCCCTAAAGAAACATTAAGTGGATTAAAGAAATATAAATTTGCAAAAAATATACCAACTAAAAAATTAATACAAAGAACCATACCAACTGTGTATAAAGAGCGGATCGAATAAGAATTCTTTAAAACTCGTTTGCTCAAGTTATCAAACATTTGAGTCACATTAATTTTTGGCAAAGAAAATATAGATTCTCTTTTATGTCTTTTGTGTAAAATATATAAAACAATTGCTGAAGCTATCATACCAACTGACATACTTCTTGTATCAAATACACCTGTAAAGAGCCGTGTGATTATAATAGTAGTAAGTGATGATATTATCAAAACAACAAACGATTGTTTACTTATGCGTACACCAATCAACCCTGCTATCAAAGGTATTGTTATTAACGGATATGCAAAGCTCACCACTAACCATATAGTTTCCATAATACCTTTGCCTACAAAAATTATTGTAATAGAAGCAATTGAAATAGCTAAACAAGAACCACGGGCAATTAATAATTCCTGTCTGTCAGTTAAAGAAGACCATTTTTGTTTAAAAACGTCATGAGCAAGCAACGCACTTACTGTATTTAAATATGAATCTTGAGTAGACATTATTAAAGCAAGTAATCCTGCTATCATTAGCCCTTTTAGACCCACCGACAAATGGTTATTTATAAAATAATATAGCACCTTATCAGATTCTATATTGGGATTGTTGCCGTAAGTTATTAACCCTATTAGGCACACTATTACTAAGACAGGTATAATCAAAATCGCTACTCCAGTAAAACTTCTCAAGAATTGTTTTTCATTTTTCGCAATTAAAGCTCTTTGTATATAAGGAATTCCACTAGCAGGTATTAATGCAAACAATATAAAACTGACAAATAAAGGAACATCATGTATTTGTGTATGTTTATTGGGCAATGATTTCCATATTGCTTCGATTCCTCCAGTAGATTGAAGCCCTTTAAAACAAGCTAATGGTAATGCTACAAAAAATATTAATGCTTGAAATAAATCTGTAAAAGCGACCGAGGATATACCACCAAACACCGAATAAAGTGTAACAACAGCAAGACCGATAACCATACCTATGGTTTCTGAAACACCTAGAAAATAATGTAGTAAGTAGCCTATTACCATCGTACTCATTGCAGTAAGACCAATAGCAAAAAATATAGATATAATATTAGTACACCATCTCCCTAATACACCATACCAATGTTCCATAATATCACTTAAAGAAATAAATTTATGCTTATGAAATGTCTGCAAATTAGGTGCAATAATTTTTGCTAATATAAACCATGGCAAAGGAACAAAAATTAGAGGTATTATATAGGTCAGCCCTAATTTATGTATTTTTCCTACATTGCCTATCACTTTTTCAGCACCAAGAGTAGTTGCGAGAGTAGTAACCATTAATACAATAGTTGGAAAAGATTTTGTTCCTAACGTATAATCTCGTATATTTTTTATTTTCCCATAATTTAGTAAACCAACTACCAAACAAAAAAACATATAAGCAATTACTATCGCTATATCTATATGAGATACCATTCTTCCTCCCCTATTACTTGAACTTATAGCAGATGCTATCGGAACAACCTATAATTGCTTTTGCTTTGTAAAACAAGTCTTTTTATTAATTTTTAATTATCTTCACATAATCTATGTTTTAGATTTGCTACTCATATGCTTTATATCACTTCTTATCACCAGATGCATTTACATCAACTCCTCTAGATTGAGAGGAAGAACCACTATTGCTGACATCCCCTGATCTTAACGTATTTCTTGCACTTACACCAACTCCATCTTTTTTCCCTCTTTTTCGATCTTTTCCTGTTTCTGCACGAGCTTTCTTAATAGCTTGCTTGGCTTTTGCAAATTTTCCTCTAGTAGCAACCGCTATAGCAGCATCGGTAATAGCATTTGGACTCATAGCCTGTGCTCCAACAGAGGCAGCACCTGTTAACTCAGAAACAAAACCATCTACCTGTTCCATAAAATAATAAAACAAAAACGCCATGAAGGTAGTTATCATTAACCCCTCAAGCAAGGTTGTCATTTCTTCTAAAAGTTTGTGGTCAGTGGTATTATAGGTATACATCATTTTATCTGTATCACCATTAACATTATTTGTTTTGAGGTATTTATTTCCCACTAAATTAGATATAATATATCCATAACTTTCCTTACAATATTTCCAATTTTTACAATCCTCTTGATCTTCTTTGCCTTCACAATCTTTGAATGTCCAGTAAGGTTTTCCATCTGAAAAGGTCGTTTTTTCAAATGTACACCCAGAAAAGATTACACTATCAAATGTGCCTAAGAAAAAGCCAATTATGGCAACTACCACAACTGGTTGAATTGTATAAGCTATTATTGTTCTAAGCCATGCATCGAAATATTGTTTTGTAGGCTTAAATAATGCCATAGGAACAAAGATCGGACCAAAGAAAATCATAATTATCACAGAGATTAATGCCACTATATAATAATTAGCAAAATAAACGATCAAGGAGACTAGAAATATCCAAAGAGCAAATAGAAATACTAGTATTAAGAGATTGCCACTAAAAAATAGTGACCACATCATATTAAACACTGTATGGGAAACATTTAGCATAAAATGAGTACCATTTTGCATAGCAGAAAAGCTATCATAAGTAGGAGAGGCTAAGCTTAAATAAGATAATATTTTACAATCAAGAATATCCCAAGTTTTCAAGTAAGAGAAACCACTATCATATGAGGGGATGGTCGGATCACCAAAATCACACAGGGCACTTGAGCTATCAGTTGAATTAATACCTGCACTTGCTTCACTCATAAGATCGCTAAATGTTTGTGTAAAACTTTGAGTTATATCTCTTAACCAAAGCAAGCCATTATTGTCCTGTCCTGGCATATCCAAGCAGAAATACGTAACCAACACAAAGTTTCCTATGACAACAAATAATGTGCGTTTGTTGAGCGGTAATGCCCCATACATTAGTTTGTAGCCAACAATAACTACATAAAGAATAAGACATAATGTTGTTATGTCTCTCATGTTATCTTGAAAATCAGTTAACCCAGTTTGACAAACTTCTCCTTCTCCATAATCTCCTGTAAACAGAGAATCAAAAGTCATGGTGGCTGTTTGTATAAACATCGACGTAATAGGGGTTATCCATTGAGACTTGATTCCTACACCAGCAATTGGGGTATTTCTTATAAAGCACGCAGTAGCAGGAAATGTAGGTTTTTCTGCGACTGCTGGCTTACATGCCATAGTACTCCATCCATCAATTCCAAAATACATTTTTACACATGTGCGGTCACCTTGTGCAGATCCTTTAAGTCTTACAATTTGCCATAAAGCTACACCTTTTTCGTTACCTGGATATAAGTCTTTTACGTCACAACAGCTTCCATAAATTTCTGATACAACCCCTCCTATTCCTCCAGCAAAAGCAGCCATAATTGCAGTTCTGGAATTCACATCATCGTAGTATTTCGCTATGATATCGTTTGAGGGAATATTACACCTCATGATTGGGCAGTAGACAGGATAACCATATTGATCGTATACCTGTGTGCCACTATCATCTAACAATGGTCTTTCCAAGTTTGGTATTCCGTTGCATAAATATGGAGTATCTCCATCATCAGTTGATGAAATAAAACTGTCTAGATCTAGCTTAGTATCACAATTGTAGTCTGAGCTATCACAGGGGGGGTTGCAGTCACCAGTGCTGGCATTAAAGGTCATTCCTCTAAAGAGACACTTAATACAAGTTGCAGACTGATTTGCACTAGCACCACCACATTTTTTTGTAATTATTGCCTTGTCGATTACTGCACCTTCTAGCTTGTGATCTCCTGCCGAGAAACTACAAAAGTTTTCTCTCATAGCAATAGCAATCCCTACAGTCGTAAGGGTATCAAGAACTTCACCAAAAACGCTACCAGCTGCAATACAGCTATATTGCAAGGGATCGTGTTCTCCTGCTGGGATTGCACAGTTTTTACCCCAGCCTATTGTTTTATTAGGAAATTGTAAGTTAAAATAAGTAGAATAATTGCATACTTTGTAATCAGAATTATCATCTTTCTTGATGTATTTAAAAGCATCCCCTCCTGAACACTTGCTATTACAATCACTATTACAATCACTTGCAAAAGCAATCTTGCAGGTTACAAAACAGATGAAAATTAGAAAAATTAACCTTCTCATGTAAGACATTAAAAATACTTATAACTCAATAGTCGCACTTAACCATAGAAAGGGTCAATAAATCTTGCTTTAACCATAAACAAAAATTGATTTTTCAAGCAGAATATGTGTAGATTAGAGTTGAAACACAATCAAATACGAAGGGGGAGGAGAGACATGCTCACGAATATAAATGTAACAAATATTACCACATCACAAGGAATTACAATAAACCCAGGTGGTTATGTAAGTAGTGCAGGTGATGTAAACGCTGATGGCTTTGCTGATTTCTTTATCAAATTTTCTAGTTATGCTTATCTTATTTGGGGTACAACTAAATTAGTAGATATAAACACAACAAACATGGACTCTTCTCAAGGAATTAAGATATATGGCAACATTGGACATATTACAGGAGTTGGGGATATAAACGCCGATGGATTTGATGATTTTTTAATAGGAGTGCCTACAGGTGGAGATTATTATCAAGGCGTTTGTTATATTATCTATGGTGCATCAAATTTACAAGATATAGACTTAGACAAGTTTGATTCCTCTCAAGGCATTACAATTACAGGAGCTAATTATGGTGATTCAGCTGGTTATTTCATCAGCAATGCAGGAGATGTAAATAACGATGGTTATGATGATTTTTTAATTGGCACATCTGATACAGGCACGGGAAGCGATTCCGGTAAACTATATCTCCTTTTTGGTGGCACAAGCCTCACAAATATAGACCTTGCTAGTCTTGCCTCCTCTCAAGGAATCACAATATATCTTTCTAGCACATACATCACAGCGGCGACTGCGTTACAAGATGTAAATAGCGATGGTTATGATGATATATTGATCAATACTCTTTACATGGACTCTTCTGAAACTGGGTATAGTTATTTAATTTTTGGTCACTCAAGCTGGTCAAATATGAATCTAGCAAACTTCGATATCTCACAAGGAATCACCATTCAAGATACAAATAATTATAATGATGTTGGTTGGGATATTGGGGGCACAGGTGATGTAAACGCTGATGGATATAATGATTTTCTAATTAGCACCAATGATTCTATTACTTATCTCGTTTGGGGCAAAGAAAATTGGGCGAATATCAATTTAGCAAATTTTAATAATGCCACTATAATTACTAGCTCTGCTTCTCTTGTTAGTGGAGGTCTTCTTACTGGTTTGCAAGATATAAACAATGATGGATATGATGATTTTGGGATGCGTGCTTCTGTGGATGGGGTTGTTGGCACCAGTACATTATATATTTTTTTAGGAAAGGATTCTTGGGCGAATACAGATCTAGGTGAATTTAACAGCAGTCAAGGCATTACAATACAAGGATTAGACTGTGAATCATTAAGCGGTATAGGAGATGCAAATAAAGATGGTTACGATGACATGTTAATGGGAGCTTCTACGGGTTATGCAGATTATCTTATTTGGGGCAATGAAACATCCTCTAATTCTTCTACAACCCATTCACCAACAAAACATACAACTCCATCACCTGTATCGCCACCTCCTTCAACAATGCCACCAATCCCAACAATTTCTCCTACCGATTTACCACACACATTATATCCTAGTATTTCTCCAACAAATGATACTCACCATCATAGTAATTCAGGCTCTGGCTCTTGGACTGAATATACAATTATAGGATGCAGTGTAGCAGGAGTAGTTGTTTTAGGTTTAATTGGTTATGGGGTATGGCGTCATTATAATAAAATGGAGAGTGAATTCGCACCTTTAAATGGCGATTTTTAGATGAAAAAGCCTAAGCCCAAGCATCTCTTTATGGCGTGCTTTATAATCTTTGGTGTTTTGTTGGTTAAAGATATTTTTTTTAGTGGAGAGAGGCAAGTGCCTTGCTCTGTTGAAGGCAAAACCCAGCATTGGAAAACTAAGGCACATGAGGGGCATGCGGAGAGTCAGGCATACTATGGATATATTTTACAGAAAGAAGGCAAGATGACCCAAGCAAAGGAGTGGTATTTAAAGTCAGCAGAGCAAGGCAATAAATATGCACAATTTAACATAGCTTTGATTTTTACAAATGAAGGTAAGTTACAACTAGCTAAGGAATGGTATCACAAATCAGCAAAACAAGGGTATATTGAGTCTCAGAACAATTTAGGTTTTTTGTTGCAAACAGAGGACAAGTTAGATGAAGCTAAAGTGTGGTTTGAAACTGCAGCAAAACAAGGGTATGCACCAGCACAAAACAATCTCGGATTATTGTATAAGCAGAAAGGAGATTTAGCAAAAGCTAGAGCATGGTTTGAAAAAGCTGCTAGCAAAGGAGATATTGCAGCAAAAAGCAACCTAGAAGAACTTAAAAAAGCTGTCTAAAAAATTAAATATTAAAGTTGAAGATAATAAACCCAAAGGATCTATTTTTACTTTCTCACTCTGTAGAATCTAGTTATTCATGTAGACTTTCAAGAATTTTTTGTTGTCTTGTATACTGGGCTAATAACTCCTTGTTGTTTAAAGGAAATATACATTTAACTACATTACCTTTACGAACATGAGATTGAAGATCGATTCTACCTCCATGTAATTCTACAAAACTTTTGATTAAAATAAGACCAAACCTTAAACCTGTGTTTGATAAAGGGCTATTTGAATTTACTTTATAAGACCTATTAAATATACAAGAATGATGTTTCTTTTCTATTCCTTTGCCATCATCTTCAACACAAACTATAATATTACTATTAGTTCTGTGAACTTTAAGATTTACAGATCTCTTAGAAGAAGAATAAATTATAGCATTATTAAGTAAGTTAAATATGATTTGTTTAATTTTATTTACATCACCAATCATGGTATCAATATCTTCTTTAATGTCTATTTTGAGTGTTAGGTTTCGCCCCTCTATTTTTTTTCGTAGTAGTTCTACAATAGGCTTAATAATTTCAACAATATCGAATTTGCTTAAATTTAATTTCATATTCCCTGCATCTATAGCAGCTAGATCCATAACATTATTTATGAGGTTTGCTAAGTAAGTAGATGCTGTGTAAATATCTTTTATATAAGTAAGTTGCTTATCAGTAAGTTGTCCTATATATCTGTTTAATAATGCCTCTGAAAAACCCATAATAGACATTAGAGGAGTTCTAAGCTCATATGAAATATTAGCAAGAAAAGCCGTTTTCATAGTGTCTGCTTCTTTTAACTCATGAGCTCTTTCTATTAAATTTTTTTCTATCAATGCAGAATCTGTTATATCATTATAACTAATAAGAGTTGCTCCGTTAAATAATGGCACAAATAAAGCCTCTATACATGAATCATCATTTCTATTTAGTCTTATATTTTTTGTTTTTCTCGAATTTATATTTTTAAGAAAGAGCTCATGTAAAGTTTTTTTATCAGCAATCTTTTTAGATAACATTGGATACATCTTATCTAATATGCATTGCATTTGAGGATTATCATTAGTCACCTCATCATCCAGATTCCACAACTGAGTGAATTTAGTATTACTGATTTCCAGTTTTCCACTCTCACTAAACACAGTTATACCATCATTTATGTGGTCTAAAGTCTCTTTTTGGACTTTAGTAAGAATCTTATAAGATCTCTCTAATGCTACTTTATCCGTAATATCTTCATAGGAAAACAGTACCCCTCCTAAAGCATGAGGAATCATAAGTATTCTTAGTGTTTTTCCATTCGGCAAATGTATAAATTCATTATGAGTAGAGGTGATAGTTGTAAACAACTTTAATTGTTCTTTAATAAAAATAGAGAAGTCAATTTGTTCAGGGATTTTTCTCTGGTCTCTAAGTTGTTCTAAAAGCTCTCTATATGTAGGTTGATTTAATAACCATTCTTTATCTAATTTCCATAAATTCGAAAATGCTTGGTTAAAAAATTTTAGTTTTGTATCTACATTATAGATCGCAATAGCTGTACCTGTGCTTTCCAGCAAACACTCTTGTGTCACAATATATTTTTCTAAATCATTTTTTATTTGAATTTTATCCGATACATCATGTGCCGTCACAAGAACATGTGTGTTATCTATTAATGGAGTTGCATGAAATTTATATAAATACCTGTCTTGATCAACGATTGTATAAATCTCATCAGAACATGTTTTTCGAGAAGTAACAGCTTTACGTGTTAGATTATATTCCGCAGTGTTAATATCCACAGCTGAATTATGTATATCTTGTGTGTTTAATGAGATAAAATTAGCAAATTTGTTATTAAAATAAGTAATTGTTGAATCTTTTCTTTTAACCCAGATAGGATAAGGAAGCTCATCTAATAAAGAATCCTTAAGTTTAAGATCAGCTTTTATTGATTCATTTTCTGACTGTAGCAGTTTGTATGCTTCATTTATTTTACTTACAGACAAACGTATTCGCTTTATATACAAGAAAAAAAATATGCTTACAGCACCAAACAAAATATAACTAAGAACAATCATATTGCTATTTTACAGAAAATAGTTTCTCATAATTATAACAAAATATTTATAATGTTTATGTTAAGTCCCATATTTAATGAAATCAACCGTTTATGGAATTTTTATTAATTAAATTAACATATATATAAAATATGTGGACTTGAGAAATATTAGAAATGCGATATTGTAAGCAATTATATTTATAACTCCAGTTATGGATTAAAAGGATTTTTTATATGCAAAGTTTTTTTGTAGAAAATTTTTTGTATTTAGGGAAAGCAATATGGCATTTCCTTCCATTCTATTTATTAGGGTCAATTCCATCTGGATTACTTCTAACAAAAATAGCAGGCTATGGAGATATTCGTAAATATGGATCTGGCAATATTGGGGCAACAAACGTTACCCGAAAATCCAAGGTTCTAGGATTTCTTACATTAGTTTGTGATGTAGGAAAAGGTGCGTTAGCTGTATATTTATGCAAAATTTTCTTTGACGATTATCTTTTAGAAATTCTTAGTGGCGTAGCTGTCGTTATAGGACATGTTTTTCCAGTTTGGCTAAAGTTTAAAGGTGGTAAAGGTGTTGCCCCAGCTATCGGTGAATTTCTTGTTAACAACTGGATTGTTGGTATCTCTGTTGTCTCCACTTGGATTATTATATTTATAATCAGTAGAGTTTCAGCTGTAGCTGCACTTGCAGCTTTTGCACTTGCACCAGTTTTAACTTATTTTCTTACTCATGATTTCCGCTTAATACTCGCTAATAGTTTTATTTGTGTATTAGTTATCATAAGACATAAACAAAACATACAGGATATAATCAAAAGATTTTATACACATTAGACATTTTTACTGACAATTTGTACTAATAAATTTTGCTGACTTGGTATTTATATATTTTGCTAATAACAGAACTTATCTCTCTCTTTCCATAATGTTTGACAAAACAATCAATTACACCTAGATAACCTGCACTTTTTTATTTCTAGCCTCAATTACTTTGATATTTAACCCCCATTGTTTAATAGATTCTGAATTATATCATTTTCTTTAAAACAAGATCTTTCCTCAGCATAAATTTCTTTAACTACAACTAATTAGATACTTCAACTATATAATGATCTATTTTACCTAACGGCTCAAAAACATATTCACCAATTGGTGTAAAAGTGACATCCAAGTCATGTGATGTGAAAGCGTGTTTTACTTCATCCATGGGAGTTGTAATTTCGATTACATCGAGCATGTTTTGCTCTTGTAATTGTTGCCAAGATTGGTTACTGGTTGTATGGTAAGAACAAAAGACAAATTTGCCATCAGATTTTAATATTCTTACTATCTCACTAGCAAATTCATTAAAGTTTTGTGTATTTTGGGGTATACCTACTGAGTAAATTTTATCCGCATAATTCTCCTCTAAATTTATTTTACAAGTATCTTGGTGTATTACCTTAGCATTGCTAAGTGTTTTTATCTTTTTGCTTAACATTTCTATTTCAAGCTTGCTTTTACTTATCTTATTATTCAAGTTTAATAAAGCTTGCTTTAACTCATTTCTATTGTTGTTAAGTGATTCTATGTTATCCCTCATAGAGTCCGAAACATCTACTCTTCTAACGTCACAGAACATGCCATATTTGCCTATTGTTATTCCACAATCCAAATATTGTTTCTCTTTCACTTCAATATCTGTTGGCTCTAATGTAGAAAACATCTTCCAGAACCTGTGAACTACGACATAATTACGCTCTTCTATATGCTTCGCTATAGCGTCACTATGCTTCTCTTGTGTTTCTATTAATTGTTCATGTAGTAATATATCATTTACGAGTGTATTTCTGTCTGTACATAACTTTATATGATTATTCATCACTTTAATTTTATCATCAGTTAATCTAGACATATATTTACTGATCCTGAGTTGAGTTTTGTAAGCTTGCTCCTCAGTTACATCTACTACAGCAAATTCTTTCATATCATAAATGGATAACGTTCTTATTGCCTCTGCTCCTTGCTCATATCCTAGTTCAACTACAGTATCGTTTGCCGTAATATTTAACTTATCAACCAAAGCATCATATAACCACAAATCGCTTTCCATACGACCATGTGTTCCTTGATCAGATTTTGTATCATACCATAAACCAAAATTTATAAATCCAGTGGCAAATGAGTCCATGTTCGCCCAGCTATTAGAGGTGTTATTATACTTGAACTGTCCTTTTTTTATGTATTCTAAACTATCCATCATTATAAACCCTATATTAAATTTAATACTAATACTGCATATAGCCTATATTACCTGAGTTCTGAACAAGAGAATAATTGCAGAGGAGTAAATAAAAGGCTGTATCTCTAGTAAAACTTTACTAACCACAAGATATTGCAAAGAAAGATATCATAAAGTTATTTTGTTTCATAGATGATTTCGTTTAATACTCACTAATAGTTTTATTTGCGTATTAGTTATCATGCGACATAAACAAAATATACAAACTATAATTAGAGAACTTTTAGTGAATATAATATGAAAATTAAAGACTTTTTATTCTATAAACTTTCTGTAACAATGTTGTCGCCTAATATTTTTATTGTATTCTCCTCGAGACATTGATTGTTATCTATAACTTCAAATTCGTTATATAATGAAAGCCTTTCGCTAAAAATTTTTAGTGCCTCGTTTGCATTATGAAGATTCGCAAAATTAAACCAATAATTTTCATTCAAAGTTTGATCATGATAGGATTCATCTAGTATCTGCTCCTTTGCAAGGACTAGTTTTATAATTGGAATCACTTCTTCAGAATTATTTTTACTTTTTCTTATGATCTTAGAAAATGTATTTCCCGAAATTTTAATATTATTTTCAAGTAAAAATTCTAATATCTTATATGACTCATGACAAGAAAGTATTATAGTTGCGATAGAATGTTTGAAGTTAGCAGTGTATTTGTTTTTTGTGTGTTCATCTACCAATTTTGCTCCATTTATAATAGATAAGAGTACATGTGGATCTTCAATTTTTCCAATCACAAAACTATAGAAATTTGACTCAAACTCTTTTTCGAGAAGTGCATCTAATGCATAATATGCTTTATTATCAATAATAGCGAAAAATACTTTGATAAAACTCATTACTTGTTCAGACTCTTCCATTATTAATTCTTTTTCGATAGCTTTTCTAACTAGTGGCAAAACTTTATAATCATTTTTAGTTTGCAATAACATTTCTTTGAATGTATCAAGTGAAATTCTTGAGTCTCTATCTATAAGAATGCTAGCAATATCATATTGTTTTCTTTCTATAATACTTTTACGTAACATTGCTCTGTTAAGAGGGCATTTCTTCACAAAAAGATCATACAAAGAGTATTGCTTCAGAACAGGCAAAGGACTACAATAATGAGAGTAGTCATTTTTTTCTAAATATTTATGGATATCATCTACGATATAATTTTGCCAATATCGCTCTAGTGGCTCAAGAATTTGTTGCACTTGATTATCGTCATAGAATCCTTTAGCTATGATCTGTGGTAATCTTACAATAAATTCAGTGTGCTCTCTTTCTCTGTCATATAATTCGTAAATAGATAAAATTGTAGATAAAGTATAATATAATTTATGATTGTGTTCAGCATTAGTAAGTTTCTTTGCTAAATTCTGACCTATTTCCCAAGTAGATAAATGGTCTGTTTTATTCAAATTACTCTCTACACATAATAAAGCAATATTGTATAAAACTTGTCTAATGGTTTTCTCATAAATTATTTTATTTTTAGCGTCACCTGTATGATAAGGTTTACAATTGTTTTTAAAAATGTTATCGATCAGCTTATGACCTTCTTCATGAATAAAGGAATCAACTCTTAGATTATTATTGTTAGCATCAAATACTTCAATAATGTTGAATAATGGACCATATCGCCCTTCGATTCTAAGTTTTTCCGAATGTTTTTCTGTAAAACAAATTTGATTACCCCACCACCCATCTCTTACAATGCTATTTGTGTACATAATGTCTGAAACAATAGGGTGACTTCTGATAAGATAAGTATATTCTTCTTGTGCTACTTGGGAACTAACTGAAGTATGAACACAGAAAATACTGATTGTGCCTTCTAAATGAGTTTGAGCTACTAATGATTTTATTGGGTCATGATATTGAGTAATAAAATTTGATATAAGATAGTTATATGCACGTAAAAATAAATTCTTCATAACGAATATTAAATAATGACTAACATCTATTAATGCAGGCGTTGATGTAAATCAACATAAATTACGGCATCGTTAAGTTAACTTATAAAAAGATAACATATACCTAAATTAAGACAGTTTTTTCAGAAACGATGAGGTGCGGATTAAAATAGAAACATAACTTATTAATTAATAAGCAAAAAGAACTATAAATGAAAGTTTGAAAATAAAGTTACTATCTTTGCTTAAAAATGCCTCAAATACTCTCTTTTTTTATTTTCCTATACAGAAATTAGAAAAGATCTCACCTAATATTGAATCCGCATCAATTCTATCTGTGATTTGTGAAATATAAGATGCCGCTAGTCTTAAATCTTCGGCAGCAAATTCTATTCCTTGATTTATTGAAAATCGTTCTAAACACTCACTACATTGCATTAAAAGATTTCTGTGTCGTTGCCTAGTAATCACTGGTGTAGATTGACCAGAATAAAAAAATTGCTCTACAAAACCGGAAAGAGAATTTATTAATTCCTCAAATCCTTCGCCTGTTTTTATGGAAATAAATAATGGATTATATTCTGTAAGGGCATTTTTTATGGAATTAGATTCCAGTAAATCTACTTTATTTCCTAATACAATACTATTTGAATCTATCAAATCTATGATGCTTTGAGGTTGAGATTCTTTTGTTATATCTAGCATTATTAATTTGCAATCTGCTTGCTTTGCACGTGTTAATGAACGTTTAATACCTTCATTTTCTATAACCTCTGTGCTTTCTCTGATCCCTGCTGTATCTGCTATGGTTACTGGATAACCTTCTATTTCAAGTGATACTTCAATTACATCTCGTGTAGTACCAGCAATATTCGAAACTATAGCAACGTCTCTCTTGCTTAATTTATTGATTAAAGAAGATTTACCGACATTTGTTTCACCAATCAATGCTATATAAAGTCCATCTCGTAGTTTTTCACCGACATTATTATCTTGTAGATAATTGTTGATATCGAGACTCAATTTCTTTATAGCATTTTCAGCTTTCTCAATTAAGTCATCAGGAATATCCTCTTCAGGAAAATCAATATGAGCTTCAATTAAGCCCATTATTTTTAAAAGTTGATTTCTCCAATCGTCATAAATTTTGCTCAAAGAGCCCGATAATTGTTTAAGAGCCAATTTATGTTGTTCAGAAGTGTCAGCATTTATTAAGTCTGCTAATCCCTCTACTTGTGTTAGATCTAATTTTCCATTAAATAAAGCACGCATAGAAAATTCTCCAGGCTCTGCAAATCTAAGCCCAGAAATTGAAGAAAGAGCGTCCAGAAGATCTCTTAAAACAACCTTGCCTCCATGAATGTTAAGCTCAAGTGTATCCTCACCTGTAAAACTATGCGGAGCTTTGTAATAAATAGCTATACAATTATCAATTAAATTTTGTTTTTTAGGATGGTAGATATTTGCAATGGTTGCATATCTTGGTTTTAAATGTGGTATTTTTAGTTTAGTAATTACTTTAGACACTTTATCACCAGAAACACGCACCACTATAATCCCTGACTTTTGAGGAGAAGAAGCTGGTGCATAAATAGTGTCTTTAAGAGAATGATTATTCATAGTTGGTTTTTAACTGAAAAGAAACTAGTATAGTGTTGCTAGATAATTAATAAGAGGTGTTGATATGCTTAATTTAGATAAAGAAATTTTACATGAAACTACTAAAAATGCAAGATTAAGCTCAATAGAACAATCAAACAGAGACATGCTTGATGAACTTACAAATAAACAAGGGATAACGAAACAAGATATATTACTTCTCAAGGCTTACTGTGCCTATATGTTCCAAAATAACTTTTTAGGTCTTTTTGACAAACAAGATTTTGCTAAAAGCATTTTGACAAAAAGAATAGAAGTTACGAAATTAATTTTAAAATTCTTTCAGACAATTTTTGACCCACATACGGAAAGAGACTCTAAGGAAATTAATAATCAAATAGAAAAACATCTCATTGAAATTGCAAAAGAACAAAATGAAGAAGCCGCGGTTTTAGAAAAATTATTAGAATTAATAAACTCTACTCAACGAACTAATTTTTATCAAAAGAATTCATCAAACGAATCAAAAAATTATATTTCTCTAAAAATTGATTTAAATCTAGTAAAAGATGTTTCCCAACCTATTCCTTACATGACTATTTTTGTTTATTCAGAAAATATGGAAGGATGTATCTTACGTGGCGGCAAAGTTTCTCGAGGTGGAATACGTCTATCTAATAGAAAAGATTTTTTCACAGAGATTCTAGCATTAATGAAAGCCCAAAAATTAAAGAATACTATAATAATTCCAGATGGAGCAAAAGGAGGATTTATTGTAAAAAACACCCAAGCAAATCAATCAAGATCACAAATAAACAAGGAAAATATTGCTGCATATAAAACTTTATTAAGAGGTGCTCTTGATATAACAGATAATTATGTAAATGGACAAATTACAAAACCATCTGATGTTGTTTGTCGTGATGGTGATGATGCATATTTGGTTGTTGCTGCTGATAAAGGAACAGGAAATTTTTCAGATATCGCAAACAAAACAGTACAGAAATATAATTTCTGGCTTGATGATGCCTTTGCTTCTGGAGGCTCCACTGGTTATAACCATAAAGATTTAGGAATTACCTCACGCAGCACTTGGGTTTCTGTTGAAGAACATTTTAACTCTATTGATATTAATCCATATAAAGATATTTTTTCAGTAGTCGCTATTGGTAGTATGTCTGGTGATGTATGTGGTAATGGTTTACTTCTTTCAAGAAAAATAAAACTTCTAGCAGCTTTTAGTAGTAAATGGATTTTTATTGACCCTAATCCAGATACAGAAGTAAGTTTTGAAGAAAGAAAAAGATTATTTAAAACACCTGGACTAAATTGGATAGATTATAATCCTGACTTAATTTCAAAAGGTGGTGGAGTTTTCTCAAGAAATGAGAAAATAATTCATCTTTCAGAAGAGATGCAACATCTTTTCAAACTTGATGTTGACCACATGTCTCCTGAAAATTTGATAAAACATATCCTAACTTTAAAAGTAGACTTACTATGGAGTGGTGCTGTGGGAACTTATATAAAAACTAAAGCTGAAACCCATAACAAAGCTGCTGATAAAGATAACGATATATTAAGAATAGATGCAGAAAATTTAAGATGTAAGGTTATCGCAGAAGGTGCAAATCTTACTCTTACACAAGCTGCTCGTATCAAATATGCTCTTCAAGGCGGTCTTATAAATACTGATTTTATTGATAACTCAGGCGGTGTAGATTGCTCTGATCATGAGGTAAATCTTAAAATATTACTCAATCAAGCTGTTTCAAAAAATAAAATTACTCTTTTAGAAAGAAATAATTTACTTAAACAGATGCAAGAAGAAGTTGTTGCTAATGTGGTATTAAATAGTAGAGAACAAAACTATAATTTATCTCTTAGTTCTGATGAAAGTATCTGTCTTTTAGAGCCATATATATCGCTAATGTCAATTTTAAAAAAGAAAGTAAATTTAGATTGTCAATTTGAATATCTGCCTGACACACAAGAATTAGAAAACCGTAAGAAAAATGAGCTTGGGTTAGTCCGTCCAGAACTTTCAATTTTACTTTCTTATAGTAAAAGAGCTGCTTATGAAGATTTGATGGAGATAGACAATAATTTCATACAGAAATTCTGTGATAGAACCTTGCAAGGATACTTTCCTACGGAAATACGTAGAAATTTTAGAGAGGATATTTTTAACCACCCATTAAAAAGAGAAATTTGCATTACGAAACTAGCAAATAATATTATAGACCATACAGGGATTTACTTTTTTCATTTAGCTCAATTAGATAAAAAAAAGATTGCTCCTGTTGATTTAATAAGAGCATATTTATATGCTTGGGAAGACTTAAAAATCGATGTCTTATGGCATAAAGCAAAACAACAATATAATTACAATAATAGGTTGAATGCTCTTTTTGCTGTACGTGAAAAATTATGTCATGAGATAACACAACATATTTAATATAGGTATTTAACATGAATAAAGATTCCATTATTAAAAAGGGCATAAAACTAGCTCTTGATGAGAAAGCAGGTAAAAAATTAAAAATAGTTCAGGTAGATAACTATGAGGAATTTAAACAAATCTTAGATAATAATGCATTTCTTCAAGGTTACCACACTGGGGATAAGAGTTGTTTACCATTTGTTGATCTGGTTAATTATTATATAGATGCTGCTATTATGCCCATTGTTGCTATGGATTCTTCCATATCGATATGTGAATTAGCTACAGTTTGTAATACTGAGCAAAAACAGGAATTAGGTGAGATAGGATGTGTGGCCACATACTTAACAGTGAATCAAGGAAAACAGTGTATATTTGATGAATATAGTAAGATACCATATTTAACTCCTAAAAAATTCAGTTTGTTTGAAATTGATGGTCATGATCACTCAAATCATCATTTATATTGTTTATATGGAGAAGAATTTCTAGCTGGCAATAATATAACACCAGAAGACCATGTAGAGTTATAATCGACTAAGTTTGTTTGAAATTATTAGTAAAATTATTTAACATGTTATATAATTATTAAAAATATTTCTACTTAACTTATTGAAAATCATTTAGAAAAAAACAGATTTATATATTAACTATTTAAGACGGTTATGTGAAAGTAGCTTAACTTTATGATGAAAAAATTATATGGCTGATAATATAGAAAAACTTTTAAAAAAAACACGATTAGATAAACAACTTAGCTTAGATGATATAAACAGGGATCTCAAGATAAGAAAAGATTATATAAAGCAATTTGAAAAAAAGATTCCAGAACTTCTAGGCGTTTACGAACTTGGTTATTTGAGATGTTATGCAAAACATTTAGGAGTAGAGAAAGAAGTTAATAACTATATTGCATATCTTAAAGAAAAAACAAAAATAGCATCTAAAAATGAAAAAGCACAATCTGAAAATAGCATTACTGAGATACTAAAAAATTTTCTAGCAAAACCAAAAATAACGTTTCCTATACTAGGAGTTTTAGTCTTAGTTGTATTTTTCATCATGACTAACAAAGGCTATATAAAAGGATTCGATAACAACAAAGAAACTAAAAAACAAATCTCAGAAGTTACAACAGATACTCATGACCAAAATAATAATATAGTAAATATTTCGGAGAGCTTATCAATACAACAAAAAGGTCCATATAATTACTTAATACAAGGTATTAATAATACTAGTGATATTACAAATATAGTAGCTCGTGTTAATACAACTTTTACAATAATAGATCCCGCACAAAATAAAGTAATAAAAAGCGGTACAATTCGTGTAGGAGAAAGGTTTTCCATGCCAAAAATTAAGGAAGGAAATACTCTTGCTACAATTCTAGTTAAAACAAATATTCCTAATGCTTTTGACATTAAAGGAAATATGTCATAATATCCAAAAAATGATGAAAGCACTAACAAGTTTTATAATTATTACATTATTTCTAACAAGTAATAGCTTTGCTGAATTAGACCAAAAAACTTTAAAAAAATCCGCTACAAACAGTCAAGATCTAGCAAAAAAAGCAACAAAGTTTTTAAAGCAATATGGAAAATCTTCTGTTGAAGAAAACCAAGCTGATGTTCCTGTAAAGTCAATTCTTACTAATCCAGAAAATGATGCTACTTCAACAGATCAGACCATTTCTTCTAAAAATGATACAACTAGTACAACACAAGAGAAGAACAACAATATTCGTGTAAAAAACTCAAGCAATATTGAAGTAAATTCTAAATCTATAAATAAAAAATCTGTTAAGGTAAAAAATTCTCTCAAAACTACTTCAAAGACTTTTAAACCAATTAAAGCTAAATCTTCTTCAACTACAAAAAAACACTCTGATGATGATTGGCTATCTTCAATTTTTCGTAAAATATATGTGAGAGCAGACTATGGTATAGGTAAACCTCAAAAAATTAGTAATGTGCATTTTAAACAAAGTCCGATGTATGGTGCTGGCATTGGTTATAGATTTAATCAAATGGTCAGAGCAGATATTAATTTTCGACATAGAACATTGAAGAGAAAGAGAAGTATCTTGATTGATAAAATTAATAGCGATGCAGTTTTTTTAGATGCATATCTAAATTTAATGGATGAAAATAATTATGTTATTCCATTTATTGTTGCGGGAATTGGCTATACGCAAAATAAACCCAAAGATATTAGTTTTTCTGGAGTGTCTAACGGAGACACAATAAGTCTAACAACAAAAGGAAATAAAACCAAGGGTTTTGCATGGAATGCTGGAATTGGAGCATCATTAACATTATTCAAGAATTGCAACTTTGAATTAACATATAAATATATTGATATTGGAAGGGTAAAATGGTACAGTGAGTTCACTACAAATGGTGACACAGTTCAATCTTCTTCTAATGATAAAGGAAATATACATGAGGTTTCAGCAGGAGTAGTAATTAATTTTGGGTAATTATTATGAGTTATTTTTATACAGAACAAAAAGGGTATTCAAATAAGCATCCGACCTCTCCACAATCTTTTCCATACCAAGATATTCCTGACGAGATTGATTGGAATAAGTTATTAAGAAGTAAATGGAGTAATTTTACTAAACTCCAAAAATCACTTTATGAAGAATTTAATGATGAGATAGCTTTTTACACAGTTAGACCACATATATATGATGATACAACTATAGAAGGCATTCAAAAAGAGATAATGACCTCATATTACAGAACATCTCAAGAGTACCATACACAAAAACAGTCAGTAGAGACACATCTTAATGAAGTTTGTCAACAACATTTTTCTTTAAGTTTTAGTAATATGAATGAGCATGATCAAAATATTATTGGTAATGTCATTCTAGGTCTTGAGGCTTTAGGTATAAATTTTTCATAATTTCCATTCCTACTCTTTATTCAGAATTGGGGTATAATATACTAATCGTACTTGAAGACTCCGGTTTTTAAGTATGATTAGTATATATCCTAAACATACTATTTAATGCAGAAATAATTAATAATGCTACACAAGGTGGGAAATCTTGTAGTTTGTCATGGGATATTGGTGCTGGGATCTTATTAAACCTTACTAAACATATCAATATTGAAGCAAGCTATAAATATATTAGCATAGGCAAAATTAAAGGAACTAACGCTCTCACAATAAATGGAACTCCTACTACAACTTCATTTAGTAAAGACAAATATATATCTGAAGTTTCTGGTGGAGTAATAATCAATTTCTAGCTTGAACATTTCTTTGAGGTTGAAGCTTAAAAAATGCAATAAATACACAACACAAAGCTACATAAATCCCTAGTGCAAAAAATATATCATTAAACGCCCTAATATATGCTTCATTACTAATTAATTTATTCATAACTGCAGATATTTGTAGCTCTGAAGTATCTAAAATATTATTATAAACATTATGTCTAATAACATCATAATTAGATGAAAGTAGATATTTATGATGTACAAATCTAGTTCTCACTAGATTTGTTATAACAGCAATACCTATTGCCCCTCCAAGATTACGCATTAACGTATAAATGCCGCTTGCATCATTAATTTGATGCTCAGGTAATGTAATATACACTAACCTAGTTATTGGTAAGAAACAAAACATAATAAACAAACCTCTAATTGCTTGAGGTAAGAGTAATTCAGTAAAAGAAACTTCTGTTGTCATAGATGAGTTCACCACAAGACTGATACCAACACCTATCATGCCGATAGCACTCATTGTCTTCAAATTCAGCTTTAATGAAACAAGATTTGCTACAGGCCCTGATGCAAATTGGAAAACTCCTACTACACACATAATAGTACCTATTTGAATACTATTATAACTCCTAACAGAGCTAAGCATCACCGGATATAAATAAACTACTCCATATAATATGATTCCTATAGAAAAACTTAGAAAACACGATGTTGTAAAATTTCTATCTTTAAAAGCACTAAGCTGAATAATTGCATCTTTTCTAGTTATAGTCTGTAAAAGCAGGAAAACAAATGAACTCAAACAAAATACTGTAAGATAAATTATTTTGGTAGAATCAAACCATTCAACTTTAGGACCTTCTTTTAGAATATATTCTAAAGACCCCAAAAACCCTACTAGGAAAATAAACCCTAATATATCAAAGTCTTTTAATTTATTAAACCTAGGCTTATCTACATCTAAATATTTATATACCACATATGACACCGTTAGCCCCGGTATTATATTAATAAGAAAAAGCCATTGCCAAGAGTAATTATCTGTAATAACACCACCTAGTGCTGGCCCTATAGTAGGAGCAAGTGTAGCTATTAATCCAGCTTTTATCATTTCCAAAGATTGGCTTTTGTTATCCCTACTTATCACCATAATCATAGAAAAAACTGTTGGCATCAATATTCCGCCAGCAGCTCCCTGAATAACTCTAAAAAATATAATCTGTGTAAGAGTCTGAGAAGTTGCACATAAAGCACTAGCTATTGTAAAACCCAAACAGGCTACTGAAAAAGCATAACGAGTAGAAAAAACCTTCACAAACCATGCAGACATGGCAATAGTTATAACCTCTGCTATAAGATATGATGTTTGAATCCATGCAACCTCATCAGCAGTTGCTGAAAAATAAGCTTGTATGTCAGCAATTGAACTAGCAACAATCTGTATGTCTAAAATTGACATGAACAACGCAACCAACATAAAATTAAAAGCAAATTTCGTATTAGTCATTCAGTCATTTTTTATATATTGTTACAGTAGCAGACATGCCAGGTTTAAGTAATTTATTTGCATTTAAAAGAGATATCTTAACTGGAATTCTTTGTACAATTTTAACAAAATTTCCGTAAGACATATCCAAGGGCAAAACTGAAAATTCGGATCCAGTTGCAGGAGATATTGTGTCTACTTTACCTTTAAAAACTAAATCAGGATAAGCATCAATTTTAACTTCTGCTTGTTGACCTGGTGCTATATTTTTTATTTGAGTTTCTTTAAAGTTTGCTTCTATCCATACTGAGTCAGTATTCACAATAAAAAATAATGGCTTATAAGCAATAATATATTGTCCGGGTTCTAACATCTGTTTAGTAACTATCCCATTAATAGGGCTTGTTATTAATGTGTTAGATATTTTATGTTCTAACTCTTTTTTCTTTATTAAATTCAAACTATAGTTAGTTTGAGCAGATTCTAACTCCTTCGTTGCAACAAATTTACCAGCATTTAGCCTTTCATTTCTTACAAATTTTTTCTCCGTTAACGCAAGTATTTCTAAAGTTTTTTTATATTCAAATACTAAATTTGTATCATCAATCTTCAATAATTTATTATCTTTACTAACTTGACTATTGTCATAAACAAAAATCTCTTTTACAAAACCACTAACCTCACTTACCACTGGAATCTTTGTACTTTTCACATAAGCATTATCTGTACTCACTGTTGCAGGAAGAAAAAAATAAACAACTACTCCTAAGAAAATAGCTCCAACTAAAACTAATTTTATATAAGTATTTTTTAGAAATTTTTTAATTACACTCATGCTTGAACACATTGATATCTTAATAATCCGAATAACGGATTAAGAGAAAGATAGTTATACCCTCATTACAAACACATATCAAATTATAATATACTAATCGTACTTGAAGAATCCTAGTTTTAAAGACAGAAAATGGAGCTAAACAAAATTACTTTTGCAGGACATAACTTCCGGGAGCTTTTCCAATAGCTAAATTATCTGCAATCTTATTTAGAGAGCCAGTAGAAACTTTTCCCCCAGAATACTTAACAAGCCATCTTCCCCAATAAGGCCACCATGATCCAGAATTCTTTTTTGCAGTTCTTAACCATTCTTTTGGGTTTTTAGGAAAATTTTTACTATTGCTAGTCCAATAATTATATTTATTACTATCTGCAGGATTAATTATTCCTGCAACATGTCCTGATCCAGATAACGTAAATTTACATGGACAAGTTAAAACATTAGTAGCCCTATATATGCTTTTCCATGGAGTAATATGATCTTCATATGCTGCTACAAAATGGCAAGGAGTTTTTATTTCTCTTACATCTAATGCTGTGTTATTTATTACAATTTTATTGGGTTTAATAAGATTATTTTCTAAATACATATTTCTTAAATAAGAACTATACATTTTAGCTGGAAATCTAGTTGAGTCTGCATTCCAATAAAGCAAATCGAAAGGTAAGGGTTCTTTTCCCATAAGATAATTATTAACTATAAAAAACCATATCATGTCGTTTGCTTTCAAAACACTGAAAGTAAGATTCATAAGGTCGCCATCAAAATAGCCTTTTTTATAAGCACATTTTTCTAATCTATTGACTTGATCTTCATCTATAAATACAGATATTTCGCCTGCATCACTAAAATCTACTAACGTAGCAAAAAAAGTCGCTGTGCCAATAATATCTTCTTTTTTATGCTTCGCCAGATATGCAAGCAACATAGTTGTAAGAGTTCCTCCTACACAATAAGAAAGTAAATTCAACTTATTTTTATTAAATCTCTTAAGAATGAACTCTATAGCTACAACCATAGCTTTATTTACGTAATCTTCTAACTTTAAATCTCTAAATTCTTCTTTAGGATTCACCCAAGAAATCAGAAATACAGATATATCTTGATTCACTAACCATTTAACAAATGAATTCTTAGGGCTTAAATCCAGAATATAATATTTATTAATCCATGGCGGAATAATTAACATAGGCACATCGTGAGCTTGTTTTTTTGAAGGAGTATAATAAATCAACTCCATAAACTCATTCCTATAAACAACTTGCCCAGAAGTGCAGGCAATATTATCTCCAACTTTAAAAGCAGAAAAATCTGTTCTAGTAATATCAAAAATATTTTTATATTTATCTAAATCCTCCAACAGATTATTCATTCCATCAACTAAATTAGTAAAATTTGTACCTATTGTTTCTTGTAATACTTGTGGATTAGTAAATAAGAAATTTGTCGGTGCAATTGCATTTACAAATTGCCTTATGAAGAATTCAGCTAAACTTTTTGTCTTTTGATCAATACCCTTAGCTTGAGATATAATCTCTTCTAGCCACTCCGTACTCATCAAATATGTTTGTTTTAAAAAATCAAAATATATATTTAAATACCATGATTCATGCTGAAATCTTCTGTCTTTAATATCTGCTTCGTAAAGTGGCTCAGGATGTTCCCCTTTAACTTTTTCTATCGTATAATCAATTATTTTAAGAAACTCCTTTACATAACGATGTTGAAGCAAAATAGCTTTATCTGGATCTGAAAAAACATTACATATCACCGTTGCCATAGCATTGGACATCTTAGAGGAATCAAATGCACATCTTATTTCTTTTACCCCCTCCTTATCTTGAACTAAATACTCTAATATTTGAAAATATTTTTTTAAAAGTTCCGCAGAATTCTGTAATATTTGCATAGTATTATGCATCCCAATAGAATTCCTAAAGGATTGTTTGCCTCCTTCTCCCTGTTGTGTAGGTTCTTGATCTTCCATATACATTCTTTTTTATCAGTATACTCATCAAACCTAAAGACTCTGGTTTTTAAGTTTGATGTCATGTCTATTTTATGTCTTTAAAACTAGGATTCTCCAAGTGTAATGAGTATAGTATATCGCACAGCTATATATCAAAAAACATTTTGCTATCTAAAACAGCAATTATTTTTATCGATTCGATAAAAAGACCCTATACTAGAAATTACAATTAAATTTAATTAATGAGGGAAATATGTCGAGGCTTGCAGTTGTAACAGGAGGAGTACGTGGAATTGGAGCAGCTATTTGTAAAGAGTTAAAAAAAGAAAATTTCATAGTTGCCGCAACTTACGGATACAACGATGATATTGCAAATAAATTTAAAAAAGAAACTGACATTGAAGTATTTAAATGGGACGTATCTAATCACGACGAATGTGCATTAGGAGTTGAACAAATACAAAAAAAACTAGGAAAAAACATTGAAATACTTATAAACAACGCCGGCATTACAAGAGATGGAATGCTTCATAAATCTGATTTTGAAAATTGGCAAGCAGTTATTAATACAAATCTTACATCTTGTTACAATATGTGTCGTTTTGTTATCAGCAAAATGCGTGATAATAACTTTGGTCGCATAATAAACATTAGTTCAATCAATGGATTAAAAGGTCAAGTCGGTCAAACAAATTATGCTGCTTCAAAAGCAGGCATTATAGGTTTTACAAAAGCGTTAGCATTAGAAAATGCTATGAAAAATATCACCGTAAATGCAATAGCACCTGGTTATATAAATACCGATATGGTAGCTAAATTAGATACAAAAATACTTGATGCAATAAAACAAAACATCCCCGCACAAAGATTAGGAGAACCAGATGAAGTTGCTAGAATAGTATCATTCTTAGCATCAGATAAAGCAGGGTTCATAACAGGTGAAACTATTTCTGTAAATGGCGGACAATATATGCAATAATCTTACAAATGCAGTTTAATGTATGGTAAATAAGCCTATTATTTATTGGTTCAGACAAGATTTAAGACTACAAGATAATCCTGCATTTTATCATGCCTCACAAGCAGGAGTTGTTATCCCCATCTTTCTTTATGATGATATTAATTCCAAAAAACACCAATTGGGAAATGCTAGCAAATGGTGGTTACATCATTCATTATTTTCACTTCAAAAATCTTTAAATAACAAGCTTTATATATTCTCTGGTAATCCTCAAAATATATTAGAAAATTTAATAAAGAAATATAAATCAACATCTATTTACTGGAATAGATGCTATGAATCCTGGCAAGTTTCCAGAGATAAAAATATCAAAAAATATTTTAAAGAAAAAAATATTGAGATAAAAACATTTAACTCTTCGCTATTATGGGAACCATGGGAAGTTTTAACACGAGATGATGAGCCTTATAAAGTATTTACTGCATTTTATAAAAATGCTATTTCAAACAGTTTAATAACTCCCAGAAAAACTCTTCATAAGCCCTCTAAACTAAATATCGCTAATTTATCTGAAAATACCGATATAAATATTTTAAAATTACTAGAAAAAAACGAATATAAAAACAAGCTAGAGAAACATTGGCAAGTTGGTGAAAAAGTCGCTTTAACTAAATTTGAGTCCTTTAAGAAAACTGGCTTACATAACTACAAAGAAGGTAGAAATTATCCCAGTAAGGAAAATGTTTCTCGTCTATCCCCTCATTTACATTGGGGCGAAATATCTCCTCATTTTATATGGCATAATTTGAATAATCACAAAGATACAAATTCAAAATGTTTTCTAAGTGAGTTAGGTTGGAGAGAGTTCTCATACCATTTACTGTATCACTTTCCAGAATTACCGAACAAAAATTTACAAAATAAATTTAATTTATTGCCATGGAAAGAAAATAAAAAATATTTAGAAAAATGGCAAAAAGGTCAAACAGGATACCCTATAATAGATGCTGGCATGCGAGAATTATTACAAACTGGATATATGCATAATAGAGTAAGAATGGTTGTGGGATCGTTTTTAGTAAAAAACTTATTATTGCATTGGCATCATGGTGAAAAATGGTTCTGGCAACATCTTGTAGATGCAGATCTGGCAAATAACAGTGCAAGCTGGCAATGGGTTGCCGGTTGCGGTGCGGATGCTGCACCTTTCTTCAGAATTTTTAACCCAATCCTCCAAGGAAATAAATTTGATCCAAAAGGAGAATACACCAGAAAATATGTTCCAGAACTAAAAACATTACCAGATAAATACTTATTTGCCCCCTGGGAAGCCCCTGATGATATATTAGATAAATCTAAAATAAAACTTGGCATAGATTATCCATATCCTATTGTTGATATAAAAGAATCTCGTGAAAAAGCTTTAGCTGCTTATGAAATATTAAAAAAAGAAAAATAACTACTCATTACAAATCAGGAATAGTTATGCAAAAGATAGGCAATTTAATAGTTATACTTTGGGATCAATTATCCCATACAATATCAAGCCTTAAAGATTTTAGACCCAACCAAGATAACATCTTAATATGCGAAACTATCGAAGATGCAACATATGTTAAGCATCATAAAAAGAAACTAGCTTTCATACTTTCATGCATGAGACATTTCAAATTAGAATTAGAAAAAAAACATTATAAAACACATTATACAAAATTAGATGATGACAAAAACTCTGGTTCCATAGAAGGAGAAATCAAAAAATTATTAAACACACTTAAAATAAATAAAATTATAGTGACTCACCCAGGAGAATATAGGGTTTTAGAAAAAATAAAAAAATGGCAAAAAACTTTTGGAGTTAATATTGAAATAAGAGAGGACAATAGATTTCTATGTTCTTTAGATGAATTTCAATCTTGGAGTAAAACAAAAAAACAACTACGCATGGAATATTTTTACAGAGAAATGCGTAAAAAACTTAATGTCTTAATGAAGAACGGTCAACCAATTGGAGAAAAATGGAATTATGATTGTGAAAATAGACAATCTCCTAATTTAGATATTAAGTTTCCCAATCTATACAAAGTTAAAAGAGACAATATAACTGATGAAATCATAAAGCTTGTTCAATCAAAATTTAATGCTCATTTCGGTGATTTAGAGTCTTTTTACTTTGCTGTTAATAGAAAAGACGCCTTAAAAGCCCTTACTCAATTCATATCAAAAAAACTTACTCAGTATGGTAAATATCAAGATGCAATGATTGAAAACCAACCTGTAATGTTTCACTCACATATCAGTATGTATTTAAACATAGGGCTGCTTGATCCTTTAGAATGTATAATTGCTGCTGAAAAAGCATATAAAAAAGGTAAAGCACCTTTAAATTCTGTTGAAGGCTTTATTAGACAAATATTAGGATGGAGAGAATTTATAAGAGGAATTTATTGGCTTAAAATGCCTGAATATAAAAAAATGAACTATTTAGACAACAAAAAACATTTACCTAATTTTTACTGGACTGGCAAAACAGATATGAATTGTCTAAAACAATGCATACAAGAAACAAAGAAAAATGCTTACGCTCATCATATACAAAGATTAATGATATTGGGCAATTTTGCCTTATTGATAGGAGTTGCCCCTGAATATCTTAATGAGTGGTATTTAATAGTTTATGCAGATGCTTTTGAATGGGTAGAATTACCCAATGTATCTGGAATGGTATTATTCGCAGATGGTGGCTTTTTAGCAAGTAAACCATATATATCAACTGGAAACTATATTAATAAGATGTCAAATTATTGTAAGTCTTGCAAATATAATGTAAAAATAAAAGAGACGTCAGAAGCTTGCCCATTTAATTATCTTTATTGGAGCTTCTTGATGAAACATAATAAAAAATTTGCTGGCAATTCAAGAATGCATGTAATGTACAACATACTAAATAAGATGAATAACCAACAAAAAGAACTTATTTTCGACAATACTAGAAGGTTTTTAAAATGTATCCACAAATGAAAAAAAATTATCCCTTAATGATCGCTCTTGTGGTCATAACATTATCAATTGCTGTAATAGCAAAATTTGGTATAGGCCCTGGTACTAATACAGATGTAATTAGTAAAACATTTCCTTCTGTGAAAGGAATTGATTTATTAGGAAATACAGTTACCGTGCCTGAAAGCTTTAAAGGAGATAAGATCATAGTAGCTATAGGTTTTAAAAGAGAACATCAAAAAGAAATAGATAGCTGGAATAGTATTCTAAAAAAGTTCATTAAAGAAGATAAGTCCATAAGTTTTTATATAGTGCCCGTAATATACAAAACAAATTTTTTCAGACGGTTGTGGATCAACAACAGCATGAGGTTTGCTACATCTGATGAAGAAGAAAGACGTAGAATAATCACTGTCTATACAGATCAGAAAAAATTTGCTAACCACTTGTCTATGAAAGTTACTAAACCCTATATTTTGATCCTAGACAAAAATAAAAATATACTTCAAATGCTAGGTGGCAATCCTAACGCTGACAAGCTAAAAATATTAAATAATATCTTAGAAGCTAAATAATCTTCTTTCTTTTAAGAGCTTCTATTGTAACTGCTTTTCTTTTTGGTAAATCTTTCATGCCATCGATCAATATATTTGTAGCAAAAAACCATGTTTTATCTTTTGATATCACATATCCCACATACCATCCATGACCTTTCCAGTCTTTTGTCGCAGCACCCGTTTTGGCATATATTTGATAGTCATCTTTATTCTCTCTAAGCATTATATCTTTCAAAACATCATAGGTTTTGCCTGAGATTGGTAATTGCTTTTTATAAATTCTACGTAAAAAATTTATTTGTTCCAAAGCTGTAATTTTTAAATAATCATTCTCCCCACCTAACCAAAATGTAGCTACATCTTCACCTAAAAGATGATTCCCATAATCTAATTTTTTAAGATATTTAATATATGTTTCTTTACCTATTTCCTTTGCAAATCTTTGATAACATCAAACGCAAGAAATTTGAAAAGCTGTTTTTAAATTTTGGTCTTTATTCCACGCATCTAAAAAACGTTTTTTGCCATCCCATTTTATAACCTCATATTGGTCTTTTATTACACCCTCTTCAAGTGCAATAACTGAATTAGGAATCTTAAATGTTGATGCTGGCGATAATCTAAGATTAGCTCTTGCCTGATTATAAATATAAGTAGTATCTCCATCTTCAGATGATATGACCATTGTAGCTTTCTTTACGTCATTTTTTTCCATAACATCAGCAATATCTTGATCATTGCCTGAAAAAGCAAAAACCATATTGCTAAATAATAAACCTAAAAAAAGAACATTAATTATTCTCTTTAAAACCATCCGAAATCTCGTTTATTAAGTGATTTTTACTTTTTATCATTGATAAAATTAATTAACAACCAAATGTTTCTATTGTTTTACTAAAAATTAACTTGCTCTATTCACGTAAAATTATAAACCCTCTAGCAAAACTCACCCATAACAGATATTATAAAAAATGATATTATCATAGAAATATGTTTAAATACAAATTCATCCAAGACATAGCAAAGCTACCCTTTGTAAACAAAATTATTCTTTTCGGATCAAGATCAAGAGAAGACAATGAAATCAGATCAGATATAGATTTAGCAATTGATTGCCTAGGGGCAACAATTGGCAAGACTTATTTAAAAGTTTGAAAGATGCAATAATTAGACTGAGAGAAGCACACGACAAAGCTGATATAAAGTCAAAAGAAATTTCTATATACAGAGACGCTACCATACAGAGATTTGAATTTACTATTGAACTTTTTTGGAAGGTGCTAAAAAAATTCTTAAACCATGAGCAAATACAAGCAAACACCCCAAGAGAAGTATTAAGACAAAGTTATACAGCAAAAATTATTGATGATGAAGAAATATGGCTCAAAATGACGACCGACAGAAACCTTACTTCACATACTTATAAAGAACATCTTGCAAAAGAAATCTTTTCTAGAATAGAATTATACCTACCAATACTTGAAAAAACCTATAAGAAACTAGAACAAAGATTTATAGAAATATAAATATACTCCTCGTACTTGAACATTCCTATTTTTAAGCATGCCCCTGCGAAGGCAGGGGTTTGAAAATAAAGCTACTATCTTCACTTAAAGACACCTCAAATATCGCCAATATTCTTGGGTTTTTAAGTTTGATATAATCTCTATTTTCTGTCTTAAAATATCGTAATCTTCAAGTACGAGGAGTATATTAAGACTTAACCCAAAGATTATTGGGGATTTTTTCAAGAAATTCTTTGTGCTTTTTTAAGTCATCTTCATAAGAAAACTTTCTCGGCTCTATATATTTTCTATCCTCTTGCAAGTTAGCACTTGTATTATTAAGAGCAGATGCTTTTTTCAAAAAAAACTCCGATTGTACACCCTCTGTTAACCGAATATAGACTTCATATAATAACTCTGAATCCAGCAATGCACCATGTCCTTTAGCTTTTCTTATTTCAGTGCTTATGTTAAATCTCTTGCATAACGCATCCAAATTAGCAGGAGAACCTGGGAATTTTCTTCTAGCAATCACCAAAGTATCAACGGCTCTTTCATAAGAAATCTTTCCTTTATTAAATATGGACAACTCATTATTTATAAATTTCATATCAAAAGGAGCATTATGTATTATTAATTTATCTTCAGCTATGAACCTGAGGAAATCATCTACAACATCATAAAACTTAGGTTTATCCTTCAAAAACTCATCAGATATGCCATGTATATTAAACGCTGATTTAGATACTTCTCTTTCTGGGTTAATAAACTTATGGAAAAACTTGCCAGTTTTAACCTTATCAACAACCTCAATAGCACCTATCTCAATAATGCGATCACCTCGCTCTGGAGAAAGCCCCGTAGTCTCTGAATCAAGAATTATTTCTCTCATATTTAAAACTAATCTATTAAATAAACATAGAAACATTATCTATATTAAGACAAATTTACAACAAAACATCTTTTTTTTTTCAACCTCTGAAAATTTAGTTTTTTTACCACTCCATATTATTTATAATAATATTTAAATAGTGAGGGTTAAATATGAAAAAACAAATTATGCTTTCAGTAGCTCTTCTCTTAAGCACTGCAACAACAAGAGCGTATAGTGACTATTCTTATAGAGAGAAAACAAATAATCAGATGCGTCCTTATGTAAAAGCAGCAGGAGGCCTAGTCATCTTTGAAAGATTTAGGCAAAAATGTTCAACTTGTACCTACCAGGGGAAACCTGAGACGTCTTTCTCTGGGTCAATTGCAGCAGGTTATGATTTTCATAAAAATATATCTGGAGAAGTTTTAGGACGTTTTTCTAAATTAAAATGGAGTCACACCTCTTCTGCTAATGATTCCACCTCACAAAAAACGAAGTTTTACTCTTTATTTGCTAATATTTATCTTAAACATTCTTTAACAAAACTTCTTACACCATATTTAACTTTTGGTCCCGGCTATACATTTAATAAATCAAAAACTCTTACTGTAACTAGTGTAGGAATCTTAAATCCTCTATCTAACCCCGGTAAAGATATTAGTTCTTTCGCATGGAATATTGGTTTTGGTAGTATGCTTAAAATTAATAATAATTTTTCAGCAGACATTGCTTATCGCTATATGCATTTAGGCAAAGTAGGATTTAAAGCAAGCGGATCAGGTATACCTGCACAAAATAAAAAAATAAACGCTCATGATATATCGATTGGTTTAATATATAAATTTTAATTAAGAGGGTAATAAAATGACTGGAGGAGGACTTCACAACGCAATAGAAAACTTAAGACAAAAAGTGGCCACACTCAAATCACAAGGCTTTACAGCAGATCAAATAGTACAAACTATATCTGCTAGTGGCGAATTTAGCCAATGGGGCGAGGAGTTATCTGACTTGATAGGGATATGTCACGATTCAATAGATGGAGCTGGCCATGTAAGACACGCAGATAGATATAGCTTTCATTCTCAACTTCCAACCCAAGTATTATCTTGGATTACAAGTGACAATGAGTTTTCAAAAGCAATATGCCCTAGTTCAAATAGTACTGTAATTAATTTTGCTCAAACTATTGCAGCAAGCTCTCTGGGCTCTGACGCTTCATTAGGTGTTCGTATTGCAGGTTTATCAAATACTGAACTAGGAAGGTCGATCGCAACTGGAGACATTAACGGAGATGGCTTTAAAGATATAGTGATAGGTGCTCGAGAGGACGGAACTAATGGTAAGATATACGTTATATATGGCGGTCTAAATCTACCAGCCTCTATTGATGTTACAACATTAAGTTCTTCAGGTGCTGGAATCATAATACAAGGATCCGCTTCAACTACAGGTTTTGCAGTTGCCGTAGGAGACTTTAATGGAGATGGGTTTGATGATGTTGCATTTTCTCGCAGAAGAGATACCGCATGGATATTATTTGGCAAAGAAGACCTACCTTCATCTATAGATGTTTCTGATATAGGCTCTACAATTGCAGGGTCAGCAATTAACATTCAAACCCTTAACATAGCTGCAGTTGATATAAATGGAGATGGCATATCTGATCTTGCCCTACCATCTGAACAAAGCCTTTCTAATGCTGTTTTTATATTATTAGGTAGCGAAACCTTATCAGATGCAATTGATTTTGGAGGGCCAGACGAAATTATAACGGTATTAACACCCAGCCTTAACGGACATAGTGCTTCAAATATAGGAGATGTTAATGGCGATGGCATTGAAGATCTATTTATAAATGGAGAAAATGAAGAGCAGGCCATCGTTCTTTTTGGAAACTCAACTATCGCTAGCGAAATAGACGGAACACAATTTGGAAATGCTGAAAACACAGAAGGAATACTTATAGAGGGAGACCCAGCAATTTCAGAGTCAAGTGGCTTTGGACTACCCGGCCGATATTCTGGAGATTTCAATAATGATGGTTTTCCAGATATAGCCATTGGAGCACATGATGATTCACCCTCAGACGCAAAAGCTTTTATCATATATGGCCCACTTAACTCCAACAATAATAATATTGATCTTACAAACTTTGGTACAGAAGGTAACACCCAAGGAGTGCTCATTCAAGGCACCCCTACTGGCAGTTTATCTCTAGGACGCTTTACTATGCTAATAGATATAAATAATGACGGAATTAGTGATTTTGTAACAGGAGCTTGGGATGTTAACAATGGTGGAGACCCCGGAGAGGTTTATGTGATTTTTGGAAGTAACTCTCCAGCAGAAACTATTGATCCATACAATATTGGAGCTAATGGAATTAGAATACAAGGTGAATATGGCTTCTTTGGATTAGCATTAGATGCAGCAGACATGAATTGTGATGGCACTTTAGATTTAATAGTTGGAGCTCCAGCAGCTTTTGGTAGTTCTGACGAAGCCGTTTATGTGTTTTATGGCTAGAGGTCATAAATAGCACTTTAAAAACCAATATAATAAAAGTTATGTCATTTTCTAAATAACTTTTATGTTTTCTATACAAATTGGTGATATTATGTTAACTATTTAACATAACTATTCTCTTCGTGTTTGAAGATTACGATATTTTAAGAAAGAAAACAGAGATGACATCAAGCTTAAAAATCCGATAATTGGGATATTTGAAACGTTTTTAAGAGAAGACAACAATCTTGTTTTCAAACCCCTGCCTTCGCAGGGGCATGCTTAAAAACAGGAATATTCAAGCACGAGGAGCATATACTCATCCCATTTTAAAGATGGCGGTAAGTATGTATAATTACTTGTTCTATGAAAATTAATATAAGAAATATTGCTATTATTGCCCATGTTGATCATGGCAAAACCACATTGGTAGATCAACTACTACGTCAATCTGATACTTTAGAAAAAAGTCTTGGCATTGATAAAGAAGAAAATCTAATTATGGATTCAAACGCTTTAGAAAAAGAACGTGGCATTACTATTCTAGCAAAAAACACAGCTATAAAATGGCAAGATTATAAAATAAATATTGTAGATACCCCAGGCCATGCAGATTTTGGAGGAGAAGTAGAAAGGATTTTATCTATGGTGGATTCTGTTTTACTAGTAGTAGATGCAGTAGATGGACCAATGCCCCAAACTCGTTTTGTAACACAAAAAGCCTTTGCTCAAGGATTAAAACCAATTGTAGTAATCAACAAAATAGATAGACCAAATGCTCGTCCCGATTGGGTTATTGATAGGGTGTTCGATTTATTTGACAAATTAGGGGCAACAGACGAACAATTAGATTTTCCTATTATATATACTTCAGCATTAAATGGTTTTGCTACAGATGATTGGCAAAAAACATCTTCTGATATGAGCCTGCTATTTAAAATGGTCACTGAACAAGTTCCACCTCCAGAAGTTAACCCCAATGCTCCTTTGCAAATGCAAATCACTTCGCTTGATTATTCAAGTTATGTAGGAACTATTGGCATTGGTAGAATAAAACAGGGCAAGATACATAAAAATATGTCTGTTACGGTAATAGATCGTGAAGGAAAAACTCGTAATAGTCGTATTTTACAAATTTTGGGTTTTTTAGGGCTTAAACGTCATGAGGTTGAATCCGCCGAAGCAGGAGATATTATAGCAATAGCTGGAATTGAAGACTTAAAAATTTCTGATACAATCTGTGCTCCAGAAGCAGTGAATGCCCTTCCAGCATTAACGATTGATGAACCAACAATGAGTGTAACTTTTGAGGTTAACACATCTCCTTTTGCTGGACTTGAAGGAAAATTTCTGACAAGCAGACAATTGCGTGATCGTCTATATAGAGAAGCATTACACAATGTAGCATTACGAGTAGAAGATGCTGATTCATCAGAAAAATTTAAAGTATCTGGGCGAGGAGAATTACATATTGGTGTTCTAATAGAAACCATGCGGAGAGAAGGATATGAGTTTGCGGTTGCCAAGCCTCAAGTTATCAACAAAACAATTGATGGGCAACAATGCGAACCCTATGAATTATTAATAGCTGATGTAGAAGAACAACATCAAGGATCTATTATGGAAACATTGGGGGCTAGAAAAGCAGAGCTTATTGATATGCAACCAGACCAGTCAGGAAGAACACGCCTAGAATACAGCATAACAACCAGAGGCTTAACAGGATTTCAAACTGAGTTTATGACCCTTACATCAGGAACTGGTTTGCTACATCATGTTTTTGATCACTACGGCCCAATCAAACCAGAGTCACAAGCAAAACGCTCACGAGGAGTATTAATTTCTAACTGCAAAGGTAAAGCTACTGGGTTTGCTTTATTTAACCTTCAAACTCGTGGACAATTAATAATTTCACCACAGATAGATGTATATGAGGGAATGATTATCGGTATTCATTCACGCAACAATGATCTAGTAGTAAACCCTACCAAAGAAAAACACTTAACAAATATTCGTGCTGCTGGCTCAGATCAAAATATTATTTTGACTCCACCGATACAAATGACTCTTGAAAAAGCTTTAGAGTTTATAGAAGATGATGAGTTAATTGAAATCACACCCACTAAAATGCGTTTACGAAAGAAGCACCTTAAAGAAACCGATAGAAAAAGAGCAAGTTAAACTTTAACCAGACTATCTATTATTTTTTTTATCTTTAAACATAATTTTTCATTTGAAATATCTGTGTTGATAACATAATCTGCTTTATCTATTTTCTCAGAAACAGACATTTGAGTATTGAAAATTTTTTGAAAAAGACTTCTATCTATCCCTCTTGTGATAGCACGCTCTATCAAAACACTCTTAGGGGCATGAGTAACTATAACATTATCATATTTAGATTGCAGATTCTTTTCATATAAAAGTGGCACCTCAAAAAAAAGAATCTTTATGTTCTTTTTTTTATGTCTTTGTATAAATTTTCTCTCTTCATCAAACAATTTTGGGTAAAGAGTTTTTTCTAGTTTTTCTCTAGCTTCTTGATTTTCAAATATAATTTCAGCTAAAGCTTTCTTGTTTATACTATTTTCTATTATTACTTGAGGGAAAATCTCTTTTATTTTTTCTAATATATTTTCTTGCTTTAAAATTTTATGAATTTCATCATCACAGGAAAAAATAGGATAGCCTAGCTTGGCAATAATATCACAAATAAAGCTTTTTCCGCTACATACAGTGCCTGTAATTGCAACTAAAATCATTTTAATAATGCCTTGCTTTTTGCTTCTTCCACAAATGATATAATTGAATTATCTTTGCAGAGGTTTCTTCTATTGAATTATGCGTAACGTCAATTATTGGAATATTGTTATTAAGATAAAATCTTTTTGCTTTTTGAATTTCTTTACCAACTTCCTCTTCACTCACATATTTAGTATTAGCTGTACAATTCCAAGAGAGTAATCTGTTTTTTCTAACATCTATTAATCTATCTACGGACGTATACAGCCCCACAATAAAAGCCCCTTGAGTTTCCTCAAAATTCAGCTCAAATTTCACCTCTAATATAAAAGGAATGTTTGCTGTTTTAAATCCCTTATAAGCAAGATACATAGAAGTGGGGGATTTCGTTGTGCGAGAAGGGCCTATTAAAATTATATCAGCTTCATTTAAAGTATCTGGAGACTGACCATCATCATGCATTATGGTATAATTTATTGCCTCTATTCTTTTAAAATACTCTTCATCTAAAATATGTGACCTTCCTACTTGTACAGTTGGTTTTTGATCTAAATAATGAGCAATTTTCTCTGTAATTTGTTCTATTGCTCCAATACATACAATATTTGTTTCTTCGCATTTATGTTTTAAAAAAGAACTCATCTCTGGGTCTGAAATCGTATGTAGAATAACTCCTCTTTTTCTTTTTACGATTTTAATAATACGCTCTATCTGCGATTTTGTAACAATAAGAGCCCATGTGTAGTATTTTACATCAATATCATTAAATTTAGCAAAAACCGCTCTGGACACCGCAGATACTGTATCTCCAGTAGAATCAGATATCAAATGTGCATAAACTTTGCTCATATCATGTGAGTTTTATGTGGACAAGTTTGGTTTTTTCTAAAAAAAGAGCTATGACCTATTAATCATAAAGTTTTTTGCACATCCTATCAACATGTAAATACTTCCTCTTTTCATGTCTGTGGATAACTATTAAAATGGGCTTGTTTTTCCTTTTAACCTCTATAATGGATTAGGAAAATTTGAGATTTTTAAGATGTTTTAGTGAAAATTGGTAGTTTTCACTGATTAGAATAGCCTAGCTGTTTCAAGAAAAAATCGCTGATTTGTAGCAAAAATAAACAAAAATATAATGTTTTTTAGAAAAGCAATTTCTGTTTGTTGATAAAATAGTGGATAAGTTGTTGTTTCTCTGTGAGTGATTATTTATTCACATGTCAATAAACTAAATCTAATATATTATATATATTATTAATGGATAACTATTCGAAAATCTTTCTACAAAAAAAGATGAAAAAAAATAAAACTTTTTTTTTAACAATTATAGCACTTGCTTTTATTTTTTATTTGTTAGGACATTTAGTTTATGGAAGCAAAAGCATCTTTTCATTATTTACATTGTCTAGGAAAAAGGAGCGACTTTCTAAAGAAAATATAGTGCTAAAGGAAGACAAGCAAAACCTAGAAGAAAAAGTAAAAAGAATGAAGTCAGAAACTTTAGATATGGACACTTTAGATGAGCAAGTGCGAAAAAACCTAGGGTATAGCAAAGAAAAAGAGATAATTTATGTAGAATAATAAGTTCTATAATTTAAAGCTTCAGCAATATGGTGAATGCTGACAACATTTTTTGATCGAGGTCAGCTATAGTACGAGCTATTTTTAAAGTTCTGTTGTAGCTCCTAAGAGAAATTTTATTTTTATGTGCAAATTTTTTAAGCAAGTTTTTTCCTTGACTTTCTGGAGATGCAAAAGTTTGAAGTAACTTTCCATCTAATTGTGAGTTTGTTCTAATGTTATATTTTTTATATTTCTCTCTTTGTATGTTGCTGGCTATGGATACTTTTTGGGCTATTTTATCAGAGGATAAAGCCATATTAGATGTATTTAACTCATAATTTGAAATCTCGTCTACTTCTACAAATATATCTATTCTATCTAAAATAGGCCCCGGTATTTTATTTTGATATTCTTGAAGACAACGGGGAACTTTTGCACAAGCTCTTTCAGGATTTTTAAATAAACCACATTTACAATGATTCATAGCTGCTAGCAGCTGGAAATTTGCAGGATATTCAACATGAGCATCAGCTCTGTCTATTTTTATTTTTTTGTTTTCCAGAGGCTGCCTTAAAGCATCTAAAATATTCCTTGGAAATTCTGGGAACTCATCCATAAATAAAACACCATTATGAGCAAGAGAGATTTCTCCAGGAACGATTTTTTTGCTATGCCCTCCTCCAATTATTGCTGGCATAGAAGCAGAATGGTGAGGGGTTCTAAAAGGACGAGTATGTTTTAATTGACCATTTTTTATTTCTCCAGCGACACTGTATAACATACTGGTTTCTAAAACTTCCTCACTTGTCATTTTTGGTAATATACTTGGAAAAACATTAGAAAGCATAGATTTTCCTGAGCCTGGTGGTCCTATAAGCAGAACATTATGCTGTCCAGCGGCTGCAATTTCTAAAGCTCTTTTTGCTGTTTCTTGTCCAATCACTTCTTGAAAATCAAGAGAGCCTGCTTTTCTAGTTTCTACAGGTTTGTTTGAGGGGGGGGGGGG
>JABSSG010000013.1 GCA_013214525.1 Rickettsiales bacterium | reverse complement strand
GTGGTGTGAGAAAGCCGCCGAACAGGGTTTGGCTCAAGCTCAAAATCACGTTGCGGTAATGCTCTATAATGGTGAAGGAGTAAAGCAAGACTATAAAAAAGGCTTTGAATGGGCTGAAAAAGCTGCGAAACAAAATTTTTTTAGGGCTCAATTTGTTGTTGGATCAATGTATTATGAAGGAAAAGGGACAACACAAAACTATAAGAAAGCTGTTGAATGGCTAGAGAAAGCAGCAAAACAAAACTCTGCTGAAGCTCAGTATCATTTATGTTTTATATATTATGAAGGAAAAAGAGGAATAAAACAAGACTATGAAAAGAGTTTCGAGTGGTGTGAGAAAGCGGCCGAACAGGGTTTAGCTCAAGCTCAATATTACGCTGCGGTAATGCTCTATAATGGTGAAGGAGTAAAGCAAGATTATAAAAAGTTTTTTGAGTGGAGCAAAAAAGCGGCTGAGCAGGGGCAGATAGACTCTCAATATAATCTTGGAATGGCATACTACAAGGGAAATGGAGTAAACCCAGATTATAAAAAAGCTGTTGAATGGCTAGAGAAAGCTGCAGAACAAGGGTTAATGAGCGCTCAATATGAGCTTGGATTCAATTATTATTATGGAACAGGAGTAGATCAAGATTACGAGAAGGCTATTGAATTGCTTGAAAAATCTGCAGAGCAAAATTACGCCAAAGCTCAGGATAAACTCGCATTTATACTTATAATAGAACGAGAAGATTATAAAAAAGGTTTTGAATGGCTAGAGAAAGCCGCAAATCAAGGATATGTATATTCTCAATTTTTGCTTGGATATATATATAAGATAGGAAGAATGGGAAAAATGGAGGTAGTGCAGGATATTGATAAGGCTATTAAATGGCTAGAGAAAGCAGCAGAGCAAGGTGATATACGTGCTCAAAATGAGCTTAATGAGATTATTCATGATAGACATGAAGAAGTAATTAATGATATGCAAGACAAAAGTAATGTAGCAGAAGAGCATACTAAAACTGAAACAACTGGCAACACTCCAATATATGAACATGATGAGTTCTAGCTTATAAAATAATAGAGAATTATTGTATTGTTTAATAAACAATTACAAGAAATTGCGAGTTAGTTCTTTGTGCTATCTAAAGGTTAATATACTAATATTTGCCTCATCCCGGGATATCCTTTCATCCATCCGCCATGGAAGTAATGTTTGCCAAGTTTTCGTGCAGTTAAACAAGTGATAAAATCATTTGGTGCTATAAACAAACTACAATATGGAAGCACAACATCTAAAGCAGTTCTATTTAAATCAAACGCTATAGTTAGGGCAATCGGTCCTGTTTTGAACAGTGTTTCTAAACCCTTATGGCAGGGATATTTAACATAATTAGGTGCATTAATCACACCGACAATATTTCTATAGTTTAAATCCAATTTTTTTTTCAGCACTGTGCCTTTAGGTTCTGAAGCTATAAATGCATTTATTATTTCAAAAAAATCTTTTGAGAAACTGTTAAAATCATTTATGCCAAAAAATGATGTATAACTCCTCATATATTTTTCTAATTCCATTGGTTGCAAGAGTTTATAATCGCCATCTACATAAATACCACCTTCATAATATTCAACTAAATCTCTTGCTATATCGCTTGCAATTCCCCATCTATGTTGTAATGCATATTGTTTTGATAGATATCTTAGCTTTTTATGTTTTTGATTTGTTATATTTAAGTCATCTATTGATTTGAGTTCTATTTTTTCAATACTCAATTTCTTCTTTGCTTCTTCAGTAATCCAATTGATATTATTAGTCCAGAGAGTATGCTTCCAAGTTGGGGTAATCCTTGTATTATGAAAAATATAGGAATTAATTTTAAAAAAAGCATTTTTTTTAAATAGAAATTCTTTTTTCGAAGTAAACCAAACAAAATTTAATTTTTGAGGTATCTTGAAACCAATACTTGATTTGACTGGAGGCAATTTGGTATTAGTCAGATATTTATGTTTTAATTCTTTATAGTCAAGACCTTCTTGTTTAAAAAACTCTGTATCAAACCTATGATAACATCGAGAATGTCTTGGAAATGGAACTTTGCCTTTTAAATATTTTAATTTCATTTTATACAAAGCAACAGCACAAGAAGTCTTTGTGCCAAACATTTTATAATAGGCATTCTGCCAGTCTTCTTGAGTTATACAGTTATTTGTAGGACAGGATTCTGCAATACACTCTTCCAATTTGCTACCAGTCAATATAATGTCTGCATTAGCTTTCCTTACTAAATATTTTTTATTCTCAGATATTTTCCAATAGAGTAGAACCCCAAAAAAAATAACCGTAGTAACTGAAAAGCAAATAAGTAAAGAATTAATTATTTTTCTAGCCATATTACTTAAGTATGGTTGTTAGTTGATTCATGATTTTTTTCAAAAATTTTATTAATAGAACATAAAAATTCAGCATGAAGGTCAACTGTATCTTTTTTGCCTATATGTTGAAAATTTTTATCAAGCCATGTTTCCATAGCTAATCTTCCTTTATCTCTTAACATAGTAAGGAATTGCCAATCAGAATTTAATTTACTTGCTACTGATAAGTCTGACATGGCTTCATCTGCACGAACTGAATGAACTAAGACATTTTTAAAACTATCTTCGTGTTCTTTTTTGAGCATTTTATATTCTTTGAGTTTTTTTACAAATGCAATCGCACGTAACTCTTTATAGAGAGAGGAGTTAAAGCTTATTTCATTAATACGATTCATGATATCTGGAGCAGTTGTAGGTGTATTTTCACGCAGCATAGGGTTTATATGTATGATTAATACATCTCGACATTTTGTATTGTAGAATAGGGGGTATAGAGGTGGATTTCCCATATAGCCACCGTCCCAATAATCTTCTCCTTTTATTGTTACAGCTTTGAACACATAAGGTAGATAAGCAGATGCCATTGCAACATCTAATGTAACTTCTTCATTGTGAAAAACTCTAACTTTTCCTGTTTTAACATGTGTTGCACTAATAAAAAGATTAGTGCATTTACATTTTCTAAGTTTTTCAAAATCTATAACTTCGTTTACAACATCACGTAACGGATTGAAATCAAACGGGTTAAGTTGATAAGGAGAGAATGTTCGGGTAATTGAATCAAACATAAAAAAGCTAAAGGAATTATCCATATTCCAATTGCCATTGAGAAATATTTCCCATGGTAGCCTTCGGATAGGACTATATTTTTCACCTGCTTGATGAATTTTCCACCAAAAATTATGAAGAGTTTCACGAGCTTTTTCATTTCCTCCTTTCATCATCCCATAAGCATAAGCACAAGCATTCATTGTTCCTGAGCTTGTGGCACATAAACCTTCAACGTCAATGCGTCCATCTTCTATAATTTTATCAAGAAAGCCCCATGCAAAAGCACCATGTGTTCCTCCACCTTGTAAGGCAAGATTAATTGTTTTTCTTGAATTTTTTCTTTTTTTAATAGGCATATGATTTTATTTATTTTTTAAGATAATCAAATAGAATACGACCATAAGGTAAAGTTAAATCTGCAATAAAATGCATACCACCAATAATTTTTTTGACAGGTAGGTCACTTACTGGCGCGTTAATATGAGGAATAAGATGAAGCCTTGCTGGTCCAGACCAAGCACCCTTTATAGTAATATCATTTAAGTTATAAGCAACTAATTGAACAATAGCAGGGCTTCCATCAACATCTGGTATTAGTTTAAGATTTACTTGTGTTTTAGACATTTTTTTAGCTAATGTTTTAACACAAGATGTGCAGATGGTTTTATTGTTAAGGTTATAAATAAGTTGTTCTTGTTTGTAACGCATTGTTCCCATAGCAACACGTTCTCCTGCATATTCTAATGTTCCTGTAAGGGTATCTTCGGTTGTAATAAGTTTTGGTTTAGCAAATTTTTTTGGAAATCCCCAAATTTCTCTACCTCCAGCAATAGGAGGATCGTCATCCAAATACATTTGTAAGGTAAAATTCATGTTTTCCGCTTTATATTTACAGGGAATCACAACACCACTTTCAGTATAATTTCCAAAGCCAGAACTATCAGGCATTTTTATAAATTCATATAAAACTGTATTTGAACCATCTGGCTCTAAAGGTTCAGGTAGTTGCTCACGTATAATGTTTGGATCAGATTCATAAGTTATAATAAAATACTCTCGATCTATAAATCTATAAGGACCTTTAGGGTAGCTTGGACTACATAAAGGCATTGAAGCTGTATTTAAAATATCTTCTTTTTTCATAATTTAGACTATTACCATTTAGTTTATTAAGAAGCAGTCCATCCACCATCCACAGAAATATGTGTGCCAGTAATATTTTCTGCTGCATCTGAACATAGAAATAATGCTATTTCAGCAACTTGTTCAACTGTAACAAATTTCTTTGTCCATTGTGAAGCAAGCAACACATCTTTTTTTACTTTTTCTTCAGAAATGCCTCTTGCTTTTGCAGTATCAGGAATTTGTTTTTCAACTAATGGCGTCATTACATAACCTGGACAAATAGCATTACATGTGATGTTATTTTGAGCTAATTCCAGTGCAATTGTCTTTGTGAACCCTAGTAAGCCATGTTTAGCAGATACATATGCAGACTTAAAAGGAGATGCAACCAAACCATGTGCAGAAACTATATTAATAATACGTCCCCATCCTTGTTTTTTCATGTAAGGTACTGCTGTTCTAACAGTATGAAAGCTTGAAGATAGGTTAGTTGCTATAATTGTATCCCATTTTTTTGGATCAAACTCTTCAACAGGTTGAACATTTTGGATGCCTGCGTTGTTAACAATAATATCAATAGAACCAAATTTTGAAGTTGCTTCTTTAACAAGAGATACAACTTCATTAGGTTTTGTCATGTCTGCTTTGTTATATGCAACTTTAACTCCCATTTTTTCTAAAGTTATAAGTTCTTTTTTTACTTCATCACGCTTTCTACGACCGTTGATTACAAGATTAATTCCATGCTTAGCAAATCCTTTTGCTATACCAAGACCTATGCCAGATGTTGACCCAGTAATGATGGCTGTTTTCCCCTTGAGTTTCATAATGTATTTTATGTTTTAGTCATAATTACAATTTTATCTTAAAGTAGAAATCTGCAATAGCTTTTTTAGAGCTTTCTTTGGTTTTTTCTAGATAATTTACATCTATGGTATTTTTCAGATACTGTGTATAAATAGCACATATAGTAATTCAGAGATAATTTTAGAAGTTAGAACTATAAAGAAACTTGAGTGGTTTTATTAAGTTACGGTATCCTTAAAGTGTAAGCTATAAAATAAAGAGGAGGGGATATGGCAAAAGATCTATTACAAACAGCACTTGGTTGGGCTACTTTAATTAACTTTGGAATGATATTTTGTTTACATACTGTGCTAAAAATAAACCGTGATCGAATAAGTAAATTTTATAGTAGTTTATTTAAAAAATTATCTATAGAAAAATTTGATGAGATTCACTATATGAGCATAACATTTTTCAAAATACTTTGGGTAGTGTTTAACCTTGTACCATATGCTGCCTTGTATATTGCTAGCAAGTAAATAATGTTGTTTTGTTAAGTTGAGATTCAAAGTAGAAAAGGGCATCTACAGGGTAGGTGCCCTTTATTCACACATATCATAAGATAGCTAAGTAATTTATTGCATTTTTTCTTACTTAAATATTCAATTTAAAGATTGAATATGCATAAAAGTTAATTATAGTTCTTAAATTAAAATACTTCATGAATAAGAGAAATAAACTATAGGAAAGTGACAATTAATTCAGTAATTGAAGAACTCGAAGATTTACTATTTAGTGTTGAACTTCGTGATTTAAAGCCTGCAGGATCGATGGATCCAGAAGAGTCTGAAGTATATAATTTGGTTCTTCATAGTGAAACAATTGAAGAGTTGCCAGTGCCAGTTACTCCGTATAGTTCATTGGCACAATATGCGATACGTGGAGCTGTAGCCTCTGGAAAATTAGATAAATTTAAGTTTGTATTACATAATTCCTATCCAGATACTTATGTTATGGAGTATCTAATAATATATATGGCTAGGGAAGCATGTAGAGTAGGTATTCTTGAGAATAATCTTCTAGTTATGGTAGAATATTTAGTGCAGTTAGCTATTAAGGCTACTGATAATGATAGATTTAACATTGATTTTGATAAAGGCACTGTAAATTCTGTAGTTGAGGAAGGGTTTTATAAAATAGGGGAGTATTTACTATCTTACAGAAGCACAATTAAAGCACTTAATACATGGGATTTATTTTCTTCCTCTGAACAAAATTTATTTAAATCATTTAAATGGTTGCTAAATAATGGTGCAGAAGTTGAAAAAACCTTAATTGGTGAGATATTGTGTCAGAAAGAATTGTGCAACATGTACAAAAGGAAAGCACTTGATGACCATCAAAATTTGAAAGACACTATAGATTTTTTAATTGATGTTGGTGTTACAACAAAAGATAAAGTCATAGAAACTAAAGCAAGGTGTGACTTAGTTGTAGAGGCTATTCAAGGTTTTAATAAACATCATCTTATTGCAGACCAAGCAAAGAAAGGAGCTTCTGTTGATACAATACAGTTTCTATTAGACTATGACTTGCCAGTAAATGTAGTAATCTCTGAGATAGTAGAGTTTGCTAATTTGGCAACAATAAAACTTTTAATAAACAATGGAGCTTCACTAAAAGAAGGTAAGTCTATCATTGCAAGCCTAATTAATCATCCTGATACTGAAGTGGTTCAATATTTAGTTGATGAAATGTCTGCTAGAGAGGTAAAGATAGCATTAAGTCCCTTTGAATATGAATACGTAGCGCAGTTTATGTGTAATACAGAAAATTGTGCTACTAATAAGATAATTGCCGATTATATTGATTTGCCTGGTCAAGTTGATTGGAATTGTTGTGACCATATAGAGCTTTAAAATGTAGAGCTTCATTCTTCCGATTTTTCTTCTGAGTACTCAAGTATACCGTAAGTATAAGCAGAATATTTTCTTTTGTTTGCTGTAGAGTATTTTTTAAATATGCATAGTATGAGAAAAAATAAATAATTAAGGTTTTTTTTAGATGTATATAAAATGTCGTATAATATTTATTATGGAAACAAAATCAAATAGGAAATAGGATTTAAAGATTTTTTAATTAATTTATGACAAAATAATATTCAATGAAAATTGATGATGCCTTGATGCAACTTTACTCAGGTCATGAAAGCAGGAAAATTATTGGACTTGGTTACTTTCCTCTCATTTCTGCACAGCACACTGAAGGAGGAATGCCAACGAATATCCTCCCTGTGGCTAAGAAAACACTCTAGGTTAGCACTGGTTCCTAAAATTATTAAACGAGTAAAAGAAAAGCTTTCAATCCTTAGTTAATGGTGGGATTATAATTATAAACAAGCAATCACACTAGTATTATAGAATATAGGTAATACTTTATGTTAAAAAAAGAAGGCATTCAATCAATCAAGATACCAGTTTATAAAAATTCTAATAGCCCTAGTCCTAGTTTGCGTAAGCCAAAAAATAACATAAATGATAATCTCAATACAAATAATCTAATGCTTTTGGATGAGAGCAGTGAGGGATCTACAACTTCCACAACTTCCACAACTTTTAGTTTGCCTTATACTCCTAATACGTTGAAGAAAAAGAGTGAAGAGATGCCAAGTATGAGGAAACAATTGAGTTACCTTATTGAAAATGAACACTCTCATTTCCATAATGTTGATACAACAAAAAATGAACAATTTCCTAATATACCACAGAATTTCCCATTAAATGTGCCTTTATTTCAGCCTCAGAGTAAATCTCTAGATCATCTTACTGTTCAGCAACTACCATCATTGGAATATTCAGCAGTGAACAATATTTTTATACAAGATACGAACTCTCGTTCATTGCACTCACAGTTTTATTCTTTGTTTTCAGATAGCATTGGCAAACTACAAGAAGCGTCACAAAAGCAAGTGCAAATATGGTTACAAGATATAACAGTTGTTGTTAAAACTGTGAGTGCAGGAGTAGATATATTTACATGGTATCAAAACCCTACTTCTATTAATGCTAATAATGCAGCTGAAGGTCTTATAACTACATATGCATCTTATGAAGGGTTTAACAAACTTTCTGTTAGTTTAATATAGGGCTTTTTATACACACATCATATGAAAAAGGGATTAACGCAGCAATGAAACAAGCTATTATCTCTACAGTATACATGGCAGTTCCTACAACAATCAATATTATCTGGCCTAGCTATGGAGCAGTAATATATAAAATTGCTATAGCAGGTTTTGCTACATATGGTCTTTTAGAAAAAATAAATATTTTATATCAGAATAACTATGGAAACAACGCCATGAATTATGAAATTGAATCAAGTAAGGCTAGATATGATTTGTTTAAAATTTGTGCAGATGTAATTGGTATAGATTGGTGTAAAATAAAAGTTCAGCAATATGCAGATATAGTAGAAGCATTAAACAACCAGATGGGTTCTAAATTAATAGGTGAAATATTAGATAAAGCAGAGTTGTAGAAGTTCAATACATCTTGGACTTATAGTAAAGTCTCAAAGATTGTTTAATATACTCAAGAGGAATTAAATAACCCAGAGATTTATGAGGTCTGTATTCGTTGTACTTTTGTACGGCTTGTTTTAAATGAAATCTAATTGCTCCAATAGAATCAGCAATAAAGTCATCTCTAGCATAAAGCTCTTCTCTGAAAATACGATTAGATCGTTCAACACCACCATTATATTCTGGTTTTCTAGGGGGCAAAACATAAAGAGGGATTTTAAGTTTAGCACACAAGCTTCATTACTAAATGTTTGTGCATGTTTAGTTTTATTTTTGTCGTATAACCAACGTTGCACGTGTTTTCTTGACTGCTAACTTGGATTGTAAAATTCTATTATTTGGTTTTCAATTATACCCATATGCTTGTAGTATTTAGCATCTCTTTTATCTAGTTCATTTTGATCCAAACTTTCTGTGTGTTCTTCTTCTATATATCGTTGATATTTTCTACTAATATGTTCTAATATTTGTGCTTTTTCCTCAGAAGATGTTAGCTTGTCTTGTAATGCCACTAAATCATCTTGCGATATGCTGTCTAGTACTTCTTTAGGTAAGAAATTTAAAATCATAGGGACAGAATCTTTGCTTGTATAATTATTTTTAAATGATTTCAGATTTTCATAAGGTGTTGTTGTTTCTACAGTTGAACTACCACTTACTGATAATGCTGATTTTAATTTTCTCTCAAAATCTATGGGAATGATTTGAACTATTAAAGAAGTACCTTTATGCAAAAGAAGGATTGTTTGAGAATTTTGAGCCCATGATGGTATTTTAGTGGTAGAAGAACTTGGCAACTCTTTTTCTGTTTGGTTTTGATGGGTTAAGTTTAGCTGAGGCATAGACATAAGTAATATGTAAAACATAAAGCTAACAATTAAACATCCTCTAATGAATCCAAATAATAAACCAAATGATCTATCTAATAGCCCACCAGAAATAGAATCTAATATCAAATAAAACACATTATTAATGATGGCTATAGCTATAGCACTTACTAAAAATAAAGTGATTCCTGCGATTACTGCAGCTATGGCACCAAATGAAATGTATTTATTTACAAGTGGCTCTAATACAAAGTAAAACTTCATACCAATTCCCATTGAAATAACCCACCCTGCTGCCGAAATAAATGATTTAGTAAAGCCTCTTACAAGCCCAAATATTACAGAGGATACTATTATCCCAAGTATTAATAAATCAAAATTATTCAACGAAAAGATGCCTATATCATTGATAAGAGTTTTCATTATTGCTTTTGTGTTTATTATTACATTATTATTATACTTTAAAGTTAGCTAAGAGTATCTTATACTTTGCTTATTAATCAATAAAAAATATTTTATGGATATAAAAAACACATATCTGTGGACTGCTTTGATAACTCCATTTAAAAAAGATAGTAATTTAATAGATTATGAGAGCTTAAAAAGCTTAATTAATACTCAAGTAGCCGCAAGAAATGGGCTTTTAATCTTAGGAAGCACGGGAGAGGCTCTTTCTTTAAAAGATTCAGAGAAAAGAGAACTTGTAACTTTTATATGTAGTTTAGAATTAAATATTCCAATAATGGTTGGTTTACCAAATATCAATTTATTTGAAACTTTAGAATGGTTAGAGTTTTGTAATTCATTGCCTATAGATGCTCATTTCATTGCAACGCCAGCCTATACTAAGCCTGGAGTTCAAGGGCAAACAAAATGGTTTTCTATGATATTTGAAAAAAGTACTAAACCGCTGATGTTATATAATATTCCTTCTAGAACAGGAGTTGAACTCTTTCCAGAAGTAATTTCGTCCTTAGAGAATCATAGAAATTTTTGGGCTTTAAAAGATTCTAGTGGTTCTGTGTCTAAGTCTGTAGAATATCTTAATACATCAAAAAAATTGACAGTTTATTCAGATGAAGATGGTTATATGCCTTGCTTGGCTCCATTAGGTATAAAGGGTTTAGTTTCAGTTTTAGCTAATGTGTGGCCATTAGAATGCAAAAAATATGTTGAACAATGCCTTACCAACAATTTTTCATACACCACTGCGTGGTGGAATGCATATAAAGAGATGTTTGTAGCTTCAAACCCTATACCTATTAAAGCATTACTTTATGATCTTAAAATAATTTCCTGTAAAAACGTGAGAATTCCATTATCAAACGATGACTTAATTAGCTCTAAAAATCTAATAAAAGCACATATGGCTATTGAAAAATGGTCTTCTCATGAAAAAACAGTTTCTATATAAATAACTATTAAGGACGATTTATTATAATAGCAATTATTCCACTGATAGCTAATAAAATGGGATACCAAGAATGGATCACAATAGAAAATGGAGAAATCTTTGCTAAACTTCCAATTAGAAGAATTTGAGCACCATAAGGCAAGATTCCTTGCCAAGCACTAGCAAATATATCGAGCAAAGAAGCTGTTCTTGCAGGTTGAATTTGAAAATTTTTGCTAATTTTTTTAGCAATTTTACCTGTTAAAATAATAGCAATAGTATTATTTGCAGTACAAATATCAGCAATAGAGACTAAACTAGCGATACCAAACTCTGCTGATCTTTTAGAAGAAATATATCTGTTCAATTTATGTAAAATATAATCAAGCCCTCCTCTTTCTATAGCTAAAGCGGAAAGACCAGAAATAAAAAACGTCAAAAAAATAACTTCTGTCATGCTCATGAAACCTTCATGAATAATTTTACCGAAATCAAGAAAATTAAAAGAGTTGGCGCTAAGTCCTATTACTCCTGCAAGAAAGATTCCTATTGTTAGAATTACTACAACATTAATACCGCAAAGAGCTAGAATAAAGACAATAAGATACGGAAACACTTTAATATAAGAAAAAATATATTCTTTTGATTCAATCTGTGGATTGCCTACAAAACACAATATCAGCAAAGTAACAATAACAGCAGGTAAAATAATTTTGAAATTCATTTTAAATTTACTATTCATCTTACATTGCTGAATAGATGTGGCTGCTACTGTTGTGTCCGATATAATTGAAAGATTATCTCCAAACATAGCTCCACCTAAAACTACTCCCATTGTTAGTGGAATGGAAATATGAGTGCTTTGAGCTAAACCTAAAGCTATGGGGACTACTGCACTAAGAGTTCCCATAGATGTGCCCATAGCAAGCGAAATAAAACAGGAGATGATAAACAATCCAGGTAAAATCATCTTTTGAGGAATAAAAGAAAGACACATGTTAACTGTTGATTCTACACCACCTAACCCTTTCATTACTGAAGCAAATGCTCCTGCTAGCAAGAATATTAAAAGCATTATGACAACATACTCACTTCTTATACCATCTAAAAAATATTCTATTTGTTCCTTAATGTTTCTAAAGCCTATTACTAGAGAAAACGCGAAAGCAAATAAAATACAGCTAGATGCTGGAAATTGATAAAAAGCATAATCATTATCTTTTATAAAAAAGTATGTTCCTATAGAGAGATAAAGGAATAAAAAAATTAATAAAGGTAGTAAAGAAAAGATTTGTCTTGGTTTTTTCATGATCTTATTAATATTTGAAGTTAGAATAATTAAAAAATAGTATGAAGATAAGAAGTATTATGCCTGCATAGGCATTATAACATGCATCAAAGGTAGGATATATTTTGTAGTAGTGTAGTAGAGCTTCATTAACAACAATTACATTATTTAAAGTGACATTACCATATACATTAAGAAACATCAAATATTATTGACTAAATATCTTTCATTGCTATAGTACAGTGGTTATTAAATATATAAATTTTGATTCACCAGGGGTGCTACATAGTTGGCTGAGAAATACCCTAAAACCTGTTTGGATAATACCTGCGAAGGAAGTGTGAAAGCAAAATTAGCAAGATACTTTTTTTACTATAAACTTTTGTATCTCTTTTTGTTTTTGTGTTTTTCTAAGGTGTTTTAAACAAAACAGAAAAATAAAAATTTTGTTATGATACAAGAAAGCATTGATCGCCCTAATATATTTATCTCTAATTTAAATATTAAGTATAAACACCATCAAGTATTTAGTAATTTTGAATTCTGTTTACCTCTTAATCAATGGACATGTTTGCTCGGACCAAGTGGAGTTGGTAAGACTTCTTTGCTACGATTTATTGCAGGATTACCCCATGAAAAGGGAGTATTGAATTCAGGGAAGATTAAGACATCAGACGGTTGTTCATTAGAAGGTAAAATTACTTATATGACTCAACAAGATTCATTATTACCATGGTTAAATGTTTTAGATAATGTATTGATTGGATTCCATTTACGTAACAATAAAATAACCAGTGATTTAAAACATAAAGCAGAAAACTTATTAGAACAATCTGAATTGGTAGGTATTAGTAAGCTAAAACCGCATCAACTATCTCAAGGAATGAAACAGCGAGTTGCATTGGCTAGATCTTTAATTGAAGATCGACCAATAATATTAATGGATGAACCTTTCTCAGCTTTAGACGCTATAACGAAACTAAAAATACAAGATTTAGCTTCAAAATTACTTATTGGTCGTACAGTATTTCTTGTTACTCATGACCCTTTGGAAGCTTTACGACTAGCAGATAATATTTATGTTTTGAATAGTTCTCCTGGAAAAATTAGCAAAATTATCCCTCCAACAGATAAAACACCAAGAGATTTGAAAAATGTAAAGTTACTTATGAAACAAGGAGAGCTGTTAGATATGCTATCTAAAAAACAAGTTTTAAATTAAGGAGTTGTAAAATGACATTGTTACGTGGAATAGTAAATTTTATTGTTCTAATTTTAATATGGCATATTTTAGTTGTTTTCTTTAAAATGCCTTCTTACATTTTGCCCTCTCCTGTTTTAGTTTTAAAAAGTTTTTGGCAACATGCTGGATTCATTTTTCAACAGTCTATACCAACTTTAATTGAGGCAAGTAGTGGATTTGTTTTAAGTATATTTTTAGGAACAATTTGGGCATTATTACTATCTTATTTTCAACCTATACGCTCATGGTTTTTACCAATACTATTAATTAGTCAGGCTCTTCCTACTTTTGCTATTGCACCATTATTTATACTTTGGTTTGGTTATGGTTTAACATCAAAAATTATGATTATATGCTTGATGCTATTTTTTCCTATTACTAGTTCTTTTTATGATGGATTATGTAGGACTCATAAAATTCATTTAGACTTAGCACAAGTTATGAATGCATCAAAGTTAAAACTTCTTTTATATATTCGTTTACCAGCAGCACTACCTTCTTTTGGTAATGGATTACGAATTGCTGCAACGTTTGCTCCATTAGGAGCCATACTTGGTGAATGGGTAGGGTCAACAGAAGGATTAGGTTTTTTAATTTTAAATGCGAACTCAAGGATGCAAATTGATTTAATGTTTGCTTCTTTAATTAGCCTGATTATTTTGACTTTATCTTTTTATTTTCTAGTTGATTTATTTATAAAACATATAACTTTAAAATTATGAAAAAATTACTGATTTTTATTCTTATAATATGTCTGCCAGTTTTTGCAGATGAGCCTAAAAAACTAACGGTTATATTAGATTGGACTATTAACCCCAATCATGCTCCAATATTTGTTGCCCAAAAAGAAGGCTTTTTTAAACGACAAGGTTTGCGAGTAGAATTAATTTCACCTGCTGATGTATCTAGTGGTGAAAAAATGGTTGCTGTAAATAAAGCAGACATAGCTATAACATATCAACCTAAATTGACACAACTTGTTGCTCAAGGATTGCCAATTATTCGTTTTGCTACTTTAATTGATAAACCCTTAAATTGTTTTGTAACTTTAGATAATGGCAGTATTCAATCAATTAAAGATTTAAAAGATAAAAACATAGGAGTATCAACTCAAAATTTAGAAAACAGTATTTTATTATCTACAATGTTACATAATGCCAATTTAACAATAAAAGATATTAATCCAATCTATGTCAAATTTAACTTAATGTCTGCCCTGCTCTCAAATAAAATAGATGGTTTTAGCGGAGGAATGCGTAATGTAGAACCTTTAGCAATAGAATCTGTAGGGAGTACTACAAAACTTTTCTACCCAGAAGAATATGGTTTTCCAGAATATGATGAATTAATATTTGTTGCTAATAAGAACAAAATGAATGATCCAGCTTTAATTAAGTTTGTTTATGCTCTCAAGCAAGCATTAGTTTATTTAAGGAATAATCCTGAAAAAACTTGGCAGGATTTTTCTGTACATTATCCTGCGTTAAATAACACATTAAATAAAAAAATATGGTTTACAACTTTAAAATATTTTGCTGTTGATCCTGCTAAATTGGAAAATGCAAAATACGAAAAGCTTACAAAATTTTTATGGAATAAAGGAGTGCTTAAAACTATGCCAAAAATTGAAGAATATGCATGCGAACTATAATAACCAAAGAATCTATATTTTACTAGGCACTTACATTTTATGTTAATGCTTACCACCCTTAACCTGTACCAAATATTCTTGAAGGCTTTTTATAGAAGTTTGCCATTCCGAAATTTTAACTCTATCATTCGTTTTTAATTTGCGATTTCCCATTAACTTTTTAAGATTACATTTTAGAATAGCCTGTTCATTATCTTTGCAAAAGATAATTTTATTTTGTATGAAAATACGATCTTTTTCTCTATAAAGACAGTATATTGAAATAAAATCAGATTGAAAAGGATCTCTCATTGAAGCTACTAGGTAGCTTTTAGAATGACCCTCTACAATTTTTTTAATAGCATGCTTCCATTGAGATTGATATTTATTAATAGCCCAAATATTTAATGGTGCTATAAACTTCTCTGAAAAATTCTCAATTTTTATAGAACACCATTGACAGCTTTCTTTAAAAATAATTTCTGGTACTTGATCAAGTGATAAAATATGAAAAGTCATTATTTTCCAATTATATTTAATTTTTTATCTCAAGTCTTTATACGATTACCTGTCAAACAGCACAACTTCCTAAACGATTGAATCATACTATTATAGGCAAGCCATAGTGTTTCACAGTAACATGTCTTTTAGTCAACTTCACATGATTTCTCATATATCCACAAGTAAAAAATTAATTTTAAGTTTTTGTATTGACTTCTATTATAGTTGCTCGGATTGTAAAAATAGTTTGACATATAATAGGTTTTATCTTTCAATCTTAAATTAAAGTTAAACTTAAATAAAGGAGAGGAGTTATGCAGGATAATGTACCTAAATATTTAGTAGCAGCACATGAATTTGCGAATCAAAATAGAAATACTGAACTTTATAAGTATTTTGGAAAAATGATTATAGAGTTAGGAGTTCTTGAAAATGAATACACTCCTATTTCTCAAGCAGTTAGAGATAATAATGAACTTGCAGTCAAAGTACTTTTATCTAATGGAGCAGATATAAACGAAACTTTCAAAGGCATTACTCCTTTATGTGAATCAATCATTAATAATAATATTCATATGCTAATGCTTTGTTTAGGTAATGGTGCAGATATGAAGATAACATGCAACGATGTTGTCCCCTTTCAAATGGCTGCTAATTTAGGTAGAACTACTATACATCACGTATTAGAAATGATTGCCCAACAGGATAATGCAAGCAATCAAGATATAGATAAAGCAGATGACGCTGTTACTGCTTTATGTAAATCTGTTATTGATGGAGATATTGATTTGACAGTAGATCTTTTATTCAAAGGTGCAGACATAACACAAACATGCAGTGGCTATACAGCTTCAAAATAGCACTTATTAACGGAGATTTTACTACCTATCGTATATTAGATGCAGTTGGCAAGTTATCTGATATAAGTGAAGAAAATCATGAAGAACTATAATCCCAGTTATGGATTAAAAAAAGCATTATATTTTTATCTATTTTTGCTGCAAATCAGTAACTTTTATTTGAAATAACACCGCTATTATTGCATAAAAGTTGCTAATTTTCGCTGAAAATATTTTAAAAATCTAAAATCTTTCTAATTCATAACTGGGGTTATAAGTAATTATACTTAAATTAACTTCCAATTTTTGTAGAAAACACCTCTGATGGATCTAAATATGTTTCCTACCACTATGTTGATGAATTTTAGTAATCTAGCAAACGGAGAGGGACGCTCTATATCTATAAATGCACAATAGCGTGGTTTATCACTGTTATTTACAGATCGGTGAAACATAGTATCATCAAAGCTAAAAAAAGCTTTATCACACCAAAAGTGAGTTTTACCCTGTGTTGTTATAAAGGCATCTTTGGTAGGATTAGGAAATAAATTGTATAATATACGTAAATTAACTCGTAAAGGCCCGAAATGCCATGAAGTAGATTGTTTAGGATTAAAAATAGAGACCCCAATTGTTTTTATATAACGAAATTCTTTATTAAATTCTGAAATCAAATTATTGTAATTTTTTCCATACCATTTAAAAAAAAGCATGCTTCTTTTATGTTGATTCAAATTTTCATTTAATTGTTGAGCTATTTTGTTTTTGTAGTTATCAAATAGAGATAATATATGAATAATTTCTTCTTTATGTGTTGTTGGATAATCATCTAAACAATACATATTTTTATTTTTGTAACAGAACAAATCGATTATCAAGTTAATGGGAGATAATATCCAAGTAAGTATACCGTTGCCTAAGAAATATTTTTTTAATAATTTCTTATTAATTGGACGATTGCGTAAAACATCACAAATTCCAAATAAGAGCAAAATTGCTAATACAAAAATTAATTGCGGTAATAATGCAAAGACAGTTATTGATATTAAAACAAAAATTGTAGATTTTAAAAGTTTTTTCATTCCCCCCTCTCTATTTTAAATTTAATATTTTATAAAATCTTCCATACTATATAAGCCAGCGGGCTGTTTGTATAGCCAATTTGCTGCTTTTAAGGCACCAATTGCAAATATATTCCTATTAAGTGCTTGGTGTGAAATTTTTATGTTTTCATTTTCCATCATAAAAAGAACATCATGTTGCCCTGCTACTGTACCACCTCTTACAGACGAAATACCAATTTTTTCAGAGCGATCTTCTTTAGAATCTTTAAAGAGAGTTCTATTTATACAATTAGCAGTGATATCTTTTTTATTAACCATCTTACTTGCTAACATTATAGCTGTACCTGAAGGAATATCTTTTTTATTTCTATGATGTGTTTCTATAATTTCTATATCAGACTTATTTGCAAGTTTTAAGTAAAGATCTCTTACTATAGAGCTTAATACAGTAATTCCAATACTCATATTCTGAGAATAAAGAATAGGAATTGCTTTGCTTGCTTTTTGTAGGGTTTTAAAATCTTCTTCTTTTAAGGAGGTGGTACCAGAAACTAAAGGAGTTTTATATTTAATAGCAGCATTAAGTAATTTATGAAATATTTCTGCAACAGAAAAATCTATTATGATATCAGATACACTACAAAATTTATCTATATTGGTAATTAATTCTATTGTGCTTGGAGTTTTTTTATTCTTTTCTTCAACAAGAGCATAAGCTAGATTAAAGCTAGGAAAATTCACAACTTCTGATAGGACCGATTGTCCCATTTTTCCTGTATAACCCGTAATTGCTAATTTTATTTTATCCATGTATATAATAATTAAATATATTCATCGTACTTAAAATATCGTAATCTTCAAGTACGAGGAGTATATTTTTATGACTAAGATCTTAAAAACTAAGGCTAGACAATGTGTTTAGCTATGTATAATATAGCTTGTTAAAACTTATTATATTTGTATTTTTTAATGCCTCATAAAGAAATTCTAATTAGTTGTAAAAATATTACATATAAAAAAGGCAGACAGATAATCTTAAAAGATATCAGCCTTGATATATGTCGAGGAGAAGTTGTGACAATAATAGGTCCTAATGGTGGTGGGAAAACTACTTTAGCTAAAATTATTATAGGAGTGAAAAGACATTACAAAGGAACAATAAAGCGTTCTAATAATATCCAAATTGGATATATGCCACAAAAAATAAATTTTAATCCTTTGATACCTATTACTGTAAAAAGCTTTCTATCACTTAATTTTAAATCAAGAAATTTACAAATATCAAGAACACACCCTATTATTAAAAGAAACAGAATTAGTCATATTTTAAATCGACGACTTCATAATATTTCAGGTGGAGAATTACAACGAGTATTATTAAGTTTAGTGTTGCTACAAGATCCTGACATTCTAGTTTTAGACGAACCCACTCAAGCTTTAGATGTTGATGGACAAAAAGAATTTTATTCTTTAATCGAAGAACTCAAAGAAACAGGTGATAAGTCTATAGTTATAATTTCACATGATCTGTACATGGTTATGAAAGCAACTGATAAAGTTATTTGTTTAAATCAACTTATTCATTGTTATGGCATGCCAGAGCAAGTAAAGAAGAAAGAGGTGTATAAGCAACTTTTCTCATTAGAGGAAAATGAAAAAATGACTTTTTATCAACATAAAGAAGATAAAAAAAGATGATGGATGGATTTCTTTTAAACGCAATTCTGATAGGAATCGGGTTAGTATGTGCAATGTGTCCGTTAGGATGTATTGTTTTGTGGAAAAGACTTTCATATTTTGGAGATGCTATTGCTCATGCTTCATTGCTAGGCATTGTGATAGGGCTATTATCCTTTAAATACATGAGTCTTATTGTAATAATCTTTAGTGTATTATTTGCTATAATTTTGTTTTTTTTGAGAAAAGATGGTGCAAATGATGCCCTAATAATAATTTTTTCTTATGGTTTCCTTTCTCTTGGATTATTCTTATTAATATTTATTCCTCATAACAATCAAGTTGATGTCTTTTCTTATCTATTTGGTGATATATTGCTTGTTTCCTATGAAGACATAATATTTGTAATGATATGTTCAACTATATTACTCATATGGCTTTATTTTAGATGGAAAAAATTGCTTCTAATGTCTATCAATGAAGATTTAGCTATAATAAACAAAATTAACCCTAAAAAAATAGATTTAGAGTTTATGATCGCCCTTGCCTTCTTTGTAGCGTTATCTGTTGGCATAGTCGGAGTATTTTTAATTGTTGCTTTGCTTGTTATACCAGCTAGTTCTGCTAGAAATTTAAGTGCATCTCCAGGACAAATGTTGATTATGTCTATAGTATTAGGAATTTTATCATTATTTGGAGGGATAATGGCTTCATATTATTTTGACACGCCATCTGGTCCGTCAATTGTTTTAACAAGCGTATCAGTATTTCTTTCTTCTTTACTATTAAAAAATATAACGAGCAGTACTTAACTGAATATTATGTTATCAAAAGAAATTACGATACTAATCAACCTAATGTTTTCGAGATATTAAATAATTAAATTCAGCTCCATACAGCAAAATGATATTAGCAACATAGAAGAAAAGCAATACACTTAATATCCCCCCTAAACTTCCATAAACGACACTTAGTTCTGCTAATTGTAATTTCAAATAATAACCCATAACTTTTGCAGTAATTATCCAAACTATAGTTGTAATAGCACTTCCTGGTAATACAGATATAAAAGTAAGCTTTTTCTTATTGGTAAAAGAGTAATATAAAGTAGCAACACTGATAAATATAATACTGACTGTTGCTATTGAGCTTATATTATATTTCTTAAAGTTTATAAAATTAGTAATCTCTATATTGAAAAGAGAACCCAACATTATAAGAATTTTAGGGAAAATAATAAGACCAAAAATCGTAGCAATAAAAATAATAAGCATTATTATAAATTGTAACATAGAAAGTAATCTACTACTGATAAAAAAAGGAGGAGATTTCACTTTATAAATCTTATTAAAAGCTGTTCTAAAACCTTCTAAGGAAGAGGTAGTTGTCCATAAAGCTCCTATTGATGCAATACTTAATATTCTAGTTGATGGTCCCTTAATAATAGCATGAATTTGTTCATTAATTAATTTTGAATAATTTGGCATATTAGAAAGAACTATATCAATGAATTTATTGCTAATTTCATTATCTGCAATTTCTCCAATTATAATGCTTAAAATAATAAATAATGGAAATAAAGAAAATATATTGAGATATGCAAGATAACCAGCATATTCTAAGCCTTCATCTTTAAGCAAATCTATGAAAGTTTTTACAAATATATTCTTTTGTACTCTATTAAAAAATGTTTTTATAATGCCTAACACAAATTAAATTATGAACAGTTATTAAATCAAATCTTATATTACAGTGATTATAATAATTATTTTGACTTAAATAAAGCATAGAAGATTTTTTTATCCTGTTAATTTGTTTATTGCTTACAATAGGAAAATTCTTATTTCTTTCTTTTATAGTTTTTACTTCTACAAAAATTATTAAGTTTGCTTTTCTTGCAATAATATCTATTTCTCCTAAATAATTTCTATATCTTTGATGCAAAATTATATATTTTTTTAATCTTAAAATTAAAACTGCTAAATATTCTGAAAAAACACCAAGTTTATAAGTTGAAATTACCATCTATGTTATAACTATAAAATTTTCAAAATTAAAAATAGAACTCTTCAAAAGCCAAGATACATATACCATAGTACCACTTTTAATCTGTATTGTTGCTTGAATCCAATATGCATTGAACTTCTACACATAAATAAACTCTTGACTATAATAATAAAATTAATAAGTAATTGCATATGCCACGAGATTATAGTCAATTTTTAGCAAACAACCCTTACTACGATATACATCCACAAAACACACAAGAGTTGCCTGATGCATCTTATCTTCAAGCATTTTATAGAGAAATGGGTGGAGAAGGCAAACCAGTAAATCCCTTCTATATAGTAGGAGGAGAGATTAACTTAGATGAACAAGTAAGGCTTATGAAGGAATTTGCAGAAACTAAAAATGATGCAAAGCTTGCTTCAAGATTTGCTTTGGAAGAAGCAACAAAAGACTCATTAAAATCTCATCAAGAGGAAACAAATGGTGATTTAAGCGAAGCATTACAAATGGAACAAGCACTAGCACATTCAAAAATAATAGCTGCAGAAGAAGAACAAAAAGCTCAAGAATCTTTACAGAAGAAAGTAGAACTAGCTAAAGCTGGTGGGTATATAGCTAAAAATTATAAGGAAATTTTTAAGTTTATGAATAATGCTAGTAGTTTTTTTGGTTTTGGTGAGATAGTTGATGAAAACAATGCTATAATTAAGCATACAGCACATGGTTTTCATGCACTAACTAGTCTATGGGGGAGCTATTTATCAAAAGAT
>JABSSG010000012.1 GCA_013214525.1 Rickettsiales bacterium | reverse complement strand
TCTAACTACAGATGTTAATGCCAATTGTGATGGAACTGCTTATATCGCAGGAAATACTGATGGTTCTGCATGTAGGCTCCCTCTAACTACAGATGATAATACCAATTGTGATGCAAATAAATTTATAGGAACAAGCACAGATGGAACTACATGTGCAGATCCGTTAGTAACGAATGCCGATAGTACATGTGCTACATCATCACTAGTAAAAGATGTAGCTGGAACAGGAGATGGTAATGCGTGCACTTCAGCCTGTACAAATGGTCAAGGAGTAGATACATCATCGACTCCTGAATGTAAAGATATTGAAGCTACTCTTTCATGCGATGATTGTGTTCCAAATGGAGGCACTTGTTCAATACAAGTATCTGATACTAGAACTTTTGATGGCGGAACAGGAGCTGATTTCACAGCTAGTGACTGTGATACAGTCTGTGGAGCTTCTGGTGGTGCAATAGGTCAATGTGATATCACTATTGCATTTGCTACTTCTTAAAGTTAAGAATTTAATATTTATGTCTTAATTACAAGATACGAAAAAAATTCTAAAAATAATAATGCTATCACCTCATATTAATTGAAATAACATTATACTAACAACTAAAATAGTAATAAGAAGAGGAATAAATTAGACTTGAAAAACCCGAAAATTTAAGAGAGAAAATGAAGTCAATTCTAAGCACAAAAATTCAAGGATATTGGCTATATTCAAGACATTTTCATGTAAAAATAGTAGCTTTATTTTCAAACTTAAAAATCGGAATCTTCAAGTTTTATTGGTGTATAATGCTAGTATTATTAACAACTATCCTTAATGCATCTACAACATATGCAAGACCTCTGTATATTACCTCAGATGATATAAGAAAAACATATCTTCGTACAGATGTAGGTTACTCTTATTCGCATTTAAAACATAGTTCTGATTATGAAGAAAAAACAAACGATTCAGCCGTAGTAGACATTGGTATCGGTTATAAAATTAACCCTATAATAAAAGTCGACACTATAGCTTACTATAGAGTAAAATATAAACATAAAGACAAATTCACTATTGATACAACTAATTACTCAGCAAAACAAGATATTTCCAATCTTACTCTTATGTTAAATGGATACTTTACCCCTAGAGGTTTATGGCACTGCCCCCCTAGATACCTTGACTATTTTGATCCATATTTAACAGCAGGGGTTGGGCTTGCTATAAACAAATCAGGAGATATAGTAACCGTTAGTTCAGAAGAGACACGTACAACATTAGGTAAAAACACAAGGAATTTAGCATGGCAAGTTGGTATAGGGTGTTTATTTGAAGTTGTTAAATACGTAGCCATAGACTTCATGTATAAATATGTAGATCTAGGAAATATCAAAACACACAAGATTCAAGACAACACTGGTGGAGTCTCATATGCTGATCCAGTAACAGGAAAACTAAGAGTACATGAATTATCATTAGGTATTAATTTTGAAATTTAATGACTCCAGTTATGGATTTTAGGATATTTTTAAAAATCAGTGTTTATTTTGAAGGAATAGCAGAACTATTTCAAAAAAAGCGTTAATTTACAGCAGAAATATAATGTTTTCCTAATCAATTATTAAAGTTTTAAACTAGTTATACTCCTCGTACTTGAAGATTACGATATTTTAAGACAGAAAATAGAGATGATATCAAACTTAAAAATCCGAGAATATTGGCGATATTCGAGGCATTTTTAAGCGAAGATAGCAACTTTATTTTCAAACCCCTGCCTTCGCAGGGGCATGCTTAAAAATAGGAATGTTCAAGTACGAGGAGTATATTTACTTACTATCTGCAAGTATTTCTTTAATTTTTGATTTAACTCTTGATTGAAGACCGGATGTATAATCAACACTACCTTGTGCCATAAATCTATTACCTCCACCTTTAGCACCAAATGTTTCCATCAAACACTTATAAACTTTATCTGCACCAATTCGTTCAGCAAGACTAGAGCTGATAGCAACCAAGCAAAATAATTTACCGCCACTTACTCTAAATAATAATACCATAAGGCTTTTGCTTTCATTATGTAAAAATTGTTGAACACTACTCCTCATAGATGAGGGTTCAAATTTAGTAGCATCAAAAGATATTAATTGAACATCACCAATATTTTCTAAAGGAACATTTTTTAATTGTTCAATCAATTCTTTTTGCTTTAAATTACTTAATTCTTTAAGCATTTTTTTTTGCTCGCTTAAAAGATTCTCAATACGCTCTGCTGTTTTACCATGTTCAGCTTGAACAAGCTCTGTTATTACTTGTAATTCATTAGAGGTTTTTTGTATATGCTTAACTGCAAACCTGCCAGTAACTGCTTCAATACGCCTAATACCTGCAGCAATTGCCGTTTCACTTAAAATTCTAATAACGCCAATATCACCAAGACGACTAACATGAGTACCCCCACAAAGTTCAGCAGAATACTTACTTAAATTTTTTTCATCTTCTCCAACATAAACTACTCGCACATCTTTTTCATATTTTTCACCAAAAAGTGCCATCGTATCTTTTTTTATCGATTCTTCATAAGACATAATTTTAGTTTTCACTTCAAGATTATCTAATATAAGTAAATTAATTTCTCTTTCAATTTCATCTAAAATTTCTCGAGAAATTGCCTTAGGATAACTAAAATCAAACCTAAATCGAGAATGTATTACTGAAGAACCTTTTTGAACAACATTTTTACCAAGCTTTTTTCTTAAAGTAGCATGCAACAAATGAGTAGCAGTATGGTTTCTTTTAACATCATCACGATGTTGTTTATCAACAGAAAGTTTTACAACATCATTTAGTTTAACATCTCCTGTTTTCAATTTACATTTATGAACGTACAAATTGGCAATAGGAATTATCGTATCAAGAACCAATATATTAGTTCCATCTTCCTTACTAATTTTGCCAATATCACCAGCTTGCCCACCTGATTCGCCAAAGAAAGGAGTTTGATTAGTAATTAGAAAAAACTCTTCTGTATTTTTTATATTCGAAACTTGCTGTCTATCTTGTATTAGTGCTTTTACTATACCTCCTATTTCTAAACTATCATAACCAACAAAATCTACATCACTAATTTTTGTCTTAATATCAAACCATAATTTTTCAGTTGTTTTCTCGCCAGAACCTACCCATGCTTCACGCGCCATCTGTTTTTGTTGTTTCATACATTGATCAAACTCAACAAGATCAATATGAATATTACGTTCTTTCAAAATATCCATAGTTAAATCAATAGGAAAACCATAAGTATCGTGTAATTTAAATGCAACTTTACCTGGAAATAATTTATCAGATTTTACTTTTACAACCTCATTATTAAGAAGCTTTAAGCCACTTTCAATCGTTGCTTTAAATGATTCTTCTTCACTACTTAAAACTGAAGTAATAAAATCCTGTTGCTTTTCTAGCTCTGGATATGCTGATCCCATCTCTTCAATTAAAGAAGGAAACAACTTTTTCAACATAAGATCTTTGCAACCTAATTTGCTAATATGACGAATTGCTCTACGTAAAATTCTTCTTAATACATAACCTCTTCCTTCATTTGAAGGCATAATACCCTCTGCAATTAGAAAAGCACTAGAACGTAAATGATCTGCAATAATCCGATGTGAAACTTTAAAAGAGCCTTGTGCTTTTGTACTAGAAATTTCCTCTGAAGCATTAATTATTGTTTTAAACACATCAATCTCAAAGTTATCATAAACTTCCTGCACAATAGCTGCTATTCTTTCAAGCCCCATTCCAGTATCTATTGATTGCTTTTTTAGATTTTGCATCTTGTTAGCAGCAATTTGTTCATATTGCATAAATACAAGATTCCAAACTTCAACAAATCTATCTCCATCTTGATCTTTTGTTCCTGGCAACCCACCTTTAAAATGATCTCCTTGATCATAAAATATTTCAGAACATGGGCCACACGGACCAGTATCTCCCATCATCCAAAAATTATCTTTGGTTTTTATTCTAATAATCCTTTTTTCTTCAAAACCAGTAAGTTTTCTCCATAATTTAAAAGCTTCATCATCATCATGATACACTGTTATATAGAGACGATTTATATCAAGCTTCAACTCTTTTGTTAAAAACGTCCATGCATAAAAAATTGCTTTTTCTTTAAAATAATCACCAAACGAAAAATTTCCTAACATCTCAAAAAAAGTTAGATGTCGTCTAGTATATCCTACATTTTCTAAATCATTATGCTTTCCACCCGCTCTAACACATTTTTGACTAGTAACAACTCTTGTATCTTTGGGATCTTCTTTTCCCAAAAATATATCTTTAAATTGTACCATACCTGCATTGGTAAACATCAAAGACGGATCCTTTCGTGGAATCAATGGGCTAGATGAGTAAATTTCATGCCCATTACGTTCAAAAAATCGTAAAAATTCACTACGTATGTCAAAGGTTGTTTTCATATTTAAGAAACTGAAAGTTTAAACTTTTTCGCTTTCAGGGGCATAACTCTCTCGTTTTTTTTCTTCAGTAGAACTCATTTTAGCTAAAGTTTTAAAAAAGAAATCCATATTTTTTTGAGTTAAATTGGAAATCTCTTCCATAAACTTATTGCTATTAAAGCTATCTACAAAATTATTGTTAAAGACTTTAGAATTTTCCTGGCATTTTGTAAAGAATTTTGCAGTATTTTCTAAAAAATGTGTTACTACATCTTTGCTAGCTGCATCATAAAATTTAATTAAGTTTTTAAGAAAATTAACTGGCAATAACTCATAACCCTTTGTTTCATAATCTAAAATTATTTGTACTAATATACTACAAGTAATATCTCTTTCAGAATTAGCTTCTACTACTATAAAATCTTCATTATTATTTATAAGATCACATATACCAGATAAGTTTATATAAGAACTTGTGTTAGTGTTATATAATCTTCTATTAGAATATTTTTTTATAACTGTTCTATTCATTATCGTACCCCATATTAAAAGTATAGTGCTTCTTATGTTAAATGAAATAACCTCAAAGACAAGAATTTTGAATTGAAAATTCTGATTAACTATCTATTATGTTTCAGTAGTAACCAATATATATTTCCCTATGCTCTTAAATATTAAGCAATCAATAATTTTTTCATTACTGCTACTTTTCTCTTTAAATGTACATGCAAACCATAATACCCTTATCAAAGGTAGAGCGGGTTACCTCAACCCTAAAAAGTCAAATGACACTGGCAGCAATGGAAATGCTTCACATCAAAAAGTGACTGAAGGTATAATAACAGAAATAGCACTCACAAAATTTTGTCATCCAATTTATTAGCAATAGAACTTAGTACCGGATATTCATTTATTAAAACTCAAGGAAACTCAGACTCTTCAAAAAAGAAATCAAATACAATTCCTTTAAATGGTTTAATCCAATTTTATATCCCATTAAGTAAAATCATTGTTCCATATGCAGGAGTAGGTTACTCATACAATATTTTTCAGAATACTAGCACCTCATTCAAAATTAAAAAAGCTGGAGACTTAGTTTATCAGGCTGGCATGGATTTATTTATATTTAATCAATTAGGAATCAATCTTGATTTTAAATATTCAAGAATCAAACACAGAATTTCCGATGGCGAAGAACGCTTTCGTTCAAAATTTAATACCTTATCAGCAATGATAGGAGTGGTGTTACCTTTATGATATACTAATCATACATGAAAACTCCTATTTTTCAGTTTGAAAATTCAGCTACTATCTTCGCATGAAAATGCCTTAAATATTAATGACATTCTCGAATTTTCATACTTGATACTAACTTAATTTTCTTTCTTAAAAGAAAGGATTTTTCAAGCACGATTAGTATAAGTTTTTTATTTACCACACACTTTATGTAAATTCACTAATTTTTCCCATATACTCAAACCATACTCAGCAGGAAATCTAGCATCTTGATTCCCTAAAATAATAATAGCAACTTCCTTAGATGGTATAAATCCAATAAAGGCTCTTGTTCCACTAATATATCCACTATGAAATATTAATGTCTTACTAGAATGTCCTTTTATTTTAAGCACCCTCCAACCCATAGCATAATAGGATTTGATGTTATTTTTATTACAAGGAAGTTTAATATTCCATTTGTATATATCCTCATTAAGAGATATCGGCATAAATATACTATCTAATGTCTTTTTAGAAATAAGATCTGATCTGTATCCAAAACTCAATTTTGCAAATTCGATCATTCCATCTAATGAAGCAAATACTCCAGCAGATGCTGGAACTGTTTTCGGATAATATTGTGGAAACGTTAACGAAGCAAAATACAATTTACCATTGATTGTTTTTTTTGCGTGTGGATAAGCAATATTTACTAAAGAGTCAATTGGCATGATTTGAATTCCATCAGTATGTAACTTTGTTCTGAACATATAAATAAGAGAATTAAAACTAATATCTTTTGTCTCCAAAGCTTCTACTACAAGACTAAACATTGTATTACTATATTGGTAACACTTACCTGGCAAACATTGGGGATTATATCTTTTGAGCATTTTTAATAATCCATCACGTCTTATCCCCTGTTCTATATAACCATTCCCTTTAAACTTATATCCTGTTGTATTACTTAAAAAATTTTCTAAAGTAACAGCGTATCGTAAATAAGGTAACTTAAAACTATCTTTAAAGTGTAATACCCCATTCTCTACCATTAAAGCAATAGCCATTGTAGTTACAGACTTTGATACAGATGCTAATGGAAACAAAGTTTGTGAGGTAATATTGCCATTATTATCTTTTTGCTTTCCAAAAGTATTCTTATATACAACATGCCCTTTATGCAACAATGCGATTGCCCCACCTTGTAACATATTTTTCTTTAACTCATACTCTTTTACTAAAGAATTTATATCAATTTTATTATCAGCAGATGCTATATTTACAGTAACAAAAACTATAATAATCACAAGCTTACCTACACTCTTTAACATAGCCTTAAAGAAACATACAAATTTCCAAAAAATATAAAGCTTTCTTTGCAAAATAAAACCTCAAGTTATAAGCCAAAAAAATAAAAATTATTAGGTATCATTGCTTGCTTTATTTCACCAGCTTTCAGATTTCCTAATTTAAAAGGTCCATATTGTATCCTAACTAATTTATTTACTCTTAAACCCACATAAGCAAGTAGCTTTCTTACCTCTCTATTTTTTCCTTCATTAAGAGTAACTTGCAACCAATGATTATTTACTGAAGAACTTAATATCTTGATTGCCATTTTGTCATATTTTATACCAGCAACCACACATCCCTGCTCTAATTTTTTTAAAAGCTGTAAATTTAATTCTCCAAATACTCTAACTTTGTATACTCTAGCAATATTATTTTTAGGAAGCTCCATAAAACGTGCAAAATCTCCATTATTTGTTAGCAAAAGCAAACCACTTGAGTTCAGATCTAATCTTCCCACAGAAATTACTTTTGTAAGATGTTTGGGCAACGTATCAAATACTGTTTTCCTCAACTGAGGATCTTTATGGGTAGTAACCAACCCAACTGGTTTATGATATAACCAAACCTTTAATTCAGGTACACAAGCATCAATCCTTCTACCATCTACAATAATAGAATCTGTATTTTTTACTTTAAAACATGGGGAATATATAATTACATTATTGACTTTTACTAGCCCTTTATCAATTAATACCCGTGCTTCTTTTCTGGAATAAAGACCTGAATCTCTTATAGCTTTAGCAAGCAATATTTTTTTATCATCAAGAATATTTTTGTGCTGCACCGACAAACGCTTCAAATAATTTTTTATCTTCATCTGTTTCTTGAAATTCCGGATGCCACTCCACTCCAATACAAAAAGGATGATTATCTAACTCTATTGCTTCAATCACTTCATCTGAAGTAACCGCAGATATTTTTAAATTCTTACCAAGCTTTTTTATAGCTTGATGATGAAAACTATTCACTATATAGCTTGTTTTTTGAGTTATTTGATGTAACAAACTCCCTTTAGTTACCATTATTGGGTGAGTATTTTGCGGAATATCTTCTGAACGCCTCATATGAGCAACGTCTGTTTGCATCTGTTCATCTATATCTTGAAATAAACTTCCACCTAAAACAACATTTAGCATTTGAAATCCTGCACAAATTCCTAAAATTGGTATTTTTGTTTTCAAAGCGGCACGAAGAAAACCAAATTCAAATTTAAGACGTGGATTATTTTGATCCAAATTTATTTTTTTTACAGATATTTCCTCACCATAAACAGAAGGGTTTATATCCATATCCCCCCCAGGAAATACTAACCCATTGCATATTTCTATATAATATTGGATAGCACTATTCTCATATGGCAATAATATAGGAACTCCTCCTAATCCACTAATTATACTACAATAATGCATCCGTAAAGCATACCAAGGATAGTTAGCATAACCTCCTTGTTTTGTTGTTTTATTAGAATAATCAATTACTATTCCTATAATGGGCTTTTTCATTTTTGTTACTTCTTTTTTATAATAATCATACTTGAAAAACCCGAAAATTTAAAAAAGAAAATCAAGTTTTTATAGTATACAAAGAAAGCTATATTATTACAATTAGAGCTTTAATGTAGACAAGCCTTCTTAATGATAAACAGATCGTATAACTTTTGTTCTGCTTAAAATTTCATATATTCCAGTTCTCTTTTTTGTAAATATAATAGTAATAAACCAAATAATAGTTACTAATCTCAATATAGCATATTCAGGGGCAATAATAAATTGCATCTTTATAGCTTCTATTGTGCTAAAATCAAAAAGAAGCCGTCTTATTTGTTTTGAATAAATATAATTAGTCAGGATAAACATTACATTATGTATCAATGCAAATAAAAAAAATCTAGCAAAAGATTTCCATAAAGATAATTTACTACCATCAAAATTAACAACTTTCAATTTTAACAATTTTTTTCCAAGAGTAGCTTGCCATTTACTTTGCTCAAACCATATAAAATATATAGGGGCAATAGTTAACCATTGCCAATTTCCGACAGTAGCTGCAATCCAAACTAAATTAAAAAAATCTGTAATATCATAACTTGTGAAAAACTTTAAATACAAAATTAATAAAGAAAATCCTACAACTACACAAAAAAATATATCCAATAAATAAGCACAACACCTCTTAAAAATATTTCCTGATTTAATTTTCACAACAACCTCACTACAATTTTTATTAAATCTCGCTAAATAGTAATTTTTTCAAAATTCACCCCCCCTCACCGTTAATTGTATAGTACCCATAACACTAATTATTACTAGCTAAATATTATTAAAAATATTAGAATATAATCATTGTTAATTGAACTGGTTAGTAACATGTCAGGAGCTTATTCTGTTTCTTTAAAAAATAAATCTATCTTTGATATAATCATTGATGCAGATATAGTGGTACAAATAGTCATAGCTATACTTTTACTTGCTTCTATATGGTCATGGTCAATTATTATAAATAAAATATTACATTTACGATCTGTTAAACAAAGAAATACTAGTTTTTTAAAAACTTTTCATTCGCAAACAAATCTTAAAAATATATTCGAAACAATAAAAGATAATGTATTTGCACCAATAGAATTTATCTTTGTCAGTGTAGTTAACGAGCTTAATCTTAACAATACTGACGAATCAGAAAGCTATTCTACAGAGCACAAAACTAAAATAAAAAACCGAGTACACTCTACAATGCTACATTCTAAAAACAAATCTATAAATGAATTAGAAAATAGCCTTGGATATTTGGCTACAATTGCAGCTGTCACTCCTTTCATAGGACTTTTTGGCACTGTATGGGGAATAATGAAAAGCTTTCAAGCCATTGCTTTTTCTAAAAATACTTCGCTTGCAGTTGTTGCCCCAGGCATTGCTGAAGCGTTATTTGCTACTGCACTTGGTTTAGTTGCAGCAATCCCAGCACTTATGTTCTATAATATATTATCAAGTAAAATTAATTCTGCGGAAAATATAGCTGATGATTTTCTAGTTAAATTAAATAACAAAATTGAAAAGAGCCTAAAGTTGTAATCTAAAAAATTAATTTAAAAATGGATAATTTAATAATAGCTCCTAGAAAAAGAAAAAGAGCAATGATTAATAATATCAACGTAACGCCGCTTGTTGATGTAATGCTTGTATTATTAGTTATATTTATGATCACTTCTCCTATGCTTGTTGCAGGAATAAATGTAGATCTTCCTACTGCAAACGGTCAAGTTATGTCTGAAAGTGATGAGCCAATATCTGTAAGCATTGATAAATTTGGTAATATTTATATAAACAATACTCGTATTAAGGCTAGCAAACTAACTAAAAAACTCAAAGCAATTACAAAAGCGAATTACAATTTAAGAATTTTTGTTAGAAGTGATAAAGCAGTAAGTTATGGAAAAGTAATAAAAATCATGGGATTAATTAATAAAGCAGGTTTTTCTAAGGTTGCATTAGTAACAAATTTAGACTCTTAACCTATGAGCAAAGGGCTTAAATATTCTATAGTCTTACATATAATTTTTGTAATAACTAGTCTTATATATGTTACAAAAGATAGTAAAATATCCTCTACTGAAAGAGTTATCACTGTAGATCTTGTAAAAATTAAACCAAGTAGCACTACTAATTTAAAAAACTCTCCTATTGCACGAAAAAGCAAAAAAAAGAAACCAAAAAACATAACTACTCCATCACGTATCTCTAAAAAAATAAAACCTCAAAAAGCCTTACATAAAAAAACTATATCAAAAAAAAGCAGATCTAATAACGTAGTACAACAACAAGAAAAAATTAGTGATCAAATAAAAATAGATAAAGAAGTAGGAAAGTTACTAGATAATTTAGAAAAAAATATTACCTCCATGGATCAATCACAGGACAATAATAAATCAAAAAAAGCAAACCTAGTAACATCAGATAAACCATATGATAAAAACCTTCCTTTAAGTATAGCAGAACAAGATAATATTAAAATGCAGATAGAAAGGAAATTCTTTAATCCTATTGTTTCTGATTTTAATTCAGGAGAAATTATAATTAAAATCAAATTAGATATGGCAAAGACTGGGGAAATTGAAAAAGTAATAGTACTAAATAGTAGCTCTTATACTAGAAAACATTCCGATGCTTTTATCGCATTGAAAGATAGTTTAATTAGAGCAGCTCATATGGCAAGCCCTATTCAGGGTCTTGATGACACCAGATATGAAGGAAAAAATGGCTGGAAAGAAATAATATTGATTTTTGATGCCTATTACTTAACAAACACATGAGTTATCTTTAAAAAACTTTATGCTACAAGGTCATATGCATATTTATTCTCATTAGAATTAGAATAAATTTTACATGGAAACAAAAAAGTAAACATAGAACCTTGAGGTTCATTATTCTCAACTTTAATATAACCTTTATGCAAAATAACAATTTGTTGGGCTATAGACAAACCGAGTCCTCTCCCTTCAGCAGGACTTTTGGTTCTGATACCTTCAAAAAATGGCGTAAATATTTTTGACTTTTCATTATTTGGTATTCCTACCCCTTGATCAGAAACTGAAATTGCTATTTTATCCTTAACAGTTTTAATACTAACTTTTATGATTCCATGATCACTATATTTAACAGCATTTGATAGTAAGTTGATTAGTACTTGTTGTATCCTTTTTTCATCACAATCAGCAATTGCTGATTTAGTATTTTTTACTAATTTGATTTTAAGATTCTTATTGATATCTATAATAAGTGAGTTAGCCTCATCAATAACAGCTTTACTTAATTTTACTAAATCAACATTAGGTGTTATATTTAACTTGAATCTTTTTTGTACTAAATCTGCAAGATCAAGAATACTAGATGTATAATTTTCAAATCTTTTTCTATTATCAACGATATCTTTTAGATATTTCTTCTTATCTTTATCTGATAACCTATCCCACATCTCATAAATACCATCTGATGTATTAATCATGACACTTAAAGGTATTCTTAATTCGTGATTAAGCTTATTTAAAAACTCTTCTTTTACATTTAAAGAGTCTGTTATTTTTTCCTGCATAACAGTTTTT
>JABSSG010000011.1 GCA_013214525.1 Rickettsiales bacterium | reverse complement strand
CTTGCATCATGTAGAGCGGCGTTAACAACAGATGCAGATGCAAGTTGTACATTAGGTGCAGTGGTAGATACAGGGCTTGCATCATGTAGGGCGGCATTAACAACAGATGCAAGTCCTGGCTGTGCTAGTGGTACATTTATAGTATCAGATACTGGGACATGTAGGGCAGCGTTAAGTACAGATGTAGATGCGAGTTGTACATTGGGTACAGTAGTAGATACCGGTTTGGCATCATGTCGAGCAGCATTAACCACGGATGCGAATGCTAATTGTATAGTAGGTAATTTGGTAGATACAACGACCAATTGTCGATCAGTGATTTCAACGGATGTAGATGCGAGTTGTACAGCTGGTCAAGTAGTAGATGTTGGTTTAGCTAGTTGCAGTACAGGGTCTTCATGTGCAGATTATTTAACAAATGATCCAGTATCAGGTTGTGAGAATTTATGTGTGAGAACAAAAGTTACTAGCTGTCCAAATCAAAACCCTCTTCCTAGTCCTGTATATGTTGATATAGGATGTTGGCAAATAGATCATGGTGCTATTGATGAGATTGTTCATTTATATAATGATTGGAGTTCTGGCCTTAACTTTGAAACATATGATTTAGCATGTGGAGGTACAGGTAATATAGTACGAATAGAGTATTCTATTGTAATGGAGTATGAAGTTTGAAATAGAACTAGGAATCATCGCCAAGAATAAGATAGGATTGTCCAGAATATGTACGTCCTGAATAAGTTGCGTCAGCAGCACCAACCAAAAAATCATTAAGACCATCTTTATTGATATCTCCTGCGTCATGGATAGATTCTGCCCAGTCATTTACATTTTCTGCATGAATTTTGATTCCATCCGTAGATGTCATGGTTGCTATATCTATATCTGCTAGATTTGTTTTACCAAATATGAGATAACTTATTTTATTACTAGGATCACTAATTAAAATATCATTAATACCATCACCATTTACATCTTTTACTCCATCGACAATCCAAGGAGTCATTCCTTGAATCTTAATTCCTTCTGTAGCAGTTAAGCTACCTAAATTTATATCTGTCCAAGCTGTGTTTTTTCCAAATACAACATATACTGTTTTTGCACCGCGAGCAGCAATTATTAAATCACTTATACCATCATTATTTACATCTATACCAGCAATAGATGAACCAATCCAATCACCACTATTGGCTCCATGAATTTTAATTGCATCAGGGGATGTTATGCTAAGCAAGCTTATATCTGCCCAGCCTGTGGTTTTGCCAAATATTATAATAACGACTCCTGCTTTATTATTTGCCCGTGGAACATCAATTGCGATATCATCAATATTATCACCATTTATATCTCCTATCTTGCCTGTAAATGCTCCAACTTGTTTTGATTGAGTACAAGTAATTTTAATTCCTTCTGATGATGTCAAAGTATCTAAATTTATGTTTGTCCAGCTTGTAGATTTTCCAAATACAAGATAAGCTCCTCCTGCTCCGTTATTTGCACATGGAGTACCAATTAAGATATCATTCATGTTATCATTATTTACATCTCCTATACCAGTAACAGATGTATAAGGACAATAAGTTTGTGTGTTTGATGAAAGAGATACCCCATCTATAGCTGTTAAAGAGGTTAGATCTATATTTGTCCAGCCTGAAGCTTTGCCAAATATAAGATAAGTTTTGTCTTGGCAAGGTATTCCTAATAAAAAATCATCAATATCATCGTTATTTACATCTCCTGCTTTACTAGCTGCAAGAATACAAGCAGAGCCACCAGTGATTTTGATTCCATGGGATGAGGAAAAACTAGCTAAATCTATGTTCGCCCAACCTGAAGTTTTTCCCCAAAAAATATAAGCCGTACCTGTTCCTTGAGAGGTAACTAAGAAATCATCGATGGTATCATTATTGACGTCTCCTATACCGGTAACGACTATACCACTTCTTGCATCAGCAGTATCTCCATGTATTTTAATGCCTTGTGGGGTAGTAAGAGTACTAAGATCTATATCATTCATAATTTATCATGACTTAAGTGTATTACAGTCTTAAGTATATTTATGTAACTGAATGTTGTGTATTATTTTTTTTGTGAGTAATGCTATTGAATTGGATTATTCCAGAAAATAGTGTTTTTATACCCACCGGACTTCAAAAGTTCGAGAATTTAAGAAAGAAAATGAAGTCAATATTAAGCATAAAAATTTGAGAATATTGGTGATATTCAAGGCATTTTCATGCGAAAATAGTGGCTTGATTTTTACACTTAAAAATTGAAATCTTCAAATGCTATGGGTATGCAGTAAAGGGATTACTAGTTATTTAAGCCTTCAAATTCTAAAATAGAAACAAAATTTATATCTTTAGGATTTACTAATGGTAATACAAATTTTTTGCCATATTTGGAGTTAGTAACTGTGCCTATCATTAATCCTGGTGGGAAGTAACCATCGTCACCTGAAGTTATTACTAGATCTTCTTCTTCTGGTATTTTATCTGTTTTTATGAATTCGATATTTAAAGTTTCTTCAAAATTACCAGATAAAATTGCTTTATTCATTACTCTTGGAAATGTTACAGATATTTTTGATTTGGGTTCATTGATAAGTAAGATTTTTGCTGTTTTATTGTAAGTATGTATAACTTTGCCTATTAATACTCCTGTGTCTGTTACTGCAAATTGTCCATTTTTTATGCCATGTTTTTTTCCTATTAAAATTTTTGCTATACCTACTTGCCCATCTGATCTAAAGATCAATTTTGTTGAGGCTATTTTTTTTGTTTTAGGAAAAACAAATTTATTTATCGATTTTAATTTTGCATTTTCTAATTTAATTAGAGAAAATTGCTTTTCTATAACTTTCAATTTTTCATTTTCAAGTTTTAATCGTTTGTTTTCACTAATGAATGAAAAAATATCAAAAAAATTTTTTTTAGATTCTTTTATTTTAAGATTAAAATTTGCTGTAATATTATGGATATAAGATAAATTTTTATCAAAAAAACTTTCAAAAATTTGAAATCTTTTACTAAGAACAGGGACGCATAAAATAATAATAGCAAAGCCAACAAAAAAACATGCTTTGATTTTTTTTACTAATGAAGAGGACTGATTTTGAGTTATAGATTTTATTTTTAAAAAAAAGCTAGACCTGCTTGAATAGGACATGTTTCTTGAATTTAACTATATTATCTAATACTGTGCCACATCCTTTTGCAACACATAATAAAGGATCTTCTGCAACTATGATAGGTAGTTGAGTAGCATCACTAATGCATTTGTCTAAATTACGAAGTAAGGCACCACCACCAGTTAGCACTGCCCCTCTATCTGCTATATCAGATGATAATTCAGGAGGGGAACATTCTAGCACAATTCTTACGGCTTCTATTATATTGCTTATACAATCTGATAGACTTTCAGCTATTTGTTGTTCAGTAAGTTCAATTTCTTTTGGTAGTCCATTAATAAAATCTCTACCTTTTATTACAACTGTTTTACCTTTCTTATTACTTGGATAAGTGGCACTTCCAACTGCTTTTTTTATTTTTTCTGCAGTGGTTTCACCAATCATAAGGTTAAATCTTCTTCTTACGTAGTTTATAATTGCTTCATCCATTGCGTCTCCTGCAACTCGTAATGCTCGTGCATGTACTACTCCCCCTAAAGAAAGAATACCAATTTCTGTTGTACCACCACCTATGTCAATTACCATAGAACCAACAGGTTCAGAAACTGGCAATCCTGCACCAATTGCTGCGGCCATTGGTTCTTGTATTAAAAATACTTCTCTAGCCCCAGCACTTTCTGCTGCTTCTTGTATAGCTTTTCTTTCAACTGGTGTGGAGCATGACGGAACACATATTACTATTTGAGGACCTGTAAATGTTTTTCTTTTATGAATAACACGGATAAAATGTTTTATCATTTCTTCAGCACTTTTAAAGTCAGCAATGACTCCGTCTTTTAATGGTCTGATTGCTTCAATCTCTGCGGGAGTACGCCCTAACATAACTTTTGCTTCGTGACCGAAAGCATATGGTTTTATTACGCCATTTTTGTTTGAAATAGCTACAACAGATGGTTCATTTAATACCACTCCTTTTCCTCTAACATGGACTACAGTGTTTGCAGTACCTAGATCAATTGCCATATCAGAAGAAAAAACTTTTAAAAATCCTAGTGCCATATCAATTTATTCTAAGTGTATAGTTTTTAATGATATCTTAGAATGAGTTTTATTTCTAGCAGTTAATTGGATTTTATTAAAATTTGTGGTATTTGTACTAATGATAATGTTTTTGTATTGGAAATGAAACTACTATCTTCGCTAAAAAATGTCTTAAATATCAATAATATTTGTGAATTTTTAAGCTTGATATTACTTCCATTTTCTTTTTTAAAATCTCAGACTTTTCAAGTATGATTAGTATAGTAGAATTTATTCAAAATAATTTTCTTCATTTAATTAATTTTTAGAATATGACTATAAAAGTAAGATTTGCTCCATCACCTACAGGAGTTTTGCATATAGGAAGTGCCAGAACTGCACTTTTTAATTTTTTATATGCTAAACATACAGGAGGAGATTTTTTTCTTAGAATAGAAGATACAGATAGTGAAAGATCAAATAAAGAATCAGTTGAGTCAATTATAAATGGTCTAAAATGGTTAAAAGTTTTTTCTACACACCCAATTATTTATCAAACTGCAAATCTTTCGATTCATAAAGAGATAGTAGAAAAACTATTAAAGTTAGGAGCAGCATATTATTGTTATACTTCTCCTGAAGAATTAAAAAAGTTTAAGAGTTCAGCTTTTAAGTTTCAAAGTGAGTGGCGAGATAAGAAAGAAATTCCAAAGGATATTGCTAGTAAGGTAAAACCAGTTGTCAGATTGAAAGTTCCGCAAGAAGGAGAAATAATTTTAGATGATATAATACAAGGGCAAGTTAAAGTAAAAAATTCTGAAATTGATGATATGGTATTACTTAGGTCTGATGGTACTCCTACTTTTTTACTAGCTTGTGCTGTTGATGATTATAACATGGGAATTACACATGTGATTCGAGGTGACGATCATTTAAGCAATGCTTTCAGGCAAATACATATCTTTAAGGCATTGGGATGGGAGCTACCACATTTTGCTCATATACCTCTTATTCATGGTCAAGATGGAACAAAATTATCCAAACGTCACGGAGCATTGGGCATTGAACATTATAAGGATGAAGGGTATTTATCAGAGGCAATTGTTAATTATCTTCTTCGTCTAGGTTGGGGCCATGGTGATGACGAAATAATATCAATGCAACAGGCAATTGAATGGTTTAATATAAAGGATGTTAAGAAATCTCCAGCTTCACTTGATTTTGATAAATTACTTAGTTTGAATGCACATTATATCAAGGCAACAGAAAATGATAAGCTTGTTCTTTTGTTACAAGATAAATTTAAAGAGATAAGAAATATTTCACAAGATAAGTTGAATATTTTAAAAATAGGGATTGAAGATACTAAAGTTAGAGCAACAACTCTTGATGAATTATTTACACAATCTAAATTTTATATTTCAGACGAGCCAATTGAGATGTCTAGCGAAGCAGTTGATCTTACAAATAAATTTGATAAGAATGTATTAAAAGATTTTATAAAATTGTTGCAGAAAATGTCTGCTTGGGATGAAGCATCTCTTAAAACTGAGATAACAAATTTTATAAAGGAAAATAATTTAAAAATGAAAGAAATAGGCCCTGTGTTGAGGTCTCTTTTGGCTGGTTCAACCATTGCTCCTGGTATTTTTAAAATAATGCTAGCACTTGGTAGAGAAAAAACATTAAGAAGAATTCAAGATTTATTTATAAGGTAAAATATGATTTTAAAAACATTTTGGTTACGTAATTTTTTTGCAGATAAAACAGATATTAATTTTCTTAAAGTAAAAACTTCTTGTTTAGTGTTATCTATTTTTTTAATGATAGCAATTTTTTTTGGTTTATATTTTCGTTCTTTAAATTTCGGTATAGATTTTACTGGCGGAATTTTATTTGAAGTTAGATTTTCTAAAAAACTAGAAATGCAAGATCTTAGACATTCTTTAAATCAGTTAGGGTTAGGAGAAATTAATATCCAAAAAATTAAAGATGGCAACAATGATGCTATGATAAGAGTTGGAATAAAAGATGAAACTCGAAAGAAAGAATATATAGAATTAATTAAAAATACTTTGCTCCAAAAAATGGATAGCAATGTCGATTTTAGAAAAATTGAGTATGTTGGGGCTGAAGTAGGTAATGAAACAATCAAGAAAGCACTGATTTCTATCATATTAACCTTCCTAGGAATCTTAGCGTATATTTGGTATAGATTTAATCTTTGGTATTCTATAGGGATAATATTGGGTCTTATACATGACCTAATTTTTACTGTTGGTTTTTTAATGTTAACTCAGTATGAATTTAATGTTACTTCGGTTGCAGCAATACTTGCAATACTTGGTTACTCAGTAAATGATACTGTAGTAATTTATGATCGGGTAAGAGAAAATGCACGAAAATTTAGGAAGATTTCTTTTAATAAGATAATAAATTTAAGTATAAATGAAACTTTATCTCGTACTATATTTACTTCTGTTACAACGTTGCTTGCAGTTGCAGCCTTGATTTTATTTGGTGGAGAAGCTTTACAGAGTTTTAGTATTACGGTATTTGTAGGAATTATAGTTGGAACGTATTCTTCTATATTTGTATCTGTACCTTTTTTAAGTTTTTTTAATACTAAAGATAAATAATTTTTTTTAAGAAGATATATTTTATCTTGAAAGGATAGTTTCTTATAGCTATAATTTCTTACTAAATATAAAAATAAATTTGAAAAAAATATGATGGATAAACTTACAATTTGGGTAGTAAGTATAGTAGCTTTGCTGTTTGCAATAAATGGAATTTGGGATTGGACTTATTATAAAAAGTATTATTCAGGAATAGAATTTAACAAAGAAAAATGGCAAGAAAGCAGTAGTAAGAGGACAGCTGTCGATAAACCATCACATGGTACTATACGATGTAAAATGTATAGTGATATAGTTAAAAATCGTGTGAAGAAAAAGATGAAGCTTGCAGAGGTTAAAGCTATATTAGGTGAACCAGATTTAGAATATTATTGTTATGGTAGTAGAAAAATTAAATGCATAAAGTATTTCTTAGGTCCTTGTTATGAAAATGTCTTTACTACTAAATATGATTATCTAGTTGGGTGTTTTAATAGTAAACATGAAGCGATTAGGTTTGGTGATAAGTTAGATCTTGATAAAAAATTCTGTAGCAGAGGTAAAATATATTGTGAGAAAGATGGGAAGTGTAGATGTTTTATTGAAGAAAATGGTAAAATAAGCGGTGGAAAATGTGATTTTGAAGTAGATCGTTGGTAATTATTTATAAATTGCTAGTATCATGCAAGCCTACTATTTTTCATTAAAAAATTCTAACTATTAATCTTAAAAAATAACTTAATTTATATAAAATAAAATGACTGATAGAAAATTATTATGTCAATATGTACAAGAAGATGGAATTAAATCAATGGGTGCATTTTTATTAGATCATCCTAATAGTGAATTAATAAATGAAAGATGTAATATTACAAATATGATTACTCTTGGTAATGGTATATCTGCTGATGTTGTTTTTGGTACAGAATTACCACCTTTACTTTTTGCTACTGCAAAAGATAATGAACAAATGATGCATGCAATTTTAGAAAATTCTAATGTAGTAGAAATAGATGCAGTAGGTATTTATGGCGATACTTCTTTGATTATATCTGCATTATATGGAAACTTCTATGGTACAAGATTGCTTTTAGAGTATGGAGCTGATGTAAATTTAGGAGACGAACATAATAATACTGCTCTTCATAAGGTTGCTTCAGGATCTAATTTTAGAGAGGTTACTGCAACATCATATTATTCACAAGATTATATTAATACAGCAGAATTACTTTTAAGTAATGGTGCTAAGATAGATGCCATTGCTTATGGTGAAGGTCAACCAGATGGTGCTGCTATTAATGTTGCGGTAAAGTATAAGAATTTTGATATGGTAAGACTTTTATCAGAGAATAACGCAGATGTAACTATTCAAGATAGTAACGGAAAAATAGCATTATGTGAAATTTCTAAAAGTTTTAATATTGATGAAGCAACAAGTCTAATCCAATTTACTGATATTACTTATAAAGATCCCATTTGTAATCCAATTATTGAAGGTAATATCTGTCTAGTTGATGCTAATTATTATGAGCAAATTTGTAATAATGGTTTGTCAAGTAAATGTGTAGATGGTCCTTCTTCTATAAGTGATATTGTTATAGGGTCTTTGGTGCTTCCTTTCTTTCCAGTTACGCCAGCGTTTGTTCCTACAGCATTAGGGGCAATAGTAGGGGGTATGATAGGAAGTGTTATAGGTTGTTGTAATGTCGATGGTTTTAATTTTGGTAATGGAGCTATGGTAGGTGGTTTTTCTGTAGGATTGCTAAGAGCAGTAGAAATAGCCGGAATATTGTATGAAAAATATACTGATGATTGCATTGAGACATAAGAAGATGATTGATTCTTGTCTTCAGGTATGATTAGTATATAAAGAGCTCTATACAGTTTGGAGTAGTTTTTGTAAGTCTTCAGTGGTGTCTATGGCAATAGGAGCTTCTTCAACTAGATGTACTTCAATGTTTAGATTAAGACTATAAGCTCGCAATTGTTCGAGGCTTTCTTGTTTTTCAAGTTGATTTTGTGGGGATGTAATCATTTTTTTTAGAGCAGGGCGTTTATATGCATAAATTCCTATATGTTCATAATATATAGGTGCATTATTAGGAATAGCTTGCCTTGAAAAATAAACAGCTCTACCTGCATTATTAGATTTATCATAAAAATCTATTGCTGTTTTAACGCAATTTGGGTTATTAACCTTATTTAAGTCTTTAATTGGGGCAACTAGTGACAAGATATCTGCTTCTGAGTTTTCAATTTTATCTTTTAGAAGCTTTATCATATTTGATGGTATAAAAGGTAAATCACCCTGTAAATTAATTGCATACTCAAATAATTGTTCGTCTGGATCTATTTTTGTTAAGGCTTCATAAATTCTATCTGAACCAGATTGATGAGATTTAGAAGTTAAAACTGCTTGAATATTTTTTTTGTTAGTAGCTGCAATTATTTCTTCTGAGTCTGTAGCAAGAAATACATCTTTAATATTAGATTCAATAGCTCTATCTATTGTATGGGCTATGAGAGGTTGTGTTCCTATATTACATAGCATTTTTTGAGGGAGTCTTTTAGAATCAAGTCGTGCTGGAATTAAAATCGCTGTACTCATGGTTGATATTTTTGAGGATAAAATACATTACATTTCTACATAACATGCATATATCTTGTCTGCAAGTAAATAAATATTTTATTTTTTGTGTTGACAATGCTAATGATATTAATGATAACTATCTTAGCTAATCGCTATTCTCAACAAAAGAATAGATCTTTTATTTTATTGGTTAAGATAAGTGCCCGTAGCTCAGTTGGTAGAGCATTTGACTTTTAATCAAAGGGTCACAGGTTCGAATCCTGTCGGGCACGCCAAGCTTTAGAAGAATATGCAAAGATCTATTTTTTACTTATTGTTGATCATAAATCTGTTGAGACGTTTTTCCCTTAAAAAATTAATATTGCTATGCATTGGTTAGATAAATATTCAGTAATATTTTTTGATAAATTAGATAGTACAAACTTAGAAGCCAAACGCCTTATAAGTAGAGGGATAGACGATGATTATTTAATAGTGGCTTCTGAACAATCTGTAGGAAAAGGTAGGAATGGTAAATTTTGGTGTTCTCCTGAAGGGAATTTATATTTTTCTATAACTCTTAATCATAAGAATGATTTATCTAATTTATCTCAAATATCTCTTATTACTTCTTTGTCTTGCTGTGAGGCAATTTATTCAATTTTAGAGGAAAGTGAGCCAAGTCTTTTTCCTAGGTCACTTAAAATAAAATGGCCTAATGATCTTTTAATTAATGATAAAAAGTTTTGTGGAATATTGTTAGAGTCTGTACCTTATATGGTACCCGTTGAAAATAAAATTATATATTATCTTATTATAGGAGTTGGTATGAATTTAAAATCATCGCCAAAAAATCTTGATTATCTAACAACATCGCTTAAAGAAGAAGGTATAAACTATAACTCACGTAATGATTTATTACATAAGATCATGGAAAAATTTAGCGTAAATTATAAATTATGGACAACAAAGGGGTTTGCTGATATCAAACATAGATGGATGCATTATGCATATAATGTTGGAAAGAAAATTTCTGTTAATGTAAATGGCAAAAAGATTGTAGGGCTATTCAAAGATTTAGATAATAATGGACAAATGGTTATAGAAGAAGACTCTGGAGCTATATGCAAAATAGCTACCTGTGACATACAATTCATTTAACTAACTTACTTTTTTGACTTTGCTAATGTTTCATTATATGATCCAACTTATTTATTAAAACTTCAGAATTTATTGTTATTGGATAGAATCTAGCAGTACTTATATGATTATTACGATTGATATAGGCAATACTAATATTACCGTTGTTATATATAGTAACGAAGGGCAAAAGTCCCATGAATTTAGATTAATCACAAAAAAACAAAGAACAAGTGATGAGCTTGGTTTAGCTTTGAAAAGCTTTATGGATTACAACAAGATTACGATTCAGAATATTAAAGCAGTTATTGTAGCATCTGTTGTTCCTGCTATTAATGATGTGTTTGCATATGCATGTGAGAAGTATCTTTCAACTAAAGCATTGTTTATTAAAACAAAAGATGGGGATCAACTGAAAATTCCTCTTAATATCAAAATAGATATTCCTGGGACTCTTGGTGCTGATAGAATATCTAACAGTGTTGGAGCGATTGCTCGTTATGGGCAGACATTAATAATATTTGATTTTGGTACTGCTACAGTATGTGAGGTTATTTGTAATGGTGATTATTTAGGTGGAATGATAATTCCGGGTATTGATACAGCAATTAATGCTTTACATAGAGAAGCTTCTTTATTGCCATTTTATAGATTTCAAAAACCCAAGAAGAGTATTCCTACATCGACTGATGATGCTTTAAAAGCAGGTATTTTTTACGGTACTATTGGTATGGTTGAAAAAATTATAAGAGAGGTAGAACAAAATTTTCAAGAACATAATTTTAAAGTCATAGCTACGGGTGGACTTTCATCTTTTCTTAAAGAGCATGTTTCTGCTATAGATGTTTATGATTCTGATTTAGTTAATTTTGGTCTGTATAAAATTTATATGCATAATTTTAGGTAGTTTATATGAGCTTTAATATAAAAAATTATAAGGAAGAACTTTTATTTATTCCTCTTGGTGGCACATCTAAGGTAGGGGCGAATAATCTATATGTGTATCACTATAAAGGAAAGTTTCTTATAGTAGATTTTGGTTCTGGTTTTGCTGATGATTCTTTACCAGGAGCAAATGTAACTGTTCCAGATATTTCATTTTTAATGAAACATAGAAAAGATATATTGGGAATAGTTTTAACTCATGCTCATGAAGACCATATTGGAGGATTAAAATATTTATGGACAGATTTAGGATGCAATATTTATGCGACTCCTTTTACATCGTCTTTATTGAAGGATCGTTTTTTAGAAAATAATTTTACTCTTCCAGCAGAAATTATAACTATTGATCTAAAAAATCCTATATTAGATCTAGCTCCATTTGAAATAGAATTAGCACATATGTGCCATTCAACAGCTGAAATGCATGCATTATTGATTAGAACTAAGATTGGTAATATTTTTCATACTGGTGATTGGAAATTTGATTCAAATCCTGTCATAGGAGAAAAAAATGATGAGTCTATGTTAAAGAAATATGGTAAGGAAGGTGTTCTTGCTGTAGTAGGGGATTCTACAAATATATTTAACTCAGAATATTCTGGTTCTGAAGGTGATCTAAAAGAGTCATTATTTGAAATGATTAAACCATGTAAAAATTTGGTTATAGTAACTTCATTTGCTTCAAATATAGCTAGGGTTAGATCATTGATAGATATTGCTAAAAAATGTGATAGGAAAATTAGTTTTTCTGGTCGTAGCTTAAGAAAAATTTTTAATATAGGTAAAAAGACTGGTTATTTAAATGATGTTATAGAAGGAGATCATATAATAGATGAAAGGGAAGTAAAACGTTATCCTAAAAATAAGGTTTTAGTTGTTGCTACTGGTTGTCAAGGTGAACCGTTAGCTTCTTTAACTAAGATTGCTCATTTAGATCATCCGCATATTAAAATATCACATGGCGATTCAGTAATCTTCTCCTCTAAAGTTATTCCTGGTAATGATGCAAAAATCTATAGAATTTTTGATAAACTAATTTCACTTGGAACGGATGTTGTAATGGAAAAAACAGCATTCACACATGTCTCAGGACATCCAGGTAAAAAAGAAATGCAAAAACTCTATGATTTATTGAAGCCTAAAATAGTAATTCCAGTGCATGGTGGTAAAATTCATTTACATCATCATGTAAAATTTGCACAGTCACTTGGTATGAAAAATTCAATTTTAGTTTCTGATGGAGATGTTATTAATCTTGATTCTAAAGGGAATGCTAAGAAGATAGCAAATATTGATGTGAAGGAATTAGCTGTTTATGGTAATTATTTCTATGAATATTCTTCTTCTTTGATGAAAACACGTAGAAAATTAAGAGATGATGGCATATGTATTGTTGTTCTTATATTATCAAATAAATATCAGTTACAAGCAGAACCATTACTGATGTTTCCAGGGTTTTTAGAAGAAGAACATGAAGAACATTTTATAGATTATATTAAGGACGAAATCATAATGTTGGTAAATGATATGCAAACTTCTACCAGAAAAAAAATTGAAGTAGCTGCTAAAGAAATGGAGAAGAAGGTTAAGTCTAAAGTTAAAGGAATATTAAAACATGAAGTCCAACGAGTGCCAATGATTCGTGTGATAACTAAAATTGTTTAATATCCGTCATATACTAATCATACCTGAAGACTCCGGTTTTAAGCTTGAAAATGAAACTACTATCTTCCTTTAAAAATGTCTTAAATATCAACGATATTTGCAAATTTTTAAACTTGATATTAATTCCATTTTCTGTCTTTAAAACTAGGGCTCTTCAAGTACGATTAGTATATCTGAGAATTTCGAATAGTTTTATCTTCAATTTTATAAATATTATCAATGCAAATTGATTGAAGAAAATTTTCTTCGTGAGAAACAATAATGATACTTCCTGGATATTTTTTTAAAACTTGAATTACATGTTCTTTTGTTTCAAGATCAAGATTATTAGTAATTTCATCTAGTATTAATAGTCTTGGAGTTTGTGCTGCAATTATGCTAAGTGAAAGCCTAGCTTTTTCACCACCAGAAAGGTTAGATACTAAATTAGACACTTCTTCATTTTTACGAAATAAAAAATCATTTAAATGTTGCCTAGTTTTTGTTTCATTCCATTCTGGTTTAATTTCAAGTAAATGATCAATAACGGACTTATCAGGGTTAAGATTAGAGTAATGTTGATCTAAGTAGCCAATATATTTATTGTTTGGTAGTTGCCAGCTACCTGTTTTAAAAATATGTTTTTTACCTAGTATTGCTCCTAATAATGTTGATTTACCAGAAGAATTCTTGCCAATGATAGCAATACGTTCTTTACTAGATAGTGATAAGTCAATATTTTTTAATATAGTTGTATCTTTGTTATAACCAATATTTGCATCACGTATAGATAAAATATTGCAATTTCTAATGTCATTAGTGGTTAATGAAAATTTTGGTAAAATTATCTGAGGAACATATATTTCAGAGAGTTGGTTTAGTAAAGCATTCTTTTTTTCGTTAATAAATTTATTATTTTTATTGCATGTCATTTGACCTCTAGCTTGTGCCCCCCTAAGAGCTAATTTATCACCAGAATATTTTTTTTCTCCATATGCCTTCCTTTTTTTTGCTCGTTCTTGTTCTTTCATTAAAGAATTGTGGGTTTTCTTTTTCTTACGTTTTAGCGAAGATAGTTCTTTTTCTATAGATATTTGTTTTTGTTTGATTGTGTGTAGATATTCACTATAAGAGCCAGAGAATATATATATTTGATTATTATCGATATGCCAAAGTATATCAGTGCATTTATGTAGAAGTTCTGTATCGTGAGTAGCAATGATAAGAGTGCCTTGATAATCTTGTAACATGCGTATTAAGCTTTTGCGGTTAGCAAGATCTAAGTGATTAGTTGGTTCATCTAATAATAATAGATCTGGTGAAAGAGACAGTGCTGTTGATAATCGTTTGTTTAATCTTTCTCCGCCGCTTAGATGTTTGTAATCATATATTGTTTGCTCTACATATTCTATATGTAGGTTATCAGGAATAATTATTTGTCCACTAGATGCTTCAAGAGTTCTGTTTAATATTTTTAGCAAACTTGATTTACCATTACCATTTCCACCAATAATTGCAATATGATTGCCAGGATATATTTGGGTAGAAAAGTCTTCAAAACAGTGTTTGTTTGCAAAAAAAAGGCTAATATTTATAAGAAAAATTGGCTTATGCATGATATACCTCTAAAATCGTTGTAGAAAAGCTTATTTGTGGAGCTGAGCCACTTTAAAGAATAGATTTAAGAGATATTGCTCATGATATTCTATAGACCTTAATTTATATGATTATTTACTCATTATCTAAAGTTTTTAGGTAAAAGTCAAATTTTGTAGTATAGAAGCTTTATATCTTCTGTAAAATGGGGCTATAATTATTATATTTAAAAGATACATCATATCAAAAATTGAGAGGGTATGCATATGGTTACGCAAAGCACGAAATTTTCTATTATTAAAGTTGCTGGTATATTAGTATCTATAGGGATATGGGAATATGGTAGTAAAACCGCTGATTATGCATCGCATAAAATAAAAGATTATTTACAAAGTGATGTATTCAATAACTTAACAAATTGGTTTTCGGTAGAGAAAATGGTAGCTGTTACTTTAAGCAGTCAAATCTTTGTTAAATCTGTTATGCATAACCCTCCTGCAATTGCTTATCTTGAAAAGTCAATAATTGGTCTTGGTTATTATACCCTAACTGCAACATCTGGAGCTGTTGTTAAATCATATTTAGATAATTTTAAAGATTGGGATAGTATTAAGGAATTGATGGTTAATACTGGTGTTGATGAGATGATTGATCCATATTTAGATATTATTAATGATTGGGATGAGTCTATTAAAGATTGTATAAGTATTACCATAGCTATTGGTATAGGTGCTAGTGTAGGTAGAGTTGTACAGGATTATACAAGTGAATATTTATTTAGTTTTATGGATTTAATGCATTCTGGACATGCTATAATACACAATATAGTTGCTGAAGGTGTTTTCGATAGCATAATAGAGCCTGATTATTAATTAACTCTTTATTTTATATCAAAGTTAAAGTAGGTATTTGGGAAAAGTTCATCTTTAAGAGTAAAGTGCCACCATTCTTTTTCATATGGTTCGAAACCATATTTAATCATTTTTTGTTGCAGATACATTCTCATTTCATATTGTGAAGGAGAAATATCTTTATTTGTATACCAGCTTACTTCATCGAATAAATCAAATGAGCTACCCATATCCACTGTATTATCATTATAGAAAGGGATAATTTTTCCATTATTTAATTTCCTATGTTGCAACATAGGAGAACAAAGTGATTTGTCTAACGATATTAAAGTAAGGTCAACAGTGCTTCCTCTAGTATGTGTAGAACGTGATGATGCCAGATATCCACTAGAATGGATATCTTTTTTGTCCAGATGCGGATAAAAAATCTCTTTCATTTTTGTATCGGAAATATCTTTACCCCATTTGCTAAAATACTCTACAGATTTTTGAGGGCGGTATGCATCATATATTACTAATGTATACCCATCTCCCATGAATTCTTTTTGAATCTTTAAAAGCTGAGTGTAAGCTTGGTGTGTTAATATTAAAACATTATTATAATAACCATCAATTCGAGAGCCAACAAAGTTGTGCTTACTAAAATATCTTAAATCTATTTTTATATTTGTTTCTGATTCTTGATGCCTTACAAATCCTTTAGGAAGATCTAACATAATTGCTTTATAACCCCTATAAATTTTAAATATTTTTAGTATATTGTTCTCGTAAAATTCCTCCAATTTTTGTATCCACAGATTTAATAATTTCTGTTGATAAATCTGAAAGTTCTTTTTCCGTTAAAGAGTGATCTAATGCTTGTAGGGTCACTCTAATTGCAATAGATTTTTTATTTTTTTCAGCAAGTGATTTTGTAAATAAATCAAAGATATCAATTTTTTTAATTATATTACTATCAACTGATTGTACTGCATTAATTAACTCTGAAGCTGGAGTATCTTTATTAATAATGAACGCAAAATCACGTGATACAATTTGATAATTAGAAAAGCTGATATAAGGTTTTTCTGATTCATAAGGTATTTCTTCTATAAAAACTTCAAAGCCTAGAGTTGGGTTATTGATTTTCATTGTTTTAAGTATAGAAGGATGTATTTCACCTATATAACCTAGTATTTTTTTATTAATAGAAATTACTGCGGCTTTATTAGGGTGATACCAAGATGGTAATTTATCTGATTCAGAAAAATCTATTGTTTCAGGTTTAATATTAAAAGTAGTTTTTAATAAATTTAAAATATCGCTTTTTAAATCAAAGAAATCAAACTCTCTTGTATCCTGAAAAATATTTTTTTCTGAAAAATTTCCTGAACGTAATGCACATAGCATTTTAGTTTGTGAGAATTTTTTATTTTCAAAGACATTGCCAATTTCAAAAATTGAAAGATCTTTGAAGGATCTAGCATTGTTTTTATGAATAGAAGAAAGCAAATTTGGTAGAAGAGATGCACGTAAGACGTCTAAATCTTTGCTTATTGGGTTGCTGAGAATAGGGCTTTTATCAAGTAAGTTAAATTCTTCAGCAAGTTTTGATGACATAAATGACCAAGTAATCATTTCATCAAATCCAAGTGCTGCAAGTGTAGATCTAACATGCATTGCTGTGGTGTTGTTATGCGGAATTTGTACAGCATTAATAGTTTTAGGAGAAGAAATATAGGTAGTTGGGATATTATCGTAACCATATATCCTTAGTGCTTCTTCTACAAGATCTTCTGGTATAGTAATATCGTGACGCCAAGATGGCACTGTAACTTTTATTTTATCATTACTAATATCTTCTATCTCAAATCCTAGTTTTATTAAAATTGATTTGATTTTTTCTTGTTTTATAACTGTACCACTTAATTTTGTGACTAAATTATAATCAAAATTTATAGTAATTTTTTTTGAAGAAGTATTACCAACAATAGCTAAATCACTTATCTCTCCACCACATATTTCAGTGATCATGTTTGTAGCAATTTCTACTCCTTCAACAGTAAAATCAGGGTCTATGCCTCGTTCAAATCTATATTTAGCATGTGAATTAATTTTAGTACGTTGACCTGTTTTAGCTATTGATACTGGATTAAATACTGCAGCTTCTAAAAAAATATTTTTTGTTTTTTCTTCGCATTTACTATTATCGCCACCCATTATTCCAGCAAGCGCACATATCTTTTTATTATCGGTTACTACTATATCTTGATTTTCAAGTTCAATTTCTTCTTCTTTTAATGTTAATATTTTTTCTCCTTTTTTAGCTAACCTTACATGAATGTCTCCTTCAAGTTTATCTGCATCAAAAGCATGTAGGGGGCGTCCAAAAGAAAGATTCATATAATTTGTAACATCTACTATAGGGGAAATAGAATTTTCACCAATCAAATTGAGGGTTGATTTTAGCCAGATGGGAGTTTGTTTTAAATTATTTAATCCTTTGATATATCTGCCTACAAGTAATGAGCAAGCATCAGAATCAGCTATTTTTGTTTTGATAGGACTTGCACCAAAAGACTTTCTTTTTTGAGTTTTTGTTAGAGTTTTAAGTTTTCCTATACCATAGGCAGCCAAATCACGTGCTATGCCAAAAACTCCTAAACAATCTGAACGATTAGGGGTTACAGCTATATCAATTACTGTATCTAACGCCCAAGAGCATTCCTCAACAAATTTTTTACCAATTTTTACGTTATTATCTAATTCGATAATTCCATCTGATTCTTCTCCTAAACCAAGTTCTTCGCTTGAGCAGATCATTCCTTCACTGTGGAAGTCTCTTATTTTTCTTTTTTCTATTTTTATATTATTAGATGGAATAATACTTCCTACTGGTGCTAGAACAATTTTTAACCCAACTCTAACATTTGGTGCTCCACATATGATGTTTAAAACATTTTTGCCATCATTAACACAACAAATACTTAATTTGTTAGCATTAGGATGTTTTACACATTCTAATACTTCTCCTATTATGAATTGTTTAAGAAGAGGGGAAGGCGGTGAAACGCTTTCAACCTCTAGCCCTAAATTAGTTAGAGCATTAATTATATTTTCTAATTTAACATCAGTTAAATCTAAGAATCTTTCTAGCCAACTTAATGTGAATTTCATATGATCATCTTATCAATTAGTCTAGGAATATTAAAAAAATTAAATCCATGTTGTTCTGCCCATCTAATATCATTCTCATAGCAACATCTAATGTCATCTATTTTGTATTTTAACATTGCTACTCTTTCTACTCCTATTCCAAAAGCAAATCCTTGATATTTTTTAGGATCTATATTGACGTTCTTTAAAACATTAGGATGTACCATTCCACAACCTAATATTTCAAGCCAAGTTTTACCTCCATCAAGAGAGATATCTACTTCTGCAGATGGTTCAGTAAATGGGAAAAAGCTTGGTCTAAAACGTATGTCTACTTTTTTGTCGTTGAAAAAATTTTGTAATAGTTCAAATAGACATCCTTTTAAATGTCCCATGTTTATTTCATTGTCTATATATAATCCTTCAAATTGATGAAACATTGGTGAATGTGTAGCGTCATAATCGCATCTATAGACTTTACCAGGGGAGACAAATTTAAATGGTGGATTGCCTTGCTCCATTATTCTTATTTGTCCATTAGATGTATGAGTTCTCAATAATTTTTTATTGTCTTTTTGAGCAGTTTGACATTCTAAATAAAAAGTATCATGAGATTGTCTAGCAGGGTGATGCTCTGGAATATTTAGAGCTGTAAAATTATAATATTCTGTCTCTATTTCTGGACCATATTTTATTTCAAAACCCATGCTAACAACAATAGTTGCTAGTTCTTCAAAAACATAAGAAATTGGGTGAATAGTACCTAATGTTTTTTTACGAGGTGGCAAAGTAACATCAATTGCTTCAGCTTTTAATTGGTCTTTAAGAAGTTGTGAATCTAATTCTTGTAGTTTTTTCTTTATTAGATTTAGAACTTCTTGTTTTATTCTATTTAATTCAGCACCAAAAGTTTTTTTCTCTTCATTAGATAATTGAGCAAGCTTGCGAAGCTCAAGAGTTAACGTACCTTTTTTACCGAAAAATTTAGTTTTTATTTCTTCAACGTCGTAAATGCTATTGGCTTTTTCTAATTCTTGTTTAATAGAATTTATATCTATAGAGACTTGGGGCATATTGGTATTTACATTAAAAAACTAAGTCACGAAAATATACTAATCGTGCTTGAGAAGTCCAATTTTTAAGTATATACCAGCTAAATTTTCTATATGCAATAGAGCATTAATTAATTTATAAAAAATTATAACAAGTATATATACTAATCATACCTGAAGCCTCCGGTTTTTAAGCATGCCCCTGTGAAGACAGGGGTTTGAAAATGAAACTACTATCTTCATTTAAAAATGTCTTAAATATCAATGATATTTGCGAATTTTTAAACTTGATATTAATT
>JABSSG010000010.1 GCA_013214525.1 Rickettsiales bacterium | reverse complement strand
TGTTAAATATAGTGATCATGGCATTATAAAAATCCTCATTAAAACTACTAAAGATAAAATAGAAGTTTCAGTATCTGACCAAGGTATAGGAATACCAAATAATGAAAAGTCAAAAATATTTACGCCGTTTTTTGAAAGCAGTAGAAATAAAAGCCCTGCTGAAGGTAAAGGACTAGGTTTATCTGTAGCAGGGCAAATAATGGCTTTACATAATGGTGCTATTCAAGTGAGTGATAACAAGCCAAAGGGTTCAATATTTACGTTCTTATTATAAGTTATACTCCTTGTACTTGAAGATTACGATATTTTAAGAAAGAAAATAGAGGTGATATCAAGCTTAAAAACCCAAGAATATTGGCGATATTCGAGGCGTTTTTAAGCGAAGATAACAACTTTATTTTCAAACCCCTGCCTTCGCAGGGGCATGCTTAAAAATAGGAATGTTCAAGTATGAGGAGTATATTATGTTAAGAGGGGTTAAAGAAGTTCTTCTTGCTGAAATATCTAGTTATATAATTTGGCTAGTTATTTTTTTTGCTTTTGGAATAGGATTTTATTTTTCTTTAGATAATGAGCCAAGTCTAAGCATAGTTTTTTTGGTTTCCTTGGTTATTTTTGTCGTTACTTTATTACTTAGGAATTGCAGACCTATTTTATTTTTATTATTGCCAATATTATTTTTCTCATTTGGAATTACTGTTGCTACATGGCGTACTCATAATATTAAATTTGATAAATTAGTTAAACCAATAAAAAATGCTAAAATTTATGGGGTAGTAGAAAATATTTTCCATTCCGATAAAAAATCAGTGAGATTAATTTTGAATATTAAAAAACTTTATACAGATGAGAAAATTAATCTTAAGAAGATACAAATAACAATAATGAATTTTAATCATGATGTTAAGGTTGGTGATTTTATTTCTCTTTATACTTCGCTTTTTCCATCCTCTGGAAGGCTGTTTCCTAATAGTTATGACTTTGCAAGACATGCTTATTTTCAGAAAATTGCTGCAACTGGCTTTTCAATTTCGAAAATAAGAATAATAGAGCCAGCTAGAGATAATTCAATTTTAACTAAAATTGAAAATTTAAGATTAACTATATTTCATATTCTTCAAGAAACACTTGGTCAAGTTAATGGTAGTATAGCGGTTGCACTTATGATAGGAGAACAAAAAGCAATTAATGCTAAGGTTTTAAATGATATGCGTTACTCAGGGCTAACACATATTCTAGCTGTTTCTGGGTTGCATATGTCTTTAGTAGCGGCAATTTGCTTTTTTATAGTAAGAAGATTTCTTAGTTATTCAGTTTTTATTGCACAAAAATATAACACTAAAAAACTTGCTGCATGGGCAAGTTTAATATTATCTTTTGTTTATCTGTTAATATCAGGAACACGAATAGCTGCTTTAAGATCCTTTATTATGTTATCATCTTTAATGATAGGGGTATTAATTGATAGACAGAATAATCCTAGACGTTCTGTGTTTTTTGCGGCCTTTTTAATTTTATTTTTTACTCCAGAATCTATTTTACATCCTGGATTTCAAATGTCATTTTCAGCAGTAATTGCTTTAATTGCTACTTATGAAGTTTATACAAAAAAGATTTCTATAGCTTCAAAGAATAGATCTATTTTTAGTAGCATTAAGTTTTATTTTCTAGGGGTGATAATATCTTCTTTTGTTGCGGGGACAGTAACCTCTATATTTGCCATGTATCACTTTCATAATTATTCGAATTATTCTGTATTAGCAAATTTACTAGTAGCCCCTATAGTTTCTTTTATTATTATGCCAAGCGTTGTATTAACATTTTTTTTGTTACCATTGCCTTTTGGTATTTATAAGTTAGGTGCTTATATACTTGGGTTAGGTATAGGTTTGATGTTAAAAGTTGCAGGTATAATATCTGCATTACCTAAATCAATTTTTGTTACGCCAACAACTGATATAATTATACCGATATTATTTATATTTGGCTTGTTATGGGTTTGTGTTTGGGAAAAAAGATGGCGTATTTTAGGTTTAATACCTATGGGCATTGCTTTTGTTATGATATTTATGACTCCTTTTCCAGATATTATTATTGATAATAAATATAAAGCTGTGCTTATAAATAATAAGGGTAATAAAAATGCTTTAATACAACTCTCTGGCTCCAAGCGTATTTCTAACTTTCATAAAGCACAATGGTTTAATTTGCTGGATACAAATCAAAAGAGTGAAATAATTTCAGAAGTTGGTTTCAATAAGATTATGAAGAAAATATATAAAATAAATCTATATTTACAAGATTCTGTAAATATGTGTGTGAAAAAAAGAGATGCAGTAAAGCTTTCAAAATTAATAATAACTAATTTGAAGACAAATTCTTCTATAATAATTTCTAAAGAAGATATTGAAAAATATGGTAGTTATTTTATCTATTTAAAAGGAAATAAAGTAGTAGTGAAGCGAAGTTTTAATAAAAGTATTTCTCGACCTTGGAGCGTTTAAAAATTCAAATAGATAAAGTAATTCTATTATATACTAATCATACCTGAAGACTCCGGTTTTTAAGCATGCCCCTGCAAAGGCAGGGGTTTGAAAAATGAAACTACTGTCTTCATTTAAAAATGTCTTAAGCTTGTCCCTGTGAAGACAGGGACTTGATATTAATTCCATTTGCTTTCTTTAAAACTAGGGCTCTTCAAGTACGATTAGTATAGATTTAAGTTGATGTAGAAGGTTTCTGCTAGTATAATTTTAGTTGAGTTAAAAGAGAGGGGCTAATATATGGTTATAGCAATGACAGAGTTAATGACTCCAAAAGTAGATTTGGTGTTTAAAAAATTATTTGGGGTAGAAGAAAATAAAGATTTATTGATATCTTTAATTAACTCTATAGTGTCAGAGGAAGATCAAGTAGCAGAGATCATATTATTGAAACCTTATAATCCGCAAAATTTTAGAACCGATAAACTTTCAATATTAGATATTAAGGCTAAATCTAATACAGGAAAATTATACAATATTGAAATACAAATCAGTGATGAAGCGGATTATGATAAAAGAGCTTTATATTATTGGGGTAAATTATATACACAACAGCTTAAAAAAAGTGATGACTATTCTGAATTAAATAAAGCAATTGGAATACATATACTTAATTTCACTAGTATCCCAGAGGTAGAAAAATATCACAATATTTTTCATTTACTAGAGAAGGATAGCAAAATTCATTTTTTTAAAGATATAGAGTTACATACAATAGAACTTAAGAAATTTGAAAATAACAAGATAGGACAAAAATTAAGTGAAGATGAAGAAGTAAATTTATTTCTTGGTAAAATTAAAACATCACTTGACAGATGGGTAGCTTTCCTTAGTAGATGTGATTTATTAAGAAGCAAGAGTTTTCCAGCGGAATTGAAGGATGCTCAAATTAAAAAAGCACTGCATGTTTTAGATGAGATGCGTTTGAGCGATGAAGAAAGAGAAGCTTATGAAGATCGTTTAAAATGGTTACGTATGGAAGTTAATGCAACAAAAAAAGCTGAAGAAAAGGGAAGAGCGAAAGGCATTACAATAGGAATAGAGAAGGAAAAAGTAGCGATTGCAGGGAAGCTGCTTGAAAAAGGAATGTCTATATCAGAAATTGCCTCTATTACTGAGTTGCCTATAGTTGAGATTCAAAAACTTAAGGAGAGAATATAATTCATATCTTTAACTTATATACTCCTCGTACTTGAACATCTCTATTTTCTGTCTTAAAATATCGTAATCTTCAAGTACGAGGAGTATATTCAGATTAATAATAAAACGAAGTTTTAATGAAAATATTTCTCGACCTTGGACATAAAATTGTTTATATATTAATTAATTATTGATTACAAAAACACTGTAGATGAAAAATAATTTAAATATTACTGTCTTTTTTCTTACTACCACTACCGGCAGATGCCGGTGATTCTTGTGTTATTTCTACTCTGATATTTTTTACATTTTTCTAACAATTTTAAAATTCATATAAAACAATGAGCATATTTCGTAAAATGCCATTTATATTAATAATAATGGTTATAGATTTACCTGTTGAGCTAAAGCAAATCTTGTATTCTATAAGCATTAGCATCAAATCATTTATTGTTATGATGCTACCTATTATAATTTTTTTCCTTTTATTTAAAGCGGTTATTACATTATCTGGCAAGGCTAGCAAGATTATCGGCATAACATTACTTTTAGTGTGTTGTTCTAATTTCTTCTCAACATTTTTAAGTCATTATGTAGGAGCATGGATATATAATTTTGATTTTGCAATTGTTCTTCCAAAAGAATCAACTGGACTTAATGTCTTGTGGAGTTTGAATTTGCCAAACTTAATTGCAAATGATAAAGCAATGTTTTCTGGTATAGTTATTGGTCTTATAATGTCAAAATTTTATTTAAAACAAGCTAAACTTATTTCTGCAAGGATTGAAGTATATATACAAAAATTACTTAATGGTTTTATATATTTAATTCCTTTATTTGTAGCAGGTTTTGTTGCTAAGTTGCAAGCAGATGGAGTTATGCACTTAATAGTTAGAGATTATGCATTAATAGTTTTCATAATAGCATGTGTACAATTTGGCTATATATTGCTTAGTTATTTTATCCTTAATAAGTTTAAGTTAAAAAAATCTTTAAGCAGTATTATAAACATGATACCAGCAGCAATTAGTGGATTTAGTACTATGTCAAGTGCAGCTAGCATGCCTCTTTCTATTATAGGAACTGAAAATAATGTGAAGGAGAAAGATTTAGCACGATCCATAATTCCAGCTATTGTGAATATTCATTTAGTCGGTGATTGTTTTGCAATACCTATATTTGCTTATGCTGTGTTAAAAACCTTTGGTATGCCAGAACCTGATTTGTGGCATTATTTAATTTTTACATTCTATTTTGTTATAGCAAAGTTTTCTGTTGCTGCAATTCCTGGAGGAGGCATTATAGTTATGTTGCCAATATTAAAGGCTTATTTGGGATTTAATGCTGAAATGATGTCTCTAATTACCGCATTATACATATTATTTGATCCAATAATTACATGTGGTAACGTTTTAGGAAATGGTGCATTTGTACAATTAATAGATAAATTTGTTTCAGCAAAAAAGCACTAATAACAAGATAGTCGCTTTATTTTCATTCCCCTGCTTTCGTAGGGGCATGCTTAAAAGTAGGAATGTTCAAATATGAGAGGATATATACTAATTATACCTGAAGACTCCGGTTTTTTAGTTTGAAAATGAAACTACTATCTTCATTTAAAAATGTCTTAAATATCAACAATATTTGCGAATTTTTAAACTTGATATTAATTCCATTTTCTGTCTTTAAAACTAAGATTTTTCAAGTACGATTAGTATATATTAAATTTTTTATAAAAAATAAATAATAATCCAAATCATAATAGCAGCAATTGCACTAACGAAGACTATACAGCTTGATATATCCTTTATTTTTTTAGAAAGAGGGTGTGTTTTTGTTGAAAATCTATCAACCAATTTTTCAATTGCTGTATTGCATAATTCTACTATGAAAATGAAAAAAATACTAAATACTAATAAAGCTTTTGCTTCTTGAGAGTGGTTGCTGAATAAAGCAATAATTATAGCAGGAATCCCAATTAGAAGCTCTATTTGAAAGGCTGTTTCTTTAAGTGCATGTTTAAACCCTTCTAATGAGAAGAGGAAACCATCTTTTAGTTTGTTCAAATATTTTTTTATCACTTTTCTGTAAGTTTCAATAGGTTACAAAGACTTTTATTTTTATTAATAGCAGTTGATTCTACTCCCATACAATCTAGTACAGAATGGAAGACATAGCTTTGATCTACATGTTTATTAAAATTATTTTTTATTTGCATAAATTTTTCTGAATTTATCGGTGTTGAAAGAAATTTATCAGATGCCCACCAAATCATTGGAATATATAGTTGTTCTTTAGGAGCAGTTTCATAAGGAGCACTATGTGAATATACTCCATTTTCACCAAGTGATTCTCCATGGTCTGATACATAAAGTAGGATTGCATTCTTATCTTTTAATATTTTCAGAACTTCATTTAAGAAAAAATCTGTATAAACAATTGTGTTATCATACGTATTATTGAGTGCAGTGACATTATTTACACAATTATCTTTACAGGTTGGAGAGTATATATGAAATTTATCAGGAGTCCTATGATAATAGTTGCCGTGGCTACCTCTGGTATGTAATATCACTATGCCGTTTTGATTTTTTTCTAAGGTTTCTTTTAAAGGTTTCAACAATGCTTGGTCATATAAAAGAATGTCTTTACTAGCATTGGCATTATATGTAGTAATATGAGGATCGTATGCTACTGTATCTGCTTCTAATGAAATATCATAAATAAGTGTTCTTGGTCTAGTTCTATAGCGAGAAAGCCAGAAACTTTTAAATCCTAAGTGTTTTAAGACATGAATGAAAGATGTTTCTTTTTGGTCTTGTGGGCTTTTTGATTTTAAATCTCGGATAAATATATGTGGTACAGCAGGTACTGTTGATGTATCTAATGCATAGCAATTTGTATAGCTAATTAAATTTTTATGCTGGGAAAGAAAAGGATTAGTATTTTTTTTGTAGCCGTTTAAAGAAAATCTATCAGCTCTTGCAGATTCTCCTACTATTAATACAAAAAATGCTTTTTTATTTTCTTCATGAGATAGAGCAAAGGCATGTTTAGTGGTTAGGTCTTTTTTTTTTGATCTATATAATTTAATGAACGAGCAACATGTAGTTTTGTATTATATATGTAGCTATAAGGTAAGTATTTGTTAAATACATAAGATGGATGTAGAAGAGGGCAATTTGTTTTAAAGCTTTTTCCTACCGGCCTAAGAGTCAAGTATAAGTTGAAAATATTAAATTTTAGCATAATAGCTAGTAAAATTACTACGCTGTATAATATAAACCTATTTTTTTTCGATTTAGATATATCTTTGGTAAGTTTTATTATTAAATAAGAAGGGACAAAGCCAAAAATAAATATCCATAGAATTAGATTTATAGAGAGAAGCTCAAAGGCTTCTGTAGAGTCAGTTTCAAAAATAGCAGTCATTATAGGTGGGTAAATCTTTATTTTATAAAATAATATAAAATAAAGAAAAACACTGCTTATCATTACGAGTGGTATGGTGACTACTCTAACTAGCAAAGTATTAACAGAGAGTAAATATACAACTAAAGAAGTTAGTATTGTTAAAACAGATAACACCCCAAGTTCATTTAATAGATCTTGAGAGGATGCTATTAAGATAGGTATATTATATCCTGTTAAAATGCAGGCAATAATTATTGATGCAATAAATGGTTGGGGTGGTTTAAAATTTTTTATTATACTCATCTGTAAATATTTATTATAATCATATACTAATCATACTTGAACATTCCTATTTTTAAGTGTGAAAATAAAGCCACTATCTTTGTACAAAAATCTCTCAAATACGTCCAAGATTTTTGGATTCGATATTGACTCTATTTTCTGTCTTAAAATATCGGACTCTTCAAGTACGATCAGTATAGATTGTTTTAGTATTTATAGAAAAACTGTCAAGGGTTATATGGTTGATCAAGAAAATTTAGCTCGTCTTAGGTTAATTCGCTCTGAAAATGTTGGTTCACGGACATTTTTTTCTTTACTCAAATATTTTAAAACTGCTCAAAATGCAATAAAGAGGGTTAAAAATTTATCTTTAGAAGGTAAATTAAAGAAGAATATAAAATTATGTTCAGAAGATCGTGCAATCAATGAAATAGAAAAGACTTTAGCCTATGGTGCTGAGTTAATTTTTTACGATGATAAAAGATATCCGGCTCTACTTAAAGAAATTTCTGATTATCCACCAGTAATTACGGTTGTTGGTAAAAGAATGGATCTATTATCGAAGGATAAAGTTGCAATTGTTGGTTCTCGTAACGCAACAACTAATGGCACAAATTTTGCTTATAAAATTGCTTCAGAAATTTCTGAAAATGGTTATGTAACTGTTTCAGGGCTTGCTCGTGGTATAGATAGTTATGTACATAGAGGAAGCTTTCAAAATGGTACTATTGCTTTTATGGCTAGTGGCATTGACCACATATATCCGCTAGAAAATAAAAATTTATACAGAGAGACTATCGAACAAGGTTTAGTGATGACTGAACAAGAGTTTGGTAGTTTGCCAAAGGCAGTTTATTTTCCGCAAAGAAATAGAATTATTTCAGGGCTTGCTCGTGCAGTAGTAGTAATAGAAGCGGGCATTAAATCAGGGTCATTAATTACGGCAAAATATGCCATAGAGCAGAATAGAGAAGTATTTGCAGTGCCTGGATTTCCTCTTGATTTTAGATATGGTGGCACTAATTATCTGATTAAACAAGGAGCTTGTTTGTTAGAAAAATCTGACGATGTTTTAGAGTTTCTTAAACAAATACCTTGTATTTCAATGAATAAATCAGAGTCTGAAGCTAGTTTATTTGGTGATAATAAAAGAAAATTTAAGACTAGAGATATAGAAAATCAATTTTCACAAAAAGATCTTGATAAACTTCACGAATTAGTTTTAGCTAAGCTAGGTACTATGCCTATTTCAACGAATCAGTTAGTTCAGGAGTTGAAGGTCTCTATAGATATTTTATCACTTGTTTTAATAGAGCTTGAATTAGCTGGAAAAATAGCAAGAATAGGAAGTAATCAAATTATGTTAGTGGTTTAAGATATGGATTTAATAATTGTTGAGTCACCCACAAAAGCCCGTACAATAGGGAAATATTTAGGAAAAGGCTATAATATTCTTTCTTCTTATGGCCATATAAGGGGTATTCCTTCTCGTGATAAAGCTGTGTTACCTGAGAAAAATTTTTCTATAGAATATGAAATAAACACTGGTGCAGTAAAGAATGTTAAAAAAATCATAGATGCTGTAAAAAAAGCTAATCATATTTACATTGCAGCAGATCCTGATAGAGAAGGGGAATCTATTGCGTGGCATATAGTTGAAGTTCTAAAAGAGAAGGTTGCTATAAAAAAAGATATTCCAGTAAAAAGAATTATTTTTCATGAAATAACTAAGCAAGCGATTACAGAGGCATTAGAACATCCAAGAAATATTGATAAACATTTGGTAGATGCTCAGCAAGCAAGAAGAGCTTTAGACTATCTGGTTGGTTTTACTTTATCTCCTATTTTATGGCGAAAATTGCCTGGCAGTAGATCTGCGGGGCGTGTTCAATCTGTTGCTCTAAGGTTAATATGTGATAGAGAAAATGAGATAGAAAAATTTGTTACTCAGGAATACTGGACTATTGACGGTAATTTTAAAAATAGCAATAAAGAAGATTTTATTTCAAGATTAATATCTTTAGATGGTAAGAAGCTTGAGAAATTTTCTATTCCAGACAAAAAAGAAGCAGATAAAATTGTCAAAAATCTGCTAAAGCACAAATATTTTGTAAAGTCTGTTGAGAAAAAGCAGCAATTACGTAGACCATATCCACCTTTTATTACTTCTACTCTTCAGCAGGAAGCTTCTAGGAAGCTAGGGTTTGGTGCTAAGAAAACGATGCAGCTTGCACAAAGACTTTATGAGGGTGTGGATATTGATGGTGATTCTACTGCTTTGATTACTTATATGAGAACAGATGGCGTGCAATTATCAAAAATGGCAGTTGATCAAGCACGTAAATTTATTCAAAATGAATTTGGCACACAATATTTGCCAAAGTCTCCTATAGCTTATAAAAGTAAAGTGAGAAACGCACAAGAAGCACATGAGGCTATTCGTCCTGTTAATGTTTCTATAACCCCTGAGAGTATTAAAAATAAAATAGACCAAGATCAATGGCGTCTTTATGACTTGATTTGGCGTAGAATGGTTGCTTGCCAGATGAATAATGTTATTTTGGATCAAGTCCATGTGATTGTATCTTCTAAAGATAAATATGCTGAATTGAAGTCAGTAGGCACTACAATTGCATTTGATGGCTTCTACAGAGTCTATAGACAGCAAAGTGAGGATAAAAAAGATCTTGATAAAGATAAAAAAATGCTACCTCTGATCAAAGAAGGAGAAGATGTAGAATTACTTAAATGGTTGCCAGAGCAGCATTTTACTGATCCACCGCCTAGATATAGTGAAGCAAGTCTAGTTAAAAAATTGGAAGAACTGAGTATTGGTAGACCATCCACTTACGCATCAATAATTTCTGTATTGCAGGATAGAAAATATGCAAGATTAGACAATAAAAGATTTATTCCAGAAGAAAGGGGGCGAATAGTTACAGCGTTTTTGGTTAGTTTCTTTAAAAAATATGTTGAATATGATTTTACTGCTAAGCTTGAAGATGAGTTAGACACTATTTCAAATGGTAAAATGAAATGGAAAGACTTCTTAAATGAATTTTGGAAGCATTTTAATCCACAAGCAGAAGAAATAAAAAAATATAAAATGGAAGATATTTTGCAGAAACTTACTCCTTTGCTTGATGAACATATTTTTGCAAATGCAGATAAAAAAGAGTCTAAGAAATGCCCTTCTTGTAAAAAAGGTGAGCTTAAAATTAAGATGAGCAGGTTTGGTCCATTTTTAGCATGTTCAGAATATCCAGATTGTAAACATACCAGTAGTTTAGAAAGAAAGTCTGATGAGGGTGTTTTTAAAGATAAAACATTAGGAAAAGATCCTGAAACTAAGGAAAAAATTCTTTTAAAAAAGGGTCCTTACGGCTTCTACTTACAACTTGGTGAAGAAAAAGATGGAGATAAGAGCAAAATTCTGAAAAGGTCTGCTTTGCCGAAATCGGTGCGTCCAGATAATATTGATTTGGAATATGCTGTTAAATTGATGTCTTTACCTAGAGATGTTTGTCTTCATCCTGAAACTGGTTTGATGATTCAAGCTGGTATAGGAAAATTTAGTCCATATCTTCTTTATAATGGTAGATATGCAAGGCTTTCAAATATAGATGAAGTTTTTGAAATTTCTAATAATGAAGCTATAAGATTGGTAGATCAAAATGAAAAATTGAATGGTCGGGTAATTGGTCAGCTTGATAAAACAGATATTTCTTTGCATAAGGGGCGTTTTGGTCCTTATATTAAATATGGCAACCAAAATATAAAAATTCCTAAAGGAACAGATATTGATCAAATTGACCTTGATAAGGTTATAGTAATTATTAAGAAGCATAAGCCTTCTAAACCAAAGAAAACAAGAAAAACTGTATCAAAAAAGTCTAAAAAAGCGAAGAAGTAGTAAAATTGCACTAATTTATATTGTAGTGCTGTTTATACCCTAGAAATTTATTAGAGAAACGGTCGTATTGTCAATAAACAGAGATAAGTGAAATTTAATCAAACTTAAAGATAGGAATTTTCAAGTACGAGGAGTATATATATACCCATCATGCTTAAAAATTAAGTGTGATGGGTATATAATTTATAGGGTGGTATATTATAAGTTTATTATAATACCTCCTGTAATCTCATGTGCTTTTATTTTTTGTGAAGATGGTGTATTTGCAACTTTTGCTTTCATTTTAGTTTTTCCTAAGTCAACATATTTGTAAGATAAATCGAAATGGAAAGTTTTATTTACTATAAACCTTGTTCCAAAACCAGCATTCCAGATAAAGTTGTTTTTGGAAGCTCCTGCATGGTTATCTGTGGCATTTACATCTCCTGTTGCTACTTCTTTTAGATTTTTTGTTTTATTTTTGCCATAGCCTATTCCAGCGGTTAAGTAGGGCTTAAATATTTTATTGATATTGATAAAATCATAGTAACCATTGAGAAAAACACTATAGGATTTAATGTTTTGTGAGGTATTAGCGGTAGTATTTACGCCTGAAACATATTCAGATGCTTTATATTTGAATTTTCTGTAACTTAAATTTAAGTCACTTCTTATATTGTCTGTTATTTTATATCCTATACCGATATTATATACTGCTGTATTCTTAAGTTTTTTTGTTATATATGCATCATCATCGGATTTAGATTTGAATTTATTTGCAGGAATAAATGCACCAATGTCTCCTCTGATGTAAAACTTGTCGTGCCAGTTGTTTTTAGTTTGGGCATTTATTTCTGAAGTGAAAGACACAGCAATTGCTGTGCTAAGTAAGTATAAATATAGAGAGTTTTTCATGTATAACCTTTTATATAAATTGATATTGTTAATTTAAACTTGTTTTAATGTTTTTTTCAACAATTGAAAGTTTTTATCAAGCTTTTTTTATGTTTTAAAGCTTCATGTGTCTTTTGTTTCCTATAAAAAACATTTGGTTAATATATTATAATATATTTTTATTGCAAGCAATTTATATTAATTTTTTAAATAGACGGCATATTTAATGTTGACAGTCATTAAAAAATAGTTAATATATATTTAATGTTTAAATAATAAACTGTAATAATTAATATCAAGTATGTTAATATATTTATTTTAATAAGTGATATGCAAGTTAACATTAATTTTTATAAATTATACTTGACTTATTTTAATATTATGGCATTATTTAACATAAATTAATATATACTGTAAACAATTGATAAAAAATTAACTTTATACGAGGAGAAAAAATGAGTCTTAGAGGAGTTCTTAAAAGTACTGAAAAATTACTAAAAAATAACGCTGATGAAGCTACAATAATTGCTATGGCTAAAAAGAAGGGCTTTAGCGAAGAAAAAGCAAAAAAGCTTGTGTCTGATTTAGAAAAAACGGGTCATATTGAAATATTAACAAAAGAGCAGAAAGAAGCAGTAGAGCAAATTAAGAATATTATTCGTAATGAATTAGATGCTGCAGCGGCTGGTAAAGTAAAAGCTATATTAGATGGTGTAACAACTGGCGATAAAGCTAAAATGGATAAAAAAATCGATAGTGAAATAGTTTCTAAGATAATAAATATTAAACTAGGCGATTGGAAAAGTTTAGCTAAGGAACTTGAAAAAGCAGAAGATCTAGATAATTTACTTGATGTTTTTAAAGAATTGGTGCCAGCTACAGATAAGGCGGCAATAAAAACTGATATGATTGACTCAATCAATGGTGATGTTACTAATTGGAGTGATATATCTAAATTTCCTACAAATTTAAAAACAGTAGAAAATGCAATAACTACACTTGTAGCGCTTGGTGAGGATACATCTGATCTTTATGCTGCAATTAATGCAGAACTAACAAATAGAGCAGGTAGTATTGATAAAAGCACTTCTAAAGATGTAGTGATTTTATTGCAAAAATTTGCAGGTAAATTTGGAACAAATGCAAATTTAGTCGTTAAAGAGCTTCAAGATAAAGGAAAGGCTGCTGTGCAAAACAAGAATGCAGGTGATGCAAAGATATTTATTGGTTTGGCGGATGCAATAGGAGAAGATATTACAAGTGATATTAATACAGAATTAACCACTGTGGTAACAGCTTATGTTACTACACATAAAACTGATATTAAAACTGTTGATATGGCACAGTTTACAGCATTAAAAGAAATGTTTGAAGAGCTTAATCCTACAGGAGATTGGTTAACTGAAGTTGCTGAGTTGAGAACTGCAATGCACACCTTCCTTAATGATGCTGGTACTACACAAGATGATTTAGATACAGGTTGTAATGGAGGTAGTTGTCAAGGTCTAGCACAAGAATTAAATTTAGATGCAGACTATACTGCTAAGATGACTAGTTTTTCAGGAGGCCACGGTGGTGGTTCAGGCTCTGCTGAGTCAACAGATCCAGGCTCTGCTGAGTCAACAGATCCAGGCTCTGCTGAGTCAACAGATCCAGGCTCTGCTGAGTCAACAGATCCAGGCTCTGCTGCGTCAACAGATCCATGTAAACCTGACGGTACTACAGAAGTTCCAGATTGGTTTAAACATAAAACGCACGAACATTGTTGTGTAGTTAAGAAATCGAAAAAAGATATTGATATATGTAAAGATGCGAATTTCGGTATTCAGTATCCAGACGATGATACATTGTTGGATGGGAAATCAAATCCTCCTCAATGTGAAATAGGGCAAGAAGTAAAAGGAACTAGAGATGTTGTAGAAGAAACTACATTATGTTTTGGGCATTCATTTGAAGGGGCGACAGAGATAGATCCTATTTTTGTTAAAGTAGATGCTAGTGGCAATCTATCATATTGTGCCTTTGAGACGGATGGTACACCGATTTCTTGTGATCCAGCAGATCCTGATGTTGTCCCATTCGTAGGAGACTTGCACTATACCTTTTAATCTTGCGGGTTCTCATTAATGATAGGGTTATTTTAATATTTTTTAACAAATTAATTAATAGGTTATTTTTATGGCAAATATGCAAAACATTTGGAAAAATTCTTTTGAAATAAAATCATGGTATTATTTTGATAATGATACAAAAGACAACATTCAGACTTTAATTCATAAGTTTCAGAATAGACAAGATGTACCAGGGGTGTCTAGAAATGAAAGATTTTATACTCTAAACGGGAAAAAATATCCTGGAACAAAAATTGTAACCTATTTGAAGCAAATTAGAGATCTAAAAACTAATTTACCTCGTTTTACTAAAGAATGGATTAAGCAGCATGGGAAGTCAAAAGAAGAATTAAAAGGTTTAGTAGAAAATGCTTATGGGTCTGATTCTCAAGCTGATTCTAGCTATAAATTTAAGTATGAAGGGAACAAAAGAAAAGTT
>JABSSG010000001.1 GCA_013214525.1 Rickettsiales bacterium | reverse complement strand
GCCTTCAAAAAACGGCGTAAATATTTTTGACTTTTCATTATTTGGTATTCCTATACCTTGGTCAGATACTGAAACTTCTATTTTATCTTTAGTAGTTTTAATGAGGATTTTTATAATGCCATGATCACTATATTTAACAGCATTTGATAGTAAGTTGCTCAGCACTTGCTGTATCCTTTTTTCGTCACAGCTAGCGATTGCCATTTTAGCATTTTTTACTTCTAATTCGATCTTAAGATTTTTGTTACTATCTACAATAAGTGACGTAGCCTCATTAATAGCTGCTTTACTTAGTTTTACTAAATCAACATTAGGTTTTATATTTAGCTTGAATCTTTTTTGTGCTAGGTCTGCAAGATCAAGAATGTTTGATGTATAGCTTTCAAACCTTTTCCTATTATCAACGATATCTTTTAGATATTTTTTCTTATCTTTATCTGACAATTTATCCCACATTTCATAGATGCCATCTGATGTATTAATCATTACACTTAAGGGTATTCTTAATTCATGGTTAAGTTTATTTAAAAACTCTTCTTTTATATTTAAAGAGTCTGCTATTTTTTCTTGCATGATTTTCTTTAATTCCTGCATGATTTCTTTATGGGTAGTTTTAGTAATAGTGTGGTTATTATATAACTGCATAGAAATAGCAATTAACATTGCAGAACATGATATAATAGCAAATTCACTTGTTATTAGAATTGCACTTGAATTAAATATTTGAGGGAGTAAATAACCAAGTGAGCCTGCAATTGCTATAAATGCTATACCAATTATAACATCACTCATTACAATGAATAAAATTGCTGATAACACAAGATTACATAACCAAAGAATATGAAAATCATGTACAAAAAATATGTAAGAAGGAATAAATAACAAACCTATAATGAGACAAAATCTCCAAATATCGATTAAATATCTCTTCAATTGGAAATGCCAAAGTTCATTTAATAACATCATCAGAAATAAAAATGTTATACAAGCCAGAGAGATATTAAGTGGATTAAAGAAATCTAAATCTGCAAAAAATATTCCTACTAGACAGTTAATGCAAAGAACTATACCAACTGTATATAAAGAAGAAATAGAATAAGAATTATTTAAAACTCGTTTATTTAACTTGTTAAACAATAAATTTATATCAGCTTTAGGTAGAGAAAATATAGATTCTCCCTTATGTTTTTTGTGAAATATATATAAAGTAATTATTGAAGTTGTCATTCCTACTACAAGACTTCTTGTGTCAAAGGCTCCGGTAAAAAATCTTGTGGCTATAACGGTAGTAAGAGATAATATTATTAAGTTTATAAATGATTTTTTATTAATGCGTGTGCCAAGTAGTCCTGCCACTAAAGGAACAGTTATTAGTGGATCTGCAAAATTGCTAATCAACCAAAATATATCTATAATACCTTTTTGGAATAACATTATTAAAATAGAGGTTAAAGCTATACCGATACAAGAAATTCGAGCAATGAATAATTCTTGTTTATCTGTTATAGATGGCCATATTTGTTTGCAAATATCATGAGATATTAATGAGGATGCAGTGTTTAAATATGAATCTTGGGTAGACATTATTGCAGCAAGTAGTCCAGCTACTATGAATCCCTTTAATCCCATGGGCAAGTGATAGTCTATAAAATAATACAATGCCGCACTAGAATCTATGTTAGGACTATTATAATGTGCAATTAATCCTATAAAAGATACAATAAATAATAAGGGTATTATTAAAACTGCTACTCCAATGAAGCTATTTAAAAATTGCTTTTTATTCTTTGCTACCAGAGCTCTTTGTATAAATGGAATATCTGTATAGGGTATTAATGCATAAAGTATAAAGCTTAGAAATAAAGGGATATTGTCTACACTAATATATGTATGTTTAGCAGGTAATGATAACCAAATTTCTTCAATACCTTCTGTGTCTTGATAACCAATAAAACAAGCGATGGGTAGTGCTGAAAAAAATATTAAACATTGGAACAAATCTGTGAAAGCAACTGAAGCAATCCCTCCAAATACTGAATAAAATGTTACAATAGCTATTCCAGTGATTATACCTATAGTTTCTGAGATATCAAAAAAATAATGTAAAAGATAGCCAATTGTTTTAGCACTAACTGCTGTTACAGCTATAGATATCAATATAGAAATACTATTAACCGTCCATCTTGCTATCTTTCCATACCAGTGTTCCATTATATCACTTAAAGAAATGAAATTATGTTTACGGAAAGCTTGAAGGCTAGGAGCAAGCAACTTAGCCAATATAAACCAAGATACAGGGGTAAAAATAAATGGTATTATATAAATTAATCCCAATTGATGTACTTTTTCTGTATGTCCAATTATTTGTCCTGTGCCAACTACAGTAGCAAGAGTAGTTACCATTAAAACTACAGTTGGAAAGGGTTTAGTGCCGAGTGTATAGTCACGTATATTTTTTATTTTGCCGTATCGTAATAATCCTATTATCAAGCAAAATACCATATAGCTTATTACTATAGATATATCTATAAGATTCATTTTTTCTTCTTTTTAGTTAAGTGTATTTAGGATGGTTTATAACTAGCAGGTCATTATAAAACAAGTTTTTTTATTAGTTATTTTGGAGAGTACTTAATAATAAAAGGGTTGTTCTGAATTAATTTAAAGTTTTAGCATACATATAGCCGTGTTTTATTGTACCCTGTAAGTTAAAAAAGCTTTTTAAAGTACCTTCCCTTTGATATTGACATGATTCTAATAATTTTATAGATCTTTCATTATCAGTTGCAACTGTGGCCTGAATTCTTTGTGCATTCATGTCTCTAAGCCCAAAGTTAGTTATAGAACAAACAGCTTCTTTGGCAATACCTTTCCCCCAGTGTTTATAGCTGAGTTCGTAACTGATTTCTAAACGTCTTTGTTCTCTATTCCAGTAATTGAACCCACAAGAGCCAATCATTTGATTGTTTTTTTTATCTGCAATAGCCCAAAATATACTAGTTTTATGTTTGAATAAATTAATCCAATATATTAATTCGCTTTCAGCGGTTGTAATATTAGAAGGAATATCATCACCTGAAACATATTTGGCAATATTTTTGTCTGTTATATATTCATAGAATGCTTTTGCATCTGCTATTTTTATTTCACGTAAAATAGCTTGGTTTAAATTCATCTCAGGGAATTTAGCAAAGATATCATTCATAAATGATAGGGTCTTTTATTTTTAGATTTGTGAAAGCATTTTTTCTTATTATACAAGAGTCACATTTACCACAGCTAGCCCCTAAAGGATTAGGGTCATAACAGCTGATGGTTTCTGAATAATCAACTCCTAGCTCTATGCCTTTTTTTATTATGGAATCTTTAGATAGCATGAGAAGGGGAGCATGAATTTTTATATTATTACCTTGGGCGCCACTAGCAGTAGCTAAGTTTGCCATTTTTTCAAATGCTTCTAAATATTCTGGTCTGCAATCTGGGTAGTTACTATAGTCGACTACATTTGCTCCTATAAAGATATCTAATGCTCCTATAACTTCAGCTATCCCTAAAGCTATGCTGAGAAAGATTGTATTTCGTGCAGGAACATAAGTAATTGGGATATTATTTGTATTAAGTGATTCATAGTAGTTATCTTTAGGAACATCAATATTTGTAGTTAGAGCGGATCCACCTATGGCACGTAAGTCTAACTTAATAATTTTATGTTCGCTTACTGATTGATTTTTTTGAGCTATTTTTTTTGCTTTATCGAGTTCTATAGAATGACGTTGGTTATAATCAAAACTTAATGCACAAATATTGAAATTCTTGCGTTTGGCGATTTCTAAGACAGTAGTTGAGTCTATTCCACCACTTAATAATACAACAGCTTTTTTCCTACTCATCTGACCCCAACTAATTTATGTAATTGTAATGAGATTTTATAGTCTTCTTTTTTACATATATCAATTGCATATAGTAAATTATTCTGGTTTTTTTCTTTGCAGCCTTCATCCATAGGCTGAATATAGATTTGGTTTTTATTTTTTATTTCTACAAATTTAGGTATGTTTTTATAGTTAGGATAAGTTTTTGAGACTACAAATTTAAGTGCATCTGCACGTTCTAACATTTTTTTATTAATTAAAAATTTTCCATTAACGTTTTTAGGAGAACAAATAATTTGTATTTTGTTATCTAAATTTTTAAATCTAGTCCCATTTGTTTCAATTTGAACTTCATAACCGTAAGTAAGTAATTTCTCGCATAGTAATTCTATAGGTTGTAATAGTGGTTCACCACCAGTTATTACAATAAAATTTATTTTAGGAATTGTGTTTGAAACTTCTTTAATTTTTTTCAGTATTTCACTGATAGACATAAGTGAATATGTGTTATTATCGGTATCACAGAATTCACATGTTAAGTTGCATTTGCCTAGACGAATAAAAATAGCTTTTCTACCAGTATAAGGTCCTTCGCCTTGAAAAGATTGAAATATTTCATGGATATTTAATTTATCACTCATCTTAAATTTTCTGTGAATTTATCTTAGTTTTAGAGTTGCCATCCCTATTAATGCAAGGATTATGGCTATTATCCAAAAGCGAGTGACTATTTGTGATTCTGTCCATCCCATTTTTTCAAAATGATGGTGTAAGGGAGCCATTAAAAATATTCTTTTTCCTTTTGTGGCTTTAAAGAATCCTACTTGCATTATTACGGATAAAGATTCGATGACGAATAATCCGCCAACTATTGCTAGTATAAACTCATGTTTTGTTATAACACTGATTGTGCCGATTGCTCCACCTAAAGATAAGCTTCCTACGTCTCCCATAAAGATACTTGCAGGCATTACATTATACCAAAGAAAGCCCATGCTTGCCCCAATCAAAGCAGCACAAAAAATGGCAAGTTCACCAGATCCAGGGACGTGGAATATTTGTAAATAATTTGAGAAGATGTAGTTTCCTACTAGATAACAAATTATACCAAAACAAATTGTAGTAATTGTAAATGCACCAGCTACTAGTCCATCTAAACCATCGGTTAGATTGACAGCATTTGAGGATCCTACGATTACTAATATAACAAATACTGGATAGAAATAACTTAAATCCATAAGAACTCTTTTAAAGAATGGAATTGTAACATGGCTTTTATATTCAGTTAGACTAAATTTCTGAATAGCAAAACAGGCGATTAGAGCAATTATACTTTGTATGATTAATTTGGTTTTAGCATTGATGCCTTTTATATTATTCGATTTAGAGACTTTTAAATGGTCATCTATAAAACCCAGAAATCCTAAGCTAACAGTTACAAATAAAGTTATCCATATATATGGGTTGGTTAAATTCGTCCAGAGAAGTACTGATGCTACTAGAGCAAATAATAGTGGAATGCCGCCCATAGTAGGAACATTAGTTTTTGTTTTACTATGCCAGTTAGGTCCTATTTTTTTTATTGGTTGTCCTTGAGGATAAATCTTGCTTATAAGTTTGATAAACCAAGGCATTACAATTAGTACAATTAGGAAGCTAGTAGCCATTGCCCCCATGCTTCTAAAGGTTATATATCTAAAAATATTAATGTGAAAATATTGAGCGAATATTTGATAGATCATGTTGCTTGTTCCTTTAAGTATTTTACTATTTCATATATTTTAGAGTTGTGATGTGACCCTTTAAGTAATATACAATCTCCGTCCTCTATTAAAGATAGTATAGATTTTATTGCTTTTTTATAATCTAAAAAATGTGTTAGCCGTTTATTTGTAGGAACTGAGTCAAATAAGTTTTGCATTAAATGACCTACAGTAATTAACTTATTTATACCACTTTTTTCAAATGGTTCTGCTAGCTTCATATGTTCTCTTTTAGCTTCAGTACCAAGCTCTATCATATCTCCTAATACTGCAATTGTCCTAGAATGGGCATTTTTCTTGGTTATTTCGTTCATCACTTTTAATGCAGCTTGAATAGAAGTTGGGTTTGCATTATAGCTGTCATCTAAAATAAGAATATTTTTGTCTGCTATTGTAAGTCTTAGTAATTCACCTCGTCCTTCAACATTTGAAAAATTTAATAATGATTTTGCAGCAGTCTCTAAATTAATACCTATTTTAGTAGTTGCTGTTAAGACAGCAATACTATTAAGAGCTTGATGTCTACCTCGTGCTTTTATCTTATAGGTAATTTCTTTTCCTAAAATTTTAGCTTTGATGGTATTTAATACATCTTTGTCTGTGTTATATTCAAGTAAATAGCTTTCGTTTTTTGAGTTCTCTCCAAAATAACATATGTCTTTTATGCCTTGATCTAAAGCAAGTTTTGTTAGTATAGGAGTATAATTATCATCACCATTTAATATGGCTATTCCATCCTTTGTCATACTTGAAAATATTTCTCCTTTAGCTAAAGCTATGTCATGTATAGAGTTAAAATTTTCAATATGTGCTTTAGCAATTTTTGTAATTAAGGCAAGATGAGGTCTTAATATTTTAGTTAACTCGGCAATCTCACCTTTATGGTTCATACCAACTTCAAATATTCCACATTCTGTATCTATTGGCATGGATGCTAAACTAATTGGTAGTCCTAGATCATTATTAAAATTTTTTATACTACAATAAGATTTTTTCATTGAAGAGCATGCTATATACATAGCTTCTTTTGTACTAGTTTTACCAACACTGCCTGTAATACCAATTATTTTTGCTTTTGATCTCTTTCTGTTAAAAATAGCAAGATTTTTCAAAGCTTCTTTTACATTGGGTACAATCATTAAATGATTTGGAGAGGTTATATTTTTAGGTTTATATTCAACAATCGCACAGCTTGCTCCTTTTTTAAAAGCATCTGTAACATAATTATGTCCATCAACATTTTCACCTTTAAAGGCTACAAAAATATCGTTTGGCTGTATTTCTTTACTGTTTATACAGATTCTATTGCCTGTGCATGTATCATTTAATATTGCAGTTGGGCAAGCTCTTTTTAGTGCCTGATTATCCCATAGAAAATTTTTCATCTTATGGCTTTAAAGTAGTTGATTAATGTCTACTAGTTTCCAACTAGAGTCGAGTGATCTTAAATTTTTACTGAAGGTCCAGATGTCTTTTCTATTATCGATTTTAGTTTTGTTGCCAGTTGTAATCTTGTTATTTTTATTAGTTATGTAATGTATAACTTCAGATTTAAAAACTACTTGTAAGAGAGCTACTATGTCTTTTTCAAAGGAGATTTTTTCAATTACTGCGTCCTTAATCTTTAAGATATTTATATCACATTTAAGGCTTGCTTCTTCTCTTTGAGTGATTTTATAAGCAAATTTTCTCATCATTTCTATATTAATTAAATCAGATAGAGAATGAGTGTCTCCTTCAGCATAAAATTTCAGTATGCGTTTATATGAATTTTTTGCTTCTTTTAAAAATGTTTTAATGTTAAATGACGGAGCTAGTATTTTTAGACGATTAATAGGATCTTTAACTTTATCTAAGTTAAGCTCTACATTTTTTAGAGGCACGACCTGAGAAGATTTTGTAGTAGCACAATTAGCATTGCGTTGTCTGTGATCAAATTGGTTTTTTCTTATATATTTTTTTTGTCCAAAGATAGAAAATAATTTTATAGCAAGTACAATAGCAATTACTGCAAGGATTAATATATATGTCATGTTAATTATTTTTAATTTACTATATTATACTCCTTGTACTTGAACATTCCTATTTTCAAACTTAAAATATCGTAATCTTCAAGTACAAGGAGTATAATATAAATTTTAATGAAATATTAGGTGCTTTGCAATAGATACCTTCTACGATTTTTTTGATGTATATACTCTCATACTTGAATATTCCTATTTTTAAGCATGCCCTTGCAAAAGTAGGGTTTTCAAAATAAAGTTGCTATCTTCTCTTAAAAATGCCTTGAATATCACCAATATTCTTGGATTTTTAAGCTTTATATCATCTCTATTTTCTGTCTTTAAAACTAGGGTTCTTGAAGTATGTTGATTGTGGATTGAAGAATTTAATGATCTGTTTATCACTAAATTTATTTGTGTCTCATGTATTGTTAATAAATTTAATGTTTAAAATACACAAAAAAGCTTGATGTAGTAAAATAATTTTATCAAATACGTTTGTGTTTTTAGAATGCGTTATACTCTTACTATATCTAACATGTTTGGCGAAATAAAAAAACTGTGGAAGATTGTTTTTCCATTAATTTTATACCAAATAATATTCAAAATTAATGGGTTTTCAGTGGCTTCAATGACAGCTAAATTGGATAATATGTATTTAGCTGCATATGGTCTTGTATGGGATGTTTTTACGGTAAGTACCTCATTTTTCACAGGAATATTGTCTTCTACAACTATATTGATTTCATATAATTTTGGAGCAAGAAATCTTTCGGGAGTGACTACTACTTTCCATCAAGGACTATGGGTTTCAGTGTTAATATCTCCAATATTGATGATAATTCTGTGGTTAAGTCCTATAATTTTAAGCAAAACACAACATGACCCTGTATTAATTGATACAATAACGCATGTTTTTTATGTTTTGTTGCTGACAGTATTGCCAGGCCATTTAATAATTGCTATTAGTAAATTTTTTATGGGTATTCAAAAAACATATTTAGTTACACTTATGGGGGCTGTCATAGTTCTTGTACAAGTTTTTCTTACTCACATATTATTTTTAGGAGAGTTAGGATTTTCTAAGTTGGGACTTAATGCAGTAGGATATGCAATAACAATATCTTATTGTATAGCGTTAATTACATTTCTTGTATATTTATTTTATTCTAAAGCATTTAAGCAATATGAATTATTTAAAAATTTATTGAAAATTAATCTAAAAATAATTTATGAGATTGTACGACTTGGGATACCTATAGGATTTACAGTGATAGCTGAATCAGGGTTATTTGCTGTTATGGCAATTATGATGAGTGAAATAAGTATAGATACTCTAGCTGCATATGAAATTTCACATCAATATTTTTCTTTAGCTCTTGTGATTGAGCTAGCATTACTACGTGCTACAACAATCAGTACAGGGTTTGCTGCAGGAAACAATAATTTGCAAAATTTACGTCATATAACATATAATTATATTATAATAGGAATTATGCTGATTTCATTATTCTCTATAATATATATTTTCTTTCCTGAATTTATAATTGGTTTTATCATAGATGATAATTCTGATTTATCACATAAATTAATAGTTGAGGCTTCTAGGTTTTTAATATTGGTGGGCATTTTAATTCCTATTAATTGTATACGGTTAATTATTCTTGGTGCATTAAGGGGATTAAAAGATGTTAAAATACCATTTATAATTATCTTTATAAGTCTTTGGTGCATTGGGATACCATGTGCTTATTTATTAGGGTTTACACTTCAGTTGGGTGGTATTGGAATTTGGAGTGGGGTGTTAATAGGTTCATTGCTTGCTATAATTATATTAGTTACGAGGTTTAATTTATTATTAGGGCGTACTGGCTCAAGCAATCTGGTTGCAAAATTATAAGAGATCATCAAATGAGTTGTGTGTTTTATATCCGATAAGAGGAAGTTGAAATGCATATAGATGTTTTGTAGTTGCTTTTTTGATTTTTTTTACTTGTGATATATAGTATATTGTTGAGTTTATTAAATTTATGGTATTTTTATGAAAAAATTGACAAAGCATATTTCAAAATTGTTAGCATTATCTGCTTTTTTTATAGTTATTGATAATACCATAGTTGCTCTGGAAGTCTCTTTGCCTTCACCTCAGCTAGTATGTTTTAATGTTGGTTCTTCAACAACTAAGATTACTCTTTATTCTAGTAATGCAAAAGATCAAGTTTCAGAGATTAAAAAAATTAAGATACGTACTAAATCAAAATCTTATATAGAAAATGATATACTTTCTCAGGATGGTATTAATGCATTATTTCAAGCTTTTTCAAAAGTAGGAAAAGATTACAATATAGATTGCAAACAAATACGCTGCACAGGAATTGCAACTTCTTGGAGTAGGTTAGCACAAAATGGATATAAAATCATAAATGATTTAAATCAGGCCTTTTATGCAAATATAGTGCCTCTATCTCAAAAAGAAGAAGGTGTCAGAGCATTTAAAGCTGTTGAGGATTATTTGTACTCGAATAATATTTCTAATAAAGGTTTAGTAGTGTTAGATGCAGGAGGGGGAAGTTATCAGGTGAATTATAGGGTTGGTAAGGAAGTAGTTGTAAAGGGTCAAGAATATAGCGTTGAAAATGAGTCAACAAAGAAATTTGGTGATAAAATATTAAATATCAATGAAATTGAAATGCTAAAGAAAATTATATTTAGTTCATTACATTCAAATTTTAAGAATATTCCTCAAAGAAAAATTGGATATGCTATAGGAAGAAACCTTACTGGGTGGCCTGATTTTATAGTAAAAAAAGGTTATATTACTAAAGATGAAGCTCGTAATCTTGCTATTAGTATATCTCATATGTCTGAAGAGGAAGCTTCTACAAAATTTCCAAATATTGCTCCTATTTCGATGCAAAGAAGTGCTATTTTTATACAGGTATTAATGAGAGAATTAAAACTAAATAAGATATATTTTGCCGAAGATTTGATTGATTTTTGTTTGGGCAGTCCTAAAAATTTATCGAGTAAATAAGAGTGTTACTGTAATGTTTTAGAGAAAATCACATCATATTGAGGATGATTTTTGCTTCTTCGCTCATCATGGATTGATCCCAACTTGGTTCCCATACTAATTCTACTTCTACTGATTTTGCCTCTAAGACAACTTGTTTTACTCTAGCTTCTACTTCTGGCGGAATATATCCTGCTACTGGGCAAGTAGGTGAAGTTAATGTCATCTCTATTCGTATTTTATTATTTTTATTAACCTCTATTTTATAGATTAATCCTAGATCCCAAATATTTACAGGTATCTCAGGGTCATGTATAAGTTTTAATACTTCTGTGACTTTTGATTTTATATCAGATATTTTTCTTATACGTTCAATGGCTTCATCTGTTAAACCCTCTGACATGGGGTTTTCACCATTTTCTACTTGTGTAATAAAATCATCTAATTCCATCATAGTATTATTATAATAATTGATTTACTTTTTTTAATGCAGAAATTAAGCGATCAGCATCATCAGAATTATTATACATGCCTAATGATATTCGTGCAGTTCCACTGATATTTAAATTATCCATTAAAGGTTGCGTGCAATGATGCCCTGTTCTGATCGCTACATTGCATTGATTTAATATATCTCCAATATCGGAGTGATGTGCCTTATTATGTAAAATGGAGATTATACAGCTTTCATTATCATTGCCTAATATTTTAAAATTTTCTAATTTTCTGATTTCATTTCTTATATATTTTGCAAGTTTTTTTTCATTTGCCCAAATAGATTCTAAATCAATTTCTTTCATATATTGCAATGCTTCGCCAAAAGCTATTACTTCAGCAATTGCAGGAGTGCCTGCTTCAAATTTATGTGGTGGTGCTAAAAACTTTGTTTTATCAAATGTTACTGTAGAGATCATAGAGCCACCAGTTTGATATGGCTTCATTTTATTTAGCAGATCTTGCTTACCATATAGAATTCCTACTCCTGTTGGTCCATATAATTTATGGGAAGAGAAAACTAAAAAATCACAATCTAAATTTTGTACATCTATTTTCATGTGAGCTATTGATTGGCATGCGTCTACTAATAATTTAGCTCCCAGCTTTTTAGCAAGTTTTGCAATTGTTTTTATATCAATTACTGTGCCAAAAACATTAGACATATGAATTAGTGATATGATTCTTGTTTTGTTAGATAGCATATTTTGTAATTCGTCTAAAGAGATTTGCCCATCATTAGTAATGGGAATAATTTTTAAATTAGCCTGTTTTTCTTTGCAGATTTGTTGCCATGGCACGATGTTTGAGTGGTGTTCCATAGCGGATATTAAAACCTCATCTCCTGCTGTGAGGATATCTGTGCCATAAGAGTGGGCAACTAGATTAATTGCTTCTGTTGCATTTTTTGTAAAGATTATTTCTTTATTAGAATCAGCATTTATATATTTAGATGTTTTATCTCTTACTTTTTCAAAATCATCTGTAAGTTTTGCACTTAAATTATAGATTCCTCTATGAATATTTGCGTAATTATAGCTATATATGTCTTTTAATTTGTCTATGACCTTCTTTGGTTTTTGAGTGCTTGCAGCAGAATCAAGAAATGCAAGTTCTTTATGGTATTCAAAAAAAGGGAAATCTTTACGGACAATATTCATAATCAGTCTAGATAATTTGCTATTTGATTAGATAAAGATTCAAATTCTTCTTGAGTTAAGTTTTTGCCTTCAAAAACAGCTTTTGTAAAACCTTTTATAATTAATTTTTGTGCTTGATTATTGTTGATACCACGAGATTTTAAGTAATCTATAGCATCTTTATCAATATTACCAATTGTTGCTCCATGAGAACAAATTACATCATCAGAATTAATATTAAGCTGAGGTCTAGTAAATGCTTGAGCTGTTTCCTCAAGAAGCAAATTTTTGTTTAATTGATGTGCTTCTATTTTGTAAAGAGAAGAGGGGATTTCTACTTTGCCATAGAAAGAACCTTTAGCATTATCTGATAATATTTGGTTATAATGTTGCCTGCTGTTGGTATGAGGGTTTTGATGTTTAATTGTTAGAATTATATCATATTTTTGTTTGTCTTTCCCAATATTGATTCCGTAGAAATCACAAGATGATTTTTCTCCTTGTAGATAACATTCAATATTTTGTCTGTAGGAATTGCATGCGGCATTTAATGTGTAGTTATAATATTTAGAATCTTTATTACATATTATTTTGCTTGAATAAAGAGCAGAGCATTCATCATCTATATAATTATGTAGTTTGAGATGTTTACAGTGGGAATCGTCTTCTAATGTTATATTGGTAACTTGATTGGTAAAATTTGATTGTTGTATCAACTCTTCATGTAGTGCTACATTTTCTCCTTTTTTTATTGTAATAAAAACAGAACAATAAATATTTCTGTTGTTTAAATAATAAATTTTCAAAGGCTTATTTAAAGATGAGCTGATATCTACGAGTAGACTAGATGATGTTCGGGCATAATTCTGTAATATGTGATATTTATTATCAAAGCCTTCTTGTAGATCGAATTTATCAAGTAGATCTAAGAATTTTTTATCTTTAGTATTATATAAAGCTATTCCTTTTTCTGGTAGATTTGATTTATTTTTATCTAAAATGCCATTAATAAGAGTTATATAATAACTTTTTTTATCTGGAGAAAAAGAATAAGAGAATTCTTTGTCAACCTCATTAACTTTATCATCCAATAATGACAAATCAGAATATCGCCATTCTTCATTTTTTCTATTAGGTTTGTTTTTAAGTCGTAAAATTTGAGCAGCACGCTCTTTAAATGTAATTACCATATTGATTTATTACGCTGGAATTTTGTTAGTAAATTTATTATAGCCATCACGTTCTATCTCTAATGCTAGCTGCTTTGTTCCAGTATCTACGATGCGTCCATCATGAAAAATATGTACAAAATCAGGAGTAATATACTCTAATAATCTTTGATAATGTGTAATTATAATTATGGCATTATTGCTATTAGAGAATTTATTTATATTTTCTGATATTGTTTTTAAAGCATCGATATCTAAACCAGAATCAATCTCATCTAATATTACGAGAGTTGGTTCTAACATTAACATTTGTAATATTTCAAATTTTTTCTTTTCTCCACCAGAGAATCCTTGATTCACAGAACGTTGGAAAAATTTCTCATCCATGTTAAGTAATTTGGCTTTTTCTCTTAATTCTTTTAAAAACTCTAAAGCATCTATTTCTTTTTGGTTTTTTTCTTTTCTCATGGCATTTACAGCAGTCTTTAAAAAACTGCTGGAGTTTACCCCAGGAATTTCTACTGGATGCTGAAAGGACATAAATATGCCTTTTCTTGCTCTTTCATCTATTGTCATATCGTTAATATCAAGTCCTTTATATTTAATGCATCCTGCATAATAGTCTCTTTTGCCAGCAATCACATTTGCTAGGGTACTTTTTCCTGTGCCGTTTGGTCCCATTATTACATGTATTTCACCAGCTTTAACTTTTAAATCTAGCGATTTTATAATGTCTTTTTCTTTAATTTTTACTTTTAACTTTGATATTTCTAATAACATATTTTCTCCTAATTTTAACCTACTGCTCCCTCTAAACATATGCTTAATAGAGCTTTAGCTTCTATAGCAAATTCCATTGGTAATTCGTTTAATACAGTTTTACAGAATCCACTTACAATAAGTGAAGTTGTGTCTTCTGGATTAATGCCTCTCTGTAAACAATACTCTAATTGATCTTCGCTTATTTTTGAGGTGGTTGCCTCATGTTCGATATGTGCAGTATTATTTTTTGCTTCAATATAAGGGATTGTATTGGCTGCACATCTATTACCTAAAAGAAGAGAATCACATTGTGTATAGTTTCTTGTGTTTTTGGCATATGGTAGTATTTGTACCATGCTTCTATAAGTATTTTTACTTTGTTTTGCTGAGACACCTTTAGCTATAATAGTACTTTTAGTATTATTGCCAATATGGATCATTTTTGTACCAGTGTCTGCTTGTTGCATATTATTTGTTAAGGCAACGGAATAAAATTCTCCAACTGAATTATCGCCTTTTAATATACAGCTAGGATATTTCCAAGTGATAGCAGATCCTGTTTCTAATTGAATCCATGAAATTTTAGAGTTGATGCCTTTGCATAATCCACGTTTAGTTACAAAATTATAAATTCCTCCTTTGCCATTTTTATCTCCTGGATACCAATTTTGAACAGTAGAATATTTAATTTTTGCGTTCTTAAGAGCAACAAGTTCTACTACAGCTGCATGCAATTGATTTTCATCTCTTTGAGGTGCTGTACATCCTTCAAGATAACTTACTTCGCTACCTTCATCAGCAATAATTAATGTGCGTTCAAATTGCCCCGTTTTTGCTTCGTTGATTCTAAAATATGTGGATAATTCCATAGGACATTTAGTATTTTTAGGAATATACACAAAAGTGCCGTCACTAAAAACTGCTGCATTAAGGGCTGCATAAAAATTGTCTGAGTCTGGTACTACTGAACCAAAATATTTTTTTACTAACTCTGGATAATCTTTGATAGCTTCTGATATAGAACAAAAGATTACTCCTTTTTCTTTTAATGCTTTTTTATATGTAGTTGCAACAGATACACTATCAAATACTGCATCTACAGCTACACCTGCTAGCATTTTTTGTTCTTGAAGTGGAATGCCTAATTTATCATATGTTTTTAGTATTTCTGGGTCTACTTCATCTAAAGATTTGAGCTGCTTTTTTTTAGGTTCTGAATAGTAATATATATCTTGAAAATCTATTTTTGGATATTTTACATCTGCCCAGTTTGGTTCTTGCATTTTAAGCCACGTGTTATACGCAGCTATTCTTTTTGTAAGCATCCATTCTGGTTCGGACTTTTTATTTGATATAAATCTAATAGTGTCCTCATTGAGTCCCTTTTTTGCTTTTACAGATTCTATATTTGTTACAAAACCATGTTTGTAATCTTGCTGCATAAAATCTTCATGTGAGAGTGTTGGCTCTGTCATATTTATTTAATTTATTTTTTTTAGCTCAAAGTTTGTATTGTCATTAATAAGGTCTTGAATAGTAAAATCTTTTAAGGCTTGAATAAATAATTGATTTAATTTATTCCATCCATGTTTTACTTTACACCCTGTATTGTATTGACATATGTTATGTTTTTTTGTTCCACATAATGTTAAGGCTATATCTCCTTCGATGGCTGTTATTATATTGAGAATAGTTATATCTGATAGTTGTTTAGCTAATTGATATCCACCTGTATGCCCTCTATGGGATTTTAGCAATTTTGCTTTAATGAGCATTTTTAAGATTTTCATAACTGTTGTTTTGCTAATTCTAGTTTTTTCGCTTAGGTATTTTGCACTTACTATTTTTTGGTTATTGCTATTTATCATTTCGCATATTATTAATGTTGCATAATCTGTAAGTCTGTTAACACGCATCATAATATTTGGATCTTGCAATATAATTGAATTAGCACTATTTTGGTCCTCATTGTATATTAGTTAGAAATAAGGTCAATTAAAAAATGGATAAAGAAATTAAGCAGATTATAGATGAATTCGAAATGTTTTCTGACTGGCAAGAAAAATATTCTTATATAATAGATATAGGGAAAAAGCTTCCTGAATTAGATGAATCACAAAAAATTGATGCTAATAAAGTAAGTGGATGTGTAAGTCAAGTTTGGTTGATTTTTTCTCGAGCAGGAAATAAATACTACTTTAATGCAGATAGTGATGCCTTGATAGTCAAGGGTTTGCTTGCTATTGTATTGAGAGTATTTTCTGGCAAAACTAAAGAACAGATTATAAATACTAATTTTCAAGAATTATTTGAGAAGCTAGATTTAAACAATCATTTAACTCCAACCAGAAGTAATGGGTTGTTTGCTGTAGTAAATAAAATTGTTACTTCTGTTTCATAGGTGTGCCTCTCTGTTTTCTTCTTTAAAATATCTGATTATTTAGATGTAAGCCACATTAAGCTTTATAAATCTTAAGTTGATTTTTAAAATTTTTACGATTATTAAATATTTGAATCCTGGGTAATGGATTAAAAAAACATTATTCGAGTTTGAAGGGGTAAAGTCAAAAATCAATTTATTTAATTAAAGGAATAGTATGAGTAAAGCAAAGGAAACTAAATTAAACATAGAAGAAATAATAAAAAAACAACAACTTAACGAAAAGCAATTGCATAAAATTCAAGAATATCAAAATAAATTTAATGCACTTCAAAATGCAACTCAAATTGCTTTAGAAGTTTTGGAGAATAGACTTTTAAATGATAAGAATATTACAGGGTCATTTGGTTTTGATATTTCAATTTCTTCCAATATACAAAATAAGCTCTCTTTAAATTTATTTTCAGAAAAAATTAATTCTCTTCAAAAATGGGCAGTACAAGATGATACAAGTGATAGAATTACAAATTATGCTAAAAGGTCAATACAAGAACTGATAGGAGATGTTGGTGCTAAAGATTTATTCTTAAACCAGACGTTGTTAGCAGAATTGCTCAATACTACATATAGTCCTGTGTATATCCCATTACCAGATAAGATTATGTATGGTTCAGTGAGTTCTGTTTTTGCTGTTCTAGGTAATATTGTTGAAAATCCAATAGGGGTATTTTCTGATATAGGAATATTATCTTCTATTATATATTTATCGCTCTATTGTTATTACCCAATATCTTCTCTAAGTGCTTTAAAAGTCGGAAGTTCAATAGATTTAGCACTTGGATTCTTAGTTAATCTATACTCAGCAACACAAAAAAGTTCGATATGTATTGACCATATGGATGGTGTAACTAAGGGAATTCTTCCTATATTAGTGAAAGCGGTGATCAATCCACAAGAATTTGTAATTTCAGATAGTCCAGATAATGTTGTTGCTATATATAATCAAATTCGTAATATGGATTCTAGAGTGGAAAGTGATCAAGTAGATCAGGTAGATAAAAAAAAGACTTTTTCATTATCAGGAATAGATTTTTTAAAAAATGCTTTTGAAAGTGTTATTAGCATAGTATATAAAGCTCAGGGTAAAGAGGAAGAGACTTTTGAAGAAGAAGCATCGGGTACAAGTAATTTTTTCAGTAATACGGTGCAAAGCTTAATGAATACTTTTTTTGAGCGTAGTACTGGTGCTGTAGATGAGGGTAACGATTATAGCTCGACTAAAGAAAATGATGTTTCAAAAAATTCAGAAACTACAGCAATCTCTACTATAGTATTGGATGTATCTCAATCAGATTTTGAAGCATATATTGATCGTGGTTTTCAGGAGGGTACAACTAGATATATAGCATTTACTAAATCAATGTGTTTTTCTTATCCAATAAAATATCTAAGGTTAGTATCGAGCTGTAATATTCGTGCTAATCAATGGAAAGAAACTCCTGAGGAATGTAAGATGGCAAATACATATTTTAAAGTTTCTTTAGAGTTTTGTTCTAATCTTTTTAAGATGACCACTATAGCTGATGGAAAAATATCTGAAGCATTAAAGCAATCTCAAGATATTTCTTTTGATGCTGATACGGGGCTTTTCAGAGTGCATAATGATGAGGTATTATTTTCAATAATGTTAGAATCGGTTTTTGAAATCAAGGAATATGAAGATGTTGTTGCAGAAAGTTGTGAAGATAATGCACATGATCTCTTGCCCAACACAAATACAAGAGATTCTATTCCTATGCTTGGAGCGGCACACGAGGTTGATGAGAAGAGTGAGTTATAAAAATATAATTTTATAAAGATATAATTTTATAAAGTGCGTATGCCCCCAGTTATGGATTAAAAAAATATTATATTTTTGTTGTAAATTAGTACTTTTTTCTTGAAATAGCTCTGCTATTCCTTCAAAATAAATACTAATTTTTGCTTAAAAACATTCTAAAGTTTTTCTAGTCCATAACTGGGATTTAAAAACCGTGGTTTCCAGGAAGATGAGTATGTGTATTAATTAATAGTTAGAAACGTAAATGCTTGAACATGGTTGGATTAACATAGATAAGCCAGAGGGGATGTCGTCTGCACAAGCAGTAGCGATAGTTAAAAAATTATTAAAAGCAAAAAGAGTTGGTCATGCTGGTACGTTAGACCCTATGGCTACAGGTATTTTGCCAATTGCTTTTGGCAAAGCTACAAAAACTATGCGATTTGTCCAAGGTCATGATAAAGAATATGTTTTTACATTAAAATTTGGTGAAGCAACTGATAGCTATGATAGAACAGGAAAAGTTATTGCAACTAGTGCTAATTATCCAACTCTTCCACAAATAAAGTCTGCGTTAAAAAATTTTGTAGGAGAAATAGAGCAAACACCTCCTATTTATTCTGCTGTTAAAGTTGGTGGGAAGCGAGCTTATAATCTAGCTCGGGCAAATAAATCTGTGGTTTTACCCTCTAGGGTAGTAAACATAAAAACTATTCAAATAGAGTCTTACGATGTGCTAAATTATGAGCTTACTTTAAGAATGTTATGTGGAAAGGGCACTTATGTGCGTTCTATAGCTCACGATTTAGCAAAAAACCTTCATTCTTGTGGTCATGTAGTAGCATTAAGAAGAACTAAAGTGGGTATATTTGATAATAAAAATATAATTCCTCTGGAAAAGTTTAAAAAAATAGTGCATAATGACCAACTTGAAAGAGCAGTATTGCTTACATGGAAGGTGCTGGACGACATCTTGGCCCTTAATTTTTCTTCTAAGGAAGCAGAAAAGATTATTCATGGAAATGCAGTATTATTGCCCAAGTATGAAGCTTTAACTGATAAAGATTGCGTTCTTGCAAGAGCTGATGGAATCCCAATTGGTATAGGAAAAATTGATGGGCAATATTTTAAGCCAACAACAATTTTTAACTTTTAAATAAGGAGGTTTTGATGTCGATTTTAAAAGAAAAGAAAAAGGAAATAATTGAAAAATTTAAAAAAGAAGGACATGACGCTGGTTCTACATCAGTGCAAGTAGCCATTTTAACTGAGAGGATTAATAATCTTACAGCTCATTTAAAAATTCATAAAAAGGATAATCATTGTAGATATGGTTTGATAATTCTTGTTGGAAGGAGAAAAAAATTGTTAAAATACTTATATAAAAAGAATCCAGATGAATATCATAAATTAATAAAAGAACTGAATATTAGGAGTGTAGTAAAATAATATGGCGAATAAAGTAATAAAAAAAGAACTAAAATGGTGCGATCAAGTACTAACTTTAGAAACAGGTAGGATAGCAAAACAAGCAGATGGGGCAGTATTAGTTTCGTATGGTGAAACAAAATTGCTTTGCACAGTAGTAATGTGTAGAGATGTAGTAGAAGGAGCAGATTTTTTTCCTTTAAATGTGCATTACAAGGAAATGTTTTTTGCCACTGGTAAGATCCCTGGGGGCTTTCTTAAAAGAGAAGGAAAATCATCTGACCGAGAAACAGTAACTTCTAGGTTGATTGATCGTCCTATCAGGCCTTTATTTCCTAAGGGTTTTCATCATGACGTACAAATTATTTGATCAGTTTTATCTTATGACGGAAAAAATAATCCTGATATTCCAGCACTAATTGGTGTTTCTGCTGCTCTTGCTATTTCAGGTGTGCCAGTTACAAACACGATTGGTGCTGTTAGAGTGAGTCAGAATAATGGTAAGCTTATTTTAAATCCGGTTTTAGGAGAAGAAAAAGAAGTTTTAGACTTGGATTTAGTTGTAGCTGGTACTAAAGATTCTATTTTAATGGTGGAAGCAGTAGCAAACGAAGTTCCTGAAGATCAGATGATTAAAGCAATAGATTTTGCTCATAAAAGTTTTCAACCAGTTATTAAGTTAATAGAGTCTTTCAAGAAAGCTGCTGGTAAACCTACTTTGGAAGCTAAACTTGATGCATTTGATAATGCATTAGAAAAGAAAATTAAAACTATTGCAGATAAAGAGCTTACAAAATTACTTAAAATAGCAGATAAGAAAGAAAGAGAAGAAAAAGTGAAATTGTTAAGGTCAAAAGTTTTTGATCAGATTGATCCAGAACCTGAATTAAAACAAACTGTTTCTTCTATATTTAAGTCTCTTAAAGAAAAAATTGTTAGAAAGAATATTTTAAAAGGGTCACGTATTGATGGTCGTAATATGACAAAAATTAGACCAATCAGTTCTGAAGCATCAATCTTACCTAGAACGCATGGTTCTGCATTATTTACTCGTGGGGAAACTCAAGCTTTGGTTGTAACAACACTAGGTGGCCCACAAGATGAACAGATTATTGATTCAATGGATCAAGACACTAAGGAACATTTCTTACTACATTATAATTTTCCACCTTATTCAGTAGGTGAGACAGGTTTTATGAGACCTCCTGGTAGAAGAGAAATTGGTCATGGAAAATTAGCATGGAAAGCTATTTATCCTATGTTACCTTCAAAAGAAGATTTTCCTTATACAATAAGAGTTGTATCTGAAATTACCGAATCAAACGGGTCATCTTCAATGGCTACAGTTTGTGGAACTACTTTAGCTCTTATGGACGCAGGAGTTCCTCTAAAAAGACCAGTTGCTGGTATTGCAATGGGGCTTGTTAAGGAAGGAAGTAAATTTAAAGTTTTATCTGATATATTAGGAGATGAAGATAGTTTAGGTGATATGGACTTTAAAGTTGCTGGAACAGCAGAAGGTATTACTGCATTACAGATGGATATAAAAATTCCTGGTATTACCAAAGAAATTATGGATGTAGCTTTAAAACAGGCTCAGAAAGGTAGGCTTTCTATTTTAAAAGATATTTCAAAAGCACTTGCTAACCCTAGAGAAGAAGTAAGTAAGTTTGCTCCTTCTATTGTCAAGATGCCAATAAATAAAGAGAAGATAGGCAGTGTGGTAGGTCCTGGTGGTAAAATGATCAAAGAAATTTGTGCTAAAACAGGAGCTAAAATAGATATTACTGATGAAGGAATAGTTTCAATTACTGCTACAGATAAAGAATCTGGAGATGCAGCAACAAAAATGATTATAGATATTACAACAGATCCAGAGTTAGGTAATATATATGAAGGAGTGATAAAAGAGATTTTAGATTTTGGTGCTGTAGTCAGATTTCTTAATAGGGAAGGATTGCTTCATATAAGTGAAATTTCGCATAAGAGGATAAAAAATATCCATGATGTATTGAAGGTAGATGAAAAAATTCAAGTTAAGCTGGTTGAAATGGATCAATATAAAGGGAAATATAGGCTTAGCATAAAGAGCATGGAAGAATCTTCTGAAAAGAATGATAAAGACGATCTTGAAAGTAAAAAAGATATTTCCTCAAATGAAGAAGTAGCTGATTTTGAAGAAGAGGATGAGATTAATTACAATAGAGAAGGTACTTCATACGAAAGTAGAAGTCCTAAGCCGCCTAGATTTAAGAAAAAACCTAGAGGGAAAAGTAGAAATAATAATAGAGACAATACACAAGGTTCTTGGCATCGTGGTGGAGATAAATCTGGAGACGCAAGAAAATCAAGACCTTATAGGCAAAGAAAACAAGGATTTAGAGATAATACAGATAAAAGTGGTGGGGAAGAACAAACACCATCTAAGAAAAAATATTTTAATATTTAGTGATGGGTTGTTGAGTATAGGTGGTTACAAACAACTAATTTTAATTTTTACTCTACCTCTACGTCTTCCTCTTCTAGTTTTTTGTAATCATCCTTAATTTTAGATTTTTGCTTATCTTTTTTAGAAGTTCTTTCTGATTTTATAGAAGGTTGATCTTTAGTATCTGGTGCTTGTTTTACTGTAGAATCTTTTGTAAACCATCTCGTCAGATCATACCACTTCTTAGGTGTAGTTTTAGAAGATTTTTTTAATTTAGTAGGTACACCAGTTGTTGTTGATGTTCCTCGTATTTCTTGTTTCTTTCTTGATTGAATGCTTGGGGTCAATTTTTTCTGTATAATTATAGCAGTTTCTCCAGCCTTTGATTTTTTAGCTCTTGATTTTGGTTGAAAGTCTGCTTTCTTTCCACCAGCTGCTTCATATAGAGTTAGTAAATCTATTTTGTTTTCTGGGTTAGTATTAATTCTAGTTGTGATTTGCTTACGTAGTTTTGTTTTAAATTCAGCCGTGTTATTTCCGCCAGCAGCATCAGATAATGCAGCAAGCCTATTTATTGTTTCACGAGCATTTTTAATGTTAATATCTTTTTCCTTTAACATATTATTTATATCGTTTTTTATATTTTCTTGAATTTTATCTTGTGCATTTTTAAAACGACTTTGAGTAAGAGAACCATTGGCTGCTTGATATATCTCCTTTAATTCATTGAAATCATTAGCATTGTTAGAATTTCCTAAGTCTTTTAGTATTTCTCTTTGTATTAATCTCATTTTTCTTTTGTAAGTTGGATCAGATTCTGTTCCACCTGCAGCTTGATATAAAGCTTTTGCATCCTTTATTGTTTTTGCTGAAGGGATGTCAGTAGTTGAGTCTAATTTGCCCAATGCTTTTTGTTGGAGAGTGGTTTTTAGATTTATCTTATCATTAACAGCTGTTTGTAATTTTGCCCACTTATTTATATCTTCTGATTTAGCAGAAGATGGGTTACTTAGCCAAGTATTTACTTGGGAATCGATCATTGGTTGATTTACTCCCAATGTTTTTGCTGCTGTTGCAGTAATGCCACCTGAATTTTTTAGGAATGAATTGAGGGCTTCTTGGGGAGTGACACCTAATGCTTGAGCTTGATTTGAATCTATGGTGTTATTTTTAAATGCCTCGAGGGCTTGTTGCGGTTTTACTCCTAGTTTTACAGCTTGAGCTGCATCAATAATATCTTTACCAACAGCAGTAAGTAATTCTAGGTTTGTTATATTGAAATCCTTTATTATTGTGCTAGTAAGTTTATTTTTATAATATTCAATTACATCTTTATTCTGCACTCCTAAAGCTTTAGCTTGATTTGAATCTATTGTGTTACTTTCAAATGCCTTAAATGCCTGTTGTGATGTTATTCCTAGTTTTACAGCTTGAGCTGTGTCAATAATCTCTTTGCCAACAGCAGTAAGTAATTCTTGGTTTGTTATATTGAAATCCTTTATTATTGTGCTAGTAAGTTTATTTTTATAATATTCAATTACATCTTTATTCTGCACTCCTAAAGCTTTAGCTTGAGCTAGATTAATTCCTCCAAGTTGGTTATATGACTCAAGAGCTTGTTGAGAAGTGACGCCTAATGCTTGAGCTTGATTTGAATCTATTGTGTTACTTTCAAATGCCTTAAATGCTTGTTGAGGAGTTACTAATAATTTAGTTTTGTCTTTATTAAGTTTCCCAGCTTTGAATTGGTCAATAGCTAGGTCTTCGTTAACGCCTAAATTTTTAGCCTGTTTTGGAGTGATACGGTTGCCAGCAAACTGGATCAGTGCTTCTTGAGTTAATTGGGATAGAGAACCGCCGGTTGCTAGGTGTAAATATTTAGTTTGTAGTGCATTGAGTTGTTTTGCTAGGAATGCGTTAAATACCTCTTCAATTGTAAGTAGCTCTCCAGCCTTATCTTTATTAAGGTTACCATCTTGAAAAGCAGTTATTATTTTATCAGTAGTAACTAATTGTTTTGCTTTAGTAGCACTAAGGTTATCTTCTCTGAATGCAACAAGAGACTTTTCTGCGGTTAGTCCTAGATCAGTAGCTCTTGCAGCATTTGTAATTTCGCCACCTTCATAAGCGTTAATTACAAACTGAATAAATGGTAGTTTAGGTCCAATTTCAGCGTTGTATAAACCTTGTACTTTAGCTTGATCAAAATTTGCATCATTAACAATGTTAGCTGCAGTTAATCCTAGATCAGCAGCTCTTGTGGCAGTAGTGATTTTATCATCTTTGTATGAAGAGATTAGAAATTCATCAAAAGAAGGTTTAGTACCATTTTTTGGTTTAGGTTGAGCATTATATAAATTTTGTACTTTGGTTTGATCAAAATTTGCATCATTAATAATGTTAGTTGCAGTTAGTCCTAGAGCAACTGCTCTTGCAGGGGTAGTGATTGTATTATCTTTATATGAAGAGATTAGAAATGCATTGAAAGTTTGTTTAGTTTTTTTACCTTTTTGTTCAAAAGTATGTAGATCCTTTACTTTGTCTTTAGTAAGAGTTGTCCCGACAGTGTTAGCTGAAGTTAGTCCTAGATCAGCAGCCCTTTCTGTGGTTTTGATATTGTTATTTTCAAAAGAGTCAGTTACAAAAGCTTCAAATGTTTGTGTAGTTTCCTCACTTTTGAGAAATGTAAATTTTTGTTCACTTATATATAAATCTTCTACTTTACCTTTGCTAAGAGTTGAGTTGAGGGTGTCATCCACAGTTAATCCTAGATCAGTAGCTCTTGCGGCAGTAGTGATTTTATCATCTTTATATGAAGAGATTAGAAATTCATCAAAAGAAGGTTTAATACCAGTTTTTGGTTTAGGTTGAGCATTATATAAATTTTGTACTTTAATTTGATTAAAATTTGCATCATTAACAATGTTAATTGCAGTTAATCCTAGAGCAACTGCTCTTGTAGCATTAACTGTGTAATCTTTATATTTACTAGCTACAAATTTGTTAAAAGTTGGTTTTTTACCAGATCCTGTATAAGTTTCGGCATCATATAGATCGTTTACTTTGGTTTGATTAAAATTTGCATCATTAACAATGTTAGTTGCAGTTAGTCCTAGAGCAACTGCTCTTGCAGGGGTAGTGATTGTATTATCTTTATATGAAGAGATTAGAAATTCATCAAAAGAAGGTTTAGTACCAGTTTTTGGTTTAGGTTGAGCATTGTATAAATTTTGTACTTTGGTTTGATCAAAATTTGTATCATTAATAATGTTAGTTGCAGTTAGTCCTAATGTTGCTGCTTGATTTGCATCGATTTTACTTGAAGTTTTCTTGAATTCTTTAAGAGCTTTTTGGGTTAGGTCTGTTTCTGTTCCTCCTGCCTTTATGTATAATTTTTTTACATGTGTGGTATCAGAAGCACTAGTATTTTCTAAATCTAAATATGTATTCCAGATCTCATTCTCAGATGTTACTAGCTTTGATACAGTAGCTGTTTTTCCTTTAGCATAATTTTCAAATAACTCATCGAAATAACTTGGTTTAGAAATTGCTTCTCCAGATTGGGATGAATGTGTGCTATGTTGTGATCCATCTTTTTGATTATGGATGTAATGCACATCAATTTTATCTTCATCTTCGTTTAAGTTGGTTGTAACGATAGCTTTCACAGAGTTTACATCTTTAGCAAGTATATTTTTAAGTAGGTTTTCAGATTTATTCTTTTTTACAGCATCTATATGTTTTTCTTCAGAGCTATGCATTATAAAACGTGCGTTGGGATTATCTCGTGGTAGCACTCCTGTGATATAGGTTGTTTTGGCATCTGCAATAGGGCTGGACTTCGTTATAGATATATGGTTTTTCCACCAACTATTTTTTGGTTTTACTCCAACAGAAGATTTAGTTACATCTCCTTTCTTATTTTGTGTGAAATTTATGTGGTCCATAACATTGCCATTTTCATCTACTACTGTTGCATAGGTATAATATGTATTTGTATTTTTGTCATGTGAGGTATAAAGTTTAATTTCGTGCTTTGTTAGGTCTACTTTAACTTTGGCATTTGGGTCTAAGAAGTGTTCTTTTGCAGCTTCTATAGTACCATTGATGTTTTCCTCTATATTATCAGTAGCTTCTTCGGTTTCTATCTCTTCTGCTTCGGTTTCACTATCGTCTGAGGTTTCAGTATAAGATGTATTATATATAGTTAGTAAAGCTACTAAAATTAACATTAAAAGAATATGCAGAATATGTCGTGAGGTAGTTTTAGGATGTTTATTTTTTAAAAATTGATACATAAAAATTTACCAATTAAATTCCTTAGTTATTGAGAATCTATAGAGAGGATTATTCTTTTCTTTTGATCCATTTATCATAATATTTTTAACAGTTGGAAATTCTGCAGTTCCTTCGGCAAAAAATTCATTTTGAAAAAATAATCGAAAACCTACACCAACACCTGAAAGAGTGGATTTATTGAAATACATTGCATCTTGATGTTCTTTTCTATCTATTGTTTTGTTGTGCTTAATAAAATGGGTGACATCATAGAAAGCGAAGATTTGTGCATCTTCAAGGAATTTTTTGATTTTATTTTTGCTAATCTTTCTAGTATATCTTAACTCTAGTTTTCCTGAGATTCCTTGGTCTGCTGATACAAGCCCAGCTATATATCCTCTTGCAGTATTAGATGAATTGATTGAATAGCGATGTTCGCTAGGAAGTAATTTATTTGTATATTGATATGAGGCTTGTACGAATAAAGCAAAGTCTTTTGGTAGAGGTTGAGTTCTGTTATAGTCAATAGTAAAATAATTAAAATCTCTATCGAAGTTTCTTTTTTCTGTACTATCTTTTTCATAGGAGACTTTATTTAAAACTTGGTGAAAATATGGGAAAAACCAGTTTTCTACTTCTAGCGGATCAGTTAATTTAATTTTTCCACCAAATGATCCCATTGCATATTTATATTCACTGGTTTTAACGCTACCAGAGTAATGTTCTACATCACGTTGTTCAGCACTTAGCTCTAATTTAAGTTGATGGGCATTATTTAAAACTACATATTGATCTAAACGACCTTTTATAATATTGCTTATGTTATCTTTTGAGTCAGAAGTAGTTTGAGGATCATCTTTCAAATGTGAAAGAAATATACTTGCTGAAGTGCCGTAAGAATTTAGTCGTTTTAGATACCCTCCTGTTATTAGTTGAAATTTTTTTGGTTTATCTGAAGTTCCAGCTGTGAGGAGTAAGGAATCATTAGAGGTGACATTAAATGCTTGTGCAGAAACAGTGAGTTGATGTTTTCCTAAGTCGGAAGTGCCATGGTTATTTGCTGAAATGCTAGCCGTCCCTTTTTTAGTTGAGATTTCTATAATTAGGTCTGCAACATTATTACCTTCTAGTTGTTCTACTGGTCTTAATTCATAATTAACAGTGTAGCCATGAATTTTGTTTATTAATAATAAGTTTTTTTCTAAGTATTTTGTTTTAAGTGGGGATGCTATTTCAATTTTTTGTATTAAATCTAAAAATCGTTTATTTTTTAAAACTTTTTTATCTCTTTTAGGGTCAGCAAAACCAATTACAACGGTGTTTATCTTACCTTCTATGATTGTTATTTTAAGAGTTGAGTCAATGATTTCAACATGTGCAACTGGTAGGAAATATCCTTGTTTGCGATAATAATTTTCAATATCATCTGAAATAAGTTTTGTTTCCTTTTCAGTTACTCCTTTGCGTAGATAAGGTTTTATAATAGCTTTGATATTAGCTGTTTTTATGTTTTTATTTCCTGTAACAAAAATTTTCATAATTTTTTTATGTTGTTGCCAGGAAGTGTCAGACATTTTCTTCTTTAAATATTTTGTTGTAGCTTTTTTCTTGGCTTGTTTATAACGGTGAAATTCAGAGGTTATTTGTTTATCAATAAATGTTTTTCTCTGGCTGTGATGTGCTGCAGTAGCATTTTGAACGTCATTTGCATTTTCTACCGCTATAGTTATTTTAGTAAAGAAAATATTGCTGAGTAATAGAAAGCTTAAGGTCAGGTTAACTGAAAGCTTTCTTGTGATATAATTATTATGCATAGTTCTCTTTGATTACATATAATATTTTGCTATAAAAAGATAAACAAATGATTAATGCGCTTATTTATTTTAGATATTTCTAAATTCTATATTTTCTGTCTTTAAAACTAGGATTCTTCAGGTATGAGTAGTATATATATATAAAATTATTGAATAATTTTGGGAATATAATATATTTTAAGATCCAATGAATTATTTATAGCAATGAATTTACCATTAATGCCCAAAGCTACTGCTGTATGGTTAGTTAGCAATACTAGTCTGACCTTTGATCAAATTGCTGATTTTTGTGGACTTCATCCTCTTGAAATACAAGGTATTGCGGATGGTGATGTTGCTAGTGGAATTGTTGGGGACGATCCTATAATTAGCGGTCAGCTTACTAGGGAAGAAATTAAAAGATGTGAACAAGATCCGAATGCAAAGCTAAAGTTGGTAGAAATGTCTAATGCTTTAAGGGGTATGAAAAAGACTAGGAAAGAGCCTAAATATATTCCTGTTGCTAGAAGACAGGATAAGCCTGATGGAGTTTTATGGCTTATAAGAAAATATCCTGATATAGAGGATTCTAAGATTATCAAATTATTAGGAACAACAAAAAAAACAATATTAGCAATTAGGAGCAGAACACATTGGAATATCGCAAAGATTAAACCAAGGGATCCTGTATTGTTGGGATTATGCTCTCAGGTGGATTTAGATAAAGTTGTTAAGCAGCTGGAAGAAGTAGTAGCTAAAAGAGAAGATGATATATAGTATATACAATCATGCCTGAAGCCTCCGGTTTTTAAGTTTGAAAATAAAACTTTCTTTCTTTAAAACTAGGATTCTTCAAGTATGATTCGTATATACGAATCGTGCTTGCATATTTATAAGTTTTTGTATAAGTTATGTTGTAATGAATCGATTACTTAGAAAAAGTATTTACTTTTAAAGGTTCGTATTTCACACACAAGCGTTTGTTTTGGTGCTCTTAAAATAGAGTTAAGCTTGTGGAGGTTTAACTAAAATAGGTAATAATATATGGTTGATTTTCCTAAATTCACAATGGAAGAAATGCTGGAGAGTGGTGTACATTTTGGTCATAAAACTAAAATGTGGAATCCTAAAATGGCTCCATTTATTTATGACTCTAGAAATGGTCTTCACGTTATAAACTTACAAAAGACAGTTCCACCTTTATTTAAATCATTAAAAATTATAGATTCTTTAATTCAAAATAAGCAGAATGCACAAATATTGTTTGTAGGAACCAAAAGGCAAGCATCTGAGTATATAAAAGAATTTGCGACAAGATGTGGGCAATTTTATGTAAATCATAGATGGCTTGGAGGAATGTTAACTAATTGGTCTACTATATCTAAGTCAATTACTACTCTTGAGGATCTTGAAAAGAAAATTAAATCTACAGAAGATACAGATGATGTTAGATATAGTAAAAAAGAAATTTTAGATTTCACTCGTAAAAGAGATAAATTAGAAAAAGTATTAGGTGGAATTAGAAAGATGAGAGGCAAACCAGATTTGCTTTTTGTAATTGATACCAATAAGGAACATATTGCTATTAAAGAAGCTCAAAAACTTGGTATTCCAATAATTGCTATTGTTGATACTAACTCAGATCCAGATGGCATTGATTATATGATTCCAGGCAATGATGATTCTAGAAAAGCAATTAAATTTTATTGTAATTTATTTTCTGATGTTGTTTTATATGCTTTGGGTAAGTATCTAGAAAGTTCTGGTATTTCTTTAGAGAAGATAAAAGAAGAGGAAGTTGTACAACATGCTTTGAATAAATCTACTCCTGCAAAGGATAAAACAAAGGATACAAGCAAAGAAAAAGGGACAAAAGCTAAGTCAAAAAGCTCTAATTCTGTTGGAGAGGTTAAAACATCACAGAAACTGGAGAAAGCAAAAGATGCTAAAAAAGATGTAGTTGACAAGGAAGAGAGTGCTAAGAAAGTAACGGAAGAAGTTAAAGCAGCAGAAGATAAGAAGTTGATCTCTAATAAGAAAAAAGCTGAAACTATATCTGATGATAAGGTCACTGCAGATAAGCAGCAAAAGAAAGCAGAGTTAAAATAATTTTAAAAAGGTATTGTTATGAAACATATTGATGCAAAATTAATAAAACAACTTAGAGATAAAACAGGTGCTGGCATGATGGATTGTAAAAAAGCACTTGTAGAAACAGAGGGAGATTTTAATGAAGCTATTGCTTATCTTAGAAAAAAAGGTCAGGCTTCTGCATCTGGGAAAACTGGTAGAATGGCTGCTGAAGGTATTGCTGCAATTTTAATTGATGATTTTAATGCGGCTATTATAGAGGTTAATAGTGAGACAGATTTTGTAGCACGTAATGAAAAGTTTCATTCTTTGGTGGATGGTATTAGGAAAATGGCTTTGAAGTTTAATTCAGTAGAAGAATTGAAAAAAGCACATTATTTAGATGGCAATAAAACAGTTGAAGAGGAAATCTTATCTGCTATTTCAGTTATGGGTGAAAATATAACTTTACGTAGAATAGAAAGATTTCATGTTCATAGAGGAGTTATAGGGGGATATATTCATAATTCTTTAATGGATAATGGTGGTAAGATAGCTGTATTGGTTGTGCTTGAATCTGATCTTGCACAGTCAGTTTTACAACCATTTGCTAAACAACTTGCTATGCATGTTGCTGCAGCTAAACCTGAATTCCTTGTAACTGAAGATATAGATGAAGAGCTTTTACGCAGAGAGGAAGAAATTTTCAGAGAGCAAGCAAAGGTTACTGGTAAGCCAGATAATGTAATAGATAAAATGGTTGCAGGAAAAATGCAAAAATACTATCAAGAAGTTGTATTGCTTCAACAAGGTTTTATTATAGATCCTAAGACTAAAATTATTGATGTTATAAAGGACTTTGAAAAAGAACATGGTGGGAAAGTAGAATTAAAAGATTTTGCAAGATATCAAGTTGGTGAGGGTTTATAGCCCTACCAAACCCAACTATGGATTAAAAGATATTATATTCTTGTCTATTTTTGCTACAAATCAGCAATTTTTTTTGAAATAGCCTCGCTATTCTCATCAATAAAAATTGTTAATTGTAGCTCAAAAATATCCTAAAACTCTAAAATCTTTCTAAGCCATAACTGGGATTATTCAACTTTTTCTAGCTCCAAAGAAAGTTTTTTGAAGCTTTTTAAAACATTGTTAAGTTCTTTTTTAGTTATATGTCCTAAATCTGATACCTCATATTCTTTGAAGTTTTTAAAACATTTTTCTAAAGCAATATGTATAACTTCAAGTCTTTTGGAAGCACTCTCGAAAAGAAATATATAAGTATTGTCTTTACATTCACTGTAAAGACTGGCAAACCAATCTTTAACATATTTAAGATCTTCAAGAGAACATGAAAATTTGATCTTAATGCTTCTGAATTCTTTTGATTTTTCGAACTTCCACATTTCATAAGATAATACATGTAAGACTGCAGTGATTACCTTCATTTCTTCTTTAGAAAACCAAATGCGTTTTTCTTTATCTATATGCATAATAACTCCAATAATGGATTGAAAAAGAATTATATTTTGCTACAAATTAGCAGTTTTTTCTTAAAATCTAGGGCTTTTCAAGCACAGCGATTATAATGCCCATCAGACTTGAAGATTCCGGTTTTTAAGTCTGAAAATAAAGCCACTATTTTCGCATGAAAATGTCTTGAATATAGCTAATATTCTTGAATTTTCATTTTGATATTGACTTTATTTTCTTTCTTAAACTCTCGGACTTTTTAAGTCCGATGGGTATATTTCATCATAAAAACTACTAATTTTCACTAAAAATTTTTTTTGTTGTTTCGGATTTTAATTGACCGCAAGCAGCAAGTATATCTTGCCCACGTGGAGTTCTAATAGTAGCTTGGTAGCCTGAGTTTTTAATTATTTGAGCAAAATCACTTATAGCAGATTTATCTGAGCATTCATATGATGACCCAGGCCATTTATTAAATGGTAGTAAATTTACAATACATGGAATTCCTTTAATTAGCTGAATCAAACTTCTTGCTTGGTTTACAGAATCATTTAAAGATTTAAGCATTACGTATTCGAAAGTTATACGTCTAGAGTTTGCTATTTTTTGATATTTTCTACAAGTCTCAATTAGTTGTTCTATAGGGTATCTTCTATTAATAGGCATAATTTTATTTCTGACTTCATTAGAAGGAGCGTGGAGAGAGATTGCTAGGTTTACTCTTAGTTCTTCAGCACATTTTTTTATTATTGGTATGATGCCTGAGGTGGAAATAGTAATTCTTCTGCGAGAGATTGCTAGCCCTTCATTATCCATGATAATTTTGATAGCTTTAGCAACATTATTATAGTTATAAAAAGGTTCTCCCATGCCCATGAAAACAATATTAATAGGTTTTATTTTTTCGCCCGCTTCTTGTGCTTTTTTTTGAGCAAAGTTATGTACTAATATAACTTGTTTGACAATTTCAGCGGCTGAAAGATTCCTCATAAGTTTTTGAGTGCCAGTATGACAAAATTTGCATTTTAAAGCACATCCTACCTGTGAAGATACGCAAATAGTAACTCGTTTAGTTTCAGGAATATAAACGGTTTCTACTTTTTTATTATCTGCGAATTTTAATACAAATTTGACAGTTCCATCACAAGAGGTAAGAGATGTATCTATATCTGGTAATTGAAATTTTAAATGCTCAGTAAGTTTTTGACGAGTAGCTTTTGATAGATCAGTCATTTTGGCGTAATCAAAAACAGACTCACAATATATCCATCGCCAAATTTGTTTAGCTCTAAAAGATTTTTCTTCTAGTTTAGATAGGATTTCTATAATTTCTGATTTGGTTAAACCAAATATATCATCAGATAAATTAGATAAGGTGATAGCGGCACTCATAATCAGGGGGTATTAACCTTGACGTGCTTTCATGCGAGGATTTGTTTTATTGATGACATAAATCTTGCGCTTTCTTTTTACTAGAATGCAATTTTTATCACGTGTCTTTGAAGCTTTTAATGAACTGAATATTTTCATATTAAATAAGTCAAACCTATAAATAACTTGGCTTATTATTGCACATAACTATTTTATGTCAATAAATATATTGGTCTATAATTATATTAATGACACACCCATTGCATTTGAGAAGTCCTATTTTTGAGTTTAAAAATAAGATTGTTATTTATTGCTTAAAATTTTGGAGTTTTCAAGTACAATACAATATAGTATATATCTATCTGAATAATGTTACTGAAAATTATCATATTTTTTTAATATTAATTAAATATTAATAATTGGGTGTTATATTGAGATATATGTGGAAGAATAAAGAAATTATGATTTTTAGGATTTCAATAGTAACAGCAATTATTTGCTATAGTTTGTCTGCTCTGGGGGAAGGTGGTAGATGTTATAAAATTTATGATCCTCATGAAAATTTTAACAGGAAAGTATTTAGGTTTAATAGAGCGGTTGATAGATCTTTTATTAGACCTCTTGTAAAAGGGTATCATAAAGTTGTGCCAGAATGGGGAAAACAGCGTGTAAACAGCTTTTTCTATAATATTAAAGAACCATTATCTTTCGTGAATTATATTATTCAAGGTAATCCTAAACAAGCTAATAGAACTTTTTGGAGATTTTTTGTAAATACGATTTTTGGTATAGGAGGACTATTTGATTTTGCTTCAAAGTTTGATTTGAATGTTGAACAGCAGACATTTAGTAAAACTCTTACTCACTACGGACATAATTACGGAATGTATATGGTAATGCCGTTGCTTGGACCATTTACAACTCGGGAACTTTACGGAAAAGTTATCGATACATTTACAGATCCAGTTAGTGCGGTTTTTGTTTACCAATATGATGGTATTCGTTTAGAATACGGGGCAGCAACAGCTGTTCAATCAAGAGTAAAAAATGATCAAATTTTGGACGATATAGAAGATACATCTATAGATTCATATAGTAAGACTAGAAGCTTGTATATACAATTGTTAGCTGGAAGAAATCCAGTATGTGAACAAGAAGAGGAAGTAATAAATTATGACTAAAATGTTTAAGAAGAGATATTTTAGAATATTATTTTTTGCGGTGATATTAACTATGGTTTTTACGCCAGCCGTTTCTTTATTATCTTTTGCTGGTGAAGAAGGTGTTAAATCATTTGTAGATAAAGTTGCACAGAACTTAATTGATGCTGTGAAGCACCCTAATACTTCATTAAAGAATAAGCGAATCAAAGTAAAAGCTATTGTTGAAGAAAGTTTTGATATTGCATGGATGTCTCGATTTGCACTAGGAGTAAATTATAGAAAACTATCTAGTAATCAAAAAGGGGAATATGAGTCTTTGTATTTAGACTATCTTGTTGGTAATTATTTTCCTATTTTGATAAAATACGATAGTGATGACTCTTATGAAATACTTAAAATTCAGTCGATTGATAAGCAGGATTATGATGTAAGAATCAGGCTGACAACAAATGAAAGTCAAAATCCAGTTATGTTGAAATATAGAATTAGACGTACAAATACAGGATATAAATGTTTGGATATGATAGTTGAAGGAGTAAGTACTTTAATTTCTCAACGTGCTGAATTTTCATCAATTGTTCAAAGATCAGGAGTACAAAATCTTTTACAGCAATTAAGAGCGAAGCGAAATAGAGTTGACCAGAAAGAATGATAATACCATTTTTCGTAAATAATTGACCTTTTATCATTTCGACCTTTATGCCATTATCATCGTTTAAAAAAGTCTTGTATAGCAATGTTGTACAAGATTTTTGAAACTTGATTCTGTCATTAAATCTCGAACCCTAAAACATCAATTATTTACAAAAAATGGTATAAGTAGTTTGTTTTATACTAATCGTACTTAAGAACAGGGATCTTCAAGTACTAGGAGTATATTATAAACCCCAATTATGGATTACAAAAACATTGCTATTCCTGCATAAAAATTGCTAATTTTCACTAAAAATATCTTAAGAATCTAAAATCTTTCTAATCCATAACTAGGGTTATAAAGATCACCTACGCAAGGAGCTTCGGCATGGCATTCATTCCGCATGTTCCGATGTTATTACGTCGTAGTTAAATTTTATTTTTGTAAAATTAGCGAAGATAGATGGCGGAAGGAGAGGGATTCGAACCCTCGAGACATTGCTGCCTACACGCTTTCCAGGCGTGCGCCTTCGACCACTCGGCCACCCTTCCATTTACAAGTACAATTATGTATATACTCACTTGTACTTGAACATTCCTATTTTTAAATAAGTGCGTTAAACATATCCCAAAATTGACTTTTTGTAAAATTTTTCTTTGCCTCAATTAAATTTGTAGGTAATGGAGTTAAATTATATTGAGAGTCAAATGCTAGACCATAAGTGGGAGGTATTGGTAAAATTTTTTGTTTTAATCCGAAGTAAGAACCACATAAAATAGCTGCAATTATTTCTGATAATTCTGCATCAGAGCCTGCAACACGATGTTCTATCCTAGGATTTCCTTCAGAATCATGAAGAATTCTAAGTGCTGTGGTTCTATTATTATATCCCCAAGAAATATTTTTAGGTGTAGTCATTGATTTAAGGGAATAACGTTTATATGAGTCTATATTCGGAGCAAAACAAATCATGAAATCAGCAAGTGTGTGTAAAAGACCGCCAATTACAAATTTAAGATCTTTTATATTGATATAATTATTATCTATTTTTTTTATAAAATTTAAGTGAGTATGTAAAGCACTGCTTGGTTGATTGTTGAATGGCTTTGCTGCAAATGATATTTTAGCTTTATGATGTTTTAATGCTTTTATAATTTTTTCTTTTATGAGTTTATCAACTTCAAATAAAAAAAGTATGTTTGTTGTAGGGTTTAGCTGTATTTCAAATTGATTAAACCCACATTCTTTGACAATATTCCATTTGTAGGAGATGATTTCTGAAAGCCAATTTTTTATTATCATAGATGATAAATAAGAACTTTCTTGATGATCCTTAAGTGTAATATAGAATTCTAGTTCATAGCCTAAGACAGGAATTAAATTAAATTCCCTGTAGAGTTTTTCTTTATAAAATTGTAGTATTTTTTTAAAGTCCATCGTTTAAATGGTAACGTAAATACAATCGATCATGCAACATATAATTCAACATAAAGATTTTTTACCTAATAATCTGATATATGGATTTTTAGGTAGTCATCCAGATATTTTTATTCATAAATATAGAGATCATGAAGATGCTGTTGAGAATAGAAAGAAAGTTATAAAGATTCTTGGTAGTGATCATATATCTATGTCGCTTTTGAAACAGGTGCATGGTATAAATTGTGCTGAGATTGAGTCGTTTGAAGATATAAATTATAATTATGAAGGAGATGCACAAGTTACAAGAAATAATAAAGTAATTCTAGCGGTTCATACTGCAGATTGTGTTCCAATATTATTAGTAGATCAAAATATAGGTATTGTAGGAGCTGTCCATGCGGGTTGGAAGGGTGCTTTTAGTGGGGTAATTAATTCAACATTACAAGCAATGCAGAAGGCTGGTGCTGATAAGGATAATATGGTTGCTATAATTGGCCCTTGTATAAGGCAATCCTCATATGAAGTTGATAAAAATTTTAGGAATAAATTTTTATTGAAAGATATGAAGAACACAAAGTTTTTTCAGAGTAATACAGAGAATAAAGAAAAATATTTTTTTGATTTACCTGAGTATGTAAAAAACTTACTTAATAAAGCGTTCATTAAAAAAATTTATGATATGAAGATAGATACTCTTACATATCCTGATTTTTTTAGTTATAGACAAGCTTGTCTCTCACAAAAAAAACTAGAAGGATATAATTTATCTTTTATTGGTTTAAAGTGATTTTACATTTAAACCTCAGTTATGGGTTAAAAAACATGCGTAAGTTATTCATATTTGTTATATTATTTTTGTTTTTGTTTATAGATACCAAAAGCGTATTAGCACAACAGAGACGTATGGAGTTGTTAAGTGATACAGAAACTCTAAAAACAATACGTCGTCTTGTAACACCACTCTGTAAGGCAGCGGGTATTTCAAGTGAAAAATTAAAAATTTATGTAATTATTGATCCAAGTATTAATGCGTTTGTTACACAAGGGAATAGACTTTTTATCCATACAGGATTGATTACTGCGTTTAATGATCCAAATATTCTGGAGGGGGTAGTTGCACATGAATTAGCTCATTTAGCAAGCGGTCATGTATTATTACGTCATGGTAAAGTTGAAAAGATTTTACAACAGAGTTTATTAACTACTTTATTAGGAGTTTCTGCGGTGATTGCTGGTAGTCCTGATTTAGGTACAGCTGTTATATTGGGAGGTCATCACGCAGCAGAAAGAAGTTACACAAAATACTCTCGTGAACAGGAAACAGTTGCAGATACTCTGGCAGTTAAGTATTTACATAACTCTGGTAATACCACAAAGGGTTTTGTTGAGTTATTAGAGTATTTTAATAGTACGGAGCTATATTTAAATAGTGATACTGTTAGTCCGTATATGCTTACTCATCCATTAAGTAAAGAAAGGCTAAAAAGAGTGCGTGAATATTTTCTTAATGAAAAACGTAATTCTTTATTTGGTAAATCAGAGGAGCATGATAAGGAAGCTTATGCAAGAGTTGTAGCAAAACTTAGTGCTTTTCTTGATACGGATAACTATTTAAAGAATACGAAAAAAGATTTAACAGGATTTGCTAGGAGTTATGGAGATGCTATAGCTTTTTATAAAACCTCACAATTTACAAAATCTTTTAAGATTCTTGATGATTTGATTGAGCATAATCAAAGAGATGGTTATTTATATGAACTTAAAGGACAGTTTTTATTTGAAACTAGACAAATATTACAGTCCGTTGAAGCCTATGAAAAGGCTATTTCGTTATTAGGGAAGAACCCTACTTCTGAAATAGATTATGCTATAGTATTAATACATGCTAGTAAACTCTACAAGGATCAGAATCAAAAAAAATCTGTTCTGAATAGGTCTATTGTTATTTTAAATAAAATTTTAAGTATACCGTATCAAAAAAGTCCATATATATATAGAAATTTGGCAATAGCTTATGGAAGTTTGGGAGAGTTAGGATATAGTAATTTAATGCTCGCAGAAGAGGCTATTTTGCTTCATAGATATAAAGATGCGAAAAAATTTATTAGGATTGCGAAAAAATATGTTGGCAAAGATGATAAATTGAAGTTAAAAATAGAAGATGTTAGTAAATTCATTAATAAATAGATTTTCAATATGAGCAAAGATAACCCTGATAAAGATACAGAGAATAAAAATGCACTTGAAGAAGAGTTTAAAGGTTCTTCTGAAGGAGATGATGAAAATGATTCAAAGGAGGGTGCTGAAGAAACTACTGAATATTCGCACGAAGATGATATGCAGCAAGACACAGAAGATAACCAAGGATTTCAGCATGAAGGATCAGCTCCTCAAAATGATACTGGTGGTAATAGTAAAAAAATGAGATGGAGCTATATAGCATTAATAGTGGTGGTTGCAGCAGTAGTATTGTTTGGAGTTAGAGGAAAATTTTTAAGGTATTTTTCTGGGGAGTCAAAAACTAAAGCACCAAAAGTGGTTAGGAATAAACTGCCAAGCCCAACTCCAAGTCCAGTTGTTCCAGCTGCTACTAAAGCACAAGATAAGCCAGCTCAAATTATACAACAGAAATCTTTAACTGAAGATGATGTAAAAAATATTACTAAAGATTTTATTCTTAATAATCCTGAGGTTATTATGGAGTCTGTAGCTAGACTTGAGAAGAAAGCTAGCGAGGAAAAAGCTAAAAAATCGGAAGAATTTTTGAGTAAAAGTGGTGGTTCTCTAACCGAAGGAAAGCCTTTTATAGGAAATAAAAATGGCACTAGTAATATAATTGAATTTTTTGATTACAAATGCATACATTGCCATAAGGTATATCCTCAGCTTGTAAAGCTAATTAATGAATATCCTAATTTAAAGATATCATTGGTGCCATTACCTTTTATGGGAGCTGATTCAACAAAAGCTACTAGATTTTCATTAGCTGTGAATAATTTGTATCCAGATAAATTTTATGCATTTCATTCTGATTTAATTAAATCTAATTCAATTAACGAAGGAACAATATTTACTTTGATAAGTAAATATAATCTTGATAAGGACAAGCTTGTTCAAGAGGCAAATTCAAAAAGAGTAGATGATTTAATTAAAGAAAATTTAAATTTAGCTCAAAAATCTGGTGTACAGGGTGTTCCTTCTTTTGTAATAAACGGTAAGTTTATTTCAGGAGCGATGAGCTATGAAAAATTTAAGGAGCTAATTGATCAATCAAAACCTACTCCTGAGAAGTAGTATAGTTGAAAAATTTATGATAGAGCTTTCTATAAATTGCTTCTGCAAAAAATAAACTAGAAGCTATAGCTAATAATATAGTCCATTCTTTTATTCCAACAGGATGAACATGAAATAACCCTTGCAAATATGGGGTATACATAGATGTGATATGTATCATTTGTGATATTATTATGCTGAAAAATAATACTTTATTGTCAAGTAGATTTATTTTAGTAATAAATTTGGTTTCAGATTTACTTATTAGAGCTTGTATATTACCGAATAATACCATTAGTAATAAAGTAAAACTCCTAGCTTTTTCGATGCCATATCCGTTATTTAGAAAAAAATAAAAAGCTAAGAAACATATGCCACCTATATATATACTTGCAGAAAATATTCTTCCTGTCATAAATCTATCGAAGATTTGCTCATCTGGTTTACGAGGGGAAGAAGTTAACTCATCTCCTTCAACTGGTTCAAAGCCAAATGCTTCATCTTGTATGCCATGTATTATTATGTTGAGCCAAAGCAGTTGTATTGCAAGCAATGGCATTGGGGTATTAAACAATAAAGCTAAAAGGAATAGGAAAATCTCGGCAATACCAGTTGAAAGAAGAACAAATATAACCTTTCTAATATTATTATACACAACTCGACCATGCATAATCCCTTTTACTATGGAAGCAAAGTTATCATCGGTCAAAATTATATCTGCACTATCTCTGGCTATATCTGTACCATTTTTTCCCATAGCTACACCAATATTTGCGTATTTTAGAGCAGGTGCATCATTTACGCCATCTCCAGTTACAGCGACGTAATGGCCCATATCCATTAATGCTTGAACTATAACTTGTTTTTGTAAAGGTTCTATATGAGCGAATACTTTTTTATTTTCAATAAGTTTTTTTACTGCTTGTTCTCCTTTTTGGGTTGCTGATTTTAAATCTGCACCTGTTACTATATCTTTTTTGTTAATATTCATGCCTAAGCGTTGTGCTATAGTAAAAGCTGTGATTGGGTGATCTCCTGTAACCATAACGGTTTTTACTCCAGCTTTTGCTATTTGGTCTATTGAATTTTTTGCTTCAGGGCGGAGAGGGTCTGTTATTCCTACAATACCAAGGAATGATAGGTTTTTAAGTTTTTTTGAGTGAGTTTTCTCTTTATGAGTATATTCTCCTTGTGCGAGAGCAATGACTTTATAGCCTAGTTTAGCTAGTTTTTCTACTTGATTTACTATCTGTTTTTTATCTAGTTTCAATGTTTTATTTCCTATTTTCATATTCTTACACATTTGTAAAATAGTTTCATAACCACCTTTTGCGAATATTATTTTTTTGTTGTTTGTAGTATAGATGCCAGCAGAAAATTTGTTTTCTGATTCATAGGGAATGAATTTATAAAGCTTATATTGTGTTGATAAATTGTTTTTTGATATGTTTATTTTTTTTCCTAAAGTCAGAAAGGCAACATCAACAACATCTCCAGAGACTTCTTCAGCATTTTGATGTGCTTCATTAGCTAAACTTCCTGCTAAGATTAAATCTTGTAATGCTTTGTTAGGATTTCTAAAACTACTCTCATCTTTCTCAGAAGAATTGTGGCTATGGTTAGAAAATTCTTTGTTATCTGGTAATATTATAGTTTCAATTGTTAATTTGTTTTTGGTGAGTGTTCCTGTTTTATCTGAAACAATATATGTACAAGATCCTAAAGATTCTACTGCAAGAAGTTTTCTAACAATTACATTTGACTTAGCCATTCTATATACTCCTACGGCAAGCACAACAGTAATAGAAGTTGGTAATCCTTCAGGAATTGCAGCGACTGCTAATGCGATTGCAAGAGTAAAAATCTGTGCAAACTCTTCACCGCTCATTAAAGCAAAAATTGAAAATACTATTATAAAAATTACTGTAGCAGTAGATAGATAAATTGTGAATTTCTCAATTCTTTTTATTAATGGAGATTGCACTATATTTGATTTAGTAACAGATTGAGCGATTTCGCCAAGTTTAGTATTTAACCCAGTAGATAATATTTGTGCTTTTGCTCTTCCTTTAGCAACTAAAGTTCCTGCAAATAATTTATTATTTTTTTTGGTTATATCTTTAGAGACTGGCATAGATTCACCAGTTAAAAGAGATTCATTGATATTTAGGTTATTTGCTTCAAGCAAGATTGCATCTGCTGGTATTTTATTTCCTGATTCTAAAAATATTATGTCACCAGGAACTAATTCTTCTGAGTTGATGCGAGATACTGTTCCATCTCTTAATACTTGAGTATAGTTAGGCATGAAATTTTGTAAAGAAATCACAGCTTTTTGAGCAGAGCGTTCTTGTATTGCACCAATCGTTGAGTTAATGCAAAGTAAAATAAATATAAAAATACCAGTTGGGACTTCTCCTAAGAATATGGAAATAATAGCAGCAACTATTAGAATATAAATTAAAGGATTGAAGAATTGTTTTATAAATATCCATAATAAGCTAGGAGGAGTGGCTCTAGGTAATATGTTATGCCCATGTGTATTAAGTAAGTTACGTGCTTGCTTGGTTGTTAACCCTTCCATATTTTTTCCTTAAAAATTTTCTATTCTTATAGTATAGAAAATAATTTATTAAGTTTGGGTTAACATTAATGACAATAGCATAGCAAAAAGATAACAATAGTTCATGTAAAGATCGAAATTGAAAATTTTATTGACCAAGAAGTATTTTATTATATTATGGAGACACAATTTAAACTGGCTTATTTATGAAACGGACATATCAACCAAGCAATTTGGTGCGTAAAAGAAGACATGGTTTCAGATCTCGTATGGAAACAAAAAGCGGGAGGAAAATTCTTAATGCTAGAAGAAGACAAGGCAGAGTAAAGCTTTCTGCATAGATTATATATAAAGATATTTGTGAAACTTCTCTCACTTACTAAAAAGAAAGATTTTGATGTTTTATTTAGTAAAGGAAAAAGAGTTTTTAAAAGCCATCTTACCGTAGCTTATCTTTCTTTAAATAGCGATGTAGAGGTTAGCAATTTAAAGATTGCTTATATTGTTTCAAAGAAAATTTCTGCTAAAGCTGTCATAAGAAATAAAATAAAAAGAAGAATGAGAGCAGCTATGCGACAAATTTTAGCTAAAATAACTTTAAAAAATGAAATATCAGCTAAAACAATATTAATTGCTATATTGCCATCTAAAAAATTCTTGATATTTCTTTTAAACAAATTCACCTAGAAATCGAACAAGCCTTAGAAAAGGTTATAGGAGTTAATAAGAGATGGTAATTATAAAAATAATAAATGACATTTTAAAAGCTATATCTATAATAGCTATAAAACTTTATAAATATTTGATTTCACCTGTGTTGCCAAGTTCTTGTAGATATTTACCCACCTGTTCAGATTATGCTTTGGATGCTATAAAGTTTTATGGTTTTTTTAAAGGTATAAAGCTTGGTTTTTATAGAATAATTAGATGCCATCCGTTTGGAGGACATGGTTTAGATCCCGTCAAAAAAATTAGAAAAAATTAGAATGTCAGATTTAAAAAATACATTAACAGCTATAATTTTAACAGTTGCTATCATTTTTGGATGGCAATTTTTTTATGATAAACCGAGGTCAAAGTCTAAGCAAAAACAGGTTACTAATACTCAAACTATATCAAAGCAACAAATCCCTAATAATAAGGTTGATGAAAAGTTTTTTACAAATCGTGATGAAGCCATAAAAAAAACTAAAGCTGGTAGGGTAAGCATAAATTCTTCTAAGTTGAAAGGGTCTATTTCTTTGCGTGGTGCAAGGATTGATGATTTAGTTTTATCAAAATATAAAGCTGCTCTTAATAAGAATAGTCCTGCTACTACATTGCTTTCTCCATCGAGGTATGAGAATGCTTATTTTGCTGAATTTGGGTGGTTGTCTGATACTGAAGTTGAAATTCCTAATTCGAATACCATTTGGTCTGTAGACAAAAAAACTCTTAAAGAAGGTGATAGTGTTAACTTAACTTGGAAGAATTCTAAAGGCATGGCATTTAATATAAATATAGCCTTAGATAATGATTATATGTTTACGATAACACAAACCGTGAAAAATAAGGGAAGCAATATTATAACTTTAAGAAATTATGGGCTGATAAATCGTATAGTGGACAAAGTTGAAAAATCTAGAGTGGCGTATGATGGACCAATAGGAGTTTTTAATAATGTTTTAAAAGAAGTATCATATAAAGATTTAGAGTCTGACAAAATAAGCATATTTAATAATAATGCATCTGGAAGTTGGTTTGGTATATCTGATAAATATTGGCTAACTGCTATTATTCCTCAAAATTTGGAAGGGAAAAACTTTAATACTAAGTTTCAACATGTAAATCATCTTGGCAAAAACAAATTTCAGGTAGATTATCTTTCAGATACGCAAATTTTGAAGCCAGGAAATAAGCTTAGTAAAAAGGTTAATTTTTTTGCAGGTGCTAAAGTATTATCTGTATTAGACGCATATGAAAGAAAATATAATATATCATTATTTGATAGAGCAATAGATTTTGGTTGGTTCTATTTTATAACAAAACCGATGTTTAATGCTCTCAAATATTTCTATAATCTTTTTGGTAATTTTGGTATCAGTATATTAGTAGTTACTATAATAATAAAAATATTTTTGTTCCCACTTGCCAATAAATCTTATAAGTCCATGAATAGGATGAAGGTGCTTCAGCCTCAAATTAATAGTATTAAGGAACTTTATGCTGATGACAAAATGAGGCAGAATCAGGAAATTCTTCAGCTCTATAAAAAAGAAAAAGTAAGCCCTCTTTCTGGATGTTTGCCTTTACTTATTCAGATACCTATTTTCTTTTCATTATATAAAGTATTGTTTATCACTATTGAAATGCGACATGCTCCGTTTTATGGATGGATAAAAGATTTATCTGCTCCAGACCCTACTACTATTTTTAATTTATTTGGATTAATTCCTTTTGCTCCACCAAGTTTTTTAATGATTGGAGCTTGGCCGATAATTATGGCTGTAACAATGTTCTTTCAGCAATCCTTTTCGCCAGCACCAGCAGATCCTATTCAAGCAAAAGTTATGAAGTTCTTACCATTATTTTTCTTATTTATGTTTGCATCATTTCCAGCAGGGCTTGTAATTTATTGGGCTTGGAGTAATATGCTTTCAATTGCTCAACAATATAGCATTAAGTTTTTGCATGAAAAGAATGAAACAAATTAACTATTAACCCTAATTAAATGAGGTAGGCTATGATAAAAGAGATTACAGATAAAAATTTTGAAGAAGAAGTTCTAAAATCTGAAAAACTAGTTCTTGTAGATTTTTGGGCTCCATGGTGTGGTCCATGTAAGCAACTGGGTCCTGTAATTGATGAAGTTGCTAAAGAGGTTGGTGACTCTGTTAAAATTTTTAAAATGAATGTTGATGAAAGTCCAGAAACTGCATCTAAATATGGGATTCGAAGCATTCCAACTTTAATGATTTTTAAAGAAGGGGCAACTTTTTCTACTAAGCTAGGAGTGCATCCGAAGAATGTTCTCATAGACTGGATAAAAGATCATAATAAATAATACCATTTTTCGTAAATAATTGACCTTTTATCATTTCGATCTTTACGCCATTATTATCGTTTAAAAAAGTCTTGTATAGCAATGGCTATGCAGGATTTTTGAAACTTGATTCTATCATTAAATCTCGAACCCTAAAATATCAATTATTTACGAAAAATGGTATAAGACATCTCTTTAAAAGTGCTGATTTTTAGTTTCTTTCCGTAAAAACGAGGGGTATATCTTATTGTATTTGCTATGTTTTAATCTTGAAAGCAAGGCTATTATTTTCGCTAAAAACATTCTAAAGTTCTAAGATCTTGCTAATCCATTGTTTAGGTTTTAAATATTAATAATCCTAATTGAGGTTAATAAATATGGCATTTGAGTCACAACATTATTAACACAATTATTATTTTTATACATAAGAGGGGGGAAGTTTTTTATTTTGTTAAAGAACTGTTATAATTAAGTGAAAATAGTAATAGATGCGGTTATGAAAAAGTTTTTGACAAGTTTAAGTATAGCTTTGGTATTATTTGGAAATATTTTCACGGTTAAATCAGCTATAGCAATAGAAAATGCAGCAGATGCAAGAAATTCTGTAGCCGCACATCATAACCAGAAAAGAACATTTATAGATAAGCAGATTATATCAGAACTTCATAGGCGTAAACAATCTGAACAAAAGCCAGTGCCAGAGCATTCAAGTAGAAAAGAATCAAAAGTTTCTTGGCAACAACATAACAAGATAAGTAAAATTATAATTAGTGGCAATAAAGCAATTAAGACTGGTAAAATACGTTCTGTAATCAAGCCCTATTTGAAGAAAAAGATTGGTGAGAATGAAGCAAGGCAAATTGTTGAGGATATTGAAAAATACTATCACAAGGAAGGTTATGCTTTACCGGTGGCGTATGTTGAAGTAGTTGAACCTGAGCTAAGAGTGAAGATTATTGAAGGTAAACTTAGAACAGTTGTTATTGGCTTGGTTGATGACAAAAGAGATAAGAAAATATTGAAAAATAAGCTTTTCTTAAAATTGGTAGAAAAAATTGAGAAGGCAAACCCTTTAAAAACCAAAGATTTGCAAAGATATTTGCTTCTTATAAACAAAATACATGGTTATAACACAGAATATGAAATTGAACAGCTTGGAGAAATAGAGAGTAATAAAGTAGCAGATTTACTTATGCATGTCAGTACAGAAAGAGGTCAAGCTAGTGTTTCAGTAAATAATCATGGTACTTCTGATTTAGGAAAACATCAATTTGAGGCTTTTTCACAATTTTATAATGTTCTATCAAATGATTCTGTAATGGTAAGTGCTGGTACTTCAGATAAGCCGAGTAGATTTCAATTGATAACGTTGGGGTATTTAAAGAGGTTGAATACATATGGTACTTCGGCAAGTATATTTTTCTCTCATTTAAAAGATGATCCTAATCTTGCAGAGAGTTCAAAGGATAATAAAACTAACATTGTTAAAGGAAGGCTTGATCAATACGCAGTATTAAATAATAACCGTAGTGTAAAATTAGAATTAGCTGCAGAAAGACGTGATACGGAGCATTATTCTGGCACTAGTAAGACAAGGGGTTATGACTATGTGATGGGGTCATTGGGTGGTAAAATAAAGATAGTAGACCCATTAAATGTTGAGAACTGGTTTTTCCCATATTTCAATTGGACTTTAAATAGAGTTTCTTATGATAAAGATAGTACAGACAGGATAGATTTTGATAAAAGTTTTAATTATTTTATAATTGATTGGTATAGAGATCAGCCTTTACCTAACAATTTTTCATTGTTCTTGAAGGCGTCATATCAATATACAGGAAAATTATTGCCTAGTGAGCATAGATATTCAATTAATACCTCTAATACAGCTCGTGGTTATAAGACTGGGCTTGTATCAGCAGACCAAGGTATTTCAGGTAAGGTAGAGCTTAGATATAGTAAAGAGTTTGAGAAACCAAAAATTAAAAAATTTCTTAACTTAGGACAATTTTTTGGTTTTTTTGATATAACACATTTTATCAACCACAATACTACATCTGCAAGAAAAGAGCATCGTGATATAATTTATTTTAATAAATCTACATTGCCAGCATTAGGTGTTGGTGTGAGACTGTTTTTCCCTTATGGATTTTATGCTGAGAGTACAGTTGAATTTCCAACAGTTAGAAGTATTAAGGTAAATGGAGATAAGAATAATAACAGTAGTATTTTTAGGTTTCTAATTAGTAAAGAGTTCAGTTGGTAATGATTAGGGTTTTGATATGAATAATGAACAACAAACAATTATGAGTAGCTATAAGACTTATTTACAGCATTTTCTAAAAATGCTCGTGATTTTACTACTATTAATTAATATAACTCAGGTTTCTAGTGCTTTGGATGCTGGTGATGAGGAAGGTGAAGAAGCAGAGAGACAAGCAGAAGAAGACCAAGAAGAATCGCTTTCATTTAGAGATGAGAGACCAGATGTAAGCAAGACTACAGATTGGGAAGCTCCCAAGAGAGAAGCAGTTTTAGATACGGCAAATGATATAATATATAGAGATAAAGATTCTAGCATTAAAGAGATGCGTGTGATGGGAACAGATGATGGTGTAGTGAATTATGTAAAAATGCATCATGATGGTAGTACAAGCCACGCTCATTATCAAATGGATGAGTCTGGTAATCTTAGGGAAATAAATAGGGGTACCATGCCAAAAGAAGAGTGGAAAGTAACGGATATTGCAAAAATTATGCAAAATAAGGATGGCAAATTGGAAATGATTGATATGGAAACACCCCAAAGAGATGGTGGCAAAAAAACAATTAGGAAGCTGCTTAAAGGTAAGGAATTTGAAATTCCTAATTCTGAATTAAAAATAGAAGATGTTAGAGAAATTGCAAAAAAGAAGAGCAGGATAACTGGTGGGATAACATCTAAACCATATACCGAAGATGATATAGTGGATGGATTGTTGCAGCAGTATGGGACATTTAAGATAGGCTCTAATATAGGAGACTCATATTTAATAGCAACGCAGCCATATGGCGAAGAAAAGCCTGATACTACACTTCATCTATTACATTTTACACCAGATGGAGGATTTCATAGTGATTTGCATTATAATACAGAAGGCAAAGCAGCTCCTGATGCTTCATATATTAGAGCTCTTTGTAAAGATTCAAGTAAATGTCATGATAAGAAAAGAGTAGATCCATTGCAGGATTTAGGATTAACAGATTCAATAGTAACAAAACTTCAAGAGATCAATAGAAGTGATGCATTTGGTAATGATGGTAATATTGCAAAAGTAAAAGGTATTGCAGAGAAGTTAGTGGAAGGGTCTGAGAGTGCGAAAGATAAGAGTAAGTTAAATGAAGTGATACCATATTTATTTACTTCTGCAGAGTTGGCTACTAAAAGTAGCGAAATGGCAAATGATCTTGCTATAGAGGAAGCAAGAGGTCTAACTTCGGAAGCTAAACAAAAAGCTATAGAGGATTTTATATCAGAGTATGATAAAGTTGTGCGGGCTATAGGGCCAAAGCGGAAGAGTACATTTGAGAGTGCAGCTTTAGGGAGTGTATTAGATGTATTTGAAGATTTATATAACAATGATAAGGTTGATGCGGCTAGTTTTGTTCGACAAGTAGGTGATAGACTTGATTCAAGGAAGACAAATCAAAAAATGAGAGAATTTATAAGTAATATATCTGCAGAAACTTCTCCTCAAAAAGTGCAGATGTTAATGAGTTTTGATCCAAAAGGTACTTATGATATGATAGAACTCAATATGATTTATGATTTAAGACTTGATGAAGTTAAGAATGTGAAGAAATATATAAATCAGCTAAAACATAATACAAAATTGAAAGATGATTTAGTTAAATCATTAGCGCAGTATTATAAGACAGATATAACATACGATAGTATAGATGCTTTTGGTAATACAGATGAAGGGAACTATAATAGTCGAATTGATCAAATTAATCAATTAATTGCAGATTTAGCAGGCACAGATGTTGAAAGTAACTTAAAAGAGTTACAAGATGAAATGATAGCTGCAAAGAAAAAACATGATGGCAAAGATGGAGAAGAAGAAGAAAAGAAAGAAGAAAAGAAAGAAGAAAAGAAAGAAGAACAAGGTTTAGAAAAGCAGAAGAAGTTTGGTAAAGATAGATTGAGAGATAAAAAGCAAAGGAAGCCTGCAATCAGAGGATATGAACCGAGAGAGAGATTGAGAAAAAGGCAAGAAATTATAACCAAGCCAACTATTCGTAGGAAATCTACCATAGATAAGACAAGTAAACCTAAGGCTCTTGTAAAGAGGAAATGGTATGATCCTAGAACTTGGGTAACAGACGAATTAACAGATGAGAAAGATAAAGAGCAAAAGCAAGTTGAAGATTTAGCTAAGCAAAACAATTAATTTATAAAAAAATCTGATTGGTATGTCTCTAAAATTATAATTTAAATGACTCTCCTAAGTAGATTTGTCTTACTGTTTTATCATTGAGGATATCTTGTTTTTCTCCTTCTACAATAATATTCCCTTGGTTAAGTACGTAAATTCTGTCTGATATATCAAGTGCTTCCCTTACATTATGGTCTGTGATTACTATTCCTATACCATCATTTTTTAATTTATGGATTAATTCTTTCATGCCTTGTATTGCTATAGGATCAATGCCTGCAAGGGGTTCATCAAGAAAAATAAAATCCGGTGACATAGCTAGAGTTCTTGCAATCTCTAAGCGTCTACGTTCTCCACCTGATAATTTTATGGCTTTTTCAGATCTTAAGTGGGTGATAGAAAATTTTGCAAGTAAGTCTTCTAATAATTGTATTTGTTTTTTATGATCGTCTTCAATTATTTCTAATATTGCCAGAATATTTTCTTCTACTGTAAGACCTCTAAAGATAGATGGTTCTTGAGGTAGGTAGGATATTCCCATTTGTGCACGTTTACATAACGATAAATTAGTAATCTCTGTATTACCTAAATAGACTGATCCTGAATCTGGTTTTACTAAGCCAATTATTGTATAGAAGCAAGTGGTTTTTCCTGCACCGTTTGGGCCAAGCAATGCAACTATTTGCCCTTGTGACACAGATAAATTAATACCTTTTAAAACTTGTTTATCTTTATAGTTTTTATGTATTCCTTGTACTTTAATCATTTTTATTTTCTGATTTGGATAAGATGATTTTGACCTTACCTTTTCGAGAGTTATTTTTTGAAATATTATTAGTTACTTCGAAAATTTCTTTATCCATATAATATTTAATTTTATGTCCTTCTAAATAACTTTCTTTGGTTTCAGTTTTTTCTTTTAATTTTACTTTACCAGTTAATACGATTAAATTCTTTTTGGGGTAAATAACGCCAAAATCTCCTTTTGCTATCTTTTCTTCTTTTACGATAGTTATATTATCATAAAGTTCAATGTGTTTTATATCATTTGTGTATGAGCTAGCTTTCTTTTTTTGAGATTCTTTAGGAGCAGAGAAAATTTTTGCTTTGTCACAATATAAATCAAAATTTCCTTTTTTTTGTATAAAGACATTGGATTTATATTCAGCAGTATTTTTTTTATAGTCCACTTCCAAAGTATCAGAATTTATGTAGATTTTTTCATCTAAGTTCTGATTTGTAGGTAAACTGAAACATTCTCTAGCAAGAAGTGTAACTAGTAATATACTAATAATAATTCGTATCATCTGTTTTTTGTATTATTTTCTATAAATACGCTTTGTATTGGTCCATGAAGTATAATATGCTCTTTTTTCATATATACTGTTATACCATTTTTAGATAAAATTTTGCCTTGAATGCCGCTTATCAGCACTTCTTCTTTTGTGAATGCTATATTTTTTTTCATGTCTATGAAAAAAAGATTTGTAGTCATTCTATACCCTTGGCTTAAAATAAATTCTACATCACCAGTTAAGGATAGAAAGTTTTTTGATTCATCAAACATACCTGTTTTAGATACAGCTTCAGTGTATTTGTCGTTTTCTTTATCTATACAATATCTTGCATAGACTTTATTTAATTTATATAAATTTTTTCCTATGTTTGTAATATAGTTAGCTTTTAAATTATAGGCTTGTCCATGGCTACTTGTACTAAAAAAATCACCACTTTCTATATCATATCCGTGAAAGTTTGATTTTTTTTTATTTTGAATATAGCTGTAGCCATGCCATGATAGAATTATTGATAATATGCCAATGGATAGTGTTAAAAATATGTTCTTTCTAAGCATTGTTAGGTTACAGTTATTAGGGTTTTAAGATTCGACAGTTTCTAATCCTAATTTTAGACAGTCATGTATGTGGACAATTCCAACTACTTTTTGATTTTTTGTAACTATTAAATTAGTGATTTTTTTCTTGTTCATATAGTCAAGTGCTTCGGATATAAGAGTGTCAGACTTAATTGTTTTGGGGCTATGTGTCATTACCTGATCTACTTGTGCATCTACTAGGTTAGATGACATATGTCGTCTTAAGTCACCATCAGTGATTATACCAAGTATATTTTCAATGTTATTTACAACCACTATACATCCAAGTGATTTTAAAGTCATTAAAATTAGAGCTTCAGACATTAAAGCTCCAGTTCTAATTAATGGTAGATTAGAGCCAGTTCTCATAATTTCTTCAACTTTTGTTAGTGATATTCCTATTTTACCACCTGGATGATATTGTTTATATTGTTCTGGGGTTACTTTGTTATGTTCTACTACACAAGCTACAAATGCATCGCCAATAACTGAAGTTAAAGTAAAAGATGTTGAAGGGACTTTTAGTGCTACTTCAGAAAATTGTGGTAATAATAGCTGGATATTTGACTCTTTATATAAAAGTGAGTTCTTGTTGCCAGTGATAGAGATAACAGGAGCAGAAATGTTTTTGCAATATTCAATAATACCAATAAGTTCAGGGGAGATACCGCTATTTGAAATGATAATAACAATGTCTTTAGTAGAGATTGTCCCTAAATCTCCATGGTTTGCTTCTCCTGCATTTAGGAAAATAGAAGATGCTCCTACAGAGGAAAGTGAAGTGGCAATTTTTCTAGCGGCAATGCCACTTTTACCAATTCCAGCAATTATGATCTTGCCAGTTTTATTACATATAAGTTGAACAGCCTTATTGAATTGATCATTGAAAGTTTCTGTTAGAGAATTTAAATATTTAATTTCAGTTTTTAAGACTGACTTTGCTATGGTTGAATAATCTATAGACATTATTTATTGAATAGTTCTATGTGCAAATATTTCTGATCCATTCCATCCTTTTAAATCTAATTTTACTATTAATTCAATGGAATTTAAACATTCATCAAAAAGAGCTTTTCGGTGTTCTCTTTTTAATATTTCATCAAGGGAATGTTTAAGATTATGTAAATAGATTACATCATTTGCTGCGTATTGTAGCTGATCTTTTGATAATTTGTTATTACCCCAGTATGAGGATTGTTGTTGTTTCGAAATTTGCACGTTCAAGAGTTCTTTGCAAATATCTTTTAAGCCATGATTGTCTGTGTATGTACGAGCAATTTTGGAAGCTATTTTGGTGCAATAAACATTTTTTAACATAACATCTAAATATTTGTAAATAATAGCCATGTCAAATCTAGCATAATGAAAAATTTTTAAAATATTACTATCTTTTAGCAAGCTTTTTAAATTAGGGGCATTATAGTTACCATCAGGAAAATGTACCATATGTACTTCTTTATTTTCAGTAGCAATTTGTATAAGGCATAATCTGTCTCTTCCCAAATGTAGCCCTGTTGTTTCTGTGTCGATTGCTAAAGAACCTGATAATTTTAAATTATCAGGAAGATCGCCATTATGTAGTTGAATTGTCATGTCTTTTATAATTTAATTTAGCTGGTGCCCAGAAGAAGATTTGAACTTCCACGACTATATTTCAAGTCTCTAGCACCTGAAGCTAGTGCGTCTACCAATTCCGCCATCTGGGCGTTGTTGTCCAGATAATGATAGATGAACTGCCTTCTATAATCAATCTAATTATGATGATTTTATACAGTATACTTGTAGAAAAATAAAGTTTAGGTATAATACCCCAAATCCATTACTGAGATATAATGAGCAAAAAAATAAAATAAAGATGAAAAAAATACTTCTTATAACATTGCTATTTTTTATCGTTTCTTGTAGTAATATCGGTTATTTTTCAAATGAGGAAGAGATACAAGAAGAAAATTTAGCTCAAGGAAAAGTCATTGATTATAATAAACAATCTTTATATGAGGTTACCAGTTCAGATTCATTAGCTTCTATTGCTAGAAGATATGGTACAACAGCAGATACTATTATTTTAATGAATAATTTAAAAAGACCTTATAGTTTAAAGCCTGGGATGTTAATAAAGATTCCTACTATTAAAACAATAGATGACTTTGATAAGACAGATAAAGAAGAATCTGAGTCAGTAGATCAAAAAATAATACAAATTAAACCTTCTAAAAAGAAATAAATTAATGATAAGAGTAACTTTACCAAATGGCAAAGAGCTAGTGTATGATAAACCTGTTGATGGTATGCAACTTGCTAAAGATATAAGTATAAGCCTATCTAAAGCTGCATTAGCAATGAAAGTAAACGATAAGCTTGTTGATTTATCTGATCTGATAGAACAGGATGCATCCATAGAAATAATTACTGCTAAAGATAAAGAGGGTTTAGAAATTATTAGACATGATGCTGCACATGTTCTTGCATATGCAATCAAAAATCTTTTCCCTGATACACAAATTACAATAGGTCCTGTAATAGAAGATGGATTTTATTATGATATTTTGCCAAGTGAACCTCTTTCTGAAAAAGATTTACCAAAAATAGAGAAAGAAATGAAAAGAATTTGCGAAGCAAATTATCTCACTCAAAAAGAAACTTGGAACAGGAAGGACGCTATAGATTTTTTTAAAAAAACAGGAGAAAGTTTTAAAGCAGAGCTAATAACGGATATACCAGAAGGCGAAACCATTACAGTTTATAAACATGGAGATTTTTTAGACTTATGTAGAGGGCCTCACGCACCATCAACAAAATCTGTAAAATATTTTAAACTTACAAAGATTGCAGGGGCATATTGGAAAGGGGATTCTAAAAATATCATGCTTCAGCGTATTTATGGTACAGCTTGGGCAACTAAGGAGGGACTTGATCAATATCTATATAGAATTGAAGAAGCAGAGAAACGTAATCACAGAAAACTTGGCAAACAGCTAGACCTTTTTCATCTACAAGAAGAAGCTCCAGGGATGATTTTTTGGCATGATAGAGGTTATACTTTATATAGAATATTAGAAAATTATATTAGAGATAAAATAAGAGCTAATGGTTATACAGAAGTAAAAACTCCAATTTTAGCTGATAGATCTCTTTGGGAAAAGTCCGGTCATTGGGATAAGTTCCAAGAAAATATGTTTATTACAGAAGAGATTGAAAATAGAGTTATGGCTCTTAAGCCTATGAATTGTCCTCTTCATGTTGAGATTTTTAAAACTAATTTGAAGAGCTATCGTAATCTTCCTTTAAGAATGGCTGAGTTTGGTAGTTGCCATAGAAAAGAACCTTCTGGCTCCTTACATGGATTAATGAGAGTTCGTGGTTTTGCAATAGATGATGCCCATATTTTCTGTACAGAAGATCAGATTGTTAGTGAAACGGTTGCCTTTACAAAATTATTACAGGAGGTTTATAAGGATTTTGGTTTTACAGAAATTAATGTAAAATTTTCTGATAGGCCTGAAAAACGAGCTGGTTCTGATGAAATTTGGGATAAGTCTGAAGCTTCTTTAAAAAAAGCTGTTGAAGCTACAGGATTGGAATATGAACTTAATCGTGGTGAGGGTGCTTTCTACGGACCTAAGCTGGAATTTGTGCTTAAAGATGCAATAGGTAGGCAATGGCAATGTGGTACTTTTCAAGTTGATTTTGTATTGCCAGAGCGGTTGGGGGCAACTTACATAAATAAGGAAGGTAAGCGGAGTACTCCAGTAATGTTGCATAGAGCTATATTGGGTTCGCTCGAGAGATTTATTGGTATTTTGATAGAGCATTATGAAGGAAAATTTCCACTTTGGCTTGCTCCAGTACAAGTTGCAATTCTTTCTATTACAGACAGTGTTAAGGAATATGGTCAGGAAATTCTTGAAGATTTAAAAAAACAAGGCATAAGAGCTATTTTTGATGATTCGAATGATAAAATAAACTATAAAATAAGAGTTCATTCTTTGCAGAAGATTCCTATGTTGTTAGTTATTGGCAATAAAGAAAAAGAAAACAACTCTGTTGTGCTTCGTGTTCTTGGTAAAGAAGAACAGATGGTATATAATAAAGATGACTTTTACAGTTATGTTACTAAATTATAAATAAGGAGGAAGATTATAGCTTACAATAATGATACTAAAAAATTAAAGTTACCTAAAACTAATAGACAAATTTCTGCTCAATCAGTCAGATTAATAGATGAAAGAGGAGATATGGTTGGTGTGGTGTCTTTAGATGTTGCACTTAATAAGGCGGATATTGCTGGTCTTGATTTAGTCGAGATCTCACCGAAAATTTCCCCACCAGTTTGTAAGATAATGGATTTTGGTAAGTATAAATATGAACTAAAAAAGACACTTCAGCAAGCCAAGAAAAAACAAAAAGTTACAGTAACAAAAGAAATACGGATAAGACCTACAACAGGTGAACATGACTTAAATGTCAAAATTAATCGGATTAAAAATTTTATTGCTAAAGGTGATAAAGTTAAAGTAGTTTTAAGATTTAAAGGACGTGAAACAGTGCATCATGGATCTGGCGAAACAGCTATTGATAAAATTATAGCTGCTACTGCAGATATTGCTGCTCCTGAATATCCACCTAAAAGAGAAGGATATAGATTAGTGGTGACATTAATTGCTAAGGAAAATGCCTAATATATTATGTATAGAAACTTCTATCGGTAAGTGTTCTGTAGCACTTAACTATGATAATGCTGTAGATCATGCAGAATCAGAGCAGAAATTTGTTCAAAGTGAACAGTTATTTGTTTTGATAATAGATATTCTGAAGAAAAATCAGTGTAGTTTTAAAGATATTGATGTAATGAGTTGTACTATAGGGCCTGGTAGTTTTACAGGCATTCGTATTGGTTTAGCAGCTATTTATGGAATGAAAAAAGTTCTAAATAATGTACAGCTGTTAGGTGTATCAACTCTTGAGCTTATGGTAAGAAAGCTTAATTTTTCAGTGTCTGAGAAGAAAATATTAGCAGTGTTAAATGCTACTTCTGGGGATTTATATGCACAAGAATTTAATTCATCTGGTAAGTCATTAGGTGTAGCATATTTAATATCGCAAGAATCATTATTATCTGAACATGCAGATAATACTTTATTATTAACAGAGAGTAGTTCTTTTAGTTGTGAGCATAGTGTTAAAGTTGATATTACAGCTCAAGACTTACTCAAATATGTAAGTGAAGTAATTTCAAATGGAAAAGAGAGTCTATATGAAAATTTGCAGCCTATGTATTTGAAAGAACCGAATGTATACCCATCGAACTTGAAGACTCCGATTTTTAAGCATGCCCCTGTGAAGACAGGGGTGTGAAAATAAAGCCACTATTTTCACATGAAAATGTTTTGAATATCACCAATATTCTTGAATTTTCATGTTTGATATTGACTTCATTTTCTTTCTTAAAATCTAGGACTTTCCAAGTCCGATGGGTATAACTTCTAAACCTGTAGCTTATAACTCTGTATAACCGCCTATTCCCTTAACTTCTTTTTAATGTTTATATTTTAAAATATACTCAATTTTAGGGATAAAAATATGAAAGAAAAACCATCTAAAGGGTATATTAGAAGATTAGCGTTACAATATAGAAAGGCTCAGGAACGTGTTCTTCCAATCGCCGAAGGGCTATTAATGAGTAATATGGATTTTTTGTAGGAATAGATGATGATAGTTTGCCTTCGTTAGAGGATATCAATGGCAAACTGGAAGATATGAAGCCATATAAAACATATATCCAAGCGTATAAAACAGCACTAACGGCAAGTGGAGCAAAAGAGAGACAAATAAAAGATGTAGATAGATTTTTAAAGAAGTTTGAGGGAACTGAGAAAAAATTAAAAGAGCAAAGAATGCCATTATTACGTGATAAAATTGGTAAAACGCTTAAAAATATTAAAAAAACATCTTTGTCAGCACAGGATTTAATGCGTAATAGAGAGAATGAATATTTGAGACAAATAGAAGAGAAAGCTATAGATGGAAATTTATATGAAATCAGAAATTATAAGAAACAGCTAGAGGAGCAGTTAGGAGGTAAGCCTTCTAAGTTGAAAATGATGTTTAGCAAAGGAGAAGATTATAAATTATGGCGTGATATTGATAATTCTGAAAAAGCACTTATAAAAAGTAAAGAAATTTTGAAAGGAAAAGAATTTTCAAAAATAAAGGGTTTAAAAGGAGTTGTCAAAAGGATGAGACAGGCATTATCAAATGTTGGGAAAAAGCAAATAAAAGTTTCAATAAAAAAAGACGCAGATAAGAGCAGAACTAGAAGTTAAGATGATTATTCAATAATTGTAAAGCTGTTTTTAATATATTATACGCTGCTACTTCATTATCTTTTTGATCGCGGCGTTTTCTTTTCATATTTAAATTCTTTAATATTGTTTGTGCTTCTCTGGTTGAAAATCTTTCATCTTGAAAAAATATTGGGATAGGCTGTTTTTGCAACAGAGATTTAGCAAATTTTTTAACTTCTTGACATTGCTGACCTTCTGTACCATCAAGTTGCAATGGGTATCCTATAATAACACCAGAAATATTTTTATTTTTAATTAACTCTATTATTGCTAATAATGAATCTTCTATATTTTTGTTATCTAATGTTCCTACAGGAGAAACGAATTTTCGTGTAATATCACTTATGCTAAGACCTATACGTCTTTTCCCATAGTCAACGCCAAGCAGCGAGCCTTGTGTGCTTATATTATTAATAAATTTCTTGATAGTTAAATTATATTCCATTAGATTTATTCCTGAAGCAAATTTTATCATAAGAGAGTGATGAGGGCTATAATTAAATTTTGGACAAAAGCTTTGCTTTGGCAACAAGTAATGATCGGTCTTGTTCTTGGTATAATTACAGGGTTAATTTTTCAGGATAAAGCGGTTCACTTACAGCCAATTGGGGAGTTATTTATGAGATTAATCAAGATGGTGATAGTGCCTTTGATTTATATCTCGATTGTAACAGCAATAATAAATGTAGAAGATACATCAAAATTAACTAGGATTACTGGTAAAGCAATAGCTCTTTTCTTTGTTACCACAACTTTTGCAGTAGCGTTAGGCTTGTTGTTTAGTTATTTTCTAAAACCTGGTTCGGGATTAGAGTTAGAAGCTTTGGGATTAAAAGAAGTTCATAAAGAGGCGTCTGCTAGTGCTTTTAATGTTTCCAAAATTATAAAGGATATTATTCCAGATAATGCGTTGAATGCCTTAGTGTCTGGAAAGTTGCTACAAGTTGTGTTTTTCTCATTCTTCACTGGTTTTGTCATAAATTTGTTACGAGAACAAAGGGAAGATTTAGTAAAAGTATTTGATGTAGGTTTCAAAATTGTTTTTAAAATGATAGAAGTGATATTGAAACTAGCTCCTTATGGTGCCTTTGGTTTTTCTGCAGCAGTTGTCGGTACACAAGGAATAGCTGTGTTACAGAGCTTAGGTGCATTAATTCTGGTGTTTTTCTTGGCAATTTTTGTTCAATATATCATCTTTGGTATAATGATTATGTTTACTGGTCTTTCGCCATTACCTTTTTATAGAAAAAGTCTTGAATACCAAGTTATAGCTATTTCTACAAGTAGCAGTAAAGCAACTCTTGCAACTACTATGCGTGTGTGTAGAAAGCTAGGTATTTCACCAGTGAATACTTCTTTTGTATTGCCATTAGGTGCTGCTATTAATATGGATGGGTTGGCAATTTTTTTCGGAGTTTGTGCATTGTTTTTTGCACAAATTTATCAGGTTGATTTAAGTGTTATGGATTACATAATGATAATATTTACTTCAACATTGGGTTCGATGGGAGGAGCAGGCATTCCGTCAGGAGGAATAATAATGTTGCCAATGGTTCTTGCATCAGTAAATATTCCAATAGATGGAATTGCCCTTATCATTGGTATTGAAAAGATATTGGATATGACTCGTACCACATTAAATATTACAGGAGATGCTACAATAACTTTAATTGTGGATAGATGGGAAGGCACTTTAAATAAAAAACTTTATTATGCTAAATAATATACTCATTACTATTTTTGAGTATAAAAATAAATTTATTATCTTTGTTGGGAAATAGTAATTTTCAAGTATAGCAACATATATACTTATCGTACCTGAACATCCCTATTTTTAGTTTGAAAATAGAGCTACTATCTTCGTCAAAAAATCTCTCAAATACGTCCAGGATTTTTGGACTCGATATTAACTCTATTTTCTGTCTTAAAATATCGGACTCTTCAGGTGCGATAAGTATATTTTTTATAAATTCCTTGATAGTTGAGGTGTATTCCATTAAATTTATACTTTTGAAGAAAATTTGGAGGTAAGAATCTGATGCAACGTATAGTTAAATTTTGGACAAAAGCTTTGCTTTGGCAACAAGTAATGATCGGTCTTGTTCTTGGTATAGTTACAGGGTTAATTTTTCAGGAGAAAGCGGTTCATTTACAGCCAATTGGTGAATTGTTTATGAGATTAATCAAGATGGTGATAGTGCCTTTGATTTATATCTCGATTGTAACGGCAATAATAAATGTAGAGGATACATCAAAATTAACCAGAATTACTGGTAAAGCTGTGGTGCTTTTTTTGGTTACTACAACTTTTGCAGTAGCGTTAGGATTACTACTTAGTCATTTTCTAAAACCTGGTTCAGGGTTAGAGCTAGAATCTTTAGGGTTGAAGGAACTTCATAGAGAAGCATCTACCAATACATTTAATATTACTAAAATAATGAAGGATATAATTCCGGATAATGCTTTAAATGCTTTAGTATCTGGAAAATTCTTGCAAGTCGTATTTTTCTCATTCTTCACTGGCTTTGTCATAAATTTGTTACGAGAACAAAGGGAAGATTTAGTAAAAGTATTTGATGTAGGTTTCAAAATTGTCTTTAAGATGATAGAAGTGATATTGAAACTAGCTCCTTATGGTGCCTTTGGTTTTTCTGCAGCAGTTGTCGGCACACAAGGGATAGCTGTATTACAGAGTTTAGGTGCATTAATTCTAGTATTTTTTTTGGCAATTCTTGTTCAATATATCATTTTTGGTGTAATGATTATGTTCACCGGTCTTTCACCAATGCCGTTTTACAAAAAAAGTGTAGAATACCAACTTATAGCTCTTTCTACTAGTAGCAGTAAAGCTACACTTGCAACAACTATGAAAGTTTGTAGGAAGCTTGGCGTTTCACCAGTAAGTACTTCTTTTGTATTGCCATTAGGTGCTGCTGTAAATATGGATGGTTTAGCGATTTATCTTGGAATTTGTGTTTTATTTTTTGCACAGGTTTATCAAATAGATTTAAGCGTTATGGACTACATAATGATAATATTTACCTCAACATTAGGTTCAATAGGGGGAGCAGGTATTCCTTCAGGGAGTATAATAATGTTGCCAATGGTGCTTTCGGCTGTAAATATTCCAATAGATGGAATTGCTCTTATAGTTGGTATTGATAGAATATTAGATATGACTCGTACCACATTAAATATCACAGGAGATGCGACAATAACTTTAATTGTTGATAAATGGGAAGGTACTTTAAATAAGAAGCTTTATTACTCTAAGTAATTCAATTAAGGTATTAAAATACATTGACCAATTACTTTATGATTTTCTAGGTCAGAATGTGCTTCTTTTATTTCAGAAAATAAGTATTGCTTATAAATATTTGACTTTATAGCTTTTTGTTTGATTAAAGAAAAAACTTCATTTGAAGTGAGCAATAGTTCAGCCCTCTCTTTTTGATAAGTAAATAAATCTGTGGAAGTAAAAAATAAACATTTTTCTCGTAACGTTTTTGGCTCTATAGGTGGAATATCTCCAGAACTGTTAATGAAATTTACCATTAATCCAAAATTTCCTAGACATTTTATAGATGTTTCAAAACTATCTTTTCCAATGGAATCATATACAACATGTACACCATTTTTTGAAGTATGTGACATTACTGAAGATAGCATATCATTTTTTTCGGAGTTGATTATGGTATTTATACCTAATGAGTTTAGCTTATTATATTTTTCTTCTGATTCAGCAATAGCAATTACTTTAGCACCATAATGTTGAGCAAGTTGGCAAAGAAGTTGTCCAACTCCACTGCTGGCTGCGTTTATCATAATAATGTTTTTATCTGCAACAAAAAAAGTTCGTCTTAGTAGATAATGAGCTGTAATACCTTTATTAAGCATGGCAGCAGCATCAGTAAAACTAATATAATCAGGTAGGGGGACTAAATATTGTTGATTGATAATTCTTTTTTCAGAATATGCACCATATGGTGCAGTAGCATATGCAACTCTATCACCAATATTGAATTCAGTTGCATTTTCTCCTACTTCCTCAATATATCCTGCTGCCTCACAACCTAAAACATTAGGTGTTTTTAAAGGACGAGTTCCTCTGCGATATTGGATATCAATAAAATTAAGTCCAATTGCTTCATGCTTAATTAATACTTCGCTTCCTTGAGGTTTACGTAATGGTTTTTCTGTAAGAGAAAGTACTTCAGGGGTGCCTATTTTTTCTATTGCTATTGACCTTACCATCTCTTTTTTGTGAATTTCTTGTTTCTCTTACTAAAATATCATGAATATGACGTTTGTTGAAATGATATAAATTCTGTAGAGAATAAATTTGTCAGTAAATAACTAAATAACACAGTATTTGAGATATTTTATTAGATTATATATCAAACAGTATAATATCTTTACAAGAGCAATTTATAAATTAACCTATACTCATTACAAACTTAAAAACCGGAGTCTTCAGGTGTGATGAGTATATCTATGTCGATAAAATATATAAATTCTTATGCTTAAATTTTTATGGGATCATAATAGTCCATATAAGAGATTATACCCGTCTTTTCAAGGGCGATTATTTGCTTCATTGGTTGATATAACTCTTACTATATTAGTATTAATGCCAATATTTTTTTTAATACATTCAATCGTTGGTAAATCGTTTATGATGAGTTTAAAATGGAGAATAGTTCAACAAATTATTCAGATTGGGTTTTTAGGTGCTGCTATATTTATTTTTTGGGTAAAAAAATATACAACTCCTGGCAAAATGCTGTTGTCAATGAAAATTGTAGATGCAAAAACTTTTAAAGATCCTAGTATTTTTCAGCTAGTTGTTAGGTTATGTTCATACTGGGTTTCCTTTTTACCTCTTGGATTGGGAATATTTTATATGGTCTTAAATAAAAAACGTAGAGCTTGGCATGACCTAATTTCTGGTACTGTTGTTGTAAATACAAGGGAGCTAAAAAAATATTCAAACTCTGAAGTTAAGAGCATGATTTGAGAATAAATTATACTAATCGTACGATATTATAATTTTGATATTTTTATACCGTTTTTATCTGAGTCTATTTTAATATTATCGTCTTCTTTTATTTCTCCAGACAAAATCATTTGAGCTAATGTATTTTGGATATCTTTTTGAATTAATCTTTTTAGAGGTCGTGCACCATATGTATTATCAAAACCATTTTCTGCTAACCATTCTTTTGCAGAATTTGTTATGGTAAGTTTTAGTTTTTTATCTCTAAGTAATTCCTCAAAATTTGATATTTGTATTTCAACTATTTTTATTAGATCATCCATAGACAGCTTATGAAATATTATTATTTCATCTAATCTGTTTATAAATTCTGGGCGGAAAGATGATCTAACTAAATCTAAAACTTCTTTTTTAGCTTCATTACCTTTTTCAATTAAAAGATTTGCTCCTATATTTGATGTAAGAATAATTATAGTATTTCTGAAATCTACAGTTCTCCCTTGACCGTCGGTTAGTCTACCGTCATCTAATACTTGTAGCAGCAAATTAAAAACATCTGGATGTGCTTTTTCTATCTCATCGAATAATATTACTTGATATGATCTTCTTCTAATTGATTCAGTCAATGCTCCACCTTGTTCATATCCTACATATCCAGGAGGGGCTCCTATTAAGCGTGATACTGAGTGTTTCTCCATATATTCAGACATATCTACTCTGGTCATGCAAGAGCTATCGTCAAATATAAATTGTGCTAAGGCTTTTGACAATTCAGTTTTACCTACTCCAGTTGGTCCTAAAAATAAGAAGGAGCCAATAGGTTTGTTGACATCATGAATGCCAGCTCTAGACCTTCTAATTGCGTTGCTGACAGCAATAATTGCATCTTTTTGTCCTACTACGGATTTGCTTAAAATTTCTTCCATAGTGAGAAGTTTTGTTTTTTCACCTTCTAGCATTTTTTGTACAGGAATACCTGTAGCACGCGAAACAACATTGGCTATATCTGCTTCACTAACAACATTTTTCCATAATCCATCATCCTTTTTTATCTTTTCTGCATCTTTTATTTTTTTTTGAATTTCTGGAATGATGCCGTAAGCAATTTCACTTGCTTTAGCTAAATTACCTGATCGTTCTGCTGTTTCAAGATTATGTTTTTCTGTATCTAATTGCTCTTTTAATTTATTGATGCTTTCTAATTTTGTTTTTTCTGCTTTCCATTTACTGGTTAGCTCAAGTGATTTTTCCTCTAAGGAAACTAATTCTTTACGAATTTTAGTAAGTCTTTCTTTTGAGGCTTTGTCTTCTTCTTTTTTTAAAGCTGATTCTTCCATTCGTAATTTAATAATTCTTCTATCCAATTCGTCTATGTCTTCTGGCTTGCTAAATACTTCCATGCGTACTCTGCTTGCTGCTTCATCTACTAAATCTATTGCTTTATCAGGAAGAAATCGGTCAGTTATATATCTATGAGAAAGTTTTGCTGCTGCTACTATGGCGGTGTCAGAAATTCGTATCCCATGATGTAGTTCGTATTTCTCTTTTATCCCTCTTAAGATGGAGATTGTATCTTCAATAGTAGGTTCTGCTACATAAACGGATTGAAATCTTCTTGCAAGTGCTGCATCTTTTTCAATGTATTTTCTATATTCATCAAGAGTTGTAGCACCTATACAATGTAATTCACCACGAGCAAGTGCAGGTTTTAATAGGTTGGATGCATCCATTGCACCTTCTACTTTTCCAGCTCCTACCAGCATATGTAATTCGTCTATGAATAAAATTATATCTTCCTGGGAATTCTCTATTTCATGTAAAACTGCTTTTAAACGCTCCTCAAATTCTCCACGAAATTTAGCTCCTGCTACTAATGCCCCTAGGTCTAAGGAAATTACCCGTGCATTTTTTAAGTTATCAGGGACATCGCCATGTGTTACACGAATAGCAAGCCCTTCTACTATAGCGGTTTTACCAACTCCTGGCTCCCCTATTAAAACAGGATTATTTTTAGTTCTTCTTGAAAGAACTTGAACAGTTCTTCTAATTTCTTCATCTCTACCGATCACTGGGTCGATTTTTCCATCTAGGACGAGTTGTGTAATATCTTTTGAATATTTCTTTAAAGCTTGATAGCTAACTTCTGCTGTTTTGCTATCTGCCTTTCTTCCTTTCCTTAGTTTATTTATAGCTTCTTCTATTTTTTGTTCTGTTATATTCTGTGATTTTAATACTTCACTAAAACTTGTAATTGCTTGCAATAATCTGTCAGCTGTTACGAATTCATCTCCTGATTTTTTTGCAAGTGAAGTTGCTTTCTCTAAAGCCTTAGCTGTTTCTTGAGTTAAAAACACTTGTTCAGCTTGGTTGCCACTTACAGAAGGTAATTTATTTAAAAAATTTTCTAAATCTCTGTATATAGCATTAATATTTCCACCACAATTTGTTATAAGTTGTGATGTGATGCTGTCTGAGTCATCAAGCATGCTCTTTAATATGTGTTCTGGTAGAATTCTTTGATGACCAGCTGCAATAGCTGAGGAATGGGCTGTTTGTAGTATAGTACGTGCTTTGTCTGTAAATTTTTCTAAGTTCATGTTTATAAAAATTTATTGTTTTTATTTTCAATCCCCTGCTTTCGCAGGGGCATGCTTAAAAATAGGAATTTTCAAGTATGATCGATATAGTATAGATGATACTGCGATATATAATTTTCAAGTATCTATTTTGTCATTATGAAGAATTAATTCATATTTTTAACTTGAATCTATTGTGAACCAAGCAATTTTAGAAATTCCATTGACTAACGGGAAGGAGTTTGTTAGTGTTTATACTTATTGGTAAACAATTTTATTAATTATATGCTAGGTTTAATTTTCTCTATTTTAGATAGGCTGAGTGCAATTGCATATAATAATTCCTTTTCTTTTTGTTTTAGCGGGTTCTAGCTCGCTATTATTAACTCTCACGACAATTTCTAAATTTTTTATAAAGCTAACTACAAAAAGTAGGCTTATTAATCAAATAATTTAATCATATTATAAAATGCAGAAAAAAATTGGTTCCATTATGTTAGTGGCAGGTACTTGTATAGGGAGTGGTATGATAGCATTACCTATGGTGCTTGCCAAATTAGGTTTAGTTTTAAGTATAGTATTAATGCTATCAATATGGGTAGTTATGTATTATACGTCTCTCATACATCTTGAATTGAATTTACAGGCTGGGCGTGGGTTAAGTTTAGGTGAGTTAGGGAAGCGTTACTCAGGAAAAATAGCAGAAATGATAGGAGTATCTAGTATTAAGTTACTTTCGTATTCTTTGCTCTCTGCCTATATCTATGGTGGTTCTTCTCTATTACAAAAAATGTTCGATACAAGTTTATCTCAGAGTAATATAGCAATAATTTATACATTTATTATAACATTGATGCTTTTATTTCCTATTAAATGGATAGACTATATTAATAGATTGTTATTTGTAGGAGCAATTACAACTATTGCAATACTAATACTGGGTCTTGTTACTACTGTTAATTGGACTCAAATACCTATGGTTTCTGCTAGCTATGTGGAAATATCAAGTTGGAGAGTAGCGATACCAATAGTGTTTACCTCGTTTGGATTCCAAGTGATCTTTCATACACTCACTAATTATTGCAATAGAGATTCAAGAATGTTAAAAAAAGTTTTCTTTTGGGGCAGTCTTATTCCAGCAATAACATATATTATTTGGACATGTAGTTTACTAGGTGTGTTGTATAATAAAAATCCTGCATTTTACAAGTTGATGATAGCAGGACAAGTAGACGTTGGAGAGTTAATTAAAGAACTTACAATATTGATTAAGTGGCGGTATGTACAGGTATTGATTTGGTGGATTTCTTTGTTAGCAATTATTACATCGGTTCTGGGAGTAAGCGTAGGGTTATGTGAATCTTTAAGAAAGATGCTTACTAGATCAGTGCCAAATATTGCTTCACGGAATGTATTTGCTTCTGTTTTAACGTTGTTTCCAGCTTGTTTGGTCGCTATTGTGATTCCACATGCTTTCATATCAGCTTTGAGTTTTGCTGGAATGATATTAGTGGTTATAGCAATTTTATTGCCTATTTATTTATTATATAAAGCTAAGATAACTTCGTTCTATTATTATGAGCTGAAGTATAAATGGCCAATAGTGCTATCGATTATTATAGGGATGATAGTTATTTCAGTTGAGATATTTAATATGGTTATATAACTTTAAAAAACCATAGATATATACTCCTCGTACTTGAACATTCCTATTTTTAAGTTTGAAAATAAAGCTACTATCTTCGCTTAGAAACACCTCAAATATCACCAATATTCTTGGATTTTTAAGCTTGATATCATCTCTGTTTTCTGTCTTAAAATATCGTAATCTTCAAGTGCGAGGAGTATATATTTCAGTAAGAGTGTCTTTGCATAAATACATCAATTTTTTCAGCATAGAAAATAACTTTAAATCAGTTGACTAAATTATTTGGGATAAAGATATTTTGCTGATCTAATTATTATTATTAAATCTAATTTCATCACAAAATAATTTATGACAAAGATAACACTTGAGAAAGAATACGTTCCTTCAGAGAAGGAAGAATATATGAATGCTAAGCAATTAGAATATTTTAAAAATAAACTTTTGATATGGAAGGAACAATTAATTCAGGAAGCTCAAGAAACTATGAATCATTTGAAGGAAGAAAAATTAAATGAACCAGATGTGATTGACAAAGCTGCAGCAGAAATAGAAACAGCATCAGAATTACGAACTCGTGATAGATATCGTAAACTTTTAACTAAAATTGACCATGCACTTGAGAGAATTAATAATGGCACATATGGTTATTGTGAAGAAACTGGGGATCCTATTGGGATAAAGCGTTTAGAGGCTAGACCTGTTGCTACATTATGCATTGATGCACAAGAACGTCATGAAAGACAGGAGAAAACATTTAGTGATGAGTAATATACTCATCACACATGAAGACTCCAGTTTTTAAGTTTGAAAATAAAACCGCTATCTTCGCATAAAAATACCTCAAATATCGCCAATATTCTCGGATTTTTAAGCTTGATATCAGCTCTATTTTCTGTCTTTAAAACTAAGACTCTTCAAGAGTAATGAGTATACTATTTATTTTCTTTCTTTAAAACTAGGATTCTTCAAGTATGATTAGTATGGTTAAATTTAATATTGGGAGCATTTATGGGTATATTAGCAGAACATGCAAAAGGGAACAGCATTTCACCAACTTTTAAGCTTGCTGCGAAAGCAAGAGAACTAGCAGGCAAAGGAATAGATGTTTTAAATTTATCAATAGGTGAAGCAGATTGTGGCACTCCAGAAAATATTAAAAAAGCTGCACATAAGGCAATTGATGATGAGAGGACTCTTTATACCCCAGTAGATGGTATAGCAGAGCTCAAAGATGCAATTTATAGGAAGTATTTAAAAAGAGTAGGATATGAAAATTTTTCGCCAAACAACATAATTGCGTCTAGTGGTGCTAAATATATACTTTACGGGCTTTTTTGGGCAAGTTTAAACAAAGGAGATGAAGTATTGCTTCCAACTCCGTATTGGGTTTCATATAGTGCAACTATAAAAATGAATAAAGGAGTAACAGTTTCTGTTGAATGCAAAGAACAAAATAATTTTAAACTTGATCCTGAAGAATTAGATAAAGCAATCACTAAAAAGTCAAAGCTATTGCTTATAAACTCTCCTAATAATCCAAGTGGAGTTAAGTATTCAAGAAGTGAATTAAGAGAAATTGTAGAAGTTGTTAAGAAATATCCTAATTTATACATAATTTCTGATGATATTTATGAGGATTTTACTTACGATGATGATATTTATTCTTTAATAGATGTTGCCCCTGAGTTAAGTGAGAGGATCTTTATTGTTAATGGTTGTTCCAAAACTTATGCCATGACTGGATGGAGAATAGGTTATGGCATTGGTTGTAAAGAGGTAATCAATGCAATAAAAATTATGCAATCACAAAGCTTGTCAGGGCCATGTTCTATTAGTCAGTATGCTGCTGTAGAAGCATTAGATGGGGATCAAACAGCCATACAAGATTATATGCAAATACTTAAAAAAAGAAGAGATATAGTTTATAAGTTTTTTACAGAAACAGAAGGTTTCACATGTGTAAAACCTTCCGGGGCTTTTTATGTTTTTCCAAGTTGTAGTAAGTTTGTAAATAGTACTACCCCAAATGGTATGGTTATAAAAGATGATAAAGATTTTTGTAATTATCTTCTCGAGACACAGAATGTTTTTGTAATACCTGGTTCTGTTTTTGGAGTCAAAAATCATTTTAGATTGTCTTATGCAGTAAAGGATGATGTTTTACAAAAAGCATTGCTTAAAATAGCACAGGCAACAGCAAAGCTTAAAATCTCAACGCCACTGATGGATTAGGAACTCCAATTATGGATTAGAAAGGTTTTAGAGTTTCAGTATTTCACTAATTTTTGTTAGAACTGTGTTGGTAGAAAGTAGTTCAGGAGAATTACCACTTAATATATTTGTTCCCCATGGGCTAGATTTTTTAGGATTAGAAGCTCCTGTAAATAAAGTTAAGGTAGGAGTTTTAGTTGCATTTGCAATATGGGTTGGCCCTGTATCACTGCCAATAATTATGCGTGAAGCTCGAGCAAGCTCTGCTGTTTCTGCAAACCCAGCTTGATTTATTAAATTAATAGGTGTTGCGGTGCAATATAATATAATTTCATTGATTATTTGTTTGTCTATTTCTGTTCCTATTAATACAGATCTAATCTTTTTATTATGTAGCCAATCTATTACTTTTGCATATCTTTCTGCTACCCATCTTTTTGCTGAGTGTTTGGCTGATGAACCTGGGATAAAAAGAGCAAAATTGTTTAGATGTTTTATTTTTTTATCAAGCTTATCTGTTTTTAACCAATTTATATCTGGAGTAGGGAAATCATTTATTCCTGAAGCTTTTATTATATCATATGATAATTCTACTGAGTGAGCAGAATTATTGAAAGGAACATAATGAGAACATCCTTTCGCTCTACCATACCAGTTTTTTACCTTATCTTTTATTAAGTGGTGATATAAGTTTGTGCGTTTAGAGCATTGTAAATCATAAACATGAGTGTAATTATGATTCCGTAGCTGTTTTATTATTTTAAAATTTGAAAATATTTTATATGCAGGCAAACGCCTATCTAAACAAATTTCATTAAACCAACTACAGTTACGAGCAAGTGATGAATAGTTAGGGTGTGTTAATACAGTTATTTTAGCTTTTGGGTGTTTGGTGCGGATTAATTTGAAAGCTCCTGTGGCCTGAATCCAGTCGCCCAGACTGCCATGTTTTATTACCAATATGTTTTGATTAAGCGTGTTTTTTATCAAAGTTTAAATATGGATTCAAGTTAGGATCGTTGTACATTTTAAATTGTTTGTATGTTTTAAATATTGCTTCTCCTTTTACAATAGCTGTAAGTAGATTATCAAAACATATATTTAAATGTGTTCTTTGGTGGTTTAAGGTATTTAGTTTGATTTTACAATCTTCCTTGATAGAGGCGATAATGTTATCTTCTTCATAAATCTTTTTTTTCATGTTGAAAATTCGTAATGCGTTAATAGACATTCGATCTATGATAGAACCAGCTGTTTCGCTATTTACCCATGCATTTGTTTTAAATTTATGACTTGTTGGAATAGACTCAATAATAGCTTCATCAATTTTTTCAATATAATCATTTCTTTTTTGATTATATTGATCTATGTTCCTTTTATTTTTTGCTATTTCACTATCTGCGACTTCTCTTCTTCTTGCTAAGTCTTCTTCATCCCATAATAGGATGTTATACTGATGGTTTTTAAGAATAAAATTCCAAGATGAGTGTTTATATTGACTCAAAAGAGTTTTATAACATGGATTGATTGTTAGAATTTTCAATTGAAATGTTTCTATGGTTTGTCCTATTAAGTCTTTAAACATATCTATAATTTATTTGTGTTAAGTACACTAGCCTGAATTTATTATCTTTGCAACCTCTTGACTAATTTAGTGCTTTCTAATAATGTTCAGATTAGTTGCTTATATGGCGAATGTAGCTCAGTTGGTTAGAGCACCAGATTGTGGATCTGGGGGTCGCCGGTTCAAAACCGGTCATTCGCCCCATAATTTGTATCTTGCACCCCAGTTATGAATCTTTTTAAATTAATCTCTTCTTATGTAGGTATTTTTATCTTAAAATTAGGGTATACTAATCATACCTGAAGCCTCCGGTTTTTGAGTTTGAAAATGAAACTACTATCTTCATTTAAAAATGTCTTAAATATCAATGATATTTGCGAATTTTTAAACTTGATATTAATTCCATTTTCTGTCTTTAAAACTACGATTCTTCAAGTACTATTAGTATAGAATACAAAGGATAAATTTCTATGTTTGGAAAATTAAAAGGTAAGATTGAATCAATTGAGAATGAGCATATTATTGTAGATGTAAATGGAGTTGGGTATTTAGTTCATTGTTCTGCTAAAACTTTATCCAATATTACATTAGATGATGTTATATCTTTATTTATAGAAACATGTGTTCGTGAGGAATCCATTGCTCTTTATGGTTTTACAACGAAACAAGAGAAAGAATGTTTTCTTGCTGCTACTACAGTTAAAGGTATTGGGCCTAAAATGGCTATGCAGATTTTGAGTAAATTAACGCCAGATCAGTTTTGTATAGCTGTTAATATGAAGGATAGAAAAGTGTTTGGTGATATTAGCGGCATTGGTCCTAAAATGGTTGATCGTATATTTGCTGAGTTAAGAGATAGAAAATTTATAAGTGATTTTACTGAACAAATATCTGAAGACCATAGTGGTACTAATTTTAGTGAAGTTAAGAGTATAAGAAATGATGCAGTTTCTGTTCTTATCAATTTAGGAATTAGGAAGTCAGAAGCATTTGAACTTGTTTCTAGTATAATTTCAGAATTTCCTCATTATAATCTTAATGAAATTATTAAATCAGCATTAAATAAGATGGCAGTAAAATAGAATTTTATAATGGAAGATACAAATCAAGAAAATATTATTGAAAATACTGTTAGACCTTTGTCATTGGAGAGATTTATTGGTCAAGAACAGATAAAGAATAACCTAAAAATTTTTATTAAGGCTGCAAAAAATAGAGGGTCATCACTTGATCATGTTTTGTTATCTGGACCAGCTGGTCTTGGTAAAACCTCAATGGCACAAATCATAGCAAGAGAGATGGGAGTAAATTTTAAAACTAGTTCTGGTCCTTTACTTACCAAAGCTGCTGATGTTGCTGCTATCCTTACAAATTTACAAAAAGGAGATGTATTTTTTATTGATGAAATACATAGACTTAATATTGCGGTTGAAGAAGTATTATATCCTGCTATGGAAGATTATAAATTAGACTTAATAATAGGTGAAGGTCCTGCTGCACGAACTGTTACCATTAATATTGCTAAGTTTACTTTGATAGGTGCTACTACTCGTATTGGTTTAGTTAGTAAACCTCTACGTGAAAGATTTGGCATACCATTGAAATTAAATTTTTATGAATTGGAAGATCTTAAATTTATTCTTAAAAATAGTGTAAAAACATTAGGTATAAAACTAGATGACGGAGGTAGTATGGAGATTGCTAAGCGATCTCGAGGTACTCCGAGAATAGCATTGCGGTTACTAAGGCGTGTAGCCGATTTTACGCAATGTAGCAATCAGAAACTAATTGATCAAGAAATGGCACGTGATGCACTTTCCAAATTAGAAGTGGATCAATATGGTCTTGATGCTAATGACTATAAATATTTAAAATTTATAGCAGAAAAATATAAAGGTGGTCCTGTGGGTATTGAAACTATTGCTACGGCTTTATCTGAACATAAAGACTCGCTTGAAGAAACTACCGAGCCTTATTTAATTCAGCAAGGTTTTATTCATCGTACTCCTCGTGGTAGAATGTTAACAGAGCTTGCTTTTAGCTATCTTGATATTAGAAAGAATAATATTTAATTTAATTGGCTTAGCTTATGAGAAATTTAGTTTTTTTTGTAATAATTTTTTTGGTTTGTATTAATCCTGCATATGCAAGATGGGCTAGTTTTGATGATGCTTCAGTTAAGTTATCACGGTCTGCTGAGATTAATATTGATGAAGAAGGTAAAGCTGAAGGGATATTTGAAATGGAAGCTGAGATATTAAAGGAGTCAGGACGTTCTATTGCTGGTCGTTATATCTTAAGTTATGATGCTGGTAATTCTAAAGTAAAAGTTATTGAAGCTAAAACAACTTATCAAGGTAAAGAATATAAAGTAAAAAGCGAGCATATAGAAGATAAACCTTTAGCTAGTGCTTCACATGGTTTTTCACAAAAGAGACAGGTTTTAATCGCTTTTCTAAAACCAGAAATTGGTGCAAAAATATACTTAAAGTATAAAACATATAATATAAAGCCAGAACTTAAAGATTTTTATGGGGAATTATTTTCTTTTGGTGCTGGTGAATTTGTAGAAAGGGAAAATGTAAAGTTATATTCTAAAATACCTCTTCATATATTAGTAAATGATCCAAAAAAAGTCTTAAAAATCACTAAAGATAGAGATGATGATTTTCATAAATTAGAGATTAGTTTGACTAAACCGCTGTATACATCGGTAATGAGTGAACCTAGCAATAATATTTTGAATAATAAACATCTTACTTATGTTTCTGTTTCTAGTTTGAAAAACTGGTCTGATTTGGGTAACAGTGTTAGTATTAAGGGATATACAAAAATTTTTAAAGAGAAATTACCTCAAGCTTTTAAAAAAATAGCAGATAAAGCTGCTAAGAAGAAACATGAAATAGATCAAATAAATATAGTTACATCATTACTAAATGATAAAATTCAATATATAGGAGATTGGCGTTCTGTGGAAGGAAGATTGTTTCCAAGAGGTCTTGCTAAAATGAGTAAAACTCAGTTAGGCGATTGTAAAGATTTTGCCTCAGCAACTGCTGCTATTTTAGCTAAGATGGGTTATAAAACACAAATAGTTCTTGTTAGAAGAGGAGTTGGTAATTTTTATCCTGATTCCTTGCCAAATATGGGAGCATTTAATCATGCCATGGTAAAAGTAGTCAATAAACAGGGTAAAATACGTTGGATAGACCCAACAAATTTTGTCAGTATGGCAGATGGTGTTTTTCCTGATGTTGCAGGTAAAAAAGTGCTTGTGCTTGATACTAAAAAGTCAAGTTATGAAAAAATTCCTAATGTAGACCCTAAACACGCATCGTCTATTTTAAACTATAAGATTAATATTTTAGATGGTGATGAAATTATGGAAAAGGGTCAATTAACCTTAAGAAACGAAAGGGCTTTAATGGTTGCAGGTATGGGATTACATGCTACGAAGAAGACAATTGAGGATGGTATTTTTAGTTGGTTAAGTGGTAAAGATTTAGAAGAGCAGAATAAGTTAAGCATAGATGTACCAAACTTAAAATCTCGTATTGTTAAAGATACAAAAATTAAATATGCATATAAAATTGAAAATGCATTGTTAAAAACTAACCTTGGGTCTGCATGGGAATTGTTTTCTTTTAGTGTATTGAAAACATTTTTTGATATACCAGAATATTATGTTCAGGATATTTTTATAAGTTCTAGACCTTTTTCTTCTCAAAGAAATATTATTATTAAAAATGTAAAAGTAAAAAACATAAAGGTATTAAATAAAGAAATTAAAAGTCCGTGGTTATATGTTAGTCGTAAATGTAATATTAAGGGGAAAGATTTACATATAGAATATAATTTGATTATATATAAAAATATTATCCCTAATGAAGAAATTAAAACACCAGAGTTTTTAAAGTTTAAAAAGGATCTTGAAAAAAATTTTAAGGATATTGCTATTATATTTAGCAGTAGACATAATTAACTTTTTTACTTTTGTATAGCATAAGTTTTGATAGAATAGTAAATTCAAAATTTTAAGGTAGAGGGTATGTCACAAGTTTTTAGCAATTATAGTTCTTCTCATTATGAATCACTAAAATCTACAGTATATTTGGAGTATGAATATATTGTAAATGGTAGTGCATGGAATGATACAAAAAGTAAATTATATGAAATTGGGTATTCTGCAGCAAATCACTCAGGATATTCTAAAATAGTATTTGCATCTGTTTTTTCATTTGCAGTAATAGGAGCAAGTTATGGTTATAATATCGATTACTCACCTGTAAATTCTGCATTAGTAAGTGGAGTGTCAGGGTTATTGACGAGTACGATGGGTTGTGTGGCACATTATCATTGGGGTAAGATACAGTCTTGGAGTTCTTCAGTTTGGGATGCTGCAAAAGAACATTACATTATTTCTTCAATAATGATGGGGGGAGTAGTCGGAGTGTCCCATAGTGTTGGTGGAGGGATTTTAGTTCAAGCGATTAGTGGGGTGGTAGTTGGAGCAATATGGGGAGCAGCAGCTACAACATTTGCAGCAGGTTATGCAGCTTACAATAATCCTAGGAAATATGTAGAGTCCATTACTGATCAAGTTTCTTCTGGTGCAGCAAATATTAAATATGGACTGAATTGGACTTGGGACACCATAGTTTCATCATATGAATTTGTTCTAAATAACCCTACAGCTTCTTTAGTGGTAATAGGAGGCTTCATGTTAGGAGGGGGTGTAGGAGCAGCAGTAGCATCAGGAATTGGAGTTCAAATATATGAAACGGTAACTGCAGTAGCAGGAACTATATCGATTAAAGCATCATCAATAACAGGGACGATAGCAACAGGAGTATCAGCAGTAGACACATTAGTTCTGGGAACAGCAGTCACAAAAATAGCAACAGAAGGCTCATTAGTAATACAAGCAATAACAACAGGAACTCTAGGATATGGTCTAATAGGATCGGCAATAGGAGCCGCAATGGGTATAGGGATTATTACTATATATAGCTACAGAGAACTGATAGAGGAAATGTGGATAGATAGTTATAAATTTGTTATGGAAGATCATTTGGTAGAATCAATGACAGGTGTAGCTGCTGTATTTGGAGTGACATTAGCTGTAACTAACCATAAAGCCTTTATAGGATTGATGGCACTACTAAATGGATGGAAAGCTATTTATCCGATCTTAAAATCTAATGAAGAGATATTTAAAGAATGGTTTATTAATACTAATAACGAAGGTGAATGTAATATACCAGATTCTATAGAAGAAGCTGAAACAATTTTGATAGGTGACAATAGCAATGGATCTGAACACTCTCAAGGAGAAGACATATGAAGTGATTTAAATTCAATAGATTTAAGAAAATTGCTTTAGTTTTTCATTTGTGATATCTTTTCTTCATATATGGATATAGTTGTACAAAAATTTGGTGGTGCTTCTGTTAAAACAGCTGATTGTATAAAACAAGTTGCATCTATAATAGCAAAAGAATGGCAGAAACAATCTGCAGTGGTAGCTGTGGTTTCTGCGATGGCTCATGTAACAGATAGTTTAGTAAAAAAAACAAGAGAGATTACTAATTGTCTTTATCAGGATTCACAATTAATGGAATGTGATACAGTGGTTTCAGCAGGCGAGCAAATCTCTTCTGCATTGCTTGCACTAGCATTACAAGATTTAGGTTTTAAGGCAAGGTCATGGTTAGCATGGCAAATTCCTCTGAAAAGTGATTCTTCATTTGGTGAGGCTAGAATAACACATGTGGCTACGCAAAGAATTTATGAGTCTTTAAATAGAGGTGAGATTCCTGTGGTTGCTGGATTTCAGTCTATAAATGAGAATAATCGGATAACAACTTTAGGGAGAGGGGGAACTGATGTAACAGCTTTAGCTATTGCTGCTGCTATATCTGCATCCAGATGTGATTTATTTAAAGAAGTGACAGGGATTTTTACGGCTGATCCGTGCATAATAGGAGAAGCAAAAAAGCTTGATTTTATTTCATATGCAGAAATGCTTGAATTATCTTCGGGCGGTGCTAGAGTATTACATTCTAGAGCAGTGGAAATTGCTATGAGATATAAGATTCCAACAAAAATAATGCCAAGTTTTACTGAAAGTTCTGGTACAACTCTTATAGAAAAAGTAGAAGTTACAAAAGACAATGTTATAACAGCTATAACACATAGCACTAATGAAGCTCTAGTTTCTGTTGTTGGGATTTCTACATTGCAAGAAGTAGAAAATTTAATATCTTTATTTGGAACAAATAAAGTAAGTACTGATTTAATTATAAAGAATTTTACTCAAGATCAGACATCTTTCACATTTACTGTATTATATTCTAAACTTAGCAGTTTAAAAAAATTACTTAGAGAGTGTCAAAAATCTGTAGAATGTGGTAAGATTACTGTTAATGAAGAAGTGAGTAGAGTTTCGTTAATAGGAAGTGGCATACAAAGTTATCCTGAAACTATTAGAAATGCATTAGCAATCCTTGCGGAGAAAAAAATTGAGATATTATTGCTTTCCAGCTCAGAAATTAAACTTAGCATTTTTGTGCATAAAAAGGATGTAATTACAGCAATGCAAGTTCTACATAAATTTTTTATAACCCCATAATGAATTAGGAGAATTTTAGATTTTTAGGATATTTTTAGCGAAAATTAGTAGTTTTTATGATGGAATAGCCTAGCTATTTCAAGAAAAAAGTGCTAATTTGTAGCAAAAACAGCCTATATCCCCATTTTCATGGGGACAAGCATAATGTTTTTTTAATTCATTGTGGGGTTACAAAATAAATTGAATATATATATGAATACATCAACTGTTTTACTAGATAAACTATGGGAAAAAGGAATAAAGTTTTTAGGTACTAAATATGCAATAATGTGTGGTGCTATGTCGTGGGTGTCTGAACATAATTTAGTTTCAGCAGTTTCTAATGCTGGTGGGTTTGGAGTTCTTGCTTGTGGTTCTTTAAATGTAGATCAGTTACGTAATGAGATTCAACAAACAAAGGAGAAAACCTCAAAGCCATTTGGAGTTAACTTAATTACAATGCATCCCGATATCTCAAAGCTAATTGATATGTGTCTACAAGAAAATGTAGGACATATTATTCTTGCTGGAGGGTTGCCTAAAGCTTCTATGATTCAAAAAATAAAATTGGGTGGAGCTAAGGTATTATGTTTTGCTCCATCATTAGGTCTAGCAGAAAGGCTCGTCAAAAATGGTGTAGATGCTCTTATTATTGAAGGAATGGAAGCAGGAGGACATATCGGACCAGTTTCTACTTCTGTTTTAGTACAGGAAATTTTATTAAATATAAAACAAATACCTGTGTTTGTAGCTGGAGGTATTGGTAGAGGAGAGGTTATTTTAAATTATTTAAGAATGGGAGCTGCAGGTTGTCAACTTGGCACTAGATTTGTTTGTGCATATGAATCAAAAGCTCATCCAAATTTTAAAGAAGTTTTTATAAAATCAAGTTCTAGAGCTGCGGTAACTTCAATTCAAGTTGACGCTAGTTTTCCAGTGATACCTGTGAGAGCTATTGCAAATAAAGCTACAAATGATTTTTTGAAGGTTCAAGTAGATTCTATTGAAAAATATAAAAATGGTGAATTAAGTAAACTAGACGCACAGCTTGCAATAGAAAAGTTTTGGGCAGGTGCTCTAAAAAAAGCAGTAATTGATGGTGATATAGATAATGGTTCTTTAATGGCAGGACAGAGTGTTGGGCTCATCACCAAAGAGCAGTCCACAGAAGAAATAATAACAGAATTAGTTGAGCAAGCGTTGGCATGTTTAGAAACTGTATGATAAAATATAATTATTACATTTGAAAGCTTTTCAGTGTAATAAGAGTATTATACAGAGGGGAGTTGTGACAATTCTTGTCAATAGTTTAGCTTTAGTATTATTATTTTGGTTGTTAGGCGTAGCTGCAAATATTACTGTTAAAAACGTTAAACGTCTTGCTTCAATATTGCAGATTAAATTTTTTGCAATGGGGATTTTGCTTGCTTTAATTACTACTTTACCAGAATTTGCTGTTGGAGTGCATGCTATTTTTAATAATGTTGCTCCAATTGCAGTTGGTAACTTGCTTGGTGGGATTCCTGTACTTTTTGGTGTGATATTGGGTTTTGGGTTAGTTCTCAATAAGAAAATTACTACTGATGGTAGATTAAGAAATGTTGTTCCTGAGGCTATAGTTATTTTTTCTCCTATAATACTGGGGTTAACTGGTAAATATGGGTTTTGGGATGGCGTAATAATGATAGGGCTATATCTAGGAGTTGTTTATTATGTGTCTTGTGGACATTTAAGTACGGAGTCTATCAAAACAATTCGAGAAGAAATACAAATGTATTCAACAATTAGAGTGTTATCTCTTTCTTTGGTTGGATTAATACTTATAGTATTACTCTCAAGTTGGATTCTTATGATAACAATTAGTTTACTTACGCAGCTCAAAATAAACCAGTTATTGCTTGGGATTATAGTTTTTTCAATAGGAACAAACTTGCCTGAAATAACGATTATAATAGCATCATGGTATAAAAAAATTCCAGAGCTTTCTTTGAATAGTTTGATAGGTTCTGCGTTAGCAAATGTATTAATGCTGGGAATCCTTGCTCTTATCAAGCCTATTGAGTTTCCTATTGATTATTCCTTTTTTTTATTAGCAATATTTTTGGCAATAATACTCATATTATTTGTTATTTTTTATCACAGTAATAGAGAGATGAATATTAGAGAAGGATTAATTTTATTTGGAGTTTATATACTCTTTTTAGTGGCTAACTTTATTATTATAAAGATGCAAATTAGGTAGGTTCTTCTACATTTAATTGGTTTTCCTTTTTTCTAGGAGTTTTAAGGAATATAACTAAAATTGCTGTTATAATTAAAATACATCCTATTGATGTAGTTAATGTAATTGTTTCTCCTAAGAAAATATATGCAAGAATAGCTGTAAAAACTACTCTTACAAAATCTATGGGGGCAGCAAGTACTAAAGGTATTCTTTGTAATGCACTTGCTAAAGTAATTTCCATTATAATATATAGGAACCCTATTAAGATAATTACAGAAATTATATGAGTGTCTAACGGTTTCCAATCAATGAAAGTAAAGGGACATGTGAGTATTGATATCAGTAAAAAATTAAGATATGTTTGTTTTTCCCAGTGATCTTTAGATTGAGTTTTAACTACTACATCATATAGAGCCCATGCTAATGGCGAAAAAGTAATTGCCATAATTGCTAATGCACTAGTGATATTGAATTCTGTCATTACTGGTATTATAACGAATGATGTTCCTAGAACACTAATTAGTAAACCACTTATTATTCTGAAGGTAATTTTTTCATTCAAAAAAAATATGGCTATTAATATAGCAAATATAGGGCGTAAATATGTTACAGTAGCTGCAATTGTAGCGTCTATTGTAATTAAGCCAAATAGCCAAGATATTCTTCCCATAATATTAAAAATGCTTCGGAATAAATATCTTGAATTGATATCGTTTGTAAGTTTTAGTAGAGATTTTTTTTTGAAAAATTTTATGAATAAAGCAATAAATATAAATCCACAAAAATGGGATAAGAAAAATAGTTGAAATGTTCCTAAAGGTTTAAGAAATTGTTTATTTAGGATAATAACTATTGCAGAGAATATTAAAAATAGGGTTTTATATGATAGCCCTTTGATTTCTATCTTTTTTATGGCTAGAGCCCTCTATTAAATTTATTTGTATATATATATTATATAATAAAAAATTTTTTTATGAAAGAACTTGCAATAGATTTGTTAACAAGAGTTAGTTTCTTTTTTGAGAATTGATACTAAACCATCAATAGTGTTAACTGAGTGTATAAAATCTTGTTGTTCACTATTATTGAGATCTAATTCCTTGATTTGTTCAACGCCTTTACTACCTATTACTGCTGGTACTCCTACACAGAGATCATTAATTCCATATTCTCCTTCAAGTAAGGTAGAGCATAAAATAGTTTGTTTTTTATTATTAAGATATGCAGTAGCAATATCTAGTGTTGCTATCGCAGGTGAATAATATGCAGAGGTATTCATATAATTCACGATTTTTCCACCTGCAGTTTTAGTTTTTTGAGTAGCTTCATCTACTATGTTTTGATTGTTATCTATTGAATTTAATAATTTATCAAGAGGGCTGTTATTTACGTGTGAGAATCGAACTAATGGAAGCATAGTATTGCCGTGTTCTCCTATTAGCGTAGTTTGAATATCTTTGGGTGATATTTTTAAAGCTTTTCCTATAAAATAACTAAATCTACTTGAGTCAAGCCCTCCTGCCATTCCAACCACCATGTTTTTGCTAAAGCCAGTTATTTTTTGCATGTACCAAGTCATGGCATCTAATGGGTTAGTTGTAACAATAATAAAAGCATTTGGTGAGTATTTTTTTATATTTTTAGCTACTTCTTTTATAATTTTTGAATTATCATTAAGCAGATCAGCTCTTGAAAAACCTTGTTTATTATGTTCTGATTTTTTATTTCTAACAAGACCAGCAGTGACAATAATTATATCAGAATCAGCTATATCAGAATAATTATTTGTTCCTAGAATTGAAACTTCGCTTTTTTCAATGGGGATACAAGCAGCAATATCTAAGGCTTTTCCTTGAGGTAGATCTTCTACAATATCAAATAATACTATATCTGCAATATTTCTTATTGCTAGTAAAAAAGCACATGTGCCACCTATATTACCAGAGCCAATTAGAGAAATTTTAGGTTTTTTGTGAATAGTGTTTTTCATTGCTTTAATAATACGTTAAGAATTCATAGATTCAAAGAAATCATCGTTGTTTTTGCTATGTTTTAACTTATCAATTAAAAAATCCATTGCATCTACTCCACCCATTGGCATAAGAATGCGTCTTAATACCCATAATTTTGATAAGGTAGCTTTATCGTATAAGAGTTCTTCTTTTCGTGTACCTGATTTAGTGACATCTATTGCAGGGAAGACTCTTTTATCAGATATTTTTCTATCTAAAATAATTTCAGCATTACCGGTACCTTTGAACTCTTCAAAGATAACTTCATCCATTCTGGACCCTGTTTCTATTAGAGCTGTAGCTATTATTGTTAAAGATCCACCATTTTCTATGTTTCTTGCAGCACCTAAAAATCTTTTAGGTCTTTGTAAAGCGTTTGAATCTACACCTCCAGACAAGACTTTTCCAGAAGAAGGAATCATTGTGTTATATGCACGAGCTAGTCGAGTAATATTATCTAATAATATTACTACGTCTTTTTTTTGTTCAACCAGTCTTTTTGCTTTTTCAATTACCATTTCTGCCAATTGTACATGCCGATTAGCGGGCTCATCAAATGTAGAACTTACTACTTCTCCTTTAACAGATCTTTTCATATCTGTCACTTCTTCTGGTCTTTCATCTATTAAAAGAACAATCAATACAACCTCAGGATGATTTGCTGTAATTGAGTGTGCAATGTTTTGCATGAGCATAGTTTTACCAGTTCTAGGAGGAGCAACAATCAAAGCCCTTTGCCCTTTTCCTAGAGGGCAAATTAGATCTATTATTCTTGCACTAAAATCCTTTTCATTTTCTATCTCTAAGTTTAATTTTTCATTAGGGTAGAGTGGAGTAAGATTATCAAAATTTACTCTATGACTAATAACTTCAGGTGAGTCACCATTCACTGAACTTACTTTGAGCAGTGCAAAGAATTTTTCTCCTTGTCTTGGTGGACGAATTTGTCCTTTTACTGTATCACCTGTTTTTAATCCAAATCGTCTTATTTGGCTGGGAGAAACATAAATATTATCTGGCCCTGCTAAGTAATTTACTTCTTGAAATCTTAAGAAGCCAAATCCATCTTGTAGTACTTCTAAGACTCCTTCGCTAATTATTGTTCCTCCTTTTTCTGATATTTTTTTTAATATGGCAAAGGTAATGTCTTGCTTGAGCATTTTACCTGGATTTTCCACATTATGCTCTTCAGCTAACTCTTGTAATTGAGTTGGATCTTTACTTGTAATGTCTTTTAAATTAACTAGCTCTTTTGGCTTTGTAGAATCTTGGCTGGTGGTTGATTTAGTATTTTGTTGAGATGACTCTTTTTTTTCTGCTTGTATTTCTGTATCAGAGTTTTCTTTAGCATAGTTGCGGTTTTTGTACCTGAAATTTCTCTTATCCATATTGTAAATTACTTAATAAATTATTTTTTGAGATTGATTGATAAATTCTATTTGTGTATCAAACTTGAGTTAGTTGTTTGGAAAGACAAAACTAAATAGACTAATCCATAACTGGAATTATTTTATGTGTAGCAATTTATATTATATGTGTCAATTATTTTTTATGTTCTATACCGATTACAGTTGAAGAGTCTTAGTTTCTGAAACAAAAAATAAAGTCAGTATTAAAGTATAGAGATCTGAGAATATTGGCGATATCTTTGTCTTTATAGGGGCATGCTCAGAAACAGGGGTATTTGGGTGTGATGGTAGATAGTTTTATAAAAAGACATTTTCTTTTTATTAAAATTATGTTACTAAAGATTGAAGGGAGTGGTTTCCATGATAATTAGCAAGCTGAAGGATAAAGTAAAGAATTTTGTAGGTAAAGCAAAATATGAGAGTAAAGCTGAAACTTTATTTAATGATGTTTCTCTTCCTGTAATTGGTGTCTGCAAACGTAGGATAGTTTATATTAGTAAACAACTTAATGATTTAATTCCTGATATTCATAATGTTTTAGATGTTGATGTATTTCAAGCTGTGGAAGAATCTGTTTTCAAAGTAGTTAACACACATTATCTTATAAAAAAGATTGCTCATGGTAAAGTAGAATACTATTTGATCCTAAACACCAAAACATTAAACCATACTACGCCATTTCCACAAGTGACAGTTAATGCTGAAGGAAAAATTATTTGGTGTGATGAGTTCTTTAAAAAGATTATTGGTGGTTATGTAAAAGGTTCTTTAAATTTATTGAATTTAGTTGACGAAGGAAATAAAGAAGAATTACAGCAAATATTAACAGGAATAGAAGTTGATGAAGTTAAATCAATAGAGGTAAGGCTAATAAGAGATGAAATATTTTATTTGATGACAGTGGTTCGTAGTTGTCATAATCAATATCAGTGTTATTTCGTTAATGTTATGCAGTATAAAAATTTAGAGATGAATTTTATTCATTCTCAGAAGATGCAGGCTATAGGACATCTTGCAGCAGGTATTTCACATGATTTTAATAATTTACTGACAGCTATATTAGGTTTTTGCGATTTGCTTTTACTTAGACATTCTGTAGGGGATCCTTCTTTCACTGAAATTATGCAGATTAAACAAAACTCGATAAGAGCAGCAAATTTAGTTAAACAATTACTTACCATTTCTAGAAAACAGATGCTCACTCCAAAGATTTTAGATATTGCAGAGATGGTTTCAAATTTAACTAGCTTATTAAGAAGATTAATTAGTGAAAATATTGAACTCAAGATAAATTATGAGAAAAATCTAAATAGAGTAAAAATGGATCCGAGTCAATTTGAACAAGTGTTAATGAATTTAGTTGTTAATGCAAGAGATGCTATAATTGGAGCAGACAGGGAAAAGGGAATGATCTCTATTTCTTTCAAGAATTGTGCTATTGAGTCATTGAAGGATATTGATGTAAGTTTGATTTCTCCTATGCCACATGAACAAATATTACCAGGAGACTATGTTCTGATAGAAGTTGTAGATAACGGTACTGGTATTTCTAAAAAAATAATAAAAAATATATTTGAACCATTTTTTTCTACAAAAGCTTTGGGTTCAGGAACTGGATTAGGGTTATCTATGGTATATGGAATAGTTAAACAGGCAAATGGTTATCTGTATATAGATTCTGAAGAGGGGAAATGGACAAAATTTTGCATTTATTTTAAAGCTATACAGGAAGAAAAAATTGATAACATTATAAAGGAAGAAGAGGAGAATAAATCAGAGAAAAAAGATTTAACTGGCAATGTAATGGTGTTATTTGTAGAAGATGAAAATCCTGTACGTGTTTTTGGATCTTGTGCTCTTTCTAACAAAGGATATAAAGTGTTGGAAGCAGAAAATGGTGAAGATGCTTTGAAAATAATACGGGATCGAGGAAAAGAAATTGATTTGATTGTTACAGATACAATAATGCCTGGTATTAGCGGGCCATCATTAATAATGGAAGTTCAGAAAGTATACCCAGATATAAAAGTTTTATTTATATCTGGGTATAGTGAGGAAAATATTTCTCCTCAAAAACAACCTATTAATTTTCTTGCAAAGCCATTTACGTTGAATGCACTTATTACAAAGGTCAAAGAAGTGTTAGAGCAATAGTATTTAATTTTTATGGTTAAGAAGTGAAAAAAAATAGATGTTTATGGGTTACAAATGATCAAATATATATTGAGTATCATGATTTAGAATGGGGTGTGCCGATATATGATGATAATTTGTTATTTGAATATCTTATTTTAGAAGGAGTGCAAGCAGGATTGAGTTGGCTGACTGTTCTAAAGAAAAGAGAAGCCTACAGAAAACTATATGATAATTTTGATCCATGCTGGTAGCAAATTATGATGCAGATAAAAAATTAGAATTAATTAGCAACTTAGGTATTATTAACCCCAATTATGGATTAAAAAAACATTACAGTTTTGTCTATTTTTGCTGCAAATTAGCAACTTTTACTTGAAATAACCCCGCTATTCCTTCGTAAAAATTGCTAATTTTCGCTAAAAATATCCTAAAACTCTAAAATCTTTCTAATCCATAACTGGGGTTATTAGGAATAAGTTAAAAATAGAATCCTCTATATTGAATGCTCGTGCTTTTCTTAGACTGCAAGAAAAATTTGGTAGTTTTAAAAACTATATACTAATCATACCTGAAAACTCCAGTTTTTAAGCATGCCCCTGCAAAGGCAGGGGTTTGAAAATAGAGCCACTATCTTCGTCTGAAAATGCCTTAAATATCAACGATATTTGCGGATTTTAATACTTGATGTTGACTCTATTTTCTGTCTTTAAAACAAGGACTTTTCAAGTACGATTAGTATATTTGGCAATTTACAGATGGCACTCCAATACAAAGTTTTTTTAAAACAAATGAGGATATACCTACTAAAACATCGTTGTCAGATAAAATAAGTAAAGATTTAAAATCTAAAGGTTTTAAATTTGTAGGATCAACTATAATTTATGCTTTTATGCAAGCCGTGGGAATAGTGAACGATCATTTAAGGGATTGTTTTAGGCACAAGGAAGTACTAAGACTAGCAAGAAATGCTTATTCTTCAAAATAAATGAACTTTGTAGCAGAAGTACATACTAACCATATTTAGAAATCAAAGTTTTCGTGTATGATTAGTATATACGTTAGTTAATTTTGAGTTATGCTAACTGAAGGTTAACAGCAGATGTTTTGCCGTTATTTGTATCAAGTGTATAACTGACTTTTTGTCCTTCATTAAGAGTTGTTAGCCCTGCTTGTGTTAATGCACTGATATGTACGAAAACATCTTTCCCACCCTCTTCAGGTTGAATAAAGCCAAATCCTTTTTTAGGATTAAACCATTTAACGGTACCTGTTGCCATATACTTAATTCTCCATATAAATTAATTAAAATATGTTATTTTTATAAAATAACAGTTTTATTGCCTTTGCTCAACAATGCCTAAATTTATCTGGATAGTATAATAGCTTTCCTTATGATTTTGGACATGCGATATAAAAGAATCCCTAAAACTTGAGCGCTAGTATAATATTGCTTGAGATAAAATCAATAATTTTTCAAAAAAATAAGTAAATAAATAAACTATGTATGTGTTGTACTTAACGACTTCTATTTTTAAGCTTAAAATATCGGATTCTTCAAGTGTATACTCGTCGTATTTGAAGATCCCTATTTTTAATTTTGAAAATTTAATTATTATCTTCGTATAAAAATGCCTTGAATATATTCAATATTCTCGGATTTTTATACTTGATACTAACCCAATTTTCTTTCTTAAAATCTAGGGCTTTTCAAGTACGACGAGTATAACTAGTATGAAAGAAAAAAATACTTTGTTTTTATATATTAATTTGAAGTAAATCTAAGACATTTAAATTAATTTATTGACTAAGGATGTTTATGTTATTTAACATACACGAGCTATATTTAATTCAAGGATAGGAAACTATATGAGTGCTGAGAATTTTTATTCTAAGATAATAGAGTTACTTAAAGAAATATATAAAGCAAGTGGAATTAATCAATATTTTCCAGACACTGCGTACACAAAAGCAATTAAGTATTATGAAAAGGGTGACTTCTTAAATGCTAGATATTATTTTGTAAAATGTCTAGAAGTAAAAGGAATATACAAATTCTCTGTAAAAAAGAGAGCGAATTGTGCCAATTATCTTGCTGAGATATCTTTAAAAGAAAAACAACCTATGGAGCATGTAGAAGAGGTTGGTATTCTTTTAAAGTTTGCATCAGATTTAGTTCCTGATGATCCTGTTTATCAGAGAAATGCAGGAGGATATTTTGCAACCAGAGGATTTTTTAAGAAGGCTTTACCTTATTTAGAAAAATGTCTAGAATCAGAGTATCAAGATCAGTTTACCTTTAAGCAAAAAGCAAATTGTGTTCATTGGCTTGGTATAATACATGCTGTTTCAAGCTCTGAATTTTACGATCTAGAAAAGTCAATTGAGTACCATAAAATGTCAATTGAAATTGATCCAAATGAACCAGCTTATGTTAACGCATTAAATATAGCTACAAATAAACTTATATCAGAAAATCATGATGAATTATAATGAGTATAAAGGCTTTGCTAGCTCAGTTCTTTTCTAATTAAATATGAGCTAGGGTTGAAGAGTCAATTATGGTGTTAAAATACTCAACTAGTTTATCTGTAGCTTGATTTTTTGAAGTAACTCGGTTGAATTCCATTCTAAATTTTGCTGAATTTGGTAATCCCATTGTATACCATCCTATGTGCTTTCTACTGAATGCTATGCCAATTTTTTCTCCGTAATAATTGAGCATTTCATTGTAGTGATTAAGTATTATTTGTAGTTTTTCAGATAATGATGGCTCTGAAATTTGTTTGCCATTCATTAGATATTGAAGTATTTGGTTGATTAACCATGGTTTTCCGTAAGCTCCTCTACCTATCATTACTCCAGAAGCATTAGAATGTTGAAGGCAAGCTATGGCATCTTCAGGAGATTTTATATCTCCATTTGCAATTACAGGAATTTTAACTTTATCTTTTACCTCTCGTATAAGATGCCAATTTGCTTTACCTGTAAACATTTGTGACCTTGTTCTTCCATGCACTGTTATCATTTGAGCACCTAGGTCTTCTGCTATTTTAGCAAATTCAGGAGCATTTTTATTCTGCTCATCCCATCCAAGACGTATTTTAACAGTTACAGGAAGTTTGACTGCTTTTACTGTAGATTTTATAAGTTGGGCTGCTAATTTAGTATCTTTCATGAGAGCAGAGCCACAATTAGTACCAACAACTTTTTTTGCAGGACAGCCAAAGTTTATATCGATAATTTTTGCTCCTAAATCTTCATTTAATTTTGCTGCTTCGGCCATGGTATGTGGATTGCTACCAACAAGTTGTACAGCAGGGATAGTTTCCGTTTGGGAAAAGGAAGATTTTTTGATAGAGATCTTTGTTTTTAAAATCATAGCTTGGCTTGCTACCATTTCAGAAATTGTAAGACCTGCACCAAAATTTTTAACTAACCGCCTAAAAGGTACATCTGTTACACCAGTCATAGGAGCCAATATTACAGGAGCTATATTATGGTTGCCTATTTTTATTTCTTTTAAAAATTTCATGTTTATTTATAGTTGATATAACTATACTAATCGTACTTGAAAAGTCTGAGAATTTAAAAAAGAAAATAGAAGTAATATCAAGCTTAAAAATCCGAGAATATCGGGGATATTTAAGTGAAGATAGTAGTTGTATTTTCAAATTTAAAAATCGGCCTTTTCAGGTATGATTAGTATGTAATGTAATCACATTAAGCTCTTGAGTAAAATACATAACCAAGAATTTCTAAAAGTTTTAGAAAAACTAAAAACTTTCAATACAAGTCTAGCTCAAGTGTTAGATAGAAGATTTTACAGTTTTTCTACAGAGTATCAAGTAATTTGGCAACATAACAATACGCGTCTTTTAAAATTTAAATCAGATAATAAGTATAGTTGCAGTAAAGTTTCTCCAATTTTGCTTATACCATCTTTAATCAATCATGGTTATATATTGGATATAATGTCAGAATATAGTTTTGTAGAAATTTTAAGTAATAAATTTTCCTGTTATTTAATTGATTGGGGAGAGCCTGTTTTAGAAGAAGCGAATTATAAATTTGAAGATTATTATAGAAATAAAGTAGCAAAGATTCTTGATTTTATACATAAAGAACATGAGCAGAAAATAGATATAATTGGTTACTGTTTAGGGGGGATAGTATCTATTTTGAGTGCAATACTTAATGTAGAGAGAGTAAATAGATTAGTGTTATTGGCGTGTCCTTGGGATTTCTCTTGTTATAGGGATAAAATTTTAATTATGAAATCCTTCATAGATCAATTAATCAATACACAACAGCTTATTTCATCGCATTTTATTAGAAATTTCTTTATGTCTTTTATGCCGATAGAAGAGATCTATAATAAGTTTGTTACTTTTGGATCATTAGCTTTAGATAGCCCTAAAAGAGAGTTATTTCTTCGTGTTGAGAAATGGGCGGTGCATAACTTGTTTATTTCTAATGGTATAATTAGAGAAATTATTAATGATTTTGTTTTAAGAAATATTTTAATATGTGGTGATTGGATAGTATGTGGAAAAAAAATTAATTTAAATACAATAGAAAAAAAATGTTTTGTTGTTTTGGGTAAATCTGATGTAGTAGTGCCATATATTTCAAGTGAAGTTTTAATTAAACAATCTAATAGTTGCTACCCTATCTTGTTATCATCTGGTCATGTAGGTATACTTATTGGGAGAGAAGCTAAAAAATGGCAACATAAATTGGTTAGTTGGCTTAGCTCTTGAAAATAATAAAGCGAGGTTGATTATGAGTGAAGCAGTTTATATCGTTGATGGAGTTCGCACTGCAATAGGAAATTTTTTAGGCACATTGAAAACTACACCAGCGCATTTACTTACGGGAGAGTTAATTAAAAAAATTATAAAACGAAATAAGCTTTTGCCTAGTGATATATCTGAGGTGATTTTAGGACAAGTATTAACAGGTGGTGCAGGGCAAAATCCTGCTAGGCAAGCTTCTATTGCAGGAGGAATTCCACATGATGTGCCAGCCTTTTTAGTTAATCAAGTATGTGGTTCTGGTTTGAGATCTATAGTGATTGCTGCACAAAATATATTACTAGGGTATGGAGATTTAATTATTGCTGGTGGGCAAGAGAATATGTCAATGTCAGGTCATGCAGCTTATTTAAGAAATAAAAAAATGGGTAATATTACTATGGTAGATATGATGTTGCATGATGGATTGACAGATGTGTTTAATGATTATCATATGGGAGTCACTGCTGAGAATCTGGTTAAAAAATATAAAATAACAAGAGATGAACAAGATCAATTTGCACATAACTCACAAGTTAAAGCATCTAAAGCACAGAAATTAGGAAGATTTAAAGATGAAATAGTACCAATTTCTATTAAGAAGGGTAGTTTTGAAGAAGATGAATTTATTAGGCATGATTCAGAAATAGATTCTTTAAGTACACTTAGTCCTGTGTTTAGTAAAGAAGGTACTGTAACTGCTGGGAATGCTTCTGGTATTAATGATGGTGCTGCAATAACATTACTTACAAATGAAGAGGGATTGAAAAAATATTCTCTTACTCCAATGGCTAGAATTGTTTCTTATGGTATATCTGGAGTAGATCCAACCATTATGGGTATAGGCCCTGTTAAAGCAGTTAAACAAGCAGTAATAAAAGCAGGGTGGAAACTTGAAGATTTAGATCTAATAGAAGCTAACGAAGCATTTGCTGTCCAAGCTATTGCTGTTAATCGTGATCTTAAATGGGACACATCAAGGATTAATGTAAATGGTGGAGCGATTGCTCTTGGTCATCCTATTGGTGCTTCAGGAGCTAGAATTTTAGTGACATTATTATATCAAATGAAAAGACAAAATGCTAAAAAAGGATTAGCTACATTATGTATTGGTGGTGGTATGGGCATTGCTATTTGTATTGAGAGGATATATACTAATCATAGCTGAAGACTCCGGTTTTTAAGTTTGAAAATAAAACTACTATCTTCATTTAAAAATGTCTTAAGTATCAACGGTATTTGCAAATTTTTAAACTTGATATTAATTCCATTTTCTTTCTTTAAAACTAGGATTCTTCAGGTACGATTAGTATAGAATCTTGATATAGTAAATAATCAAATAATGAGGAGGGGAAAAATGAGTAACAATCCTATAGTAGAAGCTCTTAAAAAAGTGTTAGCAGATAGTTATGCTTTATATTTAAAAACTCAAAATTATCACTGGAATGTTGAAGGACCATATTTTAAGGAACTTCACGAGTTGTTTGAAGAACAGTATAAAGAGTTAGCTGAAGCAATTGATTTCATAGCGGAGTTAATTCGTGGTTTAGATGAAAGAACACCAGCAAGTTTTAGTTTTTACAACAAATTGAAAACTATTAAAGATGGTAATGAAAATTCATCAGCTGCAGAAATGGTTTCTGATCTTGCACAAGCACAAGATACAATAATAGTGACTTTACAAAATTGTCTTGAGATAGCACAAAAAGCCAATGATGAAGTTGTTATGGATACTATGGTTAATCGTATGATTATTCATAGAAAAAATAAATGGATGCTAAAAAGTACTAGTAAAGGTATGTATACTAATCGTGCTTAAAAACTAGGACTCTTCAAGTACGATTAGTATAGTTAGTTATTAATTAGTTTGTTTATTTTTGTAGCGTGTTCAAAGCTGCTATCAATTTTAAAGATTAGTTCTGGTGCATAACGCATGTAAATTTTTTTGCAGAGTAGTTTTCTTATTTTTACAGTATTATGTTTTATAGCAGCTAGGCATTCATCATTATTTATAGTGCTTCCAATCATGGGTAATATATATACAGTTGCAGATTTAAGGTCTGGTGTAATTTTTACTTCGGAAATAATTATTGAAGATTTTTCTAAGATTGGATCTGAAATTTCTTCTTTTATAAGTGGGGCTAAAACTCGTTTTATCATTTCCCCAACTTTCAATGGGCGATTGGTCATTATTATAATTTATCTTTTTCTTCTATAATTTCATAGATATCTACTATATCTCCTTCTTTAATATCATTATATTTATCTAAAGTGAAACCACATTCGTGACCTGCTTCAATTTGTTTAGCATCATCTGTAGTTCTTTTTAGAGTTTTTATTGTACCTTCATATATTATATTGTTGTTTCTTGATAATTTTGCTATGGCATTACGTTTAATAACTCCATCTGTTACTAAAGCACCACCTATTGTACCAATTCTTGAAATTATGAAAATTTTTCTAACTTCAACTCTTCCTATATATTTTTCTTTTTTGATAGTGTCTAATTTACCTTCCATTAATAATTTGACTTCATCTATTAACTGATAGATTATTGAATAATTTTTGATTTCTATATTTTCATTTTGAGCACTTATTCTTGCAGGATTTGTTGTGGGTACATTAAAGCCAATAATTATTGCATTAAATGATTTTGCAAGTGAAACATCTGATTCATTAACACTGCCTACCCCTTTATGTAAAATAGTTGCTTTTACTTTATCAGTAGAAAGTTTAGCTATACTGTTGGCAATTGCTTCAATTGATCCTTGTACATCTCCTTTAATTATAATAGGGAATTCTTTTGTTTTATTACCATTTGTTGTTGAAGATTTTTCAAATAATTCTTTTACAGAAGAAGGTTTAGCAAATTTTGTTTCTTTTTGTTTACGTAACCTATAATCACATATTTCACGTGCTTGCTTTTCTTCCTTGACAACATAGAAGGGTTCTCCTGCTTCAGGTGCTGTGTTGAGACCTGTGATTTCTATTGGTGTTGAAGGTGGTGCAGTTGAGATTTTAGCACCTTTATCATTTATCATAGTTCTAATTTTACCAAAACTATGTCCTACTACTATTATATTTCCTTTTTGTAATGTGCCATTTTGTACTAGTAAAGTTGCAACTGAGCCTTTGGCTTTATCCATTTTAGATTCAATAGCAACTCCTCGTGTGCGTCCATTTTCGTTTGCTTTCAGCTCTAATAATTCAGCTTGAAATAAAATTGCTTCTTCTAATTTATCCAAATTTTGTTTTTTTAGTGCAGATACTTCAACAGTCATTATATCACCTCCCATAGACTCAGGGATAAGTTCATGGCTTAATAGTTCAGTGTTAATTTTTTGGACATCTGCGCCGATTGCATCTATTTTATTAATAGCAACTATTATAGGTACTTTTGCTGCTTTAGCATGACTGATTGCTTCAATGGTTTGGTCTTTAATTCCATCATCTGCCGCTATTACTAGAATTACAATGTCTGTTGTCATTGCACCACGTAATCTCATTTCTGTAAATATTTCATGACCAGGAGTATCTAGGAAGGTTATTTTTTCTCCATTTTTTAATTGAACTTGATATGCTCCAATATGTTGAGTGATGCCTCCTGCTTCTCCTGAAGTAATATCTGTTGCACGTAATGCATCAAGCAATGATGTTTTACCATGGTCTATATGTCCCATAACTGTAACGACTGGAGGTCTTTTTGTTAATTTTGTTTTATCTTCATTTTCATCGTCAAATAAGATATTTTCAACATCTGCTTCTTTTACTCGTTTGACTTTATGTCCAAATGCATTTGCTATTAATTCTGCTGTGTCTGCATCAACAGTTTGGTTTGATGTGATGGCCATGCCCATGTCTAAGAATTTTTTTACAACATCTGTTGCTTTTTCTGTCATTCTAGAGGCAAGCTCAACTACTGTTATATGTTCTGGCAGAATTATTTCTCTTGAAATTTTTTCTTTAGGTTGTGTTACTTGAGTAACAGATCTTTTGTTTTTATTAAGTTTTCTACGGAATGATGCAACGCTTCTTCCTCTTACGTCATCATCATTAAAATTAATATTTTGAATAACAATTCTATTTGAGTCTCTTCTTTTTTCAGATGAATGCTTAGCTTTTGTAAAATCTTTTTTATTATCAGGATCAGATGTTTGTTTATCTTCCTCTTGAGGTTTATAATTTTTAGCAGGAGACAGCTTAATTTCTTTGTTGGGTTGTTTCTTTGATTCAATAGAAGCCTCTGTGGAAGTATTTTTATCTAGAGTCAAAGTATTTTTTGTAGCTTCTGAAGAAGCTTTTTTAAGTTGGGTTTCTTTTGCTAGACGATTTGCCTTTCTAATCAAATCAAGCTTTGCTGTTAAATCGGAAGAGGGGGATGAAGTTTTTTTGTCTTCTTTAATATTTGATAGACCAAGTGTTCCTCTTCTCTTCTTTATCTCAACTGTTACAGATTCTGATCTGTTAAGAATTTTTTTTATTTGTGGTTTTCCTGCTACTTTTAATTTATTGTCAAGAGAGAGAACCTTAGAGAAGTTCTGGTTATCTTGATTTTTAGAAATACTATCTTTTTTTGTGTCTTTAGGTTTATCTGCCATTCGTTACTTTATTAAAGTTTATTTTGTATCAATTGATGAATCCTTATTTGTAGCTTCTTGGGCATATTTAATGATTTCATTAATTTCTTCATCTGCAAATTTTACACTTGGAAGAATTGTTTTGAACTCATCATTAGATAGCTCAGCTAAATCTTCAAAGCTTTTTATTCCTGCTGCTGCAAATGTTGCTATTTGGCGTATTGATAGCAATTTTTCTAAAAATTCTAGCAAATTTTTATCAACACCTAAGCTGTTTATTTCTTTAATGAACTTTTCGTTTTTGTTTGCTACAAATTCTTGGCTTCTTGATATTAATGCATTTGCTAATTCTTCATTAATTCCTTCTATTGAGCAAAGCTCATTTAAAGAGATATTTGCTAGATCCTCTATTTTTTGAAAACCTTCGGCAACTAATAATTGAGCTAACACTTCTTCTAGACCAAGTTCTGTCATAAACAACTTTGAGACATTGTGGAATTCATCAACTCTACGCTTAGACTCTTCTTCTTCGGTGAGGATATCAATATTCCAGCCTGTAAGTTGAGATGCTAATCTCACATTCTGTCCTTTTCTACCAATAGCTAAACTTAATTGATCTTGTGGTAAAATAACTTCTATTCTGTTATCTTCTTCATCAATTATTACTTTAGAAGCCTTTGCTGGGGCTAAAGCATTTATAACAAATTTTGCTGGATCTTGAGACCATTTAATAATGTCAATCTTTTCACCTTGTAATTCATTGATAATAGATTGAATACGTGACCCTCTTACTCCAACACATGATCCTACTGGATCAATTGTAGAGTCTTGAGTATATACTGCTACTTTTGATTTTGATCCCGGATCCCTAGCAACTTTTTTTATCTCTATTATCTTATCATATACTTCTGGAATCTCTTGAGCAAATAATTTTGCTAGGAAATCTGGATGTACTCTTGATAATATGATCTGATAGTTCTTGCTGTCACGATTTATTTCTTGAATGTAACACCTAATACGGTCATTTACTTTAAATGTTTCTCCTTTTATGGTGTTATTTCTTCTTAAAAGTCCTTCACCGCCTTTTTCTAAATCTACTATTATATTATCAAATTCAAATCTTTTTACAGCTCCATTAATTATTTCTCCTTGTTTATCTTTAAATTCTTCATATTGTTTTTCTTTTTCTGCTTCTCTTACCTTTTGGACAAATGCTTGTTTTACTGACTGGGCAATAATTCTTGCTATATCTATAGCAGGCAATGACTCTGTGAGTATATCGCCTATTTTTGCATTTGGGTCAGTGCGCAAAGCATGATTTAAACTAATTTCAGTACTTGGTTCATTTACATTCTCTACAACTGTTCTTTCGCGTGTAATGCTTATTTCTCCAGTAGTTTGATTAACTTTTACTTTTATCTTGCTTTCAGTGCCATATTTTTTTTTGCTACCACTTTGAATAGCTTGTTCTATTGCTTGAATTACTATATGCCTTGCAATTCCTTTTTCACGTGCAACAGCATCAGCAACTTGTATGATTTCAATATTATTTATTTTAGACATGGTTACTTTACCTATTTATTTTTTAAAGTGTCTTCGTTAACTGTTAGGTTAGCAGATTCTATAGTAGAAAATGGAATTTCAACATTCTGTGCATTTTGTAGTTGAAACAATATATTTCCAGAATTTACTTCTATAATAGTTCCTTTGCATTTTTTGATTCCTGCTATCATATCTTTTAGTATTAATTTTGCTTTAAAACCTTTATATTTCTTAAAATCTGCAGTATTTAATAGTGGACGGTCTAGCCCTGGGGAGGAAACTTCTAAATTATATCTCTTATAAATCAGATTCTCAACATCTAATATCACAGATATTTCGTGACTAACCTGTGTACAGTCTTCAATGCCAATACTAGTGTTTTTTTGTGTTGAATCTATCATTATTTGTAATGTTTTAGTGTTATCTATATATTTAACACGTATTAGTTCATAACCCATTTGGGTGATTTTTTTTTGTATTAGATTGTGTATTTTTTCTTCTAACATTTTTAGTTGTACTTAAAAATAAAGGCGGGAAAACCCGCCTCATGGAATTCATAATTTAATTAAGCCATCATAGGTTATTTTTGAATGGTTTGCAATAGAGTTTTATGATGCTTTGAGTGTAAGTATTAGTATATCTAAAAATTTATATTTTTCTTTTTGAGTGCAGGTCTTCTTTAATTTGATAACTTGATATATGCATAAGAGTTAGTGGTATTTATCAATGGGTGAAATAAATACGGAGTTATTAAGTAAGTTTTGGATTTATAATAATCATGTTTTATACCATTTGAAAAACATCATAGATGATGAGATAGGGTAACAGTAATTATTGATCGCAAAAAGTACTATTTTGTGACTTTGTAAGAAATTGCTGTCATGTAATTAAAAAAAGATTGTTTATAAAGATAGATGTTTCTATATTGCTTAAATGCAGGTTATCTTAAATGAAAATATGTTCTTTGAGTATCTATTTATTTTAATTTTTCTCTTAGCATTAGGTATAATAGGAGGTTTTCTAGCTGGATTATTGCGCATTGGTGGTGGTGCAATTTTTGTGCCTGGATTGTATTATATTTTACGATCTTTAAAATATGAACTTAATGCTATGCATATTGCCGTCGGCACTTCTTTATTAATCATTGTTGTTACAGGAGCTTCTTCAGCTATAGCACATTATAAAAAAGGTGCTGTGGATGTAAATTTATTTAAGAAATTTTTGCCAGGCATCGTAATTGGGGTAGTGGTCGGTGCAATGCTTGCCAGTATAGTAAGTGCATTGGTTTTAAAATTTATTTTTGCTACTTCGCAGATGGGTTTTGGAACATATATGTTGCTTTCTAATCGTAAAACAATTTTTAATAATTTACCTAAGCAACCTTTGTTTACATTGATTTCAAGTATTAATGCTTGTTTATCTACGCTAATGGGGGTTGGTGGAGGAGTGCAAAATATAACTTTTATGACAATTTGTAATGTGAGCATACATAATGCTATTGCGACAGCTGCTGCTATTGGGCCTATTATTGCTACTATTGGTGCAACAGGATTTCTAGTTATTGGTTGGAATGATACGAATGTTCCCCCCTTAAGTTTAGGTTACTTAAATATAATGGCTTTTTCTATTATTGCTCTAATCAGCATATTTTGTGCTCCTATGGGGGCAAAGTTAGCACATAGGTTGCCCACTAGAAGGCTTAAACGTTATTTTGGAATATTTATGATATTTGTTGCGACAAAAATGTTGTCAGACATATTTATATTATGAATTCTAGCGGTAGAAATTCAATTAGCAAAAAAGGTAGAGGGTGAATTAGCTGAAACACTTAACTTTGTATGTGCCAAAATAAATAAAATTCAGATTTCTAGAAAACCTAAATTGTTGTAGTTTGATCTTTAATGTAAGCATTGATGGCTTTGGAGTTGATGTATCTTTTTAGTTTTAGTATTCAATATTCAGATTGGATTATAGTCCAAATTTCTTAAATTTTATACGTGTAGTATAAAGTAGTTAAAAATTATTTGCAGTTTTATGTATAAACGCTAATTTTGGATTGACATAGTTCTTTGACTATATTAAAAACATGAGTTCTGAAGTAGGGAGAGTGGTTGTTAGCTTGAGTCTATTTCAGCACAGGTGGTGCCTTATTCACTTAAGTATAGGAGGGGTGGCCGAGTGGTTAAAGGCAGCAGACTGTAAATCTGCCCGCGTATGCGTACGTAGGTTCGAATCCTACCCCCTCCACCAAGGTTAAGTGGAGAATGCGGGTGTAGCTCAATGGTAGAGTCCCAGCCTTCCAAGCTGGTTGTGTGGGTTCAATTCCCATCACCCGCTCCAGGCTTATAAAAATTTTTGGTTAGTAATTAAAATATAATATTAAATAAACGAGGCGAGAAAGAGTATGGGAAAGGAGAAGTTTGAAAGAAATAAGCCACATTGTAACATAGGCACAATAGGTCATGTGGATCATGGTAAGACAACCCTAACAGCGGCAATAACAAAAGTATTGGCGTCTAAAGGAGGTGCG